>DASWOB010000057.1:0-30015 GCA_036398925.1 Thermoanaerobaculia bacterium
CGAACCGGTGCTCACAGCCGCCGACGTGCAGATGATGCTCGTGCACTATCTTCCGCGACGTGACCGCAACCCAGAGGATCTAATCGATCTTCTCCGAAGACGCTTCAAACGGCGAGGAGAAGTCTTTCCCGAGGACCCGCCGGAAATGTGACAAAGCAGAATTAAGGTGAACTACGCGAAAATGCCGTCACGTTGAATCCTGGAGGTGGCGGGTGGGGCGGGAAAACGTGAGCGCAGTGCCGGTGCTTGACCTCGGCGCGATGTCGGCGGCGTTTCCGCTGCGCGACGTCGAGCGGATTCTGGCGGAGACGAAGCGGGCCAGTCAGCGGAGGCGGAAGCTGCCGGCGGATCTCATGACGTACTACGTCATCGCACTCGGATTATTGGCAAGTGTCGGGGCACGCGAGGTTCTGCGACGTCTGCTCGATCGCTACCGAGCCAGGCAACCATGGATCAGCGAGTTGGCGAGCGAAGCAGCCATCACTAAGGCCCGGCAGCGACTCGGGGTCGAGCCATTACGACGCCTGTTCGATGAGTATGTGACCCCCATCGCCACGTGTGCGGTCAAAAGCGCGTGGTACCGAGCATGGCGTGTGGTAACTCTCGACGCGACGACTCTGCAGATGCTCGACACGGCAGAGAATGAGGCGCGGTTCGGACGTGCGCCGTCGTCGCGAGGCACCAGCGCCTGGCCGCAGCTTCGGCTGGCCGCGTTGCTCGAGAACGGCACGCGCGTACTGTTCGCGGCTGCTTTCGATGCGTACCGTGTCTCCGAGTCGGTGTTGGCGCGCAGACTCTTGCACCGTCTCGAACCGGGCATGCTGTGCATGGCTGATCGCGGCTTTTTTGGCTTCGAGCTGTGGCTGGCTGCAGCAGCCCGCGGTGCCGATCTGCTGTGGCGCGTCCAGAGAACCCTGACGCTTCCGGAGGTCGAGCGCCTTTCGGACGGATCGTACTTGAGCCACGTCTACCTCAATCGTGGCCACCACAAACACGGCAAGCCGCAGATCGTTCGGGTGATCTCCTTCACGGTCACGCTCAAAGGCAAATCAGAGCCTTATCGCCTGATCACCACGATTCTCGACCCCAAGCGCGCTCCCGCGCTCGAACTGGCCCGGCTCTACGCTTCCCGGTGGACGATCGAGACGGCCTTCGGGGAGCTTAAGGTTCATCAGCGCGATCGCCGTCTGCTGCTCCGCAGCAAGCTCCCGGAACTGGTCCAGCAGGATGTTTACGGCCTTCTGCTCGCTCACTTCGGCGTGCGCCGGCTCATGTCTGAATCCGCCAAGCAGGAACACATCGAGCCAGCGGACCTGTCCTTCTCTCACGCTCTCCACGTGATCATTCAGCGTCTGCCCGAAATGGTCGTTTTTTCCCCCTCGGGCCAAGACGCGCTGCCATGAACAGATCTTGCGTGAGATCGGTGAGCGACGAGTCCGCAAGCGCCCAAACCGACACTACCCGCGAGCGGTCAAGCGAAAGTTTGGCAGCTTTCCTCTGACCACACGCCACGCTCGGTCGACCTACTCCTTCACCGCCGCGCCGGTGATCGCCCTAACCTAAGTTAAGGCCATTGAGGCTAGGCCAGCCAGCGGGTCCGGGCCCGCGGCCCGGCCGCCGGAGGCCCCTCGTCGTTCCCTGATCTGTTGGTCTCCCCGTTTAATTCGGCTCGCATTTGACCCACGGCCGGGTCAATCCCTCAGCACGCGGCATACTTCCTGACCACTTGCGCGGCGTCGTGGTTCAGCGCGTCAGCGCTCGCAAGCACTCGGCGAATCAGTAGCTTAGGTCGAGTTGCGCCGGTGCTCGCCTCGTACGGCCCAGCCTTTGAGATGGACGGTTCCATAACGACTTCCCGCCGTCACAATTTGAGGAGGAAAGATGAATCGTAGAACTCTCGCCCTGGTGGTCCTGCTCGTTTCCGCCCTCGCTCTTCCGCTCTCCGCTTCGCAGTTCATCAAGGCTTCGTTCGACGACCTTGCCCGCGAGTCGCAGTATGTCGTTCGCGGCGAGATCGTCTCGACCTGGTCGGCGTGGGATGACGCCCGCGAGGTGATCTACACCTACGCGACCGTCCGCGTGCATCGCTATTTCGGCGAGACCACCGGTCCGGACACGCTGATCGTCCGCGAAGTCGGCGGGACGGTCGAAGGTTACACGCAGGAAGCGATCGGCTTCCCGATGCTGCGCGACAACGAGAACGTCGTGCTGATGCTCTCGCGCTGGGAAGACGGTTCGGAGTTCCGCATTCACGGCTTCAACCAGGGCAAGTACCTCGTCCGCAACAAGGGCGGCATCGAAGTCCTCCACGAAGACCCGGTCAAGCAGGGCGACGCGCGCCTGCATCGCACCGAGCTCGGTGCGCGCCAGGTCAGCGAAGAGCTGTCGATGCGCGAGTTCGCGACGATGGTCGACGACGCGCGCTCGGGCCGCAACTTCGATCGTCCGCGGCAGTAACGCCGAAGGGGGAATCTCATGAATCGCAAGACCACCATCGCTCTCGCATTCGCCACCTTCTTCATGATCGCGTCGGCCGACCCGGTCATGGCGTACGTGCTGCTCTCGCCGCGCCGCCGCTGGGCCTCGACGCCGGTCGCCGTGCGGGTCTACACCACCGGCAACTCCACCATCAATGACGGCGACCGCGGCGTCACCGCCACCGTCGGCGCCATCCGCGTGTGGGGCATGATCAGCTCCAGCACGACCACCAGCGCGGCCGTCCGCGGCAGCGCGCCGGCCACGATCATGCTGAACACCAACGGGAGCATCTGCACGTCCGGCTGCCTCGCGGCGACCCTCACCGGCTACTACGTCTCGCAGACCGGCGACGACCGGATCTACGACGCCGACGTCTATACGAACACCGCCCACGCCTTCACCTCGTCGCGCGAGACCGACGGCTGCAGCGGTGAGTACGACATCGACGGCGTCATGGCGCACGAGGTCGGTCACGTGATCGGCATCGGCCACTCCAACGTTTCGGGCGCGACGATGTATCCCTCCGTCAGCGCCTGCAACTACGCCAACCGCACGCTCGCGTCCGATGACTTCGCGGCGCGTGACGATCTGTATTGAGGAGCGATCATTTGAAGAAAACCATCCTCACTCTCGCAATCGCAGTGGTGCTGCTGGCGGTCTCGTTCGACGCCTCGGCCTACGTGCTTCTCTCCCCGACGCGCACCTGGGCCTCGGTTCCGATCCGCATCGACGTCTATACCGGCGGCAACTCGACCATCAATGACGGCGACGGTGGTGTGACCGCCACTGTCGGCGCCGTGCGCGCCTGGTCGGTGGTCAGCTCGGGCACGAGCAGCCAGCAGGCCACGCGCGGCAAGGCGCCGGCCACGATCATGCTGAATACCAACGGAAAGATCTGCACCGGCTCGTGCCTGGCCGCGACCCTGACCGGCTACTACACCGGCAACACGATCTATGACGCCGACGTCTACACGAACACGCGTTACAGCTTCACGTCCTCCCGCGAGAACGACGGCTGCAGCGGCGAGTACGACATGGACGGCATCATGGTCCACGAAGTGGGCCACGTGATCGGCATCGGCCACTCGAACGTCGCCGGCGCCACGATGTATCCCTCGGTCAGCGCCTGCAACATCGGCAACCGCACCCTCGAGGCGGACGACCTCGCGGCCATGCGCGCCCTCTACTAGCGTCTTCCGGCGGCTGGCGGGAGCCTCTCCTGCCAGCCGCTGACTCTTCCCCGCTCGAGCAGCACGACTTCCTCCGCCAGCGCGTCCACCTCTTCGCGCTGATGCGTGACGAGCAGCATCGGCACCCGGAAGTTGTCGCGCACCCGCACGAGGTATTCGAGCACGCGCGCCCGCAGCTCGACGTCGACGCCTGCCAGCGGCTCATCGAGCAGCAGCACCTCGGGCTCACTGAGCAGCGCCCGCGCGAGCGCGACCCGTTTCTTCTCGCCACCCGACAGCTTGCTCACCCCGCGATCGAGCAGCGCGCCGAGCTCCAGCACGTCGACGACGCCGGTCTGCAGTGCGCCGCCGTAGGTGATGTTGCTGCGCACGGAGAGGTGCGGGAACAGCGCGTCGTCCTGCGGCACATAGCCGACCCGGCGCTCGCGCGAGGGGAGCGTGGTGACGTCGCGACCGTTCAGCAGAACCGCGCCGCGCTCCGGCACGCGCAGCCCGGCGATCACTTCGAGGATGGAAGTCTTGCCGGCGCCGCTCGGGCCGTAGATCGCGGTGGTGCGCGCGTTCATCGCCAGCGTGACCTCCAGCCGGAACTGCGGCAGCGTGAGCGCGACGTCCCGCAGCTCGATCATGCTGTCCGCCTCCGCAGGAAGACCTCGGCGATGAACACCGCGGTGAAGGCGATGGCCACGGCGTACAGCAGCAGGCGGAACGCTTCGTCGTCGCGGCCGAGCTGCACGAGATGGTAGATCTGCAGCGAGAGCGTGGAGGTGCGTCCGGGGATGTTGCCGGCGACGAGGATGGTCGCCCCGAACTCACCGACGGCCCGCGCGAACGCGAGCAGCATCCCGCTGACGATGCCGCGCACGGCCAGCGGCAGCGTGATCGTCACGAAGACGCGCGCGTCGCCGGCGCCGAGGGTGCGCGCGATCTCCTCGTAGCGCGGATTCACTTCCTCGAAAGCGACGCGCGCGGCGCGGACGAGCAGCGGAAACGACATCACCGCCATTGCCAGCACCACCGCGCGCCAGGTGAAGACGACCTCGAAGCCGATCGCGTGCAGCCACGCGCCGAATGGTCCTCGGCGGCCGAAGAGCTCGAGCAGGATCAGCCCCGTTGCGACCGGTGGCATCACCAGCGGCAGCGCGACCAGTGTCTCCACCAGCGCCTTACCGGGCCACCGTTTGCGTGCGAGCAGCCACGCCACGGCCAGCCCGGGCGGCAGGATGAGAAGCGTTGCCAGTGCGGCCGTGCGCAGCGTCAGCGCGAGAACGTCGTTCATCGCGCAACGGTCCACTCGACGAAGCCGTGCCTGGCGAAGACCGCTCGTGCCTCGGCCGATTGCAGGTGCGCGAGGAACTTCCTCGCATTGCGGCTCGCGCCGCGCAAGGCGGCGAACGGATACGAGATCCGCGGCCCATCGGCGCGCGGCACTTCGTACGCGATGCGCACCCGCTTCTCCGCGCGCGCGTCGGTGCTGTAGACGATGGCCGCGTCGACGTTGCCGGTTGCGACCGCGGCGAGCGCGGAGCGGACGTTGGCGGTGGGGATGACTTTGGCGGCGATGCGCGTCCAGACGCCGTATTTCTGCAGGCAGGTGCGCGCGTAGATGCCGGCGGGGACGCTCGAAGGCTCGGCGAGGGCGATGCGTGCGAAGCGCGGCTCGGTCAATTGTCGCGGGTGCGTCAGCGGCTGTCCACCTCGGGCGGGCACGATCACCACGAGGGTGTTCGAGAGGATGCTCACGCGCGTCGCCTGGTCGATGAGGTTCTGCTTCGCGAGCGCATCCATCTTCGCCTCGTCGGCGGAGAGAAAGAGCTCGGCAGGCGCGCCCTGCTCGATCTGCCGCGCGAGGACGTTCGATGCGCCGAGGTTGAGGGCGATGCGGTCGCCGCTCCTCGTTTCGTAGGCGGTGGCGATCTCCTGCAATGCGTCACTGAGGCTCGCCGCCGCGAAGACGCTGACCTCCGCTGCCCCCGCCAAGACACTGAGCGGCAGCTGCAGGAAAAGCACGAGGAGGAGGCGGAGCATCAGAAGATCGTCTGCATGCGCGCGATGACGCGGCTGTCGTCGTCGCTCTTCAGCCAGTGCAGCTGCAGCTTGAGGTCGTTCCCTTTGATGAGGTAGTTCGTGCCGACGGTCCAGGTGGTCAGCTCGTTGCCGTTCGCTTCGAGCTCGTCCCAGCGGGCGACGGCCTGGATGCGACCGGTGACCGACCAGATGCCGAAGACCATGTGCGAGGTCGCCTCGCGCGCGTTGCCCGCTTCCGGATCGAAGCGCGACTGCAGGCGCTCGAGCCACAGCTCGAACGGCCCCGCCACGAACTGCGTGTCGACGCCGAACGCGTCGCGCTCACCGCGGAAGACGTTGTTCGCGAAGCCGAGCTCCGGCGCGACCGCGGCATTGCGATCGTCGCCGCGGAAGCCGTTCACGCCGGCGCTCCAGCGCAGCGGCTCGCGATCGAGAATCGTGCCGGAGAGGCGGGCCGCGGCCACGAAGCCTTCGTCGTCATTGAGGCTCGTGTTCGTGCCGGTACCGTTGAACGCGCCGACGGCGTACGCCACGCGCCTCTGTGGGAAATCGCCGAAGAGCTGCACGCCGATCTGCCGGCCGAGCGCCAGGCGATCGCTGCCGAGGGTGCGCTCCGGCGTGGCCAGGACCGAGTCGGAGAAGAGCGTCTCATAGCCGAACGGCGCCTTGAATTGACCGATGCGTACTTTTGCCGAGGGGTGCCGGTTCCACGTCAGGTGTGCATCGGTGGCCTGCCCGCGAAGGCCGCTCGCCGCACTGAGTGAGCCGGCCAGGTCGAGCTCCACCTTGAAGTCGAAGTGCTCCGCAAAGGCGCCCTGTGCGTTGAGGCGCGCGCGGCGGAGGAAGAGGCGATCGTTGTCGTCGGAGAAGCGGGCGTCGACGCGGCCTCCCGCCTCGGCCTGCGCCTGAATGAGGCCGCCGACGGCGAGCTTCGTCTCCCTGCCGACCGGCTGCACCGCGACCACCGGCTTGATTTCACTTTTGACGCCGAGTCGCGCGCGCAGGTCGCGATTCTCCTCACGCAGCTCGCGTACTTCGGCTTCGAGCTTCGCCAGACGCTCTTCGACGGTCTGCGCGTGAAGGGTGGGGGTGAGGAGCAGGAGGGTGAGGACGGCGGCTTTCATGCGATATACATCCCGGAGTATATCGGGGTTCTGAAAGCAGTGGCTTCGAGAGGTGGGCCGAAGCCCACACCACACCTTTCAGACGCAGAGGACCGGTTTGCGGACGATCAGCGCCACCCCCGCGACCAGCAGCACCTGAAAGAAGATCGCCGGCGGGAGGGTGGTGCGCATGGCGATCACCGCGCAGAAGAGGAGCGCGGAGGCGACGGCCATCCACGCGCCGGCGAAGATGGCGGCGCGGCTGGCGATGAGCGAGAGGCCGATCATCACGAAGGCGGCCAGCGTGGTGAACGCGGCCCACATCCAGAACGTTCGCGTCACGATGCGCCCCGCGTACGGCACGCCGAGCGGCGTGGCGATGAGGGCGTAGAAGAGGATGGTCCAGGCGGTGACGGCGAGCCAGAGGATCACCCGCCCCGATTTGGCGATGCGATGGCCTCGGCCGCCGACGCAGGTGACCAGCCGCGAGAGGCCGAACGCCGCCGCGACGACCCCGGCGAAGAAGAGAAGGTTCTGCGCGATCCACGGCGCGAGATGCCGGGCGATGGCAGCCTGCCGCGCCGCACCCTCCGCGGCATAAACGTCCGAAAGCAGCGGCGCGAACGCCAGAGCGCCGACCAGCCAGCAGACACCACTCGCAATCATCAGAACTGCGGGTTTCGGGTTCATCGACCGCGAATATACACGCTACAGTTTCCGCAGCTCATCCCACTCGGCCTCGATCGCCCGGGCGGCCTTGCTCTCCATCCGCCGGTAAAGCCGCAGAACTTCCACCCCGCGCCCGGTCAGGCTGGCCCCCTGCGCCGGCCCGCCACGCTCGGTCTCGACGAGCGGTCCTCGGAACGCGGCGTTCATCGTCCGGACGAGATTCCAGGCCCGCATGTACGACATCCCCAGCTCGTCCGCCGACTGGCGGATCGACCCGGTCCGCCCGATCGCCTCGAGTAGATCGGCCTTGCCGGGACCGATGGCAATCGTGCCGTCATCGCGAGTGACGCGGATGCGGGGGCGGATGGTGTAGCGCACGGGGGAGATTATCGGGGTGTTGCGCTGTTCCGCTGTTGGCTGTTGAGCTATGAAGGCCTGTCCCCGAGTGACGGTCCCGTCATCTGGACTGCGGTGGCAACTGTAGACCCGGGGACATTCCTTACAAGCGTGTCCGGACACATACTTTACACATCGGGGACTACTCCGACGAGGGTGGGAGCCGCCGCGAATGGCGAGTCACGAGACCAAAGGCAGGCTCCCCGCGATAGCGTCAAGCCCTCCCTCAAATACCCGAGGGTTGCGGGTTCGAGAAGCGCGTTCGCGACGTGCCGAGGCATCCGCACGAACGCCTCGTCGGGCTCAGATCAGCAGGCGTGCGCGCACGTCGAGCTGGCCGAGGTAGAACGGGCCGAAGTAGACGTTCCAGCGATCGGCATCGAACGGCTCGAGCCCGATCTGCTCGGTGGCCAGAGCGTGAGAGATGAAGATCTGCTGCTTGTCCCATTTGAGCATGCCCGAGTGTCCGACCTGTCGCACCTCGAACCAGCGCTTGTAGCGGAACTCCTGCGGCGCGTCGGGGAACGGACGACGCGCTCCTCGCCACAGGCGCGCAGGACGGCTCATCCCGATGCCTTCGTGTGGACGCTCCTGGTTGTACGTCTCGCGGAACAGATCGAGCTTCTGCTGCTGCTCGCGAAGACTTCGCCCGGGCGGGATCGTGGCGGTCTCCTTCAGAACGCGGTGCATCCGTTCGTGGGCACCGTTGTCCTGCGGCTTACCGGGCCGGCTGAAGACCGGAAGAATCCCGAGCTTCATGAGCCGAACGCTGATGGTCGACAGACGGCCATAGCCGTTCGCACCGAAAGGAGGCCCGTTGTCGCTCTGCACGGCATCCGGCAGGCCCCACTCGCGCAAGGCCCGCTCGATCACGGCCCACGCCGGCTCGAGGTGCGTTGACGGCAACGCCTCGCAGGCAATCACGTATCGGCTCACGTGGTCCATCAGCGTCAGCGGGTAGCAGAGCTTCCCGTTCCGCAGGCGGAACTGACCCTTGAAATCGACGGTCAGCAGCTCACCTGGCTTTTTCGCCTCGTACGGGCGAACGAACGGCGTGATCCGTTTCCGCTCGCGCTTCCGCCGTGGCTGGGTCAGACCGGCGCGCTTGAAGATCCCGTCGACCGTCGAGCGCGCAGGCCACTCCATGTCGGCGTGCTGCTCACGCAGACGCTGCAGAATCGCCTTCGAGCCGAATCCCCACTTCCTGCGCTCGGCGATCAACATCTGCTCGATGGCTTCGTCGGTCCGACTCGGCGAGGTCTTCGGGGCGCGCGAGCGATCCTCGAGCGCCTCCAGCCCACCCTCTTCGTACCGGCTCGCCCACGCGTACACCGTCGGCCGACTCAGCCCATACATATGGGCTACTTCAGAAATACCCAGCCCACCTCTGACCCGCAGCACAACCTCTTCCCGAAGCTCCACGATCGTCCTCGCTCTGAGCGGCATTCACTCTCCCAACGCCGCTCCGGAGCTTGTCTCGATGTGTAAAGTATGTGTCCGGACACGGGTGTAAAGAATGTCTCCGGGTTGAACCAACGCCACCGCTCTGGCATACGCGACGGAGTCGCGCGCCGCTCCGCGGCGTGGGAAGAGCGGCGGCGTTGCCACCGCAGTCCAGATCGTTCGCGCCTGAAACGAAGGTTGAGCGATTGAATCAGCGAAGCGAGGATCCTCAAACACTTCCTCGCTCAATAGCTCAACAGCCCCCGTCTCACACGCGACGAGGTCAGTGCTACGCTGGGAGCGATGCCACGCGCCGTAGCCCTCGTCGCGGTCCTCCTCGTCGCCTGCGCCCATGGCTGGGTTTCGGAACGCCTCTACTGCGGCCGTTCGATTCCGGGCGGCGGGATGGTCTCGGACGAGGAGTGGACGCGCTTCGTCGCGGAGGTCGTCACCCCGCGCTTCCCCGACGGCCTGACGATCTGGCGCGCCGACGGTCAGTGGCGGGAAGGGGAGCAGATCGTACGCGAGCCGGTGATGATTCTCGAGGTGCTGCACCGCGGCGACCCCGCCTCCCGCGCGTCGATCGAAGCGATCGCGCAGGAGTACCGCACCCGGTTCCGGCAGAGCGCCGTGCTGCGGGTGACCAGCCCCGCGCGAGCCACTTTCGTCACGCAGTAGCCCGTAGGGTGTGGGCTTCCAGCCACCCCTCGTCTTCAGGGAACGGGGGTGGGCTGGAAGCCCACACCACACGGGGAGCGGGCGAGACGCCGCCGGCGCCTCGCCCGGCGGCAAGATCGTTCGTGCACCACGCTAATGCCGCGGAGCTGATCGCATGTACGGATCGACCCACGTGCCGCCACGCATGTAACCATCGACGGAAACCGTCTTTGGCCGGTCGCTCTGGTCCGAGGAAGGTCGCACATGCGACTCGATCGAGGTCGTACGCGTCGGTTCACCTGGCCCGTACAGCAACATCCCGAGGTATCGCACCGGCCCGTTTGGATGACAATCTGCGGCCGGAATCTGCCCGGCCTGGACGGCTGTGGCCCGCTTGATCCGCGTCATGGATGACGGATCGACGGCGGGACACCATGTCTCGTGATAGACGCGCAGCGACTGCGCGAGCACGGGGAAGCTTGCGACGAGAACGGTAAGGAGTAGCAGGTGTCGAATCGGCTTCATGCTCGATTCGACACGCTGCCGGGCGTTTAGTGGCGCGCCGCTCGTCTCTTTCCCGTCTCTGTGTCGACGATGAACGTCCGGCTCACCGCGGTTCCGCACGGCGTCCTGGCCGTCACCACGTACGCCCGCCGGCCGCGCACGTTCGGGAAGGTGTAGCTCGGTGCGTTGGTCGAAGCGATGGCCGAGGGAAAGTCGGTGACGTCGGTCCATTCGTAGGTGGTGGCGCCGAGGGAGTTCACCTCGAAGGTGACGGTGGCGTTGCCGCCGAAGGGGACTTTGATGTCCGCCGGCTGGCGCAGGAAGAGCGGCGCGACGCAGCCGGAGGTGGTGCAGTTCGCGGTGAGGACGAATGAGCCGTTGTTGGCGTCGGCGTTCGTCACGAGCAGGCGGTACGGCCCGGTGCGCTCCATGAAGTGATCGAGCTGGGCGTGGCGGATTTCAGGGTTGAACGACTGGGTGAGCAGATTGCCGTTCGCATCGTAGATGGCGACCAGCGGCTGGAAGCCAACCGTGTCGGCCTGCAGGCGGATCAGGTCTCCGGCGTTGCCCCAGATCTCGGCCCACACGTAGGGCGAGCCGTCGTTGAACTGGCAACTGCTGGGGGTGAAATCCCAGATCAGCGCCTGCCGGCAGACCAGCGATTGCAGCACGCAATCCTTCCGCTCCGGCGGGGGAGTGGAGAGGCAGCGGACCTCCACCACGTAGCGGCCGTACGAGGTGAAGTCGCTCGCTCCGACGACGACGGCCCAGTTGCCGCTCGTGGCCAGGCGATAGCGCACCGTGCCGACTTTGTTGCCGACGACGACCGGCACGCGCGAGTCGTCATTGTCGGGCGGGGCGATGCCGAGGTAGATGTTCTGGTAGGTGGCGTCGAGGGAACGCACGGTCGCTTCGACGAGCTGCCCGGCGGTGCCGCGGAAGACGAAGACGTCGTAGTAGCCATCTTCATCGTTGCAGTCGCCCGGTGCGAGCTGTCCGGTCGCGGTGGCATTGCACGACAGCGTCGTCGTCACGCACCCCTCGGCCAGTGCTCGCGGATGGCGGGGGCCGGCCAGGGCGATCGCCGGAAACAGCAGAAGGAGGAACGCGAGTCTCGCTCTCATACGGATCTCCTATGCAAAAAAGAGGCGGCCCGCGCGATTCGAGCGCGCAGGCCGCCTTTCACCGGTGACGTCCCGTGGGGGTGAGAGCGTGAGAGAGGGTCAGTCCGTCACCGGTGAGTCTGTCAAACCTTTCCTCCCTTCAGCGTGAACTGCGCGCTGCGGGTGTTGTTGTTTTCGTTCGACTCCGCGACCGTATTCGCATCGTCGGCTCCGACGGTGATCGAGTGCTGGTCCTTGAGTCCCTGCGTGTTCCACTGCAGCGTGACTTCGACCGAGCCGCCCGGTGCGAGCGCCGGCGTGCTCACGCTCGCCAGAACGGTGGTCCCGTCGAGCGTGAACTTCGTCGTCGATGCAGTCGAGGCGGCGTCGCCGTTGTTGGCGATGACGGCCGTGACGGTCACGCGGCCCGCGGCGTTGCCTTTGTTGTTCGCGGCGCGAATGCTGGTCACGACCAGGTCGGCCTTTTTCGCGGGCGGCTCGTAGACGACGGCGGTCGTGACGATGTTGCTCCAGGGGCTCGGCGCGCTGTTGAAGGCGGTGCGCACGCGATAGTGATACGTGCCGGTGGTCAGGCCGGTGCGGGTGTAGCTGGTGCCGGCCACGGTCGCGACGTCGTACCAGTTCGCCGTTTCGAGACGGATGTCGTCGACGTACCAGCCGAGCGGAGTGGAACCGGCCCGGTTCTCGGCACCGGCGATCATCCGGAAGCGGATGCGGATCGACTTGCCCTGGTAGGCGGCGAGGCTGACGCTCTGCGGGGTCATCGATTCGGCGTCGAACGCGAGCGCGGCATCCGGCGCGAGCGCGGAGCGCGCACCTTCGTAAACCGTCGTCCAGTTCGTCCCGTCCTCGGAAACTTCGAGCGAGACCTTGTCGTCGCCTTCGAGCATGTACCAGTCGTTGAACGTCAGCGTGGCGGTGCCGGCGGCCGGCAGCGCGACCGGGTTGGTGAGCGTGAGGATCGACGAGGCGTTGGTGGCGTTCTCGAGCGCGTTGCCGTGGAAGGCGTACGTGCCGGAGCTGCGCTTGAGCTGCGACTGCTCCCAGTTCAGCGCGCCGGTGCCTTCGGTGGACAGCGTCCAGTTGCCGAGACCCGCTTCGGCGTCGTCATTCACGAGCGTGTTGAGGATGGTCGCTTCCTGCAGCTGATCGGGACCGCTGGCGCCGTTGGGACGCGTCCACGAAAGCGAGACGTTGCCGTTGGTGCTCGGGTCGCTGTGACCGGCACCGAAGCTGAGCACCGGCGCCTGGACCACGATCGAGCAGTCGGGCTTGACGTCGGCGATGATGTTCGCGACGAGGTTGCTCGTCACGCCGTCGCTGGAGATGCCGGTCAGCGAGGTGACGGTGAGCGCCAGGCCGTTCGGCAGCTTCCAGTCGCCGCCGCCGGCCACGATGTAGTTGTCGACGTGCGTGCAGCCGTCGAACTTTTCGTCGCCGGGTGCGGTGGTGAAGGCGGCGTCGTCGAGGTTCGGCGCTTCGTTGCCCGGCTCGGGCTGCGAGTCGACGATGGTCTGGGCCGGCTGGTTATCGGCGCCGGTGTTGCCGTAGCCGTGATTTTCGTCGGTATAGAGGATGGCTACGCCCGGCGCCCAGGTCGGCGCGCCACGCTCGCTCTGCCCCTTGCCGTCTTTGTCCCAGCTCACGCGGTCGCGCGCTTCGATGTAGTAGGCATGGTCGGCCTCGACGCCGTCGGCGGAGCTGACCCGCGCGAAGCCGTTGCTGAAGAGGCGGGTCCCTTCGTCGGACGCTTCGAAGTCGGACTGGTAAACCGGCTGGCCGTCGGCGGTGATGCTGATGTCGTCGATGAACCAGCCGCGCTTGGTGACCGCCGGATCGGTGAAGTAGCTGAAGCGGAGCAGCAGCTTCTGCCCCTTGAACGCGGTCAGGTCGAACTCGTCATCGATCCACTGCGCGGCCGGGTAGGTCCCGAGGAGGCGGTTGGTGTTGGTGAGGTCGTTCGGCTCGCCGGAGACGCCGGTGATGCCGTTCTGGTAACGGGTGTAGCACTCGGCCTGATTCGGGTTGAAGTTGCTGAGGGTGGTGCCTTTCTTCGACGCCAGCGAGGTCCAGGTGCGGCCACCGTCGATCGAGGCGAGGACGAAGGCGTAATCCCAGTCCCATTCGATCTCGTAGAGCGACTTGAATTTGAGCGCGACCGCGGCCGCGCCGGAGTAGGTCTCGAGCTCGGGCAGCCAGACGTCGAGGGTGTGACCGGGGCAGCCGAAGTCGTTGCCGGCGCCGGAGTGCCAGGCACGCGTGCCCGACGGAACGGAGTCGATCAGGTTGATGGCCGGAAGGCCGACACGCAGCGCATCGGCGTTGTGGATGCCGGGGCCGGTCAGGACGTAAGGCGTGCCATCGGGCCGCTTCCAGGTGATCGTGCCGGTGTCTTTCTTCGACTCCTGCAGGACGTAGGCGCCGTCGGCCGCTTCGACCGGAACGATCCATCCGAGGTCCTGGCGGGCGAAGACGGTCATGAACTGCGCGTGGTCGGAGCCCATCAGCTCCCACGAGCCCATCGTGCCGCGCGAGCCCATCGAGTAAAAGTCGGGCAGGCCGAGCGAATGGCCGTACTCGTGTGCGATGACCGACATCGCGTCGACCGCCGATTCCGGGTTGACGTTGTACGGGCCGATGCGCACGTACACCGGCAGGCCGGTGTTGGAGGTGGTCATGGTGCGGCGGTTGGCGTCCTCCCAGAACATCAGCTGCCCTTCGTGGTTGCGGAGCTGATCGTTCGAGACGTAGCCGGTCTCGCCGTTGCCGTCCTTGAAGTAGTAGCGGAGGTCGGACTTGTGCGGCCAGACGTTGTTGACGCCGGTGACGGAGGTATTGCCGTTGCCGCCGTCGCCCGCGAACATCAGGTTGAAGAAGTCGACCACGCCATCTTTGTCGGTGTCGAACTCGTTGTAGTCGAGGTCGGGATCGGCGAGGGAGGCGGCGTCATAGACGATCTTGCCGGTGGGGCCGCAGGCGTCGTCGATGCCGAAGAGCAGTCCCTGTCCGGTCAATGCGCCGATCAGGCCGTGGCCGGTCTTGTCACCGCCGTAGTAGCTCTGCGTGCCGGGCAGAACGTACCAGCCGTTCTCGATGCGGTTGGCGTAGAGCGGCGTGCCGGCAGCGGCGGAGAGGGTCGCGCCGGTGCAGGTGCCGCTCGGGGAGAGGGTCGACCACTTGTGGTTGTAGCCGGGGGTGAAGAGCTTGGTGTTCGAGCCGGGCGCCGGACGGACCGCGCCGATCGGGAAGAGCTGTCCGAACGACATGTCCTGGTACAGCTGCCAAAGGCTCTTGCCGGAGGTCTTGGAGTTGACGGCGGCGTCGAGCGCCTCCGCGGTGTGGTTGCCGGTGCACTCCGGATACGGCGCGCCGGGGCCGGTGCAGCGCTTGATGTCCTGGTACTGGACCATGACCACCGGGAACGGCCGCTCGCCGTAACGGGCGGTGGCCAGGGTGGTGACTTTCGGCCCCATCGTCTTCGAGGTGAGGGCCGCCTGCGGGATGCCGCCGACCGTCACGTTGAGAGTGGCGCTGGAGGAGAGGTCCTTCCAGATGATCTCCGGATCTTCCTCGAGGGAGGCCGCTCGCGCGCGAACCATGATCCGGCCGGTCGCGTTCGGGGCGAGCGCGCCGACGTTCCAGGTCAGCGGCGAGGTCTGGCTGCCGTTGCCGGAAGCGGGAGCGGGCGTCGCCGAGACGTAGACAGCCGACGGCGGCAGCGTCACGCGGACCGTGGCCGCACTGGCGCCGAGGCTGCCGGCCTGGTAGTTGACGAAGAACGGATAGGTCTCGCCCGGTTTGACCCAGCCATAGGCGGAGTTGAACTTCGCGGAAAGTGTTGCCGACTGCGCGAAAGCTGCCGGCGCGGCGATGAAAAGGATCCCTAGAGTGGCTAAAGCGATCCGGAAATGCCTCATCTCTCTACCCCCAATGCTCTCTCGTTGAATTCGGTAGTAGTGTTGCTACCACCGGTTGCGGCGATGATAGCAGAGGGCATGCCGGGTTTGAAGCTGCTCAGCGATTCAGCTGCTCAGCGATTCAGCTGCTCAGCTGTTCAGCGAGAGGGACGGGAGCGATTTGCCGCAGGAGTGTGTTGCTGACGCAGGCCCGAGCAGCTGAATCGCTGAGTCGCTGGCCACCGAAGACCTCTCCCGGCTCACCAGCTCAACATCTCTCACCAGCTATCCCACCGAACCGCCCGCTCACCCCACCCGGAGAACAAAATCGCCCCGCGCACGTTACAGAGGCGGCATGGCGCGCCTTCGTACGGCTCTGATCCTTTTTGCCTGCTGGACGTTCGTGGCGCTCTTTTTTGCGGCGCACACGTCGCTGGGGAGGGCGTGGCTGAAGGCGCCGGCGGAGCCGTTCGGCGAGACTTTCTCGATCTACTTCATCTGCGCGGTGACCTGGTTCTGCTTCACCCCGGCCATCGTCTGGCTCTCGCGCAGGTACCGCATCGCCTCACCGAACGTCGTCTCGAGCGCGGCGGTGCACATCATCGCCTCCTTCCTCTTCTCGACGGCCAGCCTGGCCATCTTCGCCGCGGTCGCGCCGTGGGCGATCCGGCCGGCGAAGCTGACGTTCACGCAGCACTTCCTGGCGCTGCTCGCCTTCGAGCTCCATCTCGATCTGATCCGTTACTGGGCGGTGGTCGCCATCGAGCACGTGCTGACGTTCTCGCGGCTGCGCGCCGAGCTGGCCGAGGCGCGGCTGGAGGTACTCAAGCGCCAGCTCCATCCGCACTTTCTGTTCAATACGCTCAACAGCATCTCGGTGCTGATGTTCGAGGACGCGGCGCTCGCGAACAGGATGCTGCTGCGCCTGTCCGAGCTGCTGCGCGCCGGGCTCACCACCGACTCGCCGCACGAGGTGAGCCTCGATCACGAGCTGCGCTTTCTGGAGCGCTACCTGGATATCGAGCGGATGCGCTTCGGCGACCGGCTGACGGTCGATGTCACCGCCGAGCCCTCCGCGCTCACCGCACGCGTGCCGAACCTGATCCTGCAGCCGCTGGTCGAGAACGCCATCCGCTACGGCGTCGGGGCGGTCGATCGTCCGTCGCGTGTTTCGATCCACGCGCAGAAAGAGGGCGATGAGCTGCGGCTGGAAGTGCGCGACGACGGGCCGGGAATGAAGACGAACGCGAAGCGGGGCGTCGGCCTGTCGAACACCGAGGCGCGGCTCAGGCAGCTCTATGGCGGAGAACAGCGCTTCGAGCTCGAGTCACCGACGAGTGGCGGCGTGCGCATCCGGATCGCCATTCCGTACCGGGTGGCGGCGGCATGATCCGGGTGCTCGTCGTCGACGACGAGCCGATCGCGCGCCGCGGGCTGCGCCGGCTGCTCGAAGCGGAGAGCGACCTGGAGATCGTCGGCGAGGCGTCCAGTGGAGCAAACGCCATCGACCAGATCGAGTCGCTCAATCCCGACCTGGTCTTCCTCGACATCCAGATGCCGGAGATGAGCGGCCTGGAGGTGGTCTCGGCGGTCGGCCCGCAGGCTATGCCGGCGGTGATCTTCGTGACCGCGTTCGACAGGTACGCGATCGAGGCGTTCGACCTGAACGCGGCCGACTACGTGCTCAAGCCGGTTGATCCGGAGCGCTTCCAGCGGGCGCTGGCCCGCGCGAGGCAACGACTGGCCGGTGGCGATCTGCTCGAGGAGCGGCTGCGGGCCATCCTCGCCAAAGTGCACGCCAGACCGGAACGACTGGTGGTGCGCTCGACCTCGCGCATCCAGTTCGTGAACGTCGACGAGATCGATCACGTCCACGCCGAAGATAACTACGTGCGCATCTTCGCGGCGGGACAGACCTACCTGATGCGCGAGACGGTGACGAACCTCGAGCAGCGGCTCGACGCCGAGCAGTTCATCCGCATCCGCCGCTCCACCATCGTGCGCATCGAACGCATCCGCGAGATCCGCCCGCTGCTGAACGGTACGTTCGAGCTGCTGCTGAACGACGGAACGCGGATCGTGTCGAGCCGCAGGTTCCGGGAGAAGATCGAGGGATTGACGCGGTAGGTTGGTGGGCTGTTGAGCTGTTGAGCGAGAGAAGTGTTTTGGATTTTCGCTTTGCTGATCTGAATCACTTCTCGCTTAATAGCTCAACAGCTCAACAGCTCAACAGCCCTCCGGCTCACCCCACGATGACGACCGTCCGTCCCATCGGCGCAACAACTCAGCGCGCGAGCTGCTCCAATCCCACTCCGTAACGCGCGGTTCACCGACCTTTCACCAACGCTCGGCGCAAGCGGGGAGAACATCCGCGCCGTCACGATCACCGACCGGATCGCACTATGAAAAAATTCATCGCTCTCCTCTTCCTCACCACCACTCTCTTTGCCGCGGATCTCCCGCGCCGCGGTGCGGCCGGCCTGATGGTCGAAACGGTCGAAGGCAGCGTGCGCGTGCGCGGCTTCGTCCCCGGCGGCGCTGCCGAAAAATCGGGATTGCAGATCGGCGACGTGATCACCGCGGTCGACGGCGAGGCGGTGGCCACTTCGTCCGACGTGACCTCGCGCATCGGCAGGCACAAGGTCGGCGAGACGGTGCGCGTCGCGTACAAACGGGAAGGGAAGCCGGGGACGGCGACGATCACCATGGGGGAGTGGCCGCGCGAGTCGAATCCCGACTGGGAGACGCGCTACGGCCAGGTGACGGCGGACGGCTTCCGCTACCGGACCATCGTCACCAGGCCGAAAGGAACGGGGCCCTTCGCCACCGTCTTCATCGTGCAGGGAGTCGGCTGCGGGTCGATCGACAATCCGCCGCCCGATCACGGCTATCGTCACCTGGTGGCCGGCATCACCAGGGCCGGTTTCGCCACGTTGCGCGTCGACAAGCCGGGCACCGGGGACAGCGAGGGCGGCCCGTGCGCGAGCGCCGACTTTCAGCGCGAGGTGAACGCTTACCGCGCCGGCCTGGCCTCGCTGAAGAACGAAACATTCGTCGATCAGAAGAACGTCTTCCTCTTCGGCCACAGCATGGGCGGGATCATGGCGCCGGTCATCGCGCAGGGCCATCCGCTGCGCGGCATCGTGGTCTACGGCACGACGTACAACTCCTGGAACGTCTACACGATCGAAAATCTCCGCCGCCAGATGCGCCTGCGCGGCGAGCCATTCGAGAGCATCGCCGACGCCGAGCGGCAGACCGAGAAATTCAACGCGCTCTTCTACGTGCAGAAAGTGCCGTTCCAGAAGATTCTGGCTGACCACCCCGAATACCGGGAGATCTTCACCGACGGCAAAACCTACGCGGCCGGCAAGGAAGGCAAGTACTTTCAGCAGCTCTACGACACCGATACCACCAGGGCGTGGAAAGCGGCCAACACGCGCATCCTCGCGCTCTACGGGGCGTCGGATTTCCTCACCGACGCCAAGGAAGTGGAGTGGCTCGCGGCCGCCGTCAACTCGTGGCGCCCCGGCACCGCGAAGCACATCGTGCTCGAGGGGATCGATCACTACCTCAACAAAGCAGCCACGCAGAGCGACAGCATGAAGCAGATGAGGGGCGAGGCGCCGGCGGAGTACAACCCGCTGCTCGTAGACACTCTCGTGGCCTTCCTGAAGGAGACGAAGCAATGAAGCGCCTCGGCCTGATCCTCTTTCTTGCGTTCCCGCTGTTCGGCGCCTCCCTGAAGTTCGTCGCCAACGCCCCGCGCCAGTACGAGTTCGCCGATCAGGCGGTGCTGCCGCCCACGTTCGGCACGGGGGAGTTCACGATGTCGCTCTGGATCAAGCCCGACGCGTCGTTCAAGCCGGGCGAGACCGAACGCGGCACGATCGGCCAGCTCACGAACTGGAGTGAAGCCGACAGCCGGCCGTACGGCAGCCATGGCTGGTGGTACGGCGGCAACTGGCTGCTCGACGGCCACTCCCGTCCGAACGGCTTCAATGGCGGCGACAGCCGGGCCGGCACCTTCTCGCTGCAGCTGTTCGGCGGCGGCCGTTTGCGTTGGACCTTCGCCGACGACGACCGCATCGTGCCGGTGGGGATGGTCTGGGCCGTCCAGCCCGCGCCGGCGAAGACCGCCCCGTCGCTGCTCGACGACCGGTGGCACCACGTCGCCTGCGTCCGCCGCTGGGCCGAACCGTCGGGTGCCACGCTCGAGCTCTGGATCGACGGCAGGCTGATCGCCTCCACCTCCATCCCCCAGCGCGTGAACATGCGCAAGTACTGGGACTCGGTGCCGCACCCGAATGACCCGAAAGAGCTCGGCGGCTGGAGCTGGGGCGCCGAGGTGATGACCGCGTGGGATTACTACTTTACGCAGTACGAGGACTACAAAGGGCTGATGGACGAGCTGCGTTTCTACGACCGCGCCCTGACCCCCGAGGAGCTGGCCGCGCAGAAGGCGGAGCCGCGCGGGCTGGTGGGGCGGTTCGCGTTCGATGAAGGCAAGGGCGACGTAGCGCGCGATTCGGTCGACGCGAAACGCACCATGACCCTGCACCGGATGCAGTGGAGCGGGGAAGAGGCGCCTTGATCGTCTGGACGGCACGCGTTGACGGCTGCCCACGGATCAGGGAACGACGAGGGGCCTCCGGCGGCCGGGCCGCGGGCCCGGACCCGCTGGTTGGCCTAGCCTCCGCGACACTCTGTCGCGAGATAGGACGCTGTGTCGCGGAGGCTGGGCCAACCCACGGGGTCCGGGGCTGTGGCCCCGGCCGCCGGAGGCCCCCGGTCGTCCCCTCATCCGTGGGTGAAGTTACACTGCGCTCCGCATGACGACGACCTCTGCCGCCACGTCGATCGATCCGCGCGTGCCGCGCTACTCCTGGTATGCGCTGGCGCTGCTCACCGCCGTCTACGTGCTGAACTTTCTCGACCGGACGCTGATCTACATCCTCTTCACCCCGATCAAGCAGGAGATGAAGTTCACCGATCTCCAGCTGGCGCTCCTCGGCACGACCTCGTTCGTCATCTTCTACACGCTGCTCGGGATCCCCTTCGGCACGCTGGCCGACCGCTACTCCCGCAAGAACCTCATTGCCGGCGGGCTGGCGGTCTGGAGCCTCTTCTCCGGCCTGACCGGCTTCGCCGACAGCTTCTGGACGATCTTCTTCTGCCGGGTGATGGTCGGCGTCGGCGAGGCGACCCTCGGCCCCGCGGCCATCTCGCTCCTCAGCGACTACTTCCCACCGCGCATGCGGGCCATGGTCAACTCGATCTACTCCACCGGCATCCCGATCGGCGGCGGGATGGCCTACCTCCTCGGCGGCTGGATCGGGACCGCCTACGGCTGGCGCTGGGCGTTCTACCTGCTCGGCTTCCCCGGCCTCGCGCTGGCGCTGCTGGTCTTCCTGCTGCGCGAACAGCCGCGCGGACGCGCCGACGCCGGCGCCGCTCCTGCCGCGACGCGCTTCGGCAAGCTGCTCGCCTCGCCGGCCTTCCTCTTCCTCTGCTTCGGCTACGCGCTCCTCGGCCTCGCCTCCAACAACCTCGGCATCTGGGGGCCGGCCTTCTTCGTGCGCGTGCACAACGTCAGTCTGCAGACCATCGGTATCGCCGCCTTCTGGATCTCGATCCTCGTCGGCATTCCGGCCATGGTCTTCGGCGGCTGGTTCAGCGACCGCGCCAGCCGCGCGCTGCCGGGCGGACGGATGGCCTTCACCTCCGCCATCGCCATCCTCTCCGTGCCGCTCTGGATCGCGCTGCTCTTCGTCGACAACCTGGCGGTGGTCGTGGCGGTGAACATCCTCGTCTACGCGCTGGCCATCCTGTGGGTCGGCCCCGCCACCGCCGACGTCGCGGAGCTCGCCGCGCCGCATCTCCGCGGCCTGGCCATCGGCATCTTCTTCTCCATCGTCAACGTCGTCGCCTACGGCATCGGCTCGCCGGTGATCGGCAAGATCAGCGACGTCCTCGGCGTGGCGACCGATCCGGAGCAGATGCGCTTCTCGCTGCTGGCCTGTCCGGTCGCCTGTCTCCTCGGCGCGGCCTTTCTCTTCCTCGGCAGCAGAGCGAAACGCGCGGCGTAGCATCGCGTCGTAAAATCGCGGGATGCCGAAGACGAATCCCGCGTTCGACGCCTACATTGAAAAGGCCGCTCCGTTCGCGCGGCCGATCCTCGAGAAACTGCGCAAGGCCTTCCACGCCGCCGATCCGGAGATCGAGGAAGTGATGAAGTGGGGCGCGCCGCATTTCGACCACAACGGCATCGTCGGCAGCATGGCCGCCTTCAAAGAGCACGTGCGCTGGGGCTTCTGGAAAGCGCGGCTGATGAAGGACCCGCACGGCATCCTCGACCCGATCGGCGACACCTCCATGAGCGGTGCGAAGGTGAAGACGGTCAAAGAGCTCCCGCCGGACAAAGTCCTCCGCGAGTACATCCGCGAGGCGGTGCAGCTCAACCTCGATCAGGTGAAAGTGCCGCGCCCGAAGCGCGAAGCGAGACCGCCCGCCGAAGTGCCGGACGACCTCGCCGGCGAATTGAAGAAGAACAAGAAAGCGCGCGAAGTCTTCGACGCCTTCCCCCCCAGCCACCGCCACGAATACATCGCCTGGATCACCGAGGCCAAGCAGCCCGCCACGCGCCAGAAGCGGCTTGCTCAGGCCATCGAGTGGATGGCCGAGGGGAAGCAGCGGAATTGGAAGTACGTGAAGTAGCGGTTCCTCGGTTCCTCGGCTGAGCGTGTCACACGACCGCCTTCCTCAGCCCCACGTACTGCAGCTCCGCGAACAGCGCGACCGCGGCGGCCTGGAACAGCACGAAGCCGATGCCGAGCGCGTTCGGGGCGATGACGCCGGTCAGCAGGACCAGGACGCTCGCCGCGACCCACAGCACGTTGAGGGCGATGACGCTCCAGACGCTGGCGCGGGCGATGGTTCCGCGGTAGGCGAGAAAGAGGAGCAGGGCGCAGAACGGCAGGAGACTGACGCCGACGGAGCGGAGGAACGGTGCCGGAACGTGCAGCAGCGAGGAGAGCATCGGCGCGTCGAAGGTCATCAGCAGGCCGGTGGTGCCGCTGATCGCGGCGTCGAGGAGGAGCGTGCGGCGGAGGAACGAGGCGTTGTCGTGTTTCGTCATGCCGCGAAGCATCGGTCGCCGGACGACGTTCGTCGATTACCTCGGAGGTAATGGATCTCGATTGCGCTCTGCGCTACTTTCGCCGGCATGCATGCAGGCGATCTGTTGCGCGAGTGGCGTACGCGGCGGCGTTTGAGTCAGCTCACGCTGTCGCTGGAGGCCGACATTTCGGCGCGGCATCTCAGCTTCCTCGAGACCGGCCGCGCGCAGCCGAGCCGCGAGATGGTGCTGCACCTCGCGGAGCGTCTGGAGATCCCGCTGCGCGAGCGCAACGCGCTGCTCGTGGCTGCCGGATTCGCGCCGCTCTACTCCGAACGGAAGCTCGACGATCCGGAGATGTCGGCCGCCCGCGCGGCCATCGACATTGTGCTGGCGGGGCACGAGCCGTATCCGGCGCTCGCGGTCGACCGGCACTGGAACCTCATCACGGCCAATCGCGCGGTCGCGCCGTTCTTCGAGGGGATCGACGCGTCGCTGGTGGAGCCGCCGGTGAACGTGTTGCGGGCCAGCCTTCATCCGAAGGGGCTCGCGCCGCGCATCGTGAATTATGAGGAGTGGCGCACGCACGTGCTGGAGCGTCTGCGGCGGCAAATCGACGTCAGCGGCGATGCGGTGCTCATCGCGTTGCACGATGAGCTGCGCGCGCTGCCGAGGCAAACGCGCGCGGCTCAACCCGTTCGTGATTACGCCGGAGTGGTGGTGCCGCTCGAACTGACCGCCGGCGACCGCGTGCTGCGCTTCTTCAGCACCACCACGATCTTCGGGACGCCGGTCGACGTGACGCTGTCGGAGCTGGCGGTGGAGTCGTTCTTTCCGGCGGATGAGGCGACGGCGGAGTTGCTGCGCGGTTAGGGAGTGGGCTGGAAGCCGACACCACACCAGGCTGCTAACTCACACCTCTTACCGTCGCGCAGCGAATCATTCCGATGTTCATTCGCCGGAGTCTATCCAGGTGTTATCGTGTGCCCACTCAACAACTCGTAACAAAACAACCGGAGGCGATATGAAGCTGCGGGCAGTTTTCGTCGTCGTACTTTGTCTTCTCCCCCTCTCCTTTCTCGAGGCGCAGCAGCCGATGCGCTGCGGGACGCGTCAGCTGAGCGACGGTGAGATCGCCGGCGTCGAGCGCGCCGTCGCACGCGGCCGCAAGGGACGCACGTCGGCCGTCGTTCCTGTCTGGATGCACGTGATCGCGCGTGGCGACGGCTTCGACAACGGTCAGGTGCCCGACTCGATGATCCGCGAGCAGATGCGCGTGCTCAACGACTCGTTCAACGGCCGCAGCGGCGGCGCGAACAGCGGCTTCGCGTTCGAGCTGGCCGGCGTGACGCGCACCGTGAACGCATCGTGGTTCGCTTCTTTCGCGAGCGACATCGACGTCGAGCTCGAGGCCAAGTCGGCGCTGCGCCGCGGCGGGGCGGGGACGCTCAACATCTACATCACCGACGCCAGCCCGTGGCTCGGCTGGGCCTACTTCCCGTCGATTCTCAACAGCTCTTCGGCCAACCTCGATGGCGTCGTGGTCGACTGGCGCTCGCTGCCGGGCGGCACCTTCGGCGTCTACAGCGAAGGCGACACCGTGCCGCATGAAGTCGGGCACTGGCTGGCGCTGTACCACACCTTCGACGGCTACTGCGGCAAGAACGGCGATTACGTCGCCGACACTCCCGCCGAGCAGTCACCCGCCAGCGGCTGCCCCGTCGGCCGCGACACGTGCATCGGCGTCGCCCAGGCCGGTCTCGACCCGATCACGAACTTCATGGACTACAGCTACGACGCCTGCATGTACGAGTTCACGCCCGGTCAGGCGGAGCGGATGCAGTCGGCCTGGACGGCGTTCCGCGACTAAGCAGGATGCTCTTACTTCACCCACAGATCAGGGAACGACCGGGGGCCTCCGGCGGCCGGGGCCATCGGCCCCGGACCCCACCTGGTTGGCCTAGCCTCCGCGACACTCTGTCGCGAGATACGAGGCTGTCCCGCGGAGGCTAGGCCAACCAGCGGGTCCGGCCCCGCGGCCCGGCCGCCGGAGGCCTCCCAGTCGTCTCCTCATCGGTGGGTCAAGTGCGTGCGTTCTGCTTCGCTCAGGATGACAGCTCTCCACCGAAGCTCGGGTCCTCAATACGGCGTGACCATCGCCCCGTAACTCTGCGTCTCCGCGATGCCGCTCGTCACCAGCACCCAGTACGGCAGCGGCTCCCACACCGCCGGAATTTGCAGGGTCGGCGAGTTCGTGCCCACCGGCCGCGAGCGATCTCCCGACTCGCCCTGATACCACTGGAACCTGAGGTAGCCGCCGGTGGCGTAGACGCTCAGTTGCGCGGAGCCGCCGTACGGCACCTCCTGCGATTGCGGGTGCGTGTAGATCTGCGGGTACATGCTGATCCACGCGGTGTTGCTGTCTTCGGTGCCGCACGTGCCGCTGACGCGCACCCAGTATTTCTCCGTGAACTGGACGGAGGTGATCACCAGGCTGCGGTTGTTCGTACCGACCGGGTTCGTGGTGTTGCCTTTCTCGCCGGCGTACCACTGATACGAAAGGCCGGTTCCCGTCGCGGTGACCGACGTGCCGGCGGAGTAGCCGCGGTAGGTCGAGTAGCTCGTCGGCTGGCCGATGACCTTCGCCGGGTCGCACAGCGTCACCACCGTATTCGTGCTGCGCACCGACGGCGTCGAGCCGTCCTCGCACGTGCCGTAGATGAACGCCGCGTACGTGCCGATCTGGCTGGAGTGCACGGGCAGCGTGCTCGTCGCCGCGGTGGTGGTCTGGCGCAGCACCTCCGTCGTCGAGCCGTCCGCGTTCACGCGCACCCAGACGTACGTGAGCGTTCCGCCGACCTGCGCGGCGGTCGCCGAAACGGTGACGTTCACGGTCGATCCCGATGCGACGACGTACGACGCGGCGGGCTGCGCGCTGATCTTCGGCTGGCAGACGCGGATGGTCGTCGCCGCCATGGCCGTGTTGCCGCAGCCGTCAATGGCCAGCACCCAGTAGGTGGTGGTCGTGGGGGGGCCCGCTGGTTGCGCCTGATTCGAGCCGATCTGCAGCGAGTCGGCGGCGCCCGGCTGTCCCTGATACCACAGATAGACCGTGTGCGGACTGCTGAACGCGGTGAGCAGCACCGAGTCGCCCCGTCCGAGAAGCGTGGTGTTCGGCTGATGGCCGATCGTCACCCACGGCTGGCTGCAGATGGTGGTGATGGCCACGATCTCGCTGTAGAGATAGCTCCCGCCGCTCTTCACGCGCACCCAGAACGAGCTGTCGCCGGAGACGTTCGCGTAGAGCGTGCGAAGCGTGCCGATGACGGGGCGGCTTGTGTTGTAGTCGGGACCTTCGCGCCATTCGTATTCGCCATCGGCAAGCGACGCCGTCAGCTCCACGAGCGTCCCGGTCTGCACCACGGTGCCGGGCGATACGCTCACGCCGACCGGCGCATGGGGATCGTTCACAATCACCGTCAGTACTGAGGAGTCGCTGGCGATGGCTGGGGAGGTCCGGTGATCTACCGTGCGCACCCAGTACGTAGTCGTGCCGGTCGGCCATTCAGAGATCGAGCCGGCGGAGCTGATCAGCGCCCCATCCCGGTACCACTGATAGGAGAACGCCGCGTGCTCCTCGGGCGGCGCGATGGTCACGGAGCCACCGCGCGCGATCGCGTAGATGGTTGTCGAGAGATAGCTGCCGCCAGAGAGAACGCGAGCGGAGCGCCGCCGTCCGCCGCTCGCCAGCGTGATCGTCAGCCCGGAGCTGTTCGTCGCGTGCACCGCGCCTCCGCAGTTGCGGATCGCCCGTGCCCAGTAGATGTTCTGTCCCGCACCGCCGACCTGAATCTCGACCGGATTGCCGGTGGCGAGAACCGGCTTCATGTCGCCCGGCGTCCCGCGCCGCCATTCGTACGTCACGTCCTGCGCCCCGTCGGCCGTGGCGGTGAATCGCACCCAGCTGCCGGAGGTGGTGGAGCTCGTGGCGTTGCTGGAGATGCGCACTCCCGTCGGCGCGCCGCACGGCCACACCCGGACCGTCGCGTCGATGCTGTCGCCGTACGCGCGCAGGCCGGAGTCGAGGCAACTGTTGGTCACGCGCACCCAGTACTTGTCAGGCCCCTGAACCGCCGACGAGAGCGTCAGCGTCTTCGTGGTGGGCGTCATCGGCAGGCTCGTGTCGCCGCTCGCCCCCTGGTACCACTGGTAGTGCAGACAGCCCGGCCCCGCCGGGAGCGTCTCCACGTTCAGCACCGGCGCCGTGCCCTGCGTCGTGCTGACGTCGCGAGGCGGGTCGGTGATCGTGACGTTGCCGATGTACGCGAGGTACGCCGGCCCCTGCTGCATGTCGGCGTTCTGGCCGAGCCGCGTGGCGGTGTTCTCGAGCCGCTCCCATACCCGGTCCGCGATCGTGTAGAGAGGCGGCGCATAGAGCGACGGATCCTCCGACATGAGGCGGGCGATGATGCCGGAGACGATGGGGGCGGCGTAGGAGGTGCCGGTGAGCGTGCCCCAGTTGTAGCCGTCCAGACTCTGGGTCGAGGCGCTGACGATCCGGTCGCCCGGCGCCCAGATGTCGACACAATCGCCGCGATTCGACGTGGGTGTGCGCTGATCCCAGAGGCCGTTGAGCTGGTCCTTGTGCAGCGCTCCGACGGAGATGACCCGCCCCTTCAGCGGCACGCCCGGTTGCGCGGTGTTGATGGCGCGTCGGCGGCTGAGCGATGGCGGGACGGTGTCGCACGCCTCACGGCCGAAATTGTTCGCCGACGCGACCACCGGGATTCCGGCGTTCACCACGGAATTGATCGCCTCCTCCAGCGTGGAGGTCTGTGTGGTGGTGAGGCACTGTTCGGTCGGCCGTTCCGCGTACGATGGACACGGAGCGACGAAGCGATAACCGCTCATGTTCACCACCGCCGGCGGCGTCGCCGTCTGGCGAACGTAGTTGAAGCCCGCCAGCAGCGCATCGTACGAGATCTCGTTATCGCAACCGTTCACCTTCACCGGGACGATGGTCGCGTTGCGCGCGACGCCGACGGTGCGGCCGGCCGCCAGTGACGCCACCATCGTTCCGTGCGACGGACCCGAGGTGCCGAAGAACCAGATGTTGCTCTGATTCAGCCTGCGGCAGTTCTCGTGCGCCGGCGAAGGGACCGCCTCGACCGGTACGGTGTTGGTTCCGGGCAGCACGCGCGGCGTGGGGACGTCCGGCGGCGGATAGGTGCCGCAGGTGCGCGAATTGACAAACGTGTCGCTCCAGAACTCCTGGTGATGGCGCACCACGCCGTGATCGATGACGTAGATCTTCACGCCGGCACCGGCAGGACCAAACAGCGGATAGGTGTAGTCGCCGAGCGTACCGAGCGAGTCCTGATGGACGCGGTGGGTGATCCGGTTGAGGTGCCACAGCTTGTGCTCACCGAAGACGGGCGGCTTGGCAGGCTCCTCATAGGTCCCTTCCGGCAGCGGCACGAGCTCGCAGCTCGGCGTCGGATTCTTCGTGGCGAATACCGGCCCGCGCTGCGCGCATGCGGTTCCGTTGCAGACGTCGCCCGACACCATCACCAACCCATTCGGCTCCACCACCCGCACCCGCCCGTCGCTTGCCATTCGCTGCGCCGCGTCCGCGCTCATCCGCGCGTGAAAGCCGCGCAGCGCGTGCTTCCACACCTGCAGCACCTCCGCGTCGTAATCCTTCGCCAGCGCGGCGACGGTCGAATCGACGTCGAAGGCGGCGGGGGAGAGGCTGATCACGTACTCACGCGGCTCCGCGCGGAGCGCGCTCGCCAGCAGCATCAGGAAGAGAACGGGCAGGGCACGCCAGGAGCAAGCGCGGACGAATCGCGTCATTGGGAGTCCTCGGTTTTGAGTTTTTACGGATCGAGGACGTCACCATCGCATGCAGAACGGCGGAAGGTCAACCCTCCGCCGTCTGCCGAAAAAGCGCTACGAAACCCGCACGTACTCGTAATCGACCGGCATGTTGTTGATGCCGCGGTCCGGCGGGGCGATCCAGCTGGCCACTTTGCCGGCCTCGTACACCGGGTGCATGACCGAGGCGACGAAGGCCTGGTCGTCCGGCGTCGGGATCCAGGAGTTGATGCCGCGCGCGAATGCTTCCGGTGCGATCGGGTTGCCGGCCGGGTCGGTGGGGACGTTGGCCCACGCGCCGACGGTGCGGCGGAAGCGGGGGCTCGGCAGGCGCAGCTCGAAATCGATGCCCCCCTTTTCGATGATCTTGTTCCAGCGCCTCACACCGTTCTCGCAATCACGAACGTAGGCGGCGCGCATCACTTCGTTCATGGCGTTGCGCATCGAGACCTGCTCGGTGCGCACCCCGCCCTTGCCGTCCGGCAGGTCGAGCGTGTATTCGCCGTGGGCCGCGTGCTCTTCGTAGAGCGCCTCGTCGGGACGCCCCTTGAGGCCATTCGCGAAGTAGCTGGCCGCGTTCGACGAGACTTCCGAGCCGAACAGATCGAGCGCGGAGCTGAACCAGAAGTTCATGTACTTCTGGATGGTCGGCAGGTCGATCGCCCCCGCGGCGCGGACTTTGTGCGGGTCGTCCGTGCGCAGCTCGTTCATCACCTCGACCGAGCGCCGCACGACGCGGCCGATGCCGGTGTCGCCGACGAACATGTGATGCGCTTCCTCGGTGAGCATGAACTGGCAGGTCCGGGCGAGCGGGTCGAAGCCGCTCTCGGCCAGCGCCTTGAGCTGGAACTTGCCGTCGCGATCCGTGAAATACGCAAACATGTAGAACGAGAGCCAGTCGTTGATCGGCTCGTTGAAGGTGGTCAGGATGCGCGGCTTGTCGGCGTCGCCGGAATGACGCTCGAGCAGCCCTTCCGCTTCCTCGCGGCCGTCGCGGCCAAAGTAGGCGTGGAGGAGGTAGACCATCGCCCAGAGGTGGCGCCCTTCCTCGACGTTCACCTGGAAGAGGTTGCGGAGGTCGTACAGCGACGGCGCGCTCTTGCCGAGGGCCCGCTGCTGCTCGACGGAAGCCGGCTCGGTGTCGCCCTGCGTCACGATCAGGCGGCGGAAGGTGCTGCGGTATTCGCCGGGCACGTCCTGCCAGACGTCCTCGCCCATGTGGTCGCCGAAGCCGATCTTGCGGCCCTCTTCCTTGTCGGCCAGGAAGATGCCCCAACGGTAGTCGGGCATCGGGGTGTAGCCGTAGCTCGCCCAGCCCGAGGCGTCGACGCCGACGGCGGTGCGCAGGTACACCTCCTTCGCCTTGAAGTCGCTGGGGCCCATTTCGTCCCACCAGTTCAGGAAGGCGGGCTGCCAGTGCTCCAGCGCCCGCTGCAGCTGGCGGTTCTCCCCCAGGTGCACGTTGTTGGGAATCAGGGCCTGCAGGTCGATGTTGCTCATGATGGTTCCTTAAATCCGTTTCCAGTCGAACCT
>DASWOB010000058.1:0-72976 GCA_036398925.1 Thermoanaerobaculia bacterium
CCTAGCCTCCGCGACACAGCCTCGGATCTCGCGACAGAGAGTCGCGGAGGCTAGGCCAACCAATGGGGGTCCGGGGCCCCTGGCCCCGGCCGCCGGAGGCCCCCCGTCGTTCCCTCATCTGTTGGTGAAGTGAGAGCATTCTGCTCAGGTCGCGAGAATCGCTTTCGCCGCGCTGCTGGCGCTGGCCAATGCGGCGTCGGAGAGGATCCCCTCATTGCCGACCCAATCGCCCGCCACGTAGAGGCCGCGCACCGGGGTGACCGGGTCGGGACGTTTTGCGTCGGGAGTGACGAGCGCGTTGGAGACGGTCATGGCGGGGAGGAAGCGGCGGTGGACGAGGGCGTCGCGCCAGCCGGGCTGGAGGCGGTCAAGCAGCGCTTCGAGCTCCGCTTCGTCGTCGCGGGCGGAGGCGCTGCGGGCGCGGCGATCGTTCTCCAGCTCTTCGTTCGAGGCGCTGCGCTCTTTGCGATATCTGGCGAGGTGAATGAGCGCGCCCCCTTTCGGCGCGAGCTGCGCGACGCTCGAGTGCACGGCGTAGTAGAGCGGCTTGTCGACGCCGAGGGCGAAGGTGTTTTTCGGTTGCGGCAGATGACGGAGGGCGATGTCGAGGCAGGCGGCGGTGACCGGCTTCGCGGCGCTCCAGCTGCTGGTGAAATCGCCGCCGCCGGCCAGTTCGGCCGCGCCGGCCGGATCGATCGCCAGCAGCACCGTCTCGGCGGGGATGCGTGCGCCGTCGACGTGGTCCGGCTTCGGCTCCGGGTACGCCAGCGCCTGCGTGTCCATGCGATCGGCGTCCATGTCGAGGCCACCGAGCTCGATGCCCTGCACCCGTTCGCCGTCGTGATGTACGCCGACGATGCGGGCGCTGCTGACGAAGTTGACGCCGGCGGCAACGGCCGCGGAGTGGAGCGAGTCGACGAGCTTCTGCCACCCCTCGTGCAGGTAGATCGAGCCCTTCAAGGCGAGCTTGAGCTGCGTGAGGCCGATGGCGGCGCTCTGCGTGTCGGCGTGGTCGGCGTAACTGGCCAGGCGGATCAGCGCCTCGAGGAGCTCGCGCAGGCGGGCGTCGGAGACGTTCGCGTCGAGCCACTGGCGCACGGTCATCGACCGCAGCGGCGCGGTGTCGAGGCGCGCGATGCGGATCCAGAGCCTGGCCATTTCGGCTTTCGCGGCGAACGACAGGAGCGAGGTGGTGAGGAGGGCGGTGATGGAGATCGGCAGCTTGTGCGTGGAGCCGTTCAGCAGCGCGAGGCCTTCGCGTTTCACTCTGCCGCCGAGGGCGGGGATGCCGAGCTCGCGGTAGACGCGGGCCGCGGGACCGGTGCGATAGAGAGCGTGCGCGCCGAGGTTGAAGCGGAAACCGTGGCGGAGATTGGTGATCGCGCGGCCGCCGAGAAAGCTCCGCTTTTCGAAGAGCGTAACGTTGCGCCCGCCTCGCGCGAGATAGACGGATGCGGCGAGGCCCGCGAGGCCGCCGCCCACCACGAACACATGTCGTTTCACCGTAACAGGATGGTAACGCATGTCTGACGGCAATCGACTACCGCCCTCCGGCGGCACGCTTGTGGCAAAATCAGGTGACTCCCCAGCAGCGTTGGCGCGTGACCGCGCGAGAGAGAGCTTCGCTCTGGCATCGGGTCTGCCAGAGGGCGGCACGAAGTACGTCACACAACCATGAGGATGATCGGCCGGGCCTGCGCGCCCCTCGTTGTGTTGTTCGTCGCCATTCCGATGCTCGGCGCGACGCCGCAGGAGTTTTACCTGAACCTGCTGCGACGCGGCGTGGCCGATTTCAATGCCGGCCGTTTCGACGCGGCGGAGGAGGAGCTGCGCATCGCCGCCTTCGGCCTGGTGGAAGCGATCGATTCATACCAGACGGCACACATCTACCTGGCCCTGGCCGCCGACCGGCTCGGACACACGGAGGACGTACGCCGCGCCGTCGGCCGCGTGCAGGCCGCACAGCGGGTGCAGGCGCGCTACGCGGCGCTGCCCCTGCCGGTCGAGGTGCGGAGAGAGTTCGATGCGCTCGTGCAGCGGGTGTCGCCGTCGGCTGCGGCGACGTTGCGTTCGGAGCCGGGGGCGGTTGCGAATCCGCCGGCGTCGAATGCGAGTGCGTCGAGCGCGCGGCCGGTGGTCGAGCGGGAGATCGCGGTGCAGGAGATTGTGGTGGATCCGCCGCGGGTGGTGAGCACCACCACTACGACTGAAGTCGTGGCTGGGGAACCGGGGGTGGGCAGGACGCCCACACCACACGGGGGCACGACGCCCACTCCAGCGCAGAACAGGACACCCACCATAGATCCGGGCAGGGTGACGACACCAGCTCAGAACAGAACGCCCGCCACAGGTCCGGGCAGCGCCACGACACCAACCCAGAGCACGACGCCCGCACCACAACCGAGCACGATGCCCACACCACGTCCGTCTCTTGCCGAGGCCGAGCGCGCGCTCGACGTGAATGACCTTCCGGCGGCGCGAACGATCTTCCGGCAGCACCTCGATACTTCACCCGATCGGCCGTCGCTGCTTCGCATCGCGGAGGGGCTGTACCGGGCCCGCGACTTTGCCGGGGCGCTGCTCGCGCTGCGCCGGCTGGGAGAGCTGCGGCCGTCGGAACGCCCGTATCGCTACTACGTCGCGGTGGCGCTTTACGAGACCGGCGACTCTGCCGGCGCGAAGACGGAACTGCTCGCGGCGCTGCCACATATCGAGCTCACGCCCGACGTCGAAAGCTATCGTGCGAAGATCCTCGGATCGGCCGATTGAGCCTTCTCTTCCGCAGCTCCTCTCTTTTTGGTTAGAATCGCCGCCGGTTTCCGACAGTGTCTCCTCGTTTAAAGAAGGGTGCGTCAATGAAAAAACTCGTCCTCGGGCTCACTCTGTTGCTCTGCACCACGACTGCCTTCGCGCAGCGCGCGGCTACCCCGGAGATCACGCCTCCGGACAATGGTGCGCAGTGGCTGAAGCTCAGCAGCACCGAGAAATTGTTCTGGGCCATCGGTTACTCGCAGGGGTATCGCGAGGCGCTCGACAAGATCGACGTCACCGCCGGCCCAACCTCTCCCTGTGCCTCGCTCGCCAACCGTACGGAAAGCCAGAGCTCCACCTCCGGCAAACTGAGCGGCTTCGAGCTGGTCTCGGGCCTCGAGCGCTTCTACTCCGACCCCGCCAATGGCGTCATCCCGGTCGGCAGCGCGATCCGTATTTACCTTCTCCAGGCCAGCGGCAAAGATCAGACGACCATTCAGGAGCTGATCGACACGGCCCGTCTTCTCGGGGAAGCCTCCGCAGCACGGCCGCGCCAGTAAGCGCGCGGCCGTCACGCGGCTGTTTGGGATACACTCCCGCCGTCACGTCACTTTGTGCGGGAGGGCTCACGTGCGCATCCAGGCCGCCGTCGTCGTTCTCATTCTCACCCTCGTCTTCTCCGTTCACGTCACCGGCCAGCAGGAAGCACTGCCGGCGGTGAGGGTGCGCGCCATCGCTGCCGACGCATCTTCGCTGTCCGTGACGCCGGTGAGCAGCATCGTGCGCGAAGAGCCGGCGGTCTACCTGCCGCTCGTTCCGCTGCGCAATGATGTCGGTGAGCCCTCGCTGACCGAAGCGGCGCAGAACCACGATTACGACACGTTCCACTCGCAGTACATCCTCGCTAAAGCGCGCGGTGAGCGGGTGGCGCAGTTCGACGCCCTGCACGAGCTCTGGTCGTGGTCGATGTCCAGCCCCACCGGCGCGTTCTACGGCCCCGAGCTCCACGCCCGCATCGCCGCGGCCTATCCCGGCTTCGCCCGCTACATCGAAGAGCACCAGATCGTCGACCAGAACGGCAACGTCTTCTACCCGACCGCCGAGACGCGGACGTTCCTCCTCGATCAAGCCATGCGCAACACCACGGCGCCGCGCGTGCTGATCGCGCGGGGCGAGAGCTCGACCACCACGGTGACGCCACGCGTGACCACCGGGATTGCTCCGCTGGCGCCGGGCCGCAGCCGCGCACGGACGCGCATGCAGAAAGCCGAGACCAAGCCGCTCGCGCCGAAGGTGACGAACACCGCGAAACGGGAGCCGGTGCAGATCGCGGCCGCGACGCTGGTGCCGGCGCCGGTCGTCGCCACGACTGCACCGCCGGTCGCAACGAAGACCGCACCGCAGGCGGTGGCGCAGACGGCGCCGCGCGCCGTTCAGAAGCAGCAGCCCGCGACCACGCTCGCCAACATGACTCCGACTGCGATCAAGCCGTTGGTTCCGGCCACGACGAACCGCACCGGCGGACGGGCGGCGCTGATGATCATCATCGGGCTCCTCGGTGCCGGCGTTCTGGCGGTCCTTCTTCGCGCGCCGAAGGAAGAGCCGATCACGATCCTGCCGCCGGTACAGCAGGCACCGAAAGGTGACGTCGCGGGTGACGTCGCGAAGGTGGAGCCGATCAGGAAGCCGGAGAGCGGGGAGCCGCGGCCGCAGCAGACGTCCCAGCAGACGAACGCAAAGAAGACTCCCTCCCGAGCGAACGGATCGCGCCGATGAGGCGCGTTCCCGCGGCGCTTCCTTTCATCACCACGCTGCTCGTGGCCTGACGCAACTGTTCCCGATCCTCGGCCGTGATGTCTTTCGCGGTCAGGACGACGATCGGAATCTGCGCCGTGCTCTCCCGCAGGCGGAGGCGCTGCGCGACCTCGAAGCCGCTCATCCCCGGCATCATCAGGTCGAGGATGATCACGTCGGGACGGTGCGTCTCCGCGCGCGCGAGACCTTCGGCGCCGCTGCGGGCGCCATCGACGACGAAGCCGTGGCCCGACAGCTCCTGTTCGACCATCGCATGCACCGCCTCGTCGTCGTCGATCAGCAGCAGCCGCGCGCCGCGTGACGACTGCGCGGTGATCTCCGTCAGCCGCCGCATCAGGCGCGGCCAGTCGACCGGCTTCACGAAGTAATCGTTCGCGCCGACGGCCATGGCCAGCTCGCTGTTGTCGAGCAGCGAGACGATGATCACCGGGATGTCGACCGTGAGCGGATCGTTCTTCAGCTCGCGCAGCACGCTCCACCCTTCCATGCCGGGCAGCACGAGGTCGAGCGTGATTGCCAAAGGGCGCGTGGCACGGGCGAGCTTGAGCGCCTCTTCGCCGCTGCGCGCGCGGATCGGCACGTAGCCGGCCGACTGCAGGTACGCGCTGAGCGCTTCGAAGCCGTCGTCTTCATCCTCGACCACCAGCACGCGGTCGCCCGGCGGCACGACGATGCCCTCGGGGCTGACGATCGGCGTCGGGATGGCGGTGCCGGCGAAGCGGCGCGGCAGCGTGAAGGAGAACTCGCTCCCTTCGCCCGGCGTGCTCTCGACGTGCATCGTCCCGCCCTGCAGCTCGACGTATTTCTTCACGAGCGACAGCCCCAGGCCGGTGCCGCCGTAGCGGCGCGACGTGGCGGAATCGAGCTGCTGGAACTCGTCGAAGATCACGCCGAGATGTTCCGGCGCGATGCCGATGCCGCTGTCTGTAACGGTGACGGTGACGGTGTCGGGATGCGTGTCGTTGCGCCGCGCGCGGATCGTGACGGTGCTGTTCGAGCGCGAGAACTTTGCCGCGTTCGAGACGAGGTTGTAGAGCACCTGCTTGAACTTGCCGAGGTCGGTCTCGAGCTCGTCCACGTCGGGGGCAACGTCGATGACGATGCTGATCGACTTCTTGGACGTCAGGCCTTTCATCACCTGCGCGACCGATTCGATGGCCGCGCGGACCGGGAAGACTTCCGGGTAGACCTCCATCTTCCCTGCCTCGACCTTCGACAGGTCGAGGATGTCGTTGATGATGCTGAGGAGGTGCTGCCCCGACTGCAGGATGGAACGGAGAAAGCCGAGGTAGCGTGGCTCGAGCTTGTCGGCCAGACGCTCGGTGAGGATCTCGGAGAAGCCGATGATCGCGTTCATCGGCGTGCGCAGCTCGTGCGACATGTTCGCGAGGAAGGTGCTCTTCGCGCGATTGGCCTCCTCCGCCTGCTGATTCTTCATCTGCAGCTCGCGCAGGATGCGCGCTTTGGCGATGGCGGAGACGGCGTGGCCGCGTACGCGGGCCAGCTTCTGCAGGTCGCCGCGTGAGAAGGCGTTCTCACTCGCGAAGTTGTCGAGGATGAGGAAGCCCTCCATCCGCCCGCCCAGCGTGACAGCCATGGCCAGCATCGACTTCGGCACCGGCAGATGGGCGGTCTTCTCCGCGCCGGCCAGATGCGAGAAGCTGCCGGAGCGGATCAGGTAGACCCCTTCTTCGAGCTGCTCCGCGTGCTGCGAATAGCGTTGCATCGCTTCTTCGAACGACAGCGACACGCCCTTGAACACGTCGGGTGAGTAGCCGGCCATGGCGATCACTTCGGTGCGCCGCGTTTCGTGATCGAACTTGAGGAAGGCCGCTTTCTCCGCCTGCGGGAAGAGCTTCATGGTCTGCTCGACGATGCTGCGCAGGACGTTCTCGAGCACCACCTCACGGTTGATCACCTCGACGATGCGGTCGAGCGTTTCGAGCTCGCGGGTCTGCGCGCGGATCTCCTCGGTGCGCGCCATGACCAGGTCTTCGAGGACGCGGTTCTTCGTCTGCAGCTGCTTCATGCGCCAGCGGTTCGAGAGGAACAGCGCCAGCGCGAGCAGGGCCAGGTACCCGACGGCCGCCCACCAGCGCAGCCAGAGCGGCGGCAGCATCGAGAACTCGTACGTCAGCGGCGCCGACCAGACTCCCTCCGCGCTGCGCGCTTTGACCTCGAAGACGTAGCGGCGCGCGAAGAGAAAGGCCGGCAGATTGGTGTAGCGCGTCTTGACGTCGCTGGTCTCCGGCGACCACTCACGATCGAAGCCACGCAGCCGCGTGCGGTAGCGGACGCGCGCCTCGTCGGTGAAAGTGAGCGCGGCGTATTCGAGCTCGATATCGTTTTCGGAGCCGAGCTGCACCGCGCGCAGGCGGACCACCGGCGGCACGTCGCTCAACTCGCGGAAAGACGGATCGAAGAGCGTCAGCCCGTTCGGCGTGGCGAAGTGAATGAGGCCGCGCGCCGATGTCGCCAGCGGGCCGTACGCCCACGCTTCGTCATCGGCCAGGCCGTCCGCCTTCGTGACGTGGGAGACGACGCGGCGCGTGCGGACGTCGATCTCCGTCAGGCCGGCGTTCGCGCTGACCCACAACGTGCGGCCGTCGCGCGACGGCGTCATCCCGCTGGCGGCGCTCCCTTTGAGCACTTCGCCGGCCACGCGTGGCGGCTTCATCGCCAGGACGGCCACGCCGTCGCCGGTGGCCAGCCACAGTTCCCCTGCGTGCCACAGCAGCGAGCGGATGTTGTTCGTCGGCGCGCCGGTGGTGGTGGTCCATGCCGGCCGGAAGACGCGCTGCCCCACGTTGCCGCCGGCATCCGCGCGGATCGAGGCGAGCGGCATCGTGCTGTGATAGACGCCGCTGTCGGCGCTGCCGATCCAGAGGTGCCCTTCCTCGCTCATGGCGATGCTCGTTGTACCGGCGGCCGGCAGACCCGACCCGGCGCGGAAGAACTTCCACTGATCGCCTTCCACGCACGCCGCGCCCCAGCTGCCGGCGAAGCACATCGCATCGGCGAAACGCTCCGCGGCATACGTGGCATCGAGCGGATAGCCGGTGATCGTGGCGCGCTGTCCGCGGAACATCGTCGCGCTGCGCCTCGATCCAGGCGCGTCGGGCGGTTCGTTGCCGGCGAGCGCGAGACAGTTGATGCCGCTGGCCGTGGCGATCCACATGCGTCCCGCAGCATCGGCGCCGAGGGCATAGACCTGATTGGAGAGGAGTCCGTTGCGCTTGTCGATCGTCGCGGCGGTGCCGTCGTTCGCGATGGCCGTCACGCCGCCGCCCGTGCCGACCCACAGCAGCTCCTCGAATGGGCCCGCGGCGATGCCGCGCGGCAGGACGGCGAACGTGCCGCGGTCGGGAAGCGCGGGGGAGGAGCGCTCGGTGTACGTGGAGAACGCGCGATAGCCGCGGCGCAGGCGCGAGACGCCGGCGTTCTGTCCGAACCAGAGACTTCCCTCCCGGTCTTCGAGCAGGGTCCAGAGCGTGTTGTGGAGGAGGCCCTGCGCCTTCGTGACCACCAGGTTTTTCGCGGCGTCGTGCGGGTCGAAGCGCACGACCCCGCTGCCGAGGCTCGCCGCCCACAGTTCGCCGCGCCGCGTCTCCAGCATGGCCACGATGCGCTCGCGGAGATCGTGATTGACGATCCGCGGCGCGCCACCGTCCAGCCGCCAGAGGGAGCCGTCAATGCTGCCGCCGTAGAGCGCCCCTCCTTTCGTTTCGAGGAACGCGCCGGTGGGCGATGGCGTGCGGCCGATGAGGCGGTGGCCGTTCGCACCGATCTCGACGAGCGTGCCGCCGAGGAGGCTGATCATCACGCTGCCGTCGCGCCGCGCGAGCATCGCCAGGGCCGCGGGCGGCGTCTCATGCGCGGCGAGATCGACGCGGCTGCGCTCCAGCGTGCCGCCCTTGAAGCGATAGCGGAGAATCCCGTTCTGCGTGCCGACCCACACCCAGCCGTCGCGCCCGACGACGAGGCAGTTGCGGCGGATGCGGGCCCGCGCCAGCGGGATCTCCCCCACTTTGCCGACGAAGCGGACGCGCTCGCCGGGACGATAGCTCGGCAGCGGGCGGTCCGACACCACCAGCCCCGCCTCGGAACCGACCCAGAGATGATGCGACGCGTCTTCCAGCACCTCGCGCACCGTCAGGTCGGCCAGCCCGTCCGCGACGCCGTAGTTCTCCATGGTGTGGCCGTCGTAGCGCGAGACGCCGGAGGAGTAGAAGCCGAGCCAGATGAAACCCTGCGAGTCCTGGATGACCTTCTGCACGCTGGCGGACGGGAGTGGCGCGGCACCGCCGTCGGGCGTGAGGTGGGTGAACGGCAACTCCTGTCCGGACACCGGTCCACCTGGGCGGAGAGACAGAAAAATCGCCACTACCCCACCGAGGATCATGCTGGACCGCATGAGCAGAAGTGTACCGCCGCACAACTTCCGGTGAGCTTCTCCGTACAATTCGCACGTGGCTCGCTTCCGCGACTGGCTGGACCTCGGCCGCAGCACCTTCGATTCGCTCCGCGGGAGCGACGTGACCAATCTCTACGTCCAGGAGTGGCCGGAGACGAAGAAGATGCTGATCGCCGACCACCGGACGTCGATCGAGCAGGAGCCCAAACGGATCACGCGCTGGTTCCGCACCAACAGCGCGATCCTCTTCGGCCTCACCCGCCGCCTCGCGCCGCACCGCCGGGTGCTGTTCATCCTCTCGTTTCTCGCCTTCTTCTTCTGCCTCTTCTCGCTCTTCACCCGGATGCAGCATCCGCCGATGGTGATCTTCGTCGAGATCGGGGCGACGTTCCTGGCCATGACCCTCCTGCTGGCGATGGAGCTGATCGACAAGATCAAGTTCCGCGACGAGCTGACCCTCGCGCGCGACCTGCAGGCCACCCTCATCCCGAAGACGATGCCGGTCACGCCGGCGTGGGACCTCGCGGCGTTCAACCGCATCGCGAACACCGTCGGCGGCGACATCTACGACTTCAACGTCCTGCCGGACGGGCGGATGGCGGTGATCTTCGGCGACGCGTCGGGACACGGTATGGCGGCCGGCCTGGTGATGGCGGTCGCGCACGCGTCGTACCGCACGCAGCTCGACGTCGATCCCTCACCGGCCGCGATCGTCGCGTCACTCAATCGCATCCTCTGCCGCACCGGCGGCTCCCGCTCGTTCTTCTCGTGCGTCTACATGCTGCTGTCGCCCGACGGCTCCTTTCTGGCCACGGTGGCCGGCCATCCGCCGGTGCTGAAGATCGACACGCACGGCAAGGTCGTCGAGCGCATCGGCCGCGGCGCCTACCCGCTTGGTGTGAAAGCAGGGCTGGTGTGGGAAGAGGTCAGCGGATCGCTCGCGCCGGGCGAGCGACTCCTGCTCCACTCCGACGGCCTGACTGAATCGCGCAACCGCGCCGATCAGGAGTTCGGCGACGTTTACGTCGAGACCATCTGCGGCTGGCATCCGGAGAGCGGAGCGCAGTCGCTGATCGATTCGATCGTCGGCGAATGGTCGCAGTTCGTCGGCGACTTTCCGGTCGAGGACGACGTGTCGGTGGCGGTCATCCGGCGGCGGTAGATGAAGTGGCGACGGGGGTGGCTGGAAGCCCACACCACACCGTTTTACTTGTCGCGTCAATGTAGCCGGGTGTGGTCGAGCTACGCCGGGACGCGCACACGTTCGTAGAGAAACTCAGGCGCGATATCGGCACCGTTCGGCCAAGCAACGGTGCCGTACTCTGCAACCGACACCTTGCCAAAGTAGTCGACGCTTTTTAGCGGCTCAAAGATCGGGCCCCATAGTTCGGCAGCGAGGTCAACCTCACCTTCCGTGCCATCCTCGAACTTCACCCAAATCACATAATCGTGGGCGTGTTTGGCAGCCACCACGTTGTAATACATGCCTACTCCAACGGTGCAATTTGCAGAAGTTGTCCCCAGCACGTGCGCGCCGCCAGTTTTCGACAAGCTCGTCACGATGTAAGTGCCACCACTCGCGCATTGGCGCCCTTCACTTACTTTGTGGCGTCGATGTAGAGCAGGTAGTCGGTCGCTTTCGGCGTGGCGCCGATCTGGCGCATCAGCGTGACCACCTGGCCGCGGTGATACGACGAGTGGTTGACGTTGTTCAGCAGGATGGTGCCGATGCGGTAGGTCCACTGCTGATTGTGGCGGTTGATGTAAGTGAGGGTCTCCATCAGCCGGGCGTCTTCCAGCGTCTTCAGATACGCGGCGAAGCCGGCGTCGATCTCGACCCATTTGGCGCGGAAGGAGGCGACGTCGGGGTAGTCGGCGGCGCTGAGGAGGCCGCGCGGCTGGTTGCCGATGCAGCGCTGCCACCAGATCCACTCCGCGCCGAGGATGTGCAGCAGCGTGTCGCGGATCGAGGCGAAACTCCCCTCCATCGGCGCGACGAACTGCTCGTTCGAGATGGCCTCGAGCGAGTCGCAGGTCAGGCGGTTGGACCAGGCGTTGTAGTCGTAGAGATCGCGGAGTGAGGCGACGTTCATGTGTGTAGTGGCAGTCTATCGCGAGGGACGGTTCCTCGGGTTCCTCGGAGTTCCTCGGCAATCGGTTCATGCCACCCGAGGAACCGGAGGAACCCCGAGGAACCGAGGAACCCAATTACGTTGCTTCGCTCCGCAAAACAGGCTGGCTCGGCTCGACCAGGCCGTCGAACACCTGCAGGGCGAGATCGACCCGCCCCAGCGGCGCCGAGACCTGCACGCCGGCGACGCGGTCGCGGACGCGCTCGAGCGTCTCGCGGGCGATGCTAACTCCCTCGCGCAGGCCGTGCTCTTTGCTCTTTTCGCTCGCGATGCGCATCCGTTCCATGACGTCGTCGGGGACGCTCACGCCGGGGACTTCGTTGTTCATGAACTGGGCGTTGCGGTACGAGAGCAGCGGCCAGATGCCGGGGACGATCGGGAGCTTCAGATGCTCGATGCGCTCCATGAAGTGCTCGAGCTGGCGGACATCGAAGACCGGCTGGGTGATGGCGTACTCGGCGCCCGCTTTCACTTTCCATTCGAGGCGGCGCAGTTCGTGATCGAGGTCGAGGTGACCTGGATTGACGCCGACGCCGATCGTGAAGGTGGTCGGCTCGCCGAATGGATTGCCGCCGAGGTCGAGACCGTGGTTCATCAGCGCGACCATGTTGGTGAGGCCGATCGAGTCGATGTCGAACACCGCCGTCGCCTCGGGATACGGCCCCATCTTCGGGGGATCGCCGGTGATCAGCAGGAGGTTGCGCAAGCCGAGGGCGGAGCATCCGAGCAGGTCGGAGTGCATGCCGAGCAGGTTGCGGTCGCGGCAGCAGTAGTGAAGAACCGTCTCGATGCCGACGCGCTGTTCGAGCAGCACCGACACGGCGATGGCGCCCATGCGGTTCTGCGCGCGCGGGCCGTCCGGGACGTTCACCGCGTCGACGCCGGCCGCTTTGATGGTGTGCACCGACTTGATCATCGCGTCGGGGTTCGGTCCCTTCGGCGGGGTGATTTCGATGGAGGTGACGAACTCGCCGCGGGCGATCTTGCGGCCCCAGTTGGAGCGCGTCTCGAGCGGCTTCGGCTCGACGCCCTGCGGCTTTTCGCCGTTGCCGTTGCGCTCGACGATGATCAGGTTGCGGCGCGGTGAGAGCGGCCGCACGGCGTCGGCCATCATCTTGATGTGCTCGGGGGTCGTACCGCAGCAGCCGCCGAGGAACTTCACCCCTTTGTGAATGAGGCGCTTCGCGTATTTGCTGAAGTACTCCGGCGAGGCCATGTACATCTGCCGGCCGTTGACGTCGCGCGGCAGGCCGGCGTTCGGCTGGCAGGAGAGCTTGCGCGCGGTGACGTCGGCCATCTCTTCGATGGCGTCGAGCAGCACGTCGGGCCCGACGCTGCAATTGAGGCCGATCACGTCGGCGCCGGCGCGGTCGAGGCGCTGGGCGATGACGCGTGGCGTGTCGCCGAAGACGGTGCGCCCTTCGACGCCGATGGTCATCTGGGCGATGATCGGCAGCATGCAGACGTCGCGGATGGCGTTGATGGCCTGCTCCATCTCCGACAAATTCGAGAAGGTCTCGAGGATGAAGAGATCGACCCCGGCGTCGCGCAACGCGGTGACCTGCTCGCGGAAGTAGTCGCACGCTTCGGCGAGGGCGGTCGGTCCGTATGGCTCGATGCGGATGCCGAGGGGGCCGATCGCGCCGGCGACGTAGACGCCGTCACCGGCCGCTTTGCGGGCGAGCTCGGCGCCGCGCAGGTTGATGTCGCGCAGCTCGTTCTCGAGGCCGAAGCCGGCCAGCTTGACGCGGTTGGCGCCGTAGGTGTTGGTCTCGAGGATCTCGGCGCCCGACCTGACGTACTGCCGGTGAACGTCGAGCACGATCTCCGGGTTGTGGAGATTCAGCTCGTCATAGCATTTGTTGATGAAGACGCCGCGGGAGTACAGCATGGTGCCCATCGCGCCGTCGAAGAGGTAGACGTGCTCGTCCGCGATTGCCTGAATGAAGTCCTGCATAAAGAAAAAGCCCCACGAATCCGTGGGGCGGTTGGAGATCCGGTTGGTGTCGCTTCGGCCTATTTAGCTTTTTTTTAGCTGGTTGCAAGCCGCCCCAAATCAATCCAGCGGGCGGTAATGTAGCACAAGCGCGACCGGCCGCGGAGCCTCCGCCGGGCATTCCATGGCCGGAGGCCAGCTTTCCACGGCCGGAGGCCAGCTTTCCACGACCGGAGGCCCGCTTTCCACGACCGGAGGCCAGCTTTCGATATCCATGGCCCGGCTTTCAAAGTCACACGGGATCAATTCAAAGGCGGCCGGGCTGCTTTCGAATGCACGCGGAGTGAAAAAATATGTGGCGCGGCTGCTTTCGAATGCACGCGGGGAGCAAAACTATCTGAGCGGCGTGCTTTCGTATTCAACCGCGGAGCAAAAATATGTGAGCCGGGTGCTTTCGTATTCAAGCGGAGAGTAAAAATGTGTGAGGCGGGTGCTTTCGTATTCAACCGGGGAGTAAAAATATGTGAGCACCCTTGCTTTCGTATTCAAGACCGTTGCTTTCGAAAGCACTTTCTTTACTTGAAAATGGAACATTGCTTTCCATTTACGCGCGGATTCACGGCTTTTTGAACCACCGGCGCATCTTTTCGACGACCCCCTCCACTTCCTGGCGGTTGCGGTCGACGTCGTTGGCCCAGCGGCGGAACTGATCGAAGGTGATCGCGGCCGGCTCGTCGAAATGCTCCTCGTCGAAGAGGATCTTGCGCACGATTCTGCCCATCACACCGCGCGGGCAGTGACGCGTGGGGGCGGTGCCGGAGAGATAGACCTCGCGGATCGGGCCGGGACAGCCTTCGCGCCAGAGCATGCCGCTTTCGGGGTCGATGTCGCGGAAGGTGACCCCTTTCGGCGGATCGGGATTGGCGGCGGTGTGCGGGATGGCGGTCATGTACTGCCCCCAGATCGGGATGGCCGCTTCGCTCGAGGAGAGGCGCAGCGGCGCGCCGCGGTCGAAGCCGACCCAGACAGTGGTGACCATGTCGGCGGTGTAGCCGACGAACCAGGCGTCGCGGTAGTCGTTGGTCGTGCCGGTCTTGCCGGCCACGTAACCGAGGTCGTAGCGCTTCAGGCGCGTGGCCGTGCCGCGCCGCACGACGCCGCGCAGCAGCGTGTGCATGACGTAGGTGGCGTCGGCGCCGGCCACGCGCTTGCGTTTCAGCTCGTGACGGAAGAGCGACTTGCCGCGGCGGTCCTTCACCTCGACCAGCAGGAACGGCTCGACGCGCTCGCCGAGGTTGGGGAAGACGGTGTAGGCGGCGGTGAGCTCGCGTACGGTGACGTCGGTGACGCCGAGCGGCAGGGCCGGGATCTTTTCGAGCTCCCCCTGGAAACCGAAGTCTTTTGCGGTGTCGGCGACGCGGCGCAGGCCGACCTGCTGGGTGAGGCGCACGGTCGGTACGTTGAGCGAGCGCTCGAATGATTCGCGCAGCGTGACCCGGCCGCGGAACTGCTGGTCGTAGTTCTGCGGCTCCCACGTCTCCTTGCCGGAGAGCTCGATCTTCACCGGCGCGTCGAGCAGCAGCGAGGAGTTGGTGGCCTTCTTCGAGGCGATGGCGGCCAGGTACGCGAAGGTCTTGAACGCGGAGCCGGGCTGCCGGCGCATCGACGAGGTGTGGTCGAAGACCGAGCGGCGGTCGGCGCCGCCGACCAGGGCACGGATGCCGCCGTCGCGCGGATCGACGGAGAGGATCGCGACCTGCAGCGGATCCTTGCGCGATTGATCGCGAATCCAGCGGTAGCGCGCGTTGAGGCGGGTGATCTCCCGCGAGGCGGCACGTTCGGCGGCACGTTGCGCGGCAGGATCGACGGTGGTGGTGATGGTCAGGCGTCCGGCCAGGAGGGCGCGGCGGCTCACGCGCTGGGCCACCTCGCCGCGGAGCGCGCGGAGAAAGTACGGGAACGGCTGCTCGGGGAGCGCCCCGCGATCGACGTCGACCTCGCGCGCGGCGGCGGCGGTGTAGGTCGGCTCATCGATCCACTTCCGGTCGCGCATGACCCGGAGGATCGCGTCACGGCGGGCGCGGACGATGTCGGGGCGCTTCTCCGGGTTGTCGCGATTCGGCGCGCGCACCATCGCACCGAGCATGGCCGCTTCGTCGACGCGCAGCTGCGCGGGCAGCTTGTCGAAATAGAGGCGCGACGCTTCGTCGATGCCGAGGACCGGCAGGCCGGCGTGGTGTCCGAGGTAGACGTCGTTGAGATAGAGCTCGAGGACCTCGTCTTTGGTGAGGCGGGCATCGAGGGCGATCGCGCTGAGGCCCTCGATGATCTTGCGGCGCCAGGTGCGCTCGTGGGTGAGGTAGCGCTGCTTGATGATCTGCTGGTTGATGGTGCTGCCGCCCTGCGCGATGCCGCCGGCGCGGACGTTGGTGAAGGCGGCGCGGACGATGCCGATCGGGTCGATGCCGATGTGGCGGCGGAAGCGGACGTCTTCGGCGGCGAGGAAGGCGTCGGCGACGTGCTTCGGCAGCTTTTCGAGCACCACCGGCGGGGTCACGCGCCAGTCGGTGCCGTAGACCTTTGCGACTTCGCGCGTGCGTCCGTTGGCGTTCGAGACGATGACGGTCGGCTTGCGCCAGCTCTGTTCATCGAGCTCGCGGCCGATGCGCCGATGGAGGAAGAAGAGTTGCCACGCGACCCACTGCATCACCAGAAAGAGGGCGATGGTGAAAGGTAGCGTCCATCTTGCAAGGAGTGCTGAGCGTGACAATCGCTGCATGTTCGTCTACATTTGATTTTGTGCAACTCGCTCGCCCGAGACGCACACGCAGCAGGCGCTCTAATCAAAAAAGTACGGCTCCCCAACCGAGATTTTTTGAAAAGGAGAACACGCATGGCTGCAAGCAAGAAGAGCTCTGGTTCGAAGAAGTCCTCCGGTAAGTCGTCCTCTGGCGGTTCGAAGAGCGGCGGCGCCAAGGGCGGCGCGAAGTCGTCCTCGAAGAAATCGTCGTCGTCCGGTTCGTCCGGCAAGTCGGCCTCCTCGAGCAAGTCCTCGAAGTCGTCGAAGTCTGCCAAGTCGTCCGGCGGCAGCAAGTCGAGCAAGTCGTCGGGCGCCAGCAAGAAGGCCTCGGCGAGCAAGTCGTCCGCGTCCAGCAAGTCGACGTCGGCGAAGCGCTCGGCAGCGGGTCGCAAGGGCGGCAAAGCCTCCGGCGGTCCGAGCAAAGCCGCGGCGCGCAAAGGCGGCCAGGCCTCCAGCGGTGGCGGCGGCGGAAAGAAGGGCGGCGGCGGTCGTTCCTCCTCCGGCAAAGCTGCATCGAGCCGCGGCGGCAGCAGCGGCAGCAGCAGCAAGTCGTCGAAGGCCTCGACTTCCGCAAAGCGCAGCGCAGCCGGTCGCAAAGGCGGCAAAGCCTCCGGCGGTCCGAGCAAAGCCGCCGCTCGCAAAGGCGGGAAGAGTTCACCCGCACCGAGTCGCGCAGCGGCAGCCAAAGGGGGCCGAAACTCCTCCGGCGGCGGACGTTCGACATCGCGCAAGCCGAGCGGGCGCCGTGTCGCGACAGCGGCCGCGGTCGGCGCAGCGGCTGGTGCCGGCGCGGCGGTTGCGGCGCGCAAAGCGCCACGCCCGCGCGGCGTCATCCGCAAAGTCGTCGAAGCGGTGAAGGACATGCTGCCGCGTGGCGGCGATGAAGCGGCGACGACGACCGGTACGACCACCACGGGTGGCGTCGAGACCGGCAACGGCGGCGGCGACAATCGTAAGCCGGGCAGCGGCGGTATCTACGGCGACGAAGGTTCGACCTTGTAGCGGAAGGAAGGTACGTGTGGTGTGGGCCCGTCGCCCGCACCACACGCCTTTCGGTCAGCCTGCCGTATCGCGGAACGCGCGGCGGATCCGGCGTGAGAAGTACTTTTCCGGAAGCCCTTCCTTCCAGGAGCGCAGCGATTTCGCTTTCTTGAAGGAGCGGAGCGCCGCGCTGCGATAGCTCTCGTCGGCCTCGAACGCGTACTGCGAGTACTGCGAGGCGCCGAGGAAGGCCCAGATCCAGGCGTTGTCCGGCAGCTTGCGGACCAGCGTCTCGAAGTCGCGCGTGGCATCCTCGAAATCGCCCGCGAAGTAGCTCTCCAGGGCGCGGCGCAGCTGGCGCTTGTAGTCGTCGAGCACCGCATCGGTGGCCGCGGTCGAGCGGGGGATGACCGGCGCGGAGGTCACCGGAGGCGGCACGTTCGGCGTGGCGGCGACGCTCGGCGCGGCCGCGAGGTCGGCGAGATCGCCCGCGTTCTCGGCCATGGTGATGATCGCGTTGAGATCGTCGTTGCTCCGGGCCGTCGCACTCCTGGTCGTCGCCTCGGTGAAGATCGACATCGCGTTCGTGTACTGCGGCGAGGCGGTGGCGCGGCGCTGCTGCGCCTGCGTGAGCTTCTGCTTGGTCGAGGCGATGGCCGCCTGCGCGCGCTGGCGCAGGGCCGGATCGATGCTCGGCGCGGTCTGCACGGGCACCGGCGGCGGCGTCACCACATTCGGCCGCGTTTCCACCGGCCGGGCCGGCGCCGGATCGGGCTCCGGTACGTTCGACGCTTCGAGCGACTTCTTGGCGCGGCCCATCAGCGTCTCGATCGAGCCGAGGTTCTCGGGACCGGGACCGGTGGCGCGCTCGAAGTCGGAGACGGCCTGCTCGTATTTGCCGAGGTTCAGGTACGCCACGCCGCGGTAGTAGTACGGGTGATAGTTGATGAAGATCGCGCCGTAGGTGCGGGCCTTGTTGTTCTCGCTGGCGTTGCCTTTGATGGCGGCGGTCATCTTCTGCACGACCACGTTCCAGTTGCCGGCGCGCGCGGCGGCGAGGCCGGCGTCGTAATCGTCGTACCACGACGCATGCGCGGCGGTGGCGAACGAGAGGAGCAGGACGGCAACGGCGAAGGTGCGTACGCGGGTCATTGCTGGATTTCCTTTGCGAGGGCGTCGTAGTCGACACTGCCCATGTCGATGTTGTGCGGGGTCCGCTTGCCGGCCTCGATCTGCACGTCGATGGTCTTCGTGCCGCGCGGGCCGCTGAGGGTGACGGTGTAGCGGCCCGGATCGAGCGCGATACGCGCCGGGGTCGAACGCGCGTCCTCGGTCAGCGCGATCTCTTTCTTCGCCTCCGCGTCGACGATCTTTTCGAGATCGCCCCACGGTGACGCCGACAGCAGCAGCAACCCCTGTCCGCCCGGGATGGGAGCGTTGCTCGGCGCGCCGGTGGTCGTCACTTCCGTACCGGCGGTGTTCGTGGCCGTGCCGGTGGCGACGGTCGGCGGCGCGGCCGGCTTGCGCATCATCAGGAAGACGCCCGCGAGGACGGCGATGACCACTGCCGCGGCGATGCCGGCGATCATGGCGGTGTTCTTCTTCGGCGCGGCAGCGGCGACCGAAGGCACGGGCTGCAGCCGCTCGATGAGCGTCGCTTCGGCATTCGGCGCCGGCGCGCCCCATTTCTGTTCCTGCTGGGTCGGCGCGGCACCGGCCGGTCCGCCGAGCCGCTCCATCACCGTGGCGTCATCGCTGCCGGGGCGCGTCGTTCCGGGCGAGGTCGCGCCGCCGACGCGCTCCATGACCGTCGCTTCATCGGCCGCGGAGCGGGTGCCGCCCGGTCCGGTGCGCGGCGTCTGCGCTGTACCGGGCATCGTGCTGCCCGGCATGGTGCCCTGCGTGAAGTTGCCCTGCTGCGTCTGCTGGGTCGCCTGGCCGCCAGACGTGCCTGACGACAGTGTCGGCGTCGGGCCGGTGGCCAGCTTCAGGTCAGCCAGCGTCTGCGCGCCCGACAGCGTCACCATCCGTTCGCCGAGGCCGTACTTTTGATCGGGAGCGATGGTGTTGCGCACCGCTTCGAGCGCCTGCGCAAAGTCGGAGGCGGTGGCGAAACGGGCATCACGGTTCTTCTCGAGCGAGCGCATGATCAGCGACTCGAGCTGCGCCGGCACCTTGGTTCCCGGCACCAGGTCGGCGATCGGCGACGGCTTTTCGGTGACGTGCTTGAGGATGTAGCCGTGCGGGTTGGTGGCCATGAACGGCGCCCGCCCCGCCAGCATCTCGTACATGACGATGCCGAACGAATAGAGATCCGACCGCGGATCGAGATGTTCGTTGTCTTTGAGGAAGCCGGCCTGCTCCGGCGAGGCGTACTTCAGTTTGCCGAGGAACATACCGGTCTGCGTCAGGCCCTGGCCGCCGTCGCCTTCCGCGAGTTGTTTGGCGATGCCGAAGTCGATGACCTTCACCAGCAGCTTCCCGTGGTGGTCCTGCGACAGCATGATGTTCTCGGGCGAGATGTCGCGGTGAATGAGGCCCATGGAGTGAAGGTGGTCGAGGCCGTGCAGCGCCTGGATCGCGATCTCCACGGTCAGGCGCGGCGGGATGGCGCCGTTGGTGGCGATCCACTTCTGGATGTTCGTGCCGTCGATGAACTCCCACACCATGTAGTACGACCCGTCCTCGAGCTGGGCGAAGTCGTAGAGCATGGCCAGGTTCTTGTGCTTGATCATCGTCGACGTGCGGGCTTCCTGGAGGAAGCGCTGCAGTCCCTGATCGTCCGCGGCCACGTTCGGGCGCATGATCTTGATCACGCGCAGCTCGTTGAGGTGGATGTGGCGGACCTTGAAGATCTCGCCCATCCCGCCGACGCCGAGGCGGTCGATGATCTGGTATTTGCCGTCGAGCAGACGGCTCGAGTAGGTCCGCTGGAACGTCGTCACCTTCTCGCCGCACTGGGGACATTGATCCAGTTGCGGGTCGATGGGGCTCTTACAGCGAAGGCATGTGATCTGGTTCATAGGCTCTCTCGATCAACTGCTCGACAACACGTAGCTGCAGGCGGGGTCGGCGCCGAAGCGGACGACGTCTCCCGGTTTGAGCATGACGCGCTCGACGCGCGTGTTGTTCACGTAGGTTCCGTTCGCCGACTGCAGGTCCTCCAGCATCGGGGTCTGGCCGTTGAGGGTGATCCGCGCGTGGCGGCGCGATACGGCCGGATGCGCCAGGACGATGGAGCAGGTGCGGTCGCGGCCGACCATCACGCTGTCGCCATGGATGGCGTGCTTTTCGTTCGCTTCCGATTTCACGTTGACCAGCGACCAGTGCCGGCCCGCATCGGATGCTACCGGCCGCGACGTCTCGGGCGGCGTGACCGAGGCCACCGAATGCGAGCCGGAAGGGCGTCCGATCGGCTGCCGCGCGTTGTACTCCTCGAGCGCTTCGTAGAACTCGCGCGCGGTCTCGAAGCGCTGGTCCATCCGCGGGTGCATCGACTTGAGCACGATCGCTTCGAGCTCGGCATCGACCTCCGGGCGCAGCACGCGCGGGGGCTGCTTTTCGCCGCGGTAGATCGCGTCGATCAGCTTGGGGAGCGACCGGCTGTTGAACGGCAGGACTCCCGTGAGCATCTCGTACAGCACGACGCCCGACGAATAGATGTCGCTCTTCGCGCCGGCGTCTTTCGGCTCGCGGATCTGCTCCGGCGACATGTAGTGCGGCGTACCGAGCAGGAAGCCCGACTTGGTGAGGACCGTCGCGCCGCTGCCGGTGCCGCCCTCTTTGATCTTGGCGATCCCGAAGTCGGTGACTTTGACGGTGCCGGCGCGCTCGCGGATGAGGTTGGCCGGCTTGATGTCGCGGTGCACGATCCCTTTGCCGTGCGCGTAGACCAGCGCTTCGAGCAGGCACTGGCAGACGGAGATGGCGTCGGCGATCGGCAGCGCGCCTTTCTCGGTGAGCAGCAGGTCGACGGGCGTCCCTTCGACGAACTCCATCACCAGCACCGCGCCGCGCTCATTGTTGATGAACTCGTAGAAGCGGGTGATGTAGCGGTGGCGGAGCTTGGAAAGGATCTGCGCTTCCTTGACGAAGCGCTTGCGGGCCGTGACCTCGCCGGCCAGCTCGTCGGTCATGACCTTGAGGACGACCTCGAAGTCGATCGGCAGGAGCGGCGTCTCGGCGATCGTTTTGCCGACGTAGACGTGGCTCATCCCCCCTTCGCCGATCTCCCGGTCGATGCGGTAGTTTCCGATCACGTTCCCGATCATCGCAACAGACCCTCGTCATCCCAGAAGAAGCCGTCATGGCAGAGCGGTGCGAAGAGGAAGCGGTGCGAGCCGATGCGGATCACATCGTTCGGCGTCAGGTCGCGCCGCGGCTCGATCTCCATCTCATTGACGTACGTCCCGTTCGTGGAGTTGTGGTCCATCAGGATGAAGCGCCGTTCCTCGGGGCGGAACACGAGGTCGGCGTGATGCGAGGAGGCCTGATCGTCGGCGATGACGATGTCGCTGCGCCGGTCGCGGCCGATGACATTGCGCCCCATGCGGATCGGGAACGACTCGCCGCGCGCGGAGCCGTTCAGGCCGACCAGCCAGCCGACGACGTAACGCTTCTGCTGCGCGTCGGCAGATTTGAGACCGGCCGTGGCAACCGTGCGATCCATGGCAGCCGGTGAGGCGGCGGCGAGCAGCGCCCCCGCGGCGGTGTCACGCCTCGCGGACGCGGAAGAGATGGAGACGGGCGGCGGAACGACGATCGGCGTCGCGGGAGCCTGCTGCACGAGCGCGGGGCGGGCGGGAGCAGAGCCCGGCGAGCCTGCCGAGTCGCCGGCGTTCCGCGTCGGGCGGACGATCGGAATCTCCGGCTCGCTGTTGTCCTGCGGGCAGTAGGGACAGATGTCCCACGATTCGTCGATGAAGTGCCCGTTTTCACACCGCTTGTCAGCCACGTCGTCCCCTCACCCGTGAAATGCCACCGCGACGGCATTTCTGCCGCCGAAATAGATGATGTCGCCGTCCTGGAGGTACCGTTTGTCGATCTTCTGGTCGTTGACGTACGTACCGTTCGAGGAATTCCGGTCGATCAGCAGGACCTTGCCGTCGATCGCCACGACCTCGGCATGCAGCCGCGAAACCTTCGGATTTTCCAATACGATCTCACAAATCGCCGACTCCCGGCCGATCCGGATGCCCGAGCCGCCGAGGCCGAGCTTCTCGCCGGCCCGCGCCCCGTTCAGGATCGTGAAACGCCCCAGCATCGCGTGCGGCGCGAGGGTGCCGGTCGGCGCGACGATGGTCTCGACCGTCACCTCTTTGTGGACGTCACCCGCGAGCCGCGGGGGCCGCGCCCGCAGCACGAACCAACTTGCCATCATCGCCCCGAGGAGGGCAAGCCCCGACGCCACGCTGGTGGCGACCGGATGCAGCCGCCACGGCGGCAGGCTGGCGATGGCCCGCTGGGCGTCGGCGTCGAAACGGATCAGGTCGGGGGAGTTCGGGAACATCGCCGCGGCCGGGACCAGCTCCTTCCTCGCGTCGAGCCACTCCCCCTCGTGCGCGGCATCGAGCGCCTTCCGGTAGTGGGTATTGAACGGTCCGTCGCCGCTGGCGGGGACGTTCGCCTCTTTGAGGAGCTGCCGCGCGACGTTGACCGGGACGAGGAACTTGATCTGCTCCGCGCTGGTGTGGCCCCACGTCGAGACGCCGATCACCTCGCCCGACTTGTTGACCGCCGGACCGCCGGAGTTGCCGCGGTAGATGGCGACGTTCGACTGGAAGACCTGCGTGTTCGTGACGTCGCGCTTGATGGCGGTGATGGTGCCGGGATTGAAGGTCGGCTCGAGGTCGCTTTCCCGCGACAACCAGCCGCCGATGATCTCGTCGGTGCTGCTGGCGACCGCCGGGTAGCCGATCGACCAGATCGACTCGCCGACGCGCGTCGAGTCGGAATCGCCGAGGACCAGGGCCGGGAGGTTCTTCCGGTCGATCTTCAGCACCGCCAGGTCGGTCCCGCGCTCGCTGAGCGCGGGCGAGTAGCGTCGGATGCGGAACGGCAGCGTCTCGCCGTTCGAGAGCTCGACCTGGTTGACGATCTTCAGTCCGTCGATCGTGCCGCTGCCGGCCAGCGGCGCGAGGTAGCGGTCGAGCGCGTCGCTGCGATGGAGCATCCGCAGCGTGTCGACCGGGAAGTGCTTCACCAGCGCGGCGATGGCGCCGTTGCGGCGCAGCTCGCGCACGAGCGCCCGTTCATCACGGGTCGGCGCGACGACGTGGCCGCTCGTCAGGATGAAGCCGTCCGGATGGATGATGAAGCCGCTGCCGGAGCCGCCCGCGCCTGTTTCGACCGCGCCGCCCTTTTCGGGCAGACCGCGCGGCTTCAGGTCGAGCTGGACGCCGAGCGCTTCGATGGCGGCCGGTGAGTAGCGGAACTCGGCGGTGGCAAAGGCGCTGATCCGGACGACGGCCGGCTTGACGCCGTACGCCATCTTCTGCACTTCATCGAGGCGACCGACCTGGCCGCGGCAGGCGCCGGCCAGGAGGAGCAGCGCGAGGAGTAGGGGGCGCGACCGGGCCATAGGCTAGCGCGAAGAGGTGGTGGTCGGTGCCGCGAGGGTCTGCTGCTGCTGGTTCCAGTACCACCACGCCCCCGCCGCGCCGAGGATCAGCGCGAGGACGACCGACCACTTCAGCAGCGCGCGCGGTTTGCGCGGTGCGGGATGGGGCTCCGGTGCCGTGGCAGGCAGCTGGAGTGGCGGCAGTTCCTGGGTGATCTCGTTGATCTCGGGCGGAGGGGGATCGGAGGGGGGGCTGGAAGCCCGCGCCGCACCGGCGTCGTCGGGGACGATCTCGCCGAAATCCATCGGCTCGAGCGGCTGCGTGTCGTCGAGGTGATGAAGATCCGTCAGCGTCTCGTCGCCGAGCTCCGCCCCTTCTCCTTCGGCCTGCTCGATGCGCGCGACGATCACCGTCACGTTGTCGGGAGCGCCGCGGTCGAGCGCGCGCCGCAGCAGCTCGTCGGCGGCGGCTTCGATCGACTGCTGCGCGATCTGGCGCAGCTCATCCTCTTTCACCACGCCATGCAGGCCGTCGCTGCAGAGGATGAAGGTGTCGTGCTCATGCAGCTCAATCGGGCCGACCACGTCGATCTCGACGTCCTCGGCGACGCCCATCGAGCGCTGCAGGACGTTGCGCCGCGGATGGGTCTCCGCTTCGCGCGGCGTGAGCAGCCCTTCCCGCACCATGGAGGCGACGAGCGAATGGTCCTGCGTCAACTGGCGGATCTCTTCACCGCGTACGAGATAGATGCGGGAGTCGCCGACATGCGCGAGCCAGCCGAGACGGCCGCGGATGGCCAGGACGCTGGTGGTCGTGCCCATGCCGCGCAGGTCGGGATTGGCCTGCGCCTCCGAGAAGATCCGCGCATTGGCGCGGGTCAGCGATTCGAGCAGGGCGCGCGGGATGTCGGTGGTCTCGGCGCCGAGGTACTGCGACTTGACGGTTTCGGCAGCGAGACGCGAGGCGGTTGCCCCTCCGCGATGACCGCCCATGCCGTCGGCCACGATGAGCAGCCGGCCGCCCGGATGTCCATCCTTCTCCTCGTCGGGAGTGGTGTAAGTCCCGAAATCCTGGTTTTCGGATCTCACGAGACCTACGTCGGTGCGCAACGCGGCGCGCACGACGAGGCGGCTGTTCGCTGGGTGTTCCGCCGCAGATTCACTCATGGCTGTTGGTTGGACGGCAGCCGATTATACGCGAGCGGCGGGGGCGGGGCCTCCCGCTATAATCAGCCGCTCGACATGAACGAACAGCTTCAGATCCACTACGTCGACCTCGGCGTGCCACGGGTGTCTGACCTCAAGCCGGACATGTCGATCGGGCGCACCGAGGGAAACGACCTGGTGCTCAACCACCCGTCCGTGTCGCGCAAGCACGCCCGCGTGGAGACGCGCGGCAACGCCTGGTGGATCATCGACCTCAAGTCGACCAACGGCGTGAAGGTCAACAACAACCTGATCAGCGAGTCGCCAATCATCGCCGGCGACAAGATCCTGATCGGCTCCGTGCAGCTCGACGTCAAGGCGATGCCCTCCGTCGACTTCTCCGGCGACTCGATGTTCGACAACCCGTCGGGCACGGTCATCCGGCGCATCTCCGATTTCAACTCCGAGTTTGGCCTGGACATGGCCGAGCTCGCGCAGGACTCGGCGCAGGTCCGTCCGCTCTCGGAGCCGGGCTTCGCGCAGCCGCCGCAGGTGACGCGCGAGAAGATCTTCCAGGTCCTCGTGCAGGTGGCGAAGGCGCTCCTCCAGACGGACGATCTCAACACGCTGCTGCAGACGGTCATGGACATGATCTTCAAGTACCTGCCGGTCGAGCGCGGGCTGATCATCCTCTTCGACGAGGCCGGCAATCCGGTGCCGAAGCTGACGAAATTCATCGAGGGAGCCGACGCGGCGGACATCCCGATCTCGCGGACGATCCTGAAGATGGTGGCCGAGCAGCAGGTCGCGCTGATGACCTCGAACGCGCTCGAAGACGCCCGCCTCCTGGGCGGCAAGTCGATCGCCATCCACGGCATCCGCTCAGCGATGTGCGTGCCGCTCTGGAACCGGCAGCGGGTCATCGGCGCGGTGCAGGTCGACTCGCCGATCCACATCGGCCGCTTCACCGAGGAGGACCTCGACCTCCTGACCGCGCTGGCGAACTTTGCGGCGGTGGCCGTCGAGCGGGCGCAGCTGGCGGAGAAGATCGAGCAGGAGCGCAAGATCCGCTCGAAGATGGAGCGCTATCACTCCCCCGGCGTCATCGACGAGATCGTGAAGGGGGTCATCTCGGCCGACGAGGACGAGATCAAGCACGCGGACGTGTCGATCCTCTTCGCCGACATCTCCGGCTTCACGACGGTTTCGGAGACGAAGAAGCCGGAAGAAGTGGCGGAGTTCCTCTCGAACTTTTTCGGCGCCGCGGTGGACGCGATCTTCGCGTACGGCGGCACGCTCGATAAATTCATCGGCGACGCGGTGATGGCCTTTTTCGGCGCGCCCATCCCGCAGGAAGATCACGCCGACCGCGCCGTGCTGGCCGGCCTGATGATGATGGACCGCATCGAGGAGTGGAATCGCGAGCGCGAGGCCGGCGGCCTTCCGGTCGTGCGCATCCGCGTCGGCATCAACAGCGGTCCGGCCGTCGTCGGGAACGTCGGCACCGAGAAGCGCGTCGACTACACCGTCCTCGGCACCTCCGTGAACATCGCCTCGCGCCTCGAGAGCGGCGTCGCGAAGCCGGGGCAGCTGGTGATCTCGAAGTACACCCTCGACCGGATCGTCGGCAGCTTCGACATCGAATCGCTGGGCGAGTTCGCCCTCAAAGGCCTGCAGCAGAAAATGCCGGTCTACCAGGTCAAAGGGACGCAGATTCCGCTGAAGAAGAACACGACGGCGGACAGCTTGCAGGCGACGACCACGAGGTAACCCCTGGCTGCGGTCCTCCCGAGGAGCGCGGCGATGAAGGATGACGAGCGGGGCAACCGCTGTTTCCACGAACCGATGCGTACGAAGTCTCTCGCCCGCACCCTCCTCCAGCCGATCGGCATCGCGATCGTGCTGGCGATGGTCGTGCGCGCGGCGGTGCACATTTACGCGATTCCTTCCGCCTCGATGGCCCCGACTCTCGTGACGGGCGATCAGGTGGTGGTCACGCCGTACTTTCTCGGGCAGCCGCACCGTGGCGATGTGGTGGTCTTTCGCTCGCCGCTGGCGGCAGATGAGCTGATGGTGAAGCGGGTCATCGGCGTGCCGGGCGACCTCATCGACAGCCGCCTCGGCCGTGTGCGCGTCGGAACGCACACGCTCGTCGAGCCGTACGTCGCGCGCCAGGCAGCGACCGGTGCGATTCCGGCGCAGATCGTCCCGTCCGGTTCCTACTTTGTCCTCGGCGACAACCGCGACGACTCGCTCGACAGCCGCTCGTGGGGCGTGGTGCCGCACGACGCGATCGTCGGACGGGCGCGAATGATCCTCTGGACCTCCCCACTGACGGGCCGCGAGCAGATCTCCGCATCGACGATCTCGGCGCACGAGACGGCGGCGCGGACGCGCCGAGCCCGCCACATCTTCAAATGGGTCCGGTGACCTGCTAATCTCCGCCGCGGAGGTTCTCTCGATGCTGCGCAACCGTCACGCTCAGAAGGGCGAAAGCAACTTCGGCTGTCTTTTTGCACTGGTCCTGCTGCTGGTCGGCCTTCTCATCGGCTGGAAGATGATCCCGATCAAGGTCAAAGCAGCGGAGATGAGAGACGTCGTGGTCGACGAGTCCCGCGCCGCCGGCTCGCACAACGACAAACAGATCCTGGCCTCCATCCTCGATCAGGCGAAGAAGCTCGAGCTGCCGATCACCGAGGAGAACGTCAAGATCAATCGCCGCTCGAACGACATCAGCGTCGAGGTGGATTACACCGTCCCGGTGGTCTTCCCCGGGTACACGTACAACTGGAACTTCCATCACAAAGCCGAGAATCCGATTTTCTAGCGAGGAGCATCGATGAGCGTCACGATCAAGATCCGCGACAACGGCCCCTACCTGGTCGAGGGCGACTTCACGCTCATCGACGCGAACGGCAATGAAGTCCCGCAGACCAAGCGCGCCCTCTGCCGCTGCGGCGCATCGACCATGAAGCCGTTCTGCGACGGAACGCATTCGAAGGTCGGCTTCCAGGCCGCCGCCGCGGCCGTCGAGAAGGTCGACAACCCGAACCCGTCGTAACGCGCAGTGGCGTGCAGCGCCGCTACAGGTGGCTCACTATTTTCGCGAGTCCCTTCTTCTGGATATCCGGTACGCGGCACTCCGCGGCCGGGTATCCCACCGGGATCAGCAGGTACGGCTTCTCGTTCTTCGGCCGCTGCAGGATCTCCCGCAGAAAGCCCATCGGACTCGGCGTGTGCGTCAGTGTGGCCAGCCCCGCGGCGTTGAGCGCCGCCAGCAGAAAGCCGCAGGCGATTCCCACTGATTCATTGACGTAGTAGTGCGTCACTTTCGCGCCGTCCGCGGCCAGGCCGTACTCTTCTTTGAAGACGACGATCAGCGCCGGCGCGATCTCGAGGAACTCCTTCCGCCAGTCGGTCTGCAGCGGCGCCAGCGCGCGCAACCACTCCTCCGGCATCCGGCCGTTGTAGCTGTCGTACTCCTCTTTCTCCGCGGCGGCGCGGATCTGCTGCTTGATGGCCGGATCCGTGACGATCACGAACTGCCACGGCTGCATGTTCGCGCCGGAAGGTGCCGACGCCGCGGCGGCGATCGCGAGCTCGAGCGCCTCTATCGGGATGGGATCTCCGGAGAACTCGCGCACGGTGCGCCGCAGGAGCGCGGTGTCGAGAAAGGCGCGAGCGGCGGCGATGCTCTCTTCGTGCGAGAGCCGCTCGCGGATGTACGGAACGGTCGGATACGTCGTCATAACCACGGAAAGGCTACCGCGAGGAAGGTCTGCGCGCAGAGCCAGACCGCGACGAGCGCGAGGATCAGCCAGCCGATGGCCACGCCGCGCACCCGCTCGCCGAGCAGCACGCGCACGATCAGCACCACGCCGCCGATCGCTCCCGCCGCCGTGACGACATCGACGACGCGGGTGAGCGCCGGCGGCAGCCACGCCGCAACGTACGGGTAGGTCGAATAGAAGATGTGCGCAAAGAGATACGCCGCGATCGGCGGGATCGCGGCGCTGCGCAAACGCGCCGAGACACTCGGCGGCGGGATGGATTCGAACAACTACGACGCCGCGACGGCCTCGCGCGCGCCGTGCGCCTCTTCCCACTCCTCGCCGTCGCGCGAAAAGTACTGCAGCCGCGCTTTCTTGTACTCGCGGGTCGGGAAGAGGGTCTGCCTCTGCGACAGGCCGTGATCGATGGCCAGATCGTGTATCACCGACTCGCACTCGTCGACCGAGCGCGCATGCACGGTGGTGTAGAGGTTGTACGGCCAGTCGTCGTAGGTCGGACGGAGGAAGCAGTGCGACACGGCGCGATGCTGCGCGAACTGCGTCCCCAGCTCTTCGGCGCGCTCGCTCGGCACGACCCAGACGCCGAGGGTGCTGGCGACGAAGCCCGACTTGCGCGGCGTGGCAATGGCGGTGAGCTTGCGGATCTGCCCCCGCTTGTGCAGCGCCCTGGCCACGCTGAGCAGATCCTCCGGCGAGACGTTCCCGGTGCGCGAGAGCGCCTCGAACGGACGCGGTTGCAGCGGCAGGTCACGCTGCAGCAGACGGACCGCTTCGATCTCGACCGGCGTCAGCGGGGTGTATTCGGCATGGGCTTCTTCCGAGTACAGCTCGCTGCCGTCCGCGGAGCTGCTCTTGAAGAGCTTGAGCGTCGGCAGCGGCCGGACGATGTCGCAGTCGGCGGCGTGACCGAGGATCTCGATCGTCTTCTCGAGGCCGATCTTCGAGAGCGGCGAGCAGGCGATCGTGAACCAGAGGTTGAAGTCGTTGTTGCGCCGGTAGTTCTGCGTCACGCCGGGATGGGCGTTGACGATGCTCGCCGCGTCGTCGATGCGATCGGGCGAGACCCGCGCCGCGACCAGGCACGATCGATATCCGAGCGCGCGCGAGTCGAACTGGAAGGCGATGTGCCGGATCAGGCCATCGCGGCGCATGCGTTCCGCACGCTTGATGACCTCTTTCTCCGACATGTCGATCTGCTGTCCGACGAACGCGAACGGCGTCGACACGAACGGTAGATCACCCTGCAGAGCACCCAGCAGTTCCCTGTCCCGTTGATCAATTTCCTGCATGCAAACCCCTCGGCTGATGAGGTGTGGGCCCCTTGGTGACGAGGCGCCCATTGTAGCGTCGCCCTCGCTACGGACGTGCAGAAAAAATCAGCTTCGGATACTCGCTCTCGGCGACGTCCGCACCGCTCGCGATCCGCTCACGATGCACTGCCGCGATCTTGACGGCAGCGGCCCGGTCGATGCCGTCATGCAGCGGCCCGAACGCCGCCAGACGGCGTAGCGCCGAATCGAAGAGCCGCACGCCGCCGCGATACGTCCCGCGCTGCACGTGGTGATACGCCGCCGCGAGCTGGATGAGCCCCTGCAGGAACTGCTTCTCCTCGCCTCCGGCGAGGAGCCAGATCCTCTCCCACGCTTCATGCGCATGCCAGAAGCGCGAGGAGTTGAAGAGGGAAACGCCCTCTTTGAGCGATGAACGATGAGTGATGAGCGATGAACCCTCCGGTTCGCCGTCCTCACCGCTTCGTTCATCGCTCATCTCTCAGCGCTCATCGCTCGTCTAATCGGTCGCCCGCGTTCCCTTGCGCAACACCTCGCAGATCGCCGACGTAAAGTCGGTCGTTGAGCCGGTGCCGCCGATGTCTTTCGTCCGCGCCTCCGGGCCCATGCCCAGAACCTTCACGATCGCGTCGTTGATCCGCTTGGCGGGGCCCATCTCACCGATGTGGTGGAGCATCAGCACGGCCGATTGCAGCAGGGCAAGCGGATTTGCCTTGTTCTGGCCGGCGATGTCGGGCGCGCTGCCGTGCACCGCCTCGAAGACCGCACCGTTGTGGCCGATATTCGCGCCGGCCACGACGCCGAGGCCGCCGACCAGGCCGGCGGTGAGATCGGAGACGATGTCGCCGTAGAGGTTCTCGAGCAGCAGGATGTCGAACTGATTCGGGTTCTGGACGAGCTGCATGCAGAGGTTGTCGACGATGCGGTCGTCCGCCTGGATGTTCGGGTAGTCCTTCGAGACGTTGCGGAAACACTGCAGGAAAAGGCCGTCCGACAGCTTCATGATGTTCGCCTTGTGCACCGCCGTGACGCGTTTCCGGCCGTGCTTGATGGCGTACTCGAAGGCGAATTTTGCGATCCGGGTGGAGGCCTTCTCAGTGATGATCTTCAGCGACTCGACGACGCCCGGCACGACCTCGTGCTCGAGTCCCGCGTAGAGGCTCTCGGTGTTCTCGCGCACCACCACGAGATCGATGTCCTCGTAGCGCGTCTTGATGTTCGGCATCGAGAAGACCGGCCGCAGGTTGGCGTAAAGGTCGAGCGTCTTGCGCAGCCGGACGTTGATCGACTGGAAGCCGGTGCCGACCGGCGTGGTGACCGGGCCTTTCAGCGCGACTTTGTTCTTGAGGATGGAGTCGAGCACTTCCTGCGGCAGGGGGTCGCCTTGCCGCGAGATCGCCTCGGCTCCGACGAAGTACTTCTCCCACTCCACGTCGACGCCGGAGCATTCGATGATCTGAACGACCGCGGCCGTCACTTCGGGGCCGATGCCATCGCCGGGGAGGAGGGTGATCTTGTGCTTGGCCATTGCGGGTTACGTCTCCTTCAATTCCCGAGCCCGCTCGCGTGCGCGCTCGATCGAAAATTCAGTGGGCAGCATCTCGCCGATCGGAGCGTACTCCGGCAGTTCGGCCAGGCAGCGGCGGACGCTCTCGAGCGTCGCCGGGATGAATTCGAGGTAGTGCATCCGCGCGCGAACGATCGGCTGCTTCGAGAACGTGCCGAGGATCTTGATCGAGCGCTGCAGCAGCGTCTCGAAGTAGCGGTGGCGGATGGCGGCGTCGGCGCCGATGCGCTGCCGGTAGTCGTCGAGCAGCGCCAGCTCGACGTCATCGCCGAGGATGCGGGCCACGCCGCGGTCGCGGAGGAGCGACGCCAGGTCATACGTATCCGGACCCATTCTGAGGTCCTGATAATCAATCAGATAAATCTCTTCATTTATGACGTGAACATTTTGACCGTGATAATCTCGATGGCAATTAACGTACGGGTGAGCAGCAACACTTTCGCAGAGCCTTTTGGTGAGCGTGATCCATACATCATTAACCGGAGTGTTTGTCAGCTTCTCGACAAAGTACTCCCGCGCCATCTCCAGCTCGTTGAAGAAGAAGTCCGCGGTGAATGGCGCGTTGATCTCGCACGAAGACTTCTGGAAATTCGCCAGCAGCGCCACCGCCTGGCGGTAAAGCCGGATCCCTTCCTCCCGGTCTTCGTGCAGGACGGCAAAGATGGTCTTGTCGCCGACGTCGTGCTGCAGCACGGTGGCCGCGGCGTGATGGAGGACGGCCGGGACAGGGACGTGCGGCGCGACCGCTTCGTACGCGGCCAGCGAGCGGTCGAGCTGCGCACGCACCTCTTCCGGATACCAGGCCAGCATGTACGTTTTGCCGTCGGCGGCGGTGATCCGGAAATAGGCTCGCACGGATGCGTCGCCGGCGAGCGCCTGCGCGCTCCAGCCGGTTCCGAGCCATTCCTCAACGTGGCGAGCCGCTTCCTGCGGTAACGAGGTCACAACGGATGCCCGAGCAGAAACCGCGCCGCGACGAGCCGGGTGACCCGCCGCGGCGCCAGCCGGATGCTTACTTCGGTGCCGGACCCTGCTCTTCGGGCTTGGCCGGACGGAGCTCGACGCTGGTGATGGCGACCGGATTGGTCGGACGGTCCATCGCCCCCTTCTGCGCGCTGACGATCTTATCGGCGACCTCCATCCCCTGGGTCACCTGGCCGAAGACGGTGTAGTTGTTATCCAGGAAGTTGGAGTCGGCCACGACGATGAAGAACTGCGAGGAGGCGCTGTTCGGGTCCTGCGAGCGGGCCATCGAGACGATGCCGCGCTTGTGCGGGACGGCGTTGAACTCCTGGCGAATGTTCGTCTCCGAGCCGCCCATGCCCCACATCGAGGTGTCGGACTTTTTCGTGTTCGGGTCGCCGCCCTGGATCATGAAGCCGGGGATGATGCGATGGAACTTGGTGTCGTTGTAGAAGCCCTTCTCCGCGAGGTCGATGAAGTTCTTCACGTGGTTCGGGGCCACGTCGGGGAAGAAGCGGATGTGGATGTCGCCGGCGGTGGTGTGCAGCACCGCAACCTTGTTCTCGTACTGGCTCATCGGTTTCTCCTCATTGGTGGCCTGGGTCGCGGTGGTCTGCGTCGCAGCCTGCGTGGCGGTCGTTTCCGTGGCCGCCTGGGTGGTCGTGGCCGTATCGGTAGAGGCGGTGTCGCCCCCGTTGCGGGCCGTGCATGCCGCGAGCGCGAGCGCCAGCGCGATCGTTGTCAGTCGTTTCAAAGTCGGAACCCCCTGCTGTGAGATCAGGGGGCGAAATCCCCCCTACAGGGGGCGAATCCTAGCACCGACTCTCAGCGGGGGCGAAGTTTGACGTCGATCACGCTTTCGCCCTGCGACAGCCTCACCGAAGCCTCGTAGGGGAGATACGAGCGATGCTCGACCACCAGGCGCCCCTCCTCAGGCGAAAGCCCGCCGATGCGGAACGTCCCCTGAGCGTTCGAAAGCGCGCTCACGCCCTGGATGGAGGCCTGCGCACCAGCGACCGGTGCGCCGCTCGCGTCATCCTTTACGAACCCGACCAGCACCGTCTCGACCTCGGTCGGATTGAGGCCGGCACAACCGTTAGTGGTGAAGAGAGACGCCGAGTACATCGCCACCAGGAGGCCGAGGAACGCAGCGCGTTTGAGCATGCACCATGGTACAGCGGGGATGCCGTCACTGACCGGCTGGGAAGCTGAACCGCTTACTATCTCCTCATGTCCCCCATGAAACTCCATACGCTGCTCGAGATCGCGGGCAGCACGGCCGGGGTCCTTCTCTACGCGCGGCTCCGCGCGAAACAGGGCGATCCGGTCTCGGACAGCTCGCGCCTGACCGTGCTGGTCGCCGCGGCCATCGGGGCGATGATCGGCGCGCGGCTGCTGTGGTGGCTCGGCGAGCCGAACCTCTCCCTCGCGCAGATCCTCTCCGGGAAAACCATCGTCGGCGGTCTGCTGGGCGGACTCATCGCCGTCGAGCTCGTGAAAAAGCTCGCCGGGATCCACACCCGCACGGGCGACCTCTTCGTTTTTCCTCTGATCCTGGCGACGATCATCGGCCGCATCGGCTGCTTCCTCGCCGGGCCGGCCGATCACACGCACGGCCATCCGTCGAACCTGCCGTGGGCGATGGCCATCGGCGACGGCGTGCGGCGCCATCCCGTCGTGCTGTACGAGATCGCCTTCCTGCTGCTGCTCGTGCCGCTGCTTCTCCGCGTGCACGGACAGACCGGCGATCGCTTCCGCGTTTATCTCGCCTCCTATCTGGCTTTCCGGCTGCTGGTCGATTTCCTCAAGCCGTTTCCACAGCCGCTGGCCGGAGGGCTCACCGCCATCCAGTGGGCGTGCGCAGCCGGCATCCTCTATTACGCGGCCGGCTTCGCCCGGCGCACGCTCCATCGGGAGGCAACGGCATGACCGGGCTGACGCGCGACTACCTCTTCTACGACGCAGCGGTCTCGATCTGCTCGACCTGCTTCCGCCGCGTCGACGGGAAGATCGTCTTCGAGAACGGCGCGGTGTTCCTCCTCAAACATTGCCGCGAGCACGGCAACGAGCGGGTGCTCGTCTCCGATGACGTCGCCTACTACCGCGAGTGCCGCGAGGTGTTCATCAAACCACCGGAGATGCCGTATCGACGCAATACGCCAATCAATCATGGCTGCCCGTACGACTGCGGGCTCTGCCCCGATCACGAACAGCACAGCTGTCTGACGCTGATCGAGATCACCGATGCGTGCAACCTCCGTTGTCCGATCTGCTACGCCGGCAGCGGCCCTGAACGGCAATCGCATCGCTCGCTGGAAACGATCGAGAAGATGCTCGATGCGGTGGTGGCGAACGAGCGCGAGCCCGACATCGTGCAGATCTCAGGCGGCGAGCCGACCATCCATCCGGAGTTCTTCGCCATCCTCGACGCCGCGAAGCGGAGGCCGATCCGCCACCTCATGGTCAACACGAACGGCGTGCGCATCGCACGCGACGCCGAGTTCGCGAAGCGGCTGGCCACTTATCTGCCCGGCTTCGAGCTCTACCTGCAGTTCGACTCATTGCGGCCGAAACCACTGGAGATCCTGCGCGGCGCCGACCTCCGCGACGTGCGGATGCGCGCGCTCGAGCGGCTGAACGCGCTGAACATCTCCACGACGCTCGTCGTCACCCTGCAGAAAGGGGTGAACGACGACGAGATCGGAACGATCATCGACTTCGCGCTCAAACAGCCGTGCGTCCGCGGGATCACGTTCCAGCCGGTGCAGGTGGCCGGACGAGTCGACGGCTACGACGACGCGGCCAACCGGCTCACGCTGTCGGAGGTGCGGAGGAAGATCCTGGCGCAGTCCGATCTCTTCCAGCCGGAAGACCTGGTGCCGGTGCCGTGTCACCCTGACGCGCTCTGCATGGGGTACGCGTTCAAGAGCGAGCACGGCGCGGTGCCGCTCACGAGCATGATCGACAAGCGCGATCTCATCGACGGCGGACGGAACACGATCGTCTTCGAGAAAGACACCGGCGTGCGCGACGCTTTCCTGAAAGTCTTCTCCACCGCCCTAGGTGCCGACGCGCAGTCGTCAAAGCTGAAGGACCTGCTCTGCTGCATTCCGCGCGCGACGGTACCCGATTCGATCGGCTACGCGAACATCTTCCGCGTGCTGATCCTGGAGTTCATCGACGCGCAGTCGTTCGACCTCCGCTCGGTGAAAAAGAGCTGCATCCACATCGCCCATCCGGACGGGCGGATCATCCCTTTCGACACGTACAACCTCTTCTATCGTAATGGACTCGAGACGACGCGGCTCGCGCCGCTGCGGGCCGGAGTGGAGCGCGCATGGTTGTAGAAGAAACGCGGAAAGTCTCATGGGGCACGGTCATCGGCGGCATGGTCGTGGCCGGATTCGTAGGGTTCGTGACCACGGCTTTTTCCACCGCCGCCGGCATGGCCGCGTACGTAAAATTGCCCAGCAAAGCCCTCGGCCTGTTGATCGCCGTCGGTGTCCCCGCAGCGGTGGTCGGCCTGATGTACGCGACGCTGCGGCGACGCTCGCCCGATTTTGCGCGCGGCGTGTTGATCGGCCTCTGCCTGGTGGTGATCTGGGCCGGCATCTGCGGCGGCTCCTTCGTCGGCGCGCGCATCGGCGGCTAACGCTGCAACGCGTAACTCAGCTTCACGAAGAAGGTCCGGTTCGCGCGCAGCAGATCGGCGCGCTCGTCGAGAATCCGGTCGTCGCCGTAGCCGACGAAGAGCACCGTCTGCCAGTTCACCTTGTAGCTGTAGAGCAGTGAGCCGAGGAAGTTGCCGTCCGTCTCCGGCACCGGAAAGTCGTAGCGGCCCGGCTCGAAGTCGGTGCGCACGTACTGCCCGATCGCGCGCAGCAGCGACTTCGCCGTGAAGCTGTAGGTCAGCTTCAGGCGCTGCACCGCCGCGGTGTAGAGCCGGCCGCTGTCCTCGACGTCGCGCGTGTCGAGCTGCTCGTGCCCCCAGTTCACCTCTGCCTGCAGCTTCGGCAGCGGCCGGAACGTGGAGCTGAAGTTCGCCACGATGCTGTTGGCCGGGCGTGAGCCGGTGTAGTCGATGTCCTGACCGATGCGGCCGTTCACACCGAAATTCGGCCACTTCGCCGACGGGTTCAGCGCGACGTTGTACTCGAGGTAGGTCTGGCGATAGAGATCGCGACCGGTGAAGACCTCCTGCGCCGCGTGTGCCGCCAGCGAGACCGAGAGATTGCGCTTGCCGCGCAGGAAAAGGCCGACGTTCGGGTCCTGCATCAGCTTCTGCCCGTGCTGATCGGTGACGTACGAAAAGCCGCCGTTCGGCCGCACCTGAATCCAGAAGCTCTCCTTCGGGTAGAAGTTGTAGCCGCCACCGCCGTCGAACTGGCGATAGCCGACCTGTGGGACAAAGCCGTTGTCGGCGCGGAACTCGTCGCTGAAGTCTTCGATGCCGACCTCGAAATCGTACGCACGGGTCGAATGCCCCCACTCCACCTCGAAGCCGTGGCCGGTGCCGTTCGTGTATGGATCGTCGGTATCGCTGACGAGGAGCTGCGCACGCACGGCATTCTTTTCGTTCGGACGCCACTCCAGATCTGGCCCGATCACGCGGTTGTAGCCGCCGTCGCCGTCACTCTCGCGCGCGGTGAAGACCATACCCACCGCGGAGCGTCCGATCTCCTTCCGCGCGCGCCCGATCGCGGTGAGCGAATCGTCCGGTTGCCGTACGAAGTCGGAGCCGAGTGGCCCCGGAATGATCAGCGAGCCGCCGCCGCGATCGTCCGCCACGAGCAGCGTGTACGACGTGCCGGCGAGTTTGCCGGTGCTGCGCGCGCCCCAGCGTGGCGAGGTGATGGTGCGCGTGTAGACCGCGTCGATCTCCGTCTGCAGCAGATCGCTTCCTTCGAGGAAGAACGGCCGTTTTTCTGGATAGAACAGGGCAAAGCGCTGGTTCGCCGCGATCTGCGCGACATCGGCCTCGATCTGGGAGAAGTCGGGATTGAGCGTACCGTCCAGCGTCCAGTCGGGCGTCGGCGACCACTTCAGATCGAGGCCGGCATCGCTGTCGAAGCTCTGGTTCTCGAGCGGCTGCCCGACGGCGGCCGGACGGGCGGACTGCTGCGCGGCCACGTACGGGGCGACGATGAGGTGCTGCGATGACGGCAGGCCGGTCAGTCCGGTCATCTTCATGGCGTGGCAGACGAAGCAGTTCGAGCCGCGTGGCAGTGGGCTGGTCGACATCGTGTAGCGGAAGTCGCGCGGCCAGTTGCGCATGACGATGATGCCCCACGTCTGCGGATCGGCGTCGGTGTAGCGCAGCGTGGAGAGCGGAATGCGGAACTCCGCGATCCAGCCGGTGTCGGTAATGCGCGCGACGGTGTCGTAGAAAAAGTCGGGAGAAAAATCCTCGCTGCCGGACGAGTCGTTGTTCACCGCGTCGGCCTGAATACCACGTGGATTGGTCCGCAGTTGCAGCGCCACCTTCCCCTCGCCTCGGGCGTCGATGAACACCGCGATGTTGTCCATGTCACCGAAGACGCGGTCGCGATCGACGAACGGCGCGCGGATCCTGGCCGGCTCCGGATCGCGCGCGTCGACGCCGATGTAGAGGTTGTTTGCGTCGTACATCACGTACGCGGTGGTCGGCACCGGCGCCGGGCCGTTCTCGCTGCGCTGGTACTCGTAGAACTTGTCGAGCACCACCGCCTGCTTCCACGCTTCATCCGACAGGTCGCCGTCGATCGTCACCGGTGTGGTGATGCGCGGCATCGGCAGGTCGGCGTAGAGCGAGACGGCGAATACGAGCGATGCGAAAAGCGCGGATTTCATGCGCCTGAAATGTTAGCCGCTCGTTCGCGCAGGTCACCTCCGCGCGGTGACGAGGAAGTGACGGTCTGTTACTGACGCGGTCTGATGACCGTCATCGGCGTCGTGGCGCGGCTGTTGATCTGAATGCCGCCGTCTTCCGTCGTCAGCGTGACCTTCTCGCCGCCGCTGCCGATCTTTCCCGTCGCGCGGATGCGCGTCTTGCCGCCGTACTCCTCTTTCCGGATCGAGAGCCCCTGGAGGTCGGAGGTGATGGTGTTCGCGTTCGAATCGCTGGTCAGGATGGTCGCGTCGATCTCCGCGCCGAAGCGGGGCGAGACGTTCAGGACGACGTTTCCTTTGGCGGTCTTCGCATCGACCCGCTGCGAGCGGACGTTCGGATCGACCGTGATCGAGATGTCGCCGGAGCGCGTCTCGGCATTCACTGGACCGGCGGCCTGCCGCACCACGATGTCACCACCGCCGGAGAAGAGCGTCGTCGGTCCCCCGTTGTAGAGGACGCGGATGATGCCGCCGTCGGTGGTGATCCGGCCGCCTTCGCGCGCCGCGTCGACGAGGATGTCGCCGCCGTGCGTCGAGGCCTCGATCGTGCCGAAGATCTCGCCAAGGTGGATCGGGCCGCCCTGCGAGGTGACGTACGCGTTGCCGACCACCGTCCCGAGCTCCACCAGCCCCGCGCCGGTCGCAATCCGTGCGTTGCCGCGCACCTCGCGCACCCGCACGTCGCCGATGTTCGTCCGGTAGATGTAGCTCCCCTGCACGACCTGCTGCACGTTTACCGGACGGGCAGGGCCGATCACCGGGGGACCACCGGAAGGCAGGTCGGCGATCGAGCTGGTTCGCACCGAGGCCGCCTGCGGCGGTTGCGTCCCGCGGCGGAGGAAGTAGACGTTCCGCATCATGGAGGTGGCGTTGATGGTCGGTCCGCCGGGCGCGTTCACCCGGCCACTGTACGAGGTGCCGTTGTAGCTGCCGCGCACCGGAAGTGTCGAAAGGACGTCGCCCGTCAGCGTCTCCGCGTTCCACGAAAAGTTGGCGTCCGGTCCGACCACCACGTGCACGTGGCCGTTGACGGTGGACAGGTTCGCGTTCGCGGAGGGACGCAGCGCGTCGTAGAGGATCGTCCCGTTCACGCTGTCGGCGGTGGCCGGTCCGACGTTCTGCAGGACGATGTTTCCGTTCACGTTCTTGACGAAGACATTGCCGCGGATGTTCGAGATGCGTACGCGCTCGCTGGCGCCGGAGTGCACCTTCACGTGTACGGAGCGCGGCACGCGCAGGACCCACGCCACGGTGCTGGTCCACTTCTTCTTCCGCACCGCCGGCAGCACGACCTTCACCACCCGCGTGTTCTCATCGCCGGTGATCGAGAACTTGGTTTGCGCCCACCCTTCCTCCCCCGCTTCCTTGTCGACCGCCACGACGGTCTTGGCCAGCACCGCGGTGACGTTCGGCTCATCGGTCCCGAGGATGTCGATGTTGCCGAGCGGGTTCTCGATGACGAACGTACCGCCGGCACCGAGGGTGAACTTCTGGTCGTAACGCTGCGTGCGCGTGACCCCCTGCTGCTGCGCGAACGCAGAGGCGGAGAGCACGAGGACGGCGGCGGCGGCGAATGTGCGCATCGGTCTCATTTACGGCTTGATGTTGCTCAGGGCTTCGGCCGCTTTCACGCGGACGTAGAGATTCTCGTCGTTCTGGGAGGCCTTCTGGCGGAGCGTGTCGACGGTGGCGGAATCGAGGTGCGCGCCACTGCGGGCGAGCGCCGCCAGCGCCTCGACGGCCTTCATGCGCACGGCCGGATTCGGATCGCTCTTGAGCGCTTCGATCAGCGCCTCGCGCGTGCCGGTCGAGCCGGCGGTGGGGAGGTTGCTCAGCGTGTCGACGGCATGGATGCGGACACCCTCATGCGAATCGCTGCTGCGCAGCACCTTCGCCAGCGCCTGGGCGATCTCCGGATTCGCGTTCTGCGGATTCGAGTACGTGCGGCGCACCCACTCGATCGCTTCCGAGCGCGGCGACGACGTGTCCTGGTTCTCGAGGACGTACGACAGCAGGCGGACCATGCTGCGGTCCTTCGGGCTGCCGTTCACCGTCCAGCGGGAGGTGATGTCGAACGAGATGCCGATCTGTCCGTCGCTGGCATCCGGATCGGTGAACTGGACGTTGGCGATGTCGGGGCGCCCTTCGATGTCGGGGCTGACCGAGTCGGCCTGCAGCGTCCGCGACTCCGCGATGGAGAGCGGATTCCCCGGCGTGTAGCCGACCGCCTGGATGCCGCTCAGCGTCGCCGGACGCTCCTGGAGCGTGACCGGCTGCGTGCGATTGCCCGCAAAGTATCCGCCGACGACGAGGATCGCCACGGCCGCGGCCTGTGCCACCCACTTCACCGCGGGACGGGCCCGAAACGGGATCACCTTCGCGGCCGGTTTCTCAGCGATGCCGGCCGCTTCGAGGAAGCGCGCCTTCACGCGCGGCGGGACCGGGACCTCCGGAAGATCCTCCATCATCCGCCACGCCTCGCGCATGCCGAGCCACTCTGCAGTGCATGCGACACACGATTCGATGTGCTGGTGCGTCTGCTCGCGCTGAGCCGAAGTCAGCGACTCCGTCAGCAGCAGCGGCATGTTCTCTTTCATCGCGCCGCATTCAGCCATCGATCATCTCCTTGCGCTTCGCCAGTGAGCGCTTTCTTCAACGTTTCCATCGCTCGGAACACCCTCGTCTTCACAGCTCCCTCGGAGCACCCCGCGATCTGTGCGATCTCGGCATACGACAGACCCTGATACCGCGACAGGAGGATCGCCTCGCGCTGTTCGGCCGTCAGGGCACCCAGCGCGCGTCGCACCCGAATCTCGTTCTCCCTCTGCTCGAGGGCGCGGTCCGGTGCGGTGTCTGCGGAAGCGGGAAGCGTGACCAGCACGTCGTCCGACTCCTTCGACTTGTTGTCGGCCTTTCTCAGGTAATCGCGGCACCAGTTGGCCGTGATGGAAAAGAGCCAGGTCGACAACTTCGCATCGCCGTTGAACTGATTGGCGTGCTTCAACATCTTCACGAACACTTCCTGCGTTGCATCCTCCGCCGCCTCGGCGTTTTTCAAAAACCGGAAGGCGAAGTTGTAGATCCGTCCGCTATACCGGTCGTAGATCTCCGAGGCCGGGGAGTAATCGCCTCCCTGAACGATTCGCATCAGCTCCTGATCGTTCAGGTGTTTCATCTCCCCGCTCGCTGTGTGGTGTGACGGCCTCATAGTCGAAAGGTTACGCGGGGGAGGAACAGCGGTCAGAGCCGGTTCATTCGACGGAGAACGACCGCATCCCAGAAGAGCCGCCGCGGCAGGCGTGACCGTGTATAGATGCGCTCTACGGCCGAAAAAGGAAACATCGCCGCGATCTGTCCCACCGTCCAGTAGATCCGGTCGACATAGTGATGCGGCCCCCGGAAACCCCGCCGCGCCGCCACTCGCTCCTGCAGACGCGCCGGCAGCAGCAGCAGCCCGCGAATCCCGAAGTGCGGATCGGGAGCGAGCAGGTAGCGCAGCCGCGGCGGCGTCGTGAGCAGGATAGTCCCACCCACCACCCGCATCATCTCCCTTCCAGCCTCATGCGGCCTGGCGAGATGCTCCACCGTCTCGAGGCAGAGCGCGTGCGCGAACGTGCCGTCACGGAACGGCAGCGCCTCGGCAGCAGCGACCACCCGGCGCAGCGGCAAACCGGCCGCGCGATGGAGCTGCCGCGCGGTCTCGTTCCAGATTGGGTCGACGCCGACGATCGTCCGGCCCGCCGAGACGAACGCGAGCTCGACCGCACCGTTGCCGGCGCCGAGGTCGAGCAGGCAGCCTTCGCGGCCGGCGAACGAGTCGAGCACGTGACGCCAGCGCAGCGCCTCGTCGAATCGGCCGAGGACGAACGGGTCCCCCTCCGGCACCGTGGCGCGATAGATCGCGGCGCAACGTTCATCCTCGGCGCTGCGCACCAGCGTCGCATCCATCACCGGGTCGAGCCGCCGCGGAAAGAGCCGTCGGAACGCGCGGCGCAGCAGCTTCACGCCGTGGCCTCGTGCTCCGCTTCCGTCTCCTCCGCTTCTGACGAGGCGATCACCAACGCGAAGAGGTTGAGCATCAGATAGAACACCTCGGTGTCGCCGAAGTTGAACTCGAAGAGACCGGCCACGGTCAGGCTGACCGCCGCGGCGATCCCGATCTCTCCCCACATCCGGTTCGGACCGCGCAGCGCTTCCGCACAGTGACGGAGGAAGAGCACGAGCAGGATCACGTACGCGGCCAGGCCGAGGATGCCGCGCTCGGCCCACAGCTGCACGACGTTGTTGTGGAGGTGCGGCGGGCGGGGGCGAGGGGCGTCCGGCTTGCGGTACAGCGAATAGATTTCCTTCACGTTGGCCGGGCCGACACCGAGAACCGGAAAGTCTTTGATGATCTCCACCCCCGCTTCGAGCATCCGGATACGGTCGAAGTTCGACGACTGACGCATGTCGAAGGTCGACATCAGCCGGCCGAAGAGATTCAGCGGCATGAACGTGAGAAAGAACACCAGCGCCGGCGCGACCCAGATCAGGAAGCGGAAGCGCATCCGCGCGATCACGATCAGCACCAGGAACGCGGCCGCCCAGCCAAGCCAGACGCTGCGGGTGAACGTCAGCAGCAGAGTCACCGAGACCGTGATCACGCCGAGCAGCTGCCAGCGCTTCCGCTGATGCCACCACATCACCAGCAGCATGAGCGACAGCGGCAAGAGCAGGCCGGAGAACGTCATCACATGCGTCGAAGGCCCGTTGATCCGCCGCTCCAGGTCACGGCGATCGAAGAAGACGAACTCGATCAAACCCCAGTTCGCGATCCCGATCGCCAGCAGGCCGTACGCGGCCACGATCAGCTTCCGCAGCCACGCCACCTCGCGGTAGAGGATCAGCGCCGTGGGGAAGATCAGCATCTTGAACCAGAGCATCCCCTCGGCCGCCGAATGGATCCGCACCGGCGCCGCGAGCGCGGAGACAGTCGAGACGAGACCGTAGAGCGCAAGCGGGTAGTAGACGATGTGGAACGAAGGACGGACCCCCTCCTTCGCCATCGCCCAGGCCAGAAAAAAGATGGCCCAGAAGGCCATCAGCTCCGCCAGCGCGATCTTCCCCATGAGGAGCACGTGGAGGATGTAGAAAACGACCGCGGCCGAGAGGCGCGGGGGGAGGGCTTTCAACGATGAACGATGAAGGATGAACGATGAACGGACATCCCGCCACCAGTTCATCGTTCATCCTTCATCGTTCATCGTTCGTGGCTTTACTCGAACGCTTCCTCGACCAGCATGACCGGGATGTCGCTCACGATCGGATAGATGCGGTGGCATTTCACGCACTGCAGCCCCTGCTCGACGACCGGTTCTTCGCCGCGGAACTTCTCGCGGTACTTGTCGCGCACCGCGCTGGCGCGGTCGGCGGCGAGGGGGACGACCTTCACCTCCTCCTTGCAGAGAGGGCAGGCTAGAATCTCGAGCAGTTCCTGATCGACGGCCATGGTGCCGCGGAATATACCATCGCCCACAGATGAGAATTCTTCACCTCGCCGCTGGCAATCGATGGACGGGCGCCGCGGCTCCCGCCTTCGCTGAAGTCGAAGCATTGCGCGCCGCCGGAGTCGACGCACATTACGTCTACGTCGGCGGCTACAAGCTCCAGACGAAGATCGGCCACCATGACTTTGCACATCCGCTGATCGAGAAGGCACAGAACCCCTTCTCCTTCCGCCGCAGCGTCGAGCACATCGAGCGGATGATCCATCGCCACGGCTTCGACGTCGTTCACGCGCACCTCACCTACGACCACTGGCTGTCGCGCTTCGCACGGCAGCAGGATGGCGTCCGGCTGGCCCGCACCATCCACGCACGGCGCGTGCTGCGCAACGATCCGTTCACCCGGTCGCTGCTGCGCTCGACCGATCTCCTCTGCGTCGTCAACGACACCTTCTCGAATGCCACCGTCCTGCGCGGCCGCGCGGTCCACTTCACGCCGCCGCCGCTCGACCTCGCGCAGTTCACCGACGCCGGTGAGAACGTCCGCGCCCGGTACGGGATCGATGGCGCCACGAAGCTCGTCACCGTGATCGGCAAGCTCTCGAAAGAGCGCGGCTTCGAGGAGGCGCTGCAGACCTTCGCCGCATTGCGTCCGCTGGTCCCGCAGGCGCGGCTGATGATCATCGGCCACGGCGAGCATCGTCCGGCCCTCGAGGCGCTCGCGGCGCGGCTCGGCATCGCGGAGCACGTGCTCTGGGCCGGTTATCATGAGGACGATCTCGCCGAGCACTACCGCGCCTCCGATCTCCTCTTCTTCACCGCGCGCGGCTCCGATGAAGGACATCGCGCCGTGCTCGAGGCCATGGGCTGCGGCGTCCCGCCCGCCACCTTCCCGATCGACGGCATCACCGCGCTGCTCGGTCCCGAGCTCGCCCCCGATCACATCGCGCCGAACGCCACGCCGCAATCGCTGGCCGCGACCGCGGCGCATCTTCTGGCGAGAACAGACACTGATGCGCTCCGCTCTGCCGTGACCCGGCGCGCGACCGAGTTCGGATATCGGCGGTCGGCCGAGCGCCTCATCGCCGCTTACGAAACAATCCTCGGCTGAAGTCGTTTACATTGTTCCCCGCCCGTCGCACAATCGGCGCGGCTCCGGTCCCGAGCTCCCCACATGCCCAACCTCAATATCGCCATCGCTGCCACTTCCAGTGCGCAGCTCGCAGGCGCCGCAGTCATGGCCGTTCTCCTGTTCGGCTTCTACGGCGAGTACCGGAAGTCCTATCTCTTCCACTGGACCCTCGGCTGGGCCGCGCTGACGATCTACCACTTCGTCGACACGGTCTGGCAGTTCGCGTCGCTTTCGCCGTCGTTCACGCCCACCAATCCGCTGCGCGTGGCCATCACCATCCTGGCCGGCGTCAGCGGCTGGCTGAACCTCGGATTCGTCCTCTTCGGCGTCTTCGAGATCGTGCGCCGCCGCCCCGTGCGGATGCAGCACGCGCGGCGCATCGCCATCGGCCTCGTCCTGATCGGCATCGTCAGCGCCCTGTTCTTCCTCAATGCCGACACCGCGCCGCTCGTCCGCTACATCGTACGGGTCGGCATCCGCTCCACGCTGACCGTGCTGCTCTTCGTCATCGCCGCGGTCGCCCTCTGGCGCACGCGTGACCGCCGCGAGGGGATCGGCTTCACCCTGCTCAGCGCCGCGTTCATCGTCACGGCGATCGAACAGGTCCACTTCATCGCCGTCGCCACGTGGTGGGTCATCAACAACACCCCCTATCCGAATCAGTACGAGCTCTACCTCGGCCTGATCAATCTGCTGGCGACCTCGCTGATGGGCATCGGCATGGTGGCGACGCTACTCGAAGACGAGCGCGAAGCGGCGGAGCTGGCCGCGCTGGAGATCGAGCATCTCGCCTACCACGACGCGCTGACCGGATTGCCGAACCGTCCGCTGTTCGTCGACCGCCTCATCGTGGCGCTCGCGCAGGCACACCGCTCTGGTGCCCGGCTGGCCGTGCTCTTTCTCGACCTCGATCGCTTCAAAGACATCAACGACTCCCTCGGCCACACGCTCGGCGATTCGCTGCTCAAAGCGGTGGCGGAGCGCATCCGCCGCTGCGTGCGCGAGGGCGACACCATCGCCCGATTCGGCGGCGACGAATTCACGCTGCTGATCCCCCGCATCGACAAGGTGGAAGACGCGGCCAAGATCGCGCAGAAGATCATCGAGACACTCAAGATCCCGTTCCTGATTCACGAGCACGAGCTCTTCGTCACGACCTCGATCGGCGTCAGCATCTACCCGAGCGACGGTTCCGACCCGGAGACGCTGGTGCGTAACGCCGACACCGCGATGTACCGCGCCAAAGAGCAGGGGCGCGACAGCTACCAGCTCTACGCGCCGGCCATGAATGCACGCGCGGTCGAGCGCCTGGCGCTCGAGAACATGTTGCGTAAAGCGCTGAGTCACGACGAGCTCGTGCTCTACTACCAGCCGCTCATCGAGATGCAGACGCGCACGATCTGCGGCGTCGAAGCGCTGATCCGCTGGCGTCATCCCGAGCTCGGTCTGCTGCTGCCGGGCCACTTCATTTCCGTCGCCGAAGTGTCGGGACTCATCCTGCCGATCGGTGAGTGGGTGCTGCGCACCGCCTGCCGCCAGCTGCGCGTGTGGCAGAAGAAACACGAGTCACTGAGGATGTCGATCAACCTCTCCGCGCGGCAGTTCCAGCAGCCCGACCTCCTCGATCAGGTGCGCGAAGCACTGCGAGAGAGCGGCATCGAGCCGTGGCGCCTCGAGCTCGAGATCACCGAGAGCAACGCCATGCAGAACGCGGAGAACACCATCCACACGCTGCGCGAGCTGAAGGCGATCGGCGTCCGCATCGCGATGGACGACTTCGGCACCGGCTACTCGTCGCTCAGCTACCTCAAGCGCTTCCCGATCGACACGCTCAAGCTCGACGCGACCTTCATCGACGACGTGACCACCGATCCGAGCGACGCCGCGATCGTCAGCGGCGTCATCGCCATGGCCCACTCGCTTCGGCTGCTGGTCGTGGCGGAGGGTGTCGAGACGCACCCGCAGCTCGACTTCCTCGAACAGCAGCATTGCGACATCGTGCAGGGCTATCTCTTCAGCACGCCGGTTCCGGCGGAGGAGATTGAGATGCTGCTGCTCGAGGGGAAAGCGCTGCCGGCGTAGCCCACCCGCAGCACAGCCCGTTCATACCGAGGCGATGACCTTCAGCTCCACGGAGATCGGCGTCGGCAGCGAATCGACTCCGACGGTCGTCCGGGTCGGCTGGATCGTGCCAAAGTACTCACCGTACACCTTGTTGAAACGATCGAAATCGCGCTGCATGTCGGTGAGGTAGACCGTGACGTCGAGCACCTTCTCCAGCGAGCTGCCGGCTTCCTCGAGGATCGTCTTCACGTTCTCGATGCAGGCCCGGGTCTGGATCTCGATGTCGTGGTCGAGCACGCTCCCCGCCGCGTCGCGAATGAGGCCCGGGATCTCGCCCGTGACCGGCTTACGCGGCCCGATGCCGGAGAGGAAGAGGAAGTCGCCCACGCGCCGCGCATGCGGATACGGCCCGACCGGCTTCGGCGCTTTATCGGTGCGAATGACGTTCCGCGCGGTTTCCGCGTTCCGCGCGCTCACCGTGTTCTGCTGCGCGACCGGCATCTCCTCCTGCGAGCTCATCTCGCTCGACTGATGCACCTGCGGCCCTTCGGCCAGCACGTTGTGCGTCTCGAGACCGGTGCCGCTCGATCCTGCAAAGTCGGGGACCGGACCTTCGTCGAATTCCTTCTCCCAGTCGATCTGCTTCCGCTCGTTCGGCGTCAGCTCCACGATCGCGCTGCCCGTCCCCCAGACCGGCTGGTACTCCCACACCTTGCCGTCGTACTTGTTGTGTTCCCCCATCACCGCGCCGAGCCACCAGATCGCCTTGAAGCCCATGTCCGCGTTGGCCTCGCGGGCAAAATCGCGCGCCACCTGGGCCACGTCTTCCAGCCGCCCCTCGCCGAACATCTCCAGCAGCTTCCGGTTCCACTCGTCATCCTTCTGCGACGAGATCCGATCCTGCGCCGGATCGATGTCCGCCACCTCGTAGCGATTGGACAGGTTCGACACCACCACCACGATGGCCTTCTTGCCGTAGGCATCGAGCGCCGCGCGTCCAGCAAAGCCGAGGGCGCGTGTCTCCTCGCGTTCCGCGTAGATGTTGCACGACACCACCGACACCGGAATGCGGTTGTTCGGATTGAGCAGCTTGAGCGCGACCACGGTTCCGGTATCGATCGGGAACCCGTGATACGCCACCGTCGCCGCCTGCATCCCGTGCTCCTTGCAGAGCCGGCAATACAACTTTCCGAACTCCGGATCGACCTTGAACTCGTACGGGATCTCCCCAAACTCGTACCAGTTCTGATCGACCAGCGTCCAGGTCGGCTTCGGATCGGTCTGGAAGAGATGACCGATCACCGAGAACCATTGCGTGGAGTACACGAGGATCAGCTCCGCGTCGGACTTTTCGATCTCTTTACCGACGGCTTCGTAAGCCGCGCGGAGCTTGCGCCAGCCTTCGTTTCGATCAGCAGCAAGGTAGATGTGGGGCTGCCCGGGGACAATGTACGCGCGGCTTACGAATTGAGGATTGAGGATTGAGGATTGAGGAGTGGTCATGCCGTGGCTCTCGTCTTTCGCACGATCGTGGTGAGGATGGCGATGAGGCGGTTAGCTTCCGTCAGCAGGTGCTCGGTCTGCTCGCCTTCATCGATCTTGCGCGTGGCTCGCATCAATCGCAGCCAGTAATGCGATTCACGCGCTTCTTTAAGCGCAATGCCGCACTTGGATAGGAAGTCGGCGCGGCTCTGCGCCGCATCGGCTTCCTCGAGGTTTGCGCCGACCGACGTTCCGGACCGCAGCAACTGGCCGCTCATCACCCGAGCACTCGCACCTCGTGTCGCGAGCGCGTCGTGCAACTCGACGATCTCACAAGCAAACGAAAACGCCCGAGCTTGCACATCCGCGCCCTTCTTAAACATTCCTCAATCCTCAATCCTCCAATCCTCAATCCCGCGAAGCGGCGACTGCGCCCTGCGTAGTCGCCGCTTCGCGGAGCTGCGGATCCCAGCCGACCACCGCGTTTCCCGTTCCGATCACGGTCCAGTAGCCGAACAGCTCACCCGGGTAGGTCGGAAAGTCGAGGGCCGACAGCATCCAGGCGAGCGATCCCGCCTTCACTTCGCTGACCGCGTGGTCCATGAACTCCGGCAGGACCGCGATCAGCTCCCTGGTGCGGCCGGTGCGCATCAGGTTGATCACTTCCATGTCCCACAGATAGCCGGAGTGCTCGTAGACGTGTTCTTTCGACATGTCCTCGGGGATCTCCGGCTCGGTGGTGAAGTGGCGGTGCGAGAGGGTGTTCGAGGCGAGAAGGATGGCCTTCTTGCCGCTCTTCTCGATGGCACGCTTGGTGGCCTGGCCGAGCTTGATCATCTGCTGCTGGCCCATCTCGTTCGAAAAGTAGTAGGGGGAGTTGTTCGAAGAGATACCGACGATCGGGACGTCCCACTCGGGGTTCATCATGTGGCAGGAGACGATCGTGCCGTAGTCGACGCGGAAGTTCGGGTTCCGCATCATCTTTGTGATCAGGCCGTCCTGACGCCCTTCTTCCGCGATCAGCTCCGCCAGCTCGACGTCCACTTTCACGTCGTACTGGAAACGGAAGAGATTTGGGAAGATGGGATCGACCGAGAGGCCGTGGAACTCCGGCAGCCCGAGGAAGTGATGGCCGATCACGGTCTGCCAGTGGGGCGAGTGGACGAGGATCACGTCCGGCTTCTTCGCCAGGAAGTGCTTGCGCGCGCGCTCGTAGCCCCAGCGCAGCACCTCCCAGCCGCACTCCGACTTTGGCTCATTGCGCCAGTGGTTCTCGCCGTAAACGATGTGCGGGGGATGAGGTGCCAGAAGGCCGCCGACGATCTCGCCTTTGCTCATGCGGCGGATTGTATCCGTCGAACGGCAAGCGGCGCCGCCTTCGAACCGTCCTCTACAACTTCACGCAGACGTTCTTCGCTTCCGTGAAAAAGTTCAGTGACTCGAAGCCGCCCTCGCGCCCGACGCCGCTCTCTTTCATTCCGCCGAACGGCACGCGCAGGTCGCGCAGCAGCCAGCAGTTGATCCAGACCGTGCCGCTGTCGATCGCCGCCGCCACGCGATGCGCGCGCTGCAGGTCGCGCGTCCAGACGGTCGCCGACAGGCCGTATTTTGTGGCATTGGCAAACGCGATCGCCTCCGCCTCGTCCTCGAACGGCGTGATCGTCACCACCGGCCCGAAGATCTCCTCCTGCACGGTCCGCGCGTCGCATCCGAGGCCGGTCACGATGGCCGGCTCGACGAAGTAGCCGGCGCGATCGAGCCGCTTCCCGCCCGTCGCGATCGTTCCGCCTTCTTCGATGGCCAGCTTCAGGTAGCCGCTCACCTTGTCGAGATGTCCCTCGCTGATGAGCGCACCGACGTCGGTCGCCTCGTCGGTCGGGTCGCCGACGCGCAGCTTCTTCGTCGCCTCGACGAAGCGCTCCACGAACTGGTCGTAGATCGCGCGCTGCACGAAGATGCGCGAGCCGCAGAGGCAGATCTCCCCCTGGTTGGCGAAGCTCGATTGAATGGAGGTGGTGATGGCCTGATCGAGATCGGCGTCGGCGAAGATCACGTTCGGGTTCTTGCCGCCCAGCTCGAGCGACAGCTTCTTGAAGAGCGGCGCCGCCGCGGCGGCGACTTTCGCTCCGGTGACCGTGCCGCCGGTAAAGGAGATCAGCGGCACGTCGGGATGCTCGCAGATCGCAGCGCCGGCCTTGCCGCCGAGGCCGTGCACGATGTTGATCACGCCCGGCGGAATGCCCGCTTCGAGCGACAGCTCCGCCAGACGGTTCGCCGTCAGCGGCGTCAGCTCCGACGGCTTCGCCACGCAGGTGTTGCCGGAGGCGATGGCCGGGGCGATCTTCCACGTCAGCAGATAGAGCGGCAGGTTCCACGGCGAGATCAGCCCCGCCACACCGATCGGCTGCCGCAGCGTGTAGTTCAGCGCCGTCGTATCAGTCACGTGCGCCTCGCTCGACTGATGGAGGATGGCCGTCGCGAAGAAGCGAAAGTTCGCCACCGCGCGCGGGATGTCGAGCCGCTTCGCCAGCGCCACCGGCTTGCCGTTGTCCTCGCTCTCGAGACGCGCCAGCTCGTCGAGGTTCTGCTCGATCCGGTCGGCCAGCTTCAGCAGCAGCCGGCTGCGCTGCTCCGCCGGCGTCTTCGACCAGGCCGGAAACGCGGCCTTTGCGGCCTTCACGGCGTCATCGACGTCCTGCCGGTCGCTGTCGGGGATCTGCGCGAGGACCTCGCCGGTGGCGGGGGCGATGTCGTCGAGATACTGGCCGCTGCGCGGCGGGGCGAACTGGCCGTTGATGAAGTTGGCGATTAGTTTATCCCGACCGAAGGGAGGGATCTTTGGTCCCATCCCCGGGCTGTCGCTCATGGCCGTACTCATCGCGGCGCCACCGGAGATCCCTCGCTGGCGCTCGGGATAAAGTTGGAGATCAGTTTATCCCGACCGAAGGGAGGGATCTTTGGTCCCATCGCCGGGCTGTCGCTTGTGGCCGTACTCATCGCGGGGCCACCGGAGATCCCTCGCTGGCGCTCGGGATAAAATCCATGGGCTCGAACTCCCACCGGTCGATGTCCGGATCCCACGAGTCCCACGGCACGATGCCGCCCATCCGGTCGCGCAGGTCCGGCGGAATCACTTCCGGCACGATGAACGCCTTCTGCCGCCGCAGCTTGTAAGGATTGCGAAACTCGAATCCGAGCACGCCGAGGATGTAGCGGGCGATGTACCAGGTCGCCTGCGGGTTCCAGCCGTGCGCGATCTTCACCACCACGCCCAGCCCTTCCGGGAACTCGGGATGTTCGATGGAGAGCCCGAGCAGGCCGTCGGCCCCCTCCTTCGCCAGCACCTTCCCGCCGCATGCTTTGAGCACGGTTGAATCGAGGCGGTTGAAGCCGCCGATGAGGTCGGGATGTTGGATCATCGCCGCCCAGATCCAGTCCTGATCCTTCTCCGTGACCAGATTCGCGAAGAGCCTGGCCAGGTCGGTGACGGTCATCGAGACGGTCGGCAGGCCGCAGCCATCCTTGGCGATCGTCCCCACCTTCCACTCCTCGCCGAGAACGCCCTGGATGTAGGCGAGGTAGTTCTGAAAGAACGGATGGTGCGGCCAGACGTAGCCGACCCGCCGCCACCCTTTCGCGCGGCAGCCGCGCAGGATCGCGGCGTGCTCGCCGGAGCAGCAGTGGTACCAGCGGCGCGGACGGCGCACCTGTCGGCCGAACTGCACGAGCGGCACGTCGTGCGGCGTCTGCATCAGCCCCCACTCCGACTCGCGCAGGATCGAGCGCGCCACGCGCACATGCTCCGTGTCGCCGTTGTGCGAGGCGACGGAGATGGCCTGCTGCTCCGAGCTCAGCTCGCGGGCCAGCTCTTTCGTGAAAACCTTCATCATCAGCGGCTTGGTCATGGAGCGGCCGTAGACCTCGACGTTGCCGCCGAACGAATACAGCAGATTGCGCCCCGTCACCCACGAGACCGCGCCGTGGATGGTGTTCTCCGCCACGCCGTTGCGGCGGTACTCGACGAGCGGCTGCCAGTTCGGCATGGCCCGCGCGAAGTTGACGGGAATGGCTTCGTCGAAGACGGCCGGTGCGATCGGTTCCGTGGTCGTGGTCATCGCGACATCCTCATCCCAGCCTCGGCGCAACCTTGTTCATGAAATCATCCATATTTTTCATGACCCGTTTGGAGTCGTGATTATTGAAGTCGAACCAGAGCATGAGCCGGTCTTCCGGATGGAAGCGTTCGCGCGCCTGCGCGACGATCTCCTCGGCGTTGCCGATCAGGGCGTTGTTCGTCGCGCGCCGGACTTTTTCCTCATCGAGCGTCCCTTCGAGCGCGCGCCAGTAGTTCGACAGCGCGTCGCGCGCTTCATCCTTTGCCCTGGACGCGTCGTCGTCGTTGATGAAGACGAGCACGGTGCGCGGCATCAGCCGGCGGTGCCAGCCGCCGCCGTCGGGGTGATAGCCGGTCTGCATCCGCTCGTTCGTCTTCTCGATCTCGTCGCCGGGGGTGATGGAGAGATTGAAGACCCCCACCGGGAGGATCGTGTTCGCGAAGAGCTGTGTGGCCGGATCGTGCGAGCCGATCGAGAGGCGCAGCAGGTCGAGCCGCGATTCCTGCGGGACGATCTTCAGGTTCGGGAACCGCCAGCGCGGCTCGAGCGGCACCTCGTCGACATACTGGCCGAACGCGTCCTGCACCCGCTGCCAGTCGGCATCACCGCGGAAGTCGGAGCGTTTCATCGAGCGTGTGGCGATCATCCCGGAGTTCAGCGTCTCGCCGCGCAGCAGGCGGAGGAAGATCTCCGTCGCCTCTTCGAAGATCTTGTTCTTCACCACCGGCCAGGCCGCCGCTTCGACCGGATTGCGCGGCACGATCCCATACGGCACGTTGATGAATGGGAAGCGTCCCGAGGCGAAGCCGATCGTCAGGATGCGGCGTTCCTCCGGGTCGAGGCCGTGCAGTGCGAGGAAGGTGCGCACCCGCTCCGCCGCCGCGATCGGACCGCCGTTGCAGAGAATGTTCATGATCGCCGAGCCGACGCCAATCTGCCTGGTCCGTCCGAAGATGCGGTGCGCGAGCTGGAGGATGTCGGTGTTGAGACCGATCTCCCCGACAAAGTGCGGGATCACGGCGCCTGGATTCGTCTTCTGCACCTCGGTGGAGAGGTGGCTCTCCGCGACCCAGGCCGTACCGAAGCCGAGGCGGTCGGCCAGCTCGATCTGCTCGAAAAAGTTGGCGAACATCGTCCGCTCGTCCGGCATGTAGCCGTTCACTTCGGTCTGCGAGATCGAGAAGAAGATGTCGAGCTCCATAGGAGGGCGATACATTAGCATCCGCCGCATGCGAACCGCCGCACGCCTTCCCCTGCTGCTCGCCGTCGTCTGGTCGCTCGCCTGTAGCAGCGCCACCGGCCCGGTCACCGTCCCGAAGAACCGTCACGGCCTGCGCGTCGTCCCCGACGCCGCCACCTATCAGGCGCTCGTCGCGCGCGATCCGCAGAAACGGCTGGTGAATGTCGCCGCGGCGATCCCCGGCATCGCCATCGACGTCCGCTACGCGACGCCGAACAACTTCATGAAGAAGACCCTCTACCCGGTGGCGAAGGTCTATCTCCGCCAGCCGGCCGCCGAAGCGTTGCGCCGCGCGCAGACGGAGCTCGCCGCCCTCGGCCTCGGCTTCAAGGTCTTCGACGGCTACCGCCCCTACCGCGTGACCGAGGCGATGTGGGAGCCGATCAAGAACCCCGACTACGTCGCCGACCCGAAACGCGGCTCCCGCCACAACCGCGGCGCCGCCGTCGACATCACCCTGATCGACCTCCGCACGGGCGAAGAGCTGCCGATGCCGACCGCCTACGACGACTTCACCTCCCGCGCCCGCCACGACTTCCACGACCTGCCGGCCAACGTCCTCGCCAACCGCGGCAAGCTGCGCGACGTCATGGTCCGCCACGGCTTCGAGCCGCTACCGTCGGAGTGGTGGCATTACGACTATGCGGGATGGAACGAGTTCGAACTGATGGACGTCCCGCTGGAAGAGCTGCGCTGACTCACTGCGCGCCGATGATGGTTCGGGGAGTCGTTCCCTGCCCGGAAGGTCCATGGATGCTGTTGCACCGGGACTAAGCGTCGTTCCGGGTAACCTGGACGGTCGCCGCTCAGTGCTGTGTGCTGAAATGCAGGGCAGAGTTTCCAAACACGGTGAGTCGAGCCGTGAATGCGTCAGCCGCGACTCGTGCATGAGTCAACCGCGACTCGAAAGGCCGTTACGGTCCTTAAAGTTGAAGCGATCGTTCTTAAACTTTAAGCGATCGTCCTTAAAGTTGAAGCGATCGTTCTTAAACCTGAAGCGATTGCTCTTAAAGTTGAAGCGATTGCTCTTAAAGTTTAAGAACGATCGCTTAAAAATGAAGAGCGAATCCTTAAAGTTTAAGGACGATCGCTTCAACTTTAAGAACGATCCCTTAAAAATGAAGGACCGATCCTTAAAGTTTAAGGAACGCGGGGACAGGCCTTTGGAAGTCGTCGGCTCTCGGGAGTCCGGTAATTCGGAGGCCTTAGGGGAAGTCCCGGGAGTCCGGGGACAGGCGTTTGGGAAGTCACCGGCACTTCCGCGCGCACGGCCGAGCTCGGGCTCGTTCCTCCAGCAGTGGGTGGCCCCGCTTCGTTTCCCTTTCGGGGAGCGGGTCCCCGCCCGCTGGCGGCGGGCATCCTGCGCGCCCTCGCGCGGTGCGACTCACCTTCGCCTGCCCGTATCCAGTTGCACCCGCTAGCAACAAAAGCGGCGGCTTGCGCCGCCGCAGTCCGAAACCTGTCCGGCGGGTTAGAAGCGCGTCACGAATGAGATCGAGCCGACTTTGTAATTCTCGCTCGTGTCGTAGGCGGCGTCGACCTGGAAGCGGGGCCAGGCGAGGCCGGCGCCGATGGAGTAGTGGTTCTGGTCCTGTCCTTCCGGATAGAGCATCGCCTCGGTGATGTAATCGGAGCGGTTGAGCGGGCCGCGCCATTCGATGGAGTGGGCGGGGTCGCGCCAATAGCCGGCGCGTAACGCGAACGGAATCTTCGTGGCGAAAAAGTATTCAGCGCCGACGTGGATCTCCGTCACGTCGTCGATGCCGAACGGGGCGTCGATGTCGCGCACGTCCGAAACGGACGCGAAAAAGTCGTCGGCGAGGTTGGTGTACTTCACGTGCACGGCGTCGAGGTTGATCGTCAGCACCGGTATGGGGCGGAACGACACGCCGACGCCGGCGACGTCGGGCATGTGGAAGACCGTGTCGGCCTGCTTCACGTACTCCCAGTTCGTTACGCCGGCGGCGACGAAGGTCGGCGCGGCGAAGGCCGGGCCCTGCTTGTAGACGCCGCCGAAGCTCAGCTTGTCGGTCGGCGACCACTTGAAGCCGGCCGTGAAGGTGACGTCACTCTCTTCGACGATCTCGAGGTTGCCGTCCTTGGCCGTGGCCTGCACGGAGATGCTGTCCGGCAGAAAGTCGGGCTGCGAGAAGCGGAAGGTAAAGGCTCCTTCCTGGAAGCGCTGGTAGCGGGCGCTCGCGCCGACGGAGAACTTCGGATGCACCTGCCAGGCGCCGGCCACACCGAACGTCCGCTGCCGGACGCTGAGAGCCGAGACGAAGGGGTTGATGCGGTACTCGAAGCAAGCCTCGGGGTCGCCGACGTCTTCGCGGATCTGCTCGCATTCGAGCTCGGTGATCGGATTGCCGCCGCCGCGCGGGAGGAAGAAGTTCGGCAGCGGCGTCTCGATCTCGCCGGTGAACTGATTGAGCTCGGGGGCCACCACGCCGCCGCCCTCGTTGTTCAGCGGCTCGTGGTAGTAGACGCCGAGGGTGAACTTCTGCTGGATCGGGTAGACGAAGCTGCCGAAGGTGATCACCGCGCGATCGCTGTGATTCGTGAACGCGGTGCGCTCGACTTCCGGAAACGTGCCGCTAGTCGTGAAGAGCTGGCGCTCGAGGTAGTTGCGTACCTCGAGGGAAACCTCCGGCTTGCGCAGGATGGTCAGGCCGGCCGGATTCGACTCGGCCGCCGAAGCGTCATCGGCCAGGCCGAGGAACGCGCCCCCCATGCCGAGCGACCGCGCGCCGGGATTGCCGAAGTTGAACTGCAGCCCGGAGAGGGCCTCGATGTCGACGTTCTGCGCCGCCAGCGGCAGCGCACAGGTGAGAGCAACGAAAAGTGCGAGTTTTCGCATGAATCCTCCGATTTGGACGGGCTGAAGAATAGCAGTTTGAGGCGGTTCCTCGGTTCCTCGGTTCCTCGGCGAGAGGCGCTTGTGTGCCGAGGAACCGAGGAACCGAGGAACCGAGGAACTGTATTAACCCCTCACGGCTTCGACGATGCGCTGGATCACATCTTCCGGCGCGCCGAGCTGCTTCGCCTTGTCTTTGCGCCAGCTCCACTCGATCTGCCCCTGCGCCAGGCTCTTTGCGCCGACCGCCACCCGCAGCGGGAAGCCGATCAGGTCCGCGTCCTTGAACTTCACGCCCGGCCGCTCGTCACGGTCGTCGAACAGCACGTCGATGCCGGCGGCCAGCAGCTTCTCGTAAACGTCCGTCGCCGTCGCCACGACGTTCTCGTCCTTGCCGAGCGTCGTCACCACCACCTCGAACGGTGCGATCGGGATCGGCCAGATGATGCCGTCGGCATCGTGGCTCTGCTCGACCGCTGAGGCGACGGTGCGCCCGACGCCGAGGCCGTAGCAGCCCATGATCATCGGCACGCGCTTCCCCCCTTCGTCGAGGTACGTGCAGTTCATCGCCTCGGAGTACTTCGTCCCGAGCTTGAAGATGTGGCCGACTTCGATGCCGCGATAGATCTCGAGCTTCGTGCCGCAGCGGACGCACGCGTCGCCCGCCAGGACGGTCGTGAAATCGCCGTACTCCGGCTCCGGAAAGTCGCGGCCCGGCACGGCGTAGTCGATGTGGTGATCGCGCTTGTTGGCACCGACCACCCAGCGTTTGCGTCCCTGCAGCGAGTAATCGGCGAGGACGCGCGCGCACTTGGTGCCGACCGGACCGCAGTAGCCGATCGGCCCGCCGGTCGCCTCTTCGAAGCGCGAGTCGGCGAGCATCTCCATCCACTGCGCGCCGAGGTGGTTCTTGATCTTGATCTCGTTACCTTCGCGGTCGCCGCGCACGAGGACCATCACCGGGCCGAGGTCGGTGTCGAAGACCAGCGTCTTGACGAGCTCCGAGGTCGGCTTGTTCAGGAACTTGCCGACGTCATCGATGGACTGAGTGCCGGGGGTGTGAAGCTCGGCGATCGCTTCGCTCGGGGCCGGCTCCGGCTCGTCGTCGAAGAACTTGGAGGTGGCCTTCTCGACGTTCGCGCCGTAGCGGCAGTTCGGGCAGGAGACCACGGCGTCTTCGCCGGTCTCGGCCAGGACCATGAACTCGTGCGAGGCGGAGCCGCCGATGTTGCCGGTATCGGCTTCGACTGGAACGTGGTCCAACGAGCAGCGATGAAAGATCCGGCTGTAGGCCTCGCGCATGGCCTCGTACGTGTCATCGAGCGACTCGCGGCTCGTGTGGAACGAGTACGCGTCCTTCATGATGAACTCACGGCCGCGCATCAGCCCGAAGCGCGGACGGACCTCGTCGCGGAACTTGGTCTGGATCTGATAGAGGTTGATCGGGAGCTGGCGGTACGAGCTGACGGCGTCGCGGACGGTCTCGGTGATGACCTCCTCGTGCGTCGGCCCGAAGACGAAGTCGCGGTCGTGACGGTCTTTGATCCGGAGCAGCTCTTTCCCGTACTTTTGCCAGCGGCCGGACTGCATCCAGAGCTCGGCCGGCTGGATGGCGGGCATCAGCAGCTCGGTGGCGCCGGCGCGGTTCATTTCCTGACGGACGATGTTCTCCAGCTTCTGGATCGAGCGGAGCCCGAGCGGCAGGTAGGTGTAGATCCCGGCGGCGACTTTGCGTATCAAGCCGGCACGCATCATGAGCTTCTGGCTCATGGCATCGGCATCGGAAGGAACTTCTCTCAGGGTGTTGATGAAGAAACGGCTCCAGCGCATGGGGCGTGGATCATAGCTGATGGAGTTCCTCGAGGAACCGAGGAACCGCGTTGTGACACGTCCCTCTTCGTTACGTATGTTTTACTGAGTCGCGCGGAATGAACGAACAGACCCTCGTCTTCGAACGCCCCCCGGTGCCGCGCCTGATCTCCTGCGCGGCGACGTTCGGTTCGGCAGCGATCTTTTTCCTCTATCTGTCCGAGCACCCCACCGATTACGAGTGGCTGCCGATGCTCGGACTGATCCTCCTTTTCCTCGGTACGCTGGTGGCCGCAATCCTTCAGTACGGGGATCACATCTACGTCAGCGAGGACGGCGTGAAGTACGAGAACCGGCTGCTCAAGTGGCTGGGGAAGCCGGGCCAGTGGATGCGCTTCGAGGAGATCGTGGAGATCCGCGAGGTGCGGGAGCGGGTGCTGATCCTCCTGTCGAGCGACGGCCGGCGGATGCTGGTGGACGCGATTCTTGGCTATGCGATTGCACGAGCGGAGATCCTCAGGCGAGCTCCGCAGGCGATCCTGTCGGGGACGCTCGCACCGGATGATTAGTGAAGAAACGCTCCCTCGTTCTCATTGCTGTAGCGGTCGTCCTCGTCATCGCGCTGCTGTCGGTCGTGATCGTGCGCCAGCGCGTGCGGCGGCAACGCGTCTTCCGCCCGGCCGCTGACGCGCAGGCAACCAAAGCCCCGCGCGAGATCCCGCTGGTCGAGCAGTGGACCGCGACCTTTGCCTCGCTCCCCCCGGAAGACCTGGCCGAGCTGCTGACCCGGATCGAGCAAAAGCATCCCGATCTCTACAAGCAGTGGTCGCTCGCCTACCTGCACGGACGCGCCCTGCTGGAGGATGACGAGGAGAATGAAGCGGCGCAGAAGCTCGCCCCGTTCGCGGCTAACGGGAGCAAGTTTCGCGAGCTGGCGCTCTATCACCAGTCGACGCTGGCCGAAGGAGCGGAGGGAAGCCGGCTGCGCCGCGAGCTGATCGAGCAGCACCGCGACTCGCCCTACCTCTCCGAAGCGATCGACGAAGAGATCGAGTACCTCGCCTCGCAGAACCAATCACAGCCGCTGATCGACTTCGCCGCGAAGATCGCCCCCTCCGCGCCGACCGAGCGCCGCCGCGACATGAACGCGCGCATCGTCGAAGCGCTGGTGGCGGAGAAAAACTACAACGCGGCGCTCACGCGTGGGCTCGCGCTGCTGCGCGGCGGGACCACTGACGACGCGTCCGACCGCGCCTCCCGTGCGCTCGACCGGCCGGAGCTGCTGGCGAAGATGAACGCGCAGCAGTGGGCGATGATCGGGGAATCGTTCCGCAACCATCGTCACTTCGACCGCGCGGTGGTGCTGCTGCAGAAGGCGATTGCCGCCGCGCCGCCGCGTGCTGCTCCGGCGAAGAAGGTGGCTCCCGCGAAGCCCGCCCCGGCGAAGAAGGTCGCGCCGGCGAAGAAATCGAAAGCCTCCGAGAAGAAGAAAGCTCCCGCGAAAAAGAAAGCCGCGGCCACGAAGAAAGCAGCGCCGAAGAAAGCCGCCGCCCCCGCGCCCGCCGCGCCCAACCCACTCGATCGCGACGATCTCCAGTTTTCTCTCGGCCGCTCGTACTTTGGCAACGAGCAGTACGCCGAGGCGCAGGCCGCGTACCTGAAGGGCGCCGCGGAGACGCAGAAGCCGGATCAGAAGGCGACGTTCTACTGGCACGCGGCGCGCGCGGCGCAACTGCGCGGCGACGACAAGACGGCGGAGCAGCTCATGACCGCCTCCATCGGCGTCAGCGGCAATTACCCGTCGACGAAAGCGGCCATCACCCAGCGCATCCGCACGCGGGTGAAACAGCGGCGCATCGCGGAAGCGGGCTCGGACCTGGCGCTGCTGCGCAAGATCGCGCCGAACGAGCGCGGTGTGCTCGACGGCACGCTCGCGTACGCGGTGGGGCTGCTGGCACTGGGCAACGCCGCCGGGGCGCAGTCGGCGGTCAACTCGATTCCGGCCGCCCTCACCAACGACTACGACGATGCGGAGATCGCCTACTGGCGTGCGCGGGCGCTTGAACGGCGCGATCCCCCGGCCGCGTTCCGCTCGTACCTCTCTGTTTTGCGCGCCAAGGTACCGACGCACTTTGCCTATTTCGCGCGCAAGCGGCTCGACGCGCCCGACATGGCGCCCAGCCTGACCCGCGAGCTGGCCATCCGGGAGGCGCAGGCGACGAAGCTGATCGCGGAGAAGAAGTTCGACCTGGCCAAGGACGTCCAGACCGATCGCATCCTCCTCTCCTCGCGCGACCGCGCGGCGCAGCTGAAGAAGCTCGCCACGATCTATCGCGAGCTCCCCGACTACCGCGCCGTGCTCGAGCTGAAACCGGCCGCGCTGCCGCGCTTTCCGCTGCAGGACCCAGATCGCCCGACGCTGCTGATGGCGATGGGCCTCGCGGACGAAGCGGTGCCGACCATCGAGCAGCGCTGGGGGCTCGCGCCGGCGGCGAACGCGCTGACGCGCTCGTACGCGCTCAACCAGGCCGGCGCGTCACGCGAGTCGATCTACGCGATCGAGGTCATGATGAAGCGCGTGCCGGAGGACTTTGTGCCGGACCTGCTTCCGCTCGTCGTCCGGCAGCTCCTCTACCCGCGCTACTTTTACGAATCGATTGCCGCCGATGCCGATCGCTACGACGCCGATCCGTCGCTGGTGCTGTCGATCATGCGCGAGGAATCGCGCTTCAATCCGCGCGCGAAATCGCAGGCGGCGGCGCGCGGCCTGCTGCAGTTCATCATCACCACGGCGCGCGACATCGGGCGCGACGTGGGCCTCGTCGACGTCGACCCCGAGGATCTGTACGACCCGCGCATCATCATCCGCCTCGGCGCGAAATACATCGCCGAGCTGACCGAGACCTTCGGCGGCAATCGCTACCGCGCCAGCGGCGCCTACAACGCCGGCCCGAAGCAGGTCGCCCTCTGGTCACGCCTGCAGGCCGGCGACGGCGACGACTACTTTCTGACCGCCGTGAACTTCGACGAGACCAAGCACTACATCCGCAAGGTGATGAACTCGTACGAACGGTATGGCGAGATTTACGGCAAGACCGGACCGGCGGGGGGATTGCGCGCGGAACCGTGATGATGGCCTGGGTGATGGTTGCCCCCAACCGCACTCCCATTCGCCGCTGCCCCTCCCCACGAGCAGTGCACTATGTGTATTCGCATGTGGGGAGGGGGTCCTTCGCTTCGCTCAGGATGACAGAACGGCAGACGAAGAATCGCGCGAGGCGACGACCCTCCTCTGCTCACCCGATCGCCCGCTCGTACAGCGCCCGATATTGCGGCACGATGTTGTTCACGTCGAACTGCTCGATGGCCAGCTGCCGGCCGCGCGCTCCCATCCGCATGCGCAGGTCATCGTCGCCGAGGATCTCGATGGCGCGTTTGGCCATTCCCTCGACGTCGCCGATCGGCAGCAGGAATCCGGTCTCCCCTTCGTGCACGACCTCCGGGAGTCCGCCGGCGCGCGTGGCGATGACCGGCGCTTCGGAGGCGAGCGCTTCGAGGGCGGCCATGCCGAACGACTCCGACTCGGACGGCAGCAGAAAGAGATCGATCGCGCCGAGGATCTCCTCGAGGTTCGGAACGCTGCCGAGGAAGATGACCCGGTCGCGGAGCTCGTGCTGCCGCGCCCATGCCTCGGCGCGCGAGCGGTCGGGACCATCCCCGATCATGATCAGGCGGCTCGGGATCTCCTTCGCCACGCGTGCGAAGACCTCCACCACATCCATGATTCGTTTGACCGGACGGAAGTTCGATACGTGGCAGAGCAGCTTCTCATTCGACCCGCCAAACTGGTTGCAGAAGGCGCTCTCATGGCGGCGGAAGCGGTCGGGGTCGACGAAGTTCGGGATGACCTCGATCGGCTTCTGCGTGTTGAAGTTGACCGCGGTCTCTTTCTTCAGCCACTCCGACACGGCGGTGACGCCGTCCGAGACCTCGATGCCGAACTTGGTGATCGGGAGGTAGCTGGCGTCGCGGCCGACCAGGGTGATGTCGGTGCCGTGCAGCGTGGTGATGACCTTCAGCTTCTTGCCGCCGAGGATCTGCACGGCGAGATAGGCGCTGATCGCGTGCGGGATCGCGTAGTGGACGTGCAGGATGTCGAGCTTCTCGTACGCCGCGACCTCGGCCATCTTCGTCGCCAGGGCCAGCGTGTACGGCGGGTAGGGGTCGAAGAGCGGATACGGCGTGACCGTCACCTCGTGAAAGTGCACGCGCTCGTGAAGAATGTTCAGCCGCGACGGCGGCGCGTAGCTGATGAAGTGGACTTCATCGCCGCGCTTGGCCAGCGCGAGACCGAGCTCGGTGGCCACGACGCCGGAGCCGCCGAAAGTGGGGTAGCAGGTGATCCCGATTTTCATGGTCGTCTAAAAATGCTGAGCGAAGCCGAAGCATCAATCAAGGCGCGGCGTTGCTGTTCGCACGTACCACGTCGTCGCTGAATGTCTGGCCGCGCCCTGGTTGACCCATTCGTCGCTGCGCTCCTCAGGGTTGGCGAGGAACGTCATACCTCACGCCCACGGTACGCCGCCACCACATCATCCACCCGCGGCGGCTGTTTGGTGACGAAGGCTTCGCCGAATTCGGCGCCGATCATCGCGCCGTAGTGGCGCGCGTTGCCCTCGATGATGCGGAGAAACTTCGGGTCACTGATGAAGGTCTTCGGCTCTTTCGACTTCGGATCGTGGAACTGCGATTTGTAGGCGGCCACGGCACGCATCTTGGTTTTCCACGCCGCGGTGACGTCGACGACGAACGACGGCGGGATGGCGTAGTTCTGGAGGTAATAGATGACGCTCTGCGGCCGATGCGCGGGGGTGCCGGTATCGAGCGCTTTGAGGCCGGCGTAGAACCAGGCGTCGGTGATCAGGCGGCCGGCGCGCGCGTGATCGGGATGGCGCTCGTCGGGCCAGGCGGTGAAGATCACCTGCGGGCGATGACGGCGGAGCAGCTCGATGATCTGCAGCTCTTCCTCACGTCCGGTGCGCAGACCACCGTCGCCGAAGTCGAGCTGCTGGCGGAACGTCGCGCCGAGGATACGGGCAGCGGCGGCGGCCTCCCGCTTGCGGGTCTGCGGCGTGCCGCGCGTGCCCATCTCGCCGCGGGTGAGATCGACGATGCCGACGCGGCGGCCGTCTTTCACCGCCTGGGCAAGCGTGCCGCCGGAAGAGAGCTCGACGTCATCGGGATGCGCGGCGAAGAAGAGGATGTCTACGGTTTCGTTCATAGGCTCACGATGCGGAAGACGTCGCTGTCGGGCTCGATCTCGTCGATCAGGCACTGCGTGAGATGCTGGCCGTACTCGCTCCAGTAGCCGAACCAGCCGACCACGCGGTCCTGCACGTGCGCGTCGGGGTGGAGGGTGGCCGCGAGCTCGCGGACGGCCGCGAGGCGCTCGCGATCCTTGCGCACCAGCCCCTTGATCGCGCGCTCGCTCAGCTTGTTGAAGTGGTATTCGAGATGGCCGATGGAGCGCTGGATCGAACCGGCCAGCGAGTGATCGGCCGGTAACGCGAGCTGCGAGATCTGCTCGATGTGCTGCATCAGGTTCGCGCGGGCGGACTCGGCGATGTCGCGGATCTGCGAAACCCCTTCCGGCTCACGTTCGATGAGGAGAGCGTCGGCGCTGGCGAAGAGCTCGTGCGGCTCGATGTCGTAGCGCTCGATCGCGCGCGCCACCCGTTTCGGTGCAACCAGCGCGTGACCGCGCAGCGCGACGCGCGGCATCGCGACGCCGAGCATCTCGTACAGCGGGACGAGCTGCGCGTAGTACGCCACCTCGGACGGTCCTCCGACGAAGACGTCGGGCTGCAGCACCTGATCCTGCAGCAACGGCCGGGTGAGGGCGGAGGTCGAGGTGCGCTCCGCTTCGACCGGCCGCGTGACCGGATGGCGGACGCCGTGCGCATCGAGCTCGAAGAAGAGCGTGTAGTGCTCGCCGTCGGGCGGGACGATCTGCTGCGCGTAGCCGGCCGCCGCGAGCTCTTTTGCCCTGTCGTGCAGCGCGTCCTGGATGTGGTCGTGCTTCTCCCCGATCTGCTGGAAGAGCGGCAGGCCGGCGCGGCGCAGCTCGGGAGTGAGCGCGTCGATCAGCACCAGCTCGTTGCCGAACACCGACGCGAGCAGCTCCGCGAACGAATCGCGGAAGTTGATGCCGGGACGCAGCCAGGAGGGGCGGGGGAGATCGTAGAGGGAGAGGAGCTGGCCGATGAGCGACTCGGGGACGGGAAGCGATCCGACCGCGGCGCGCTGGTCCGCCGATCGGATCGCGCGCATACAGACCAGATCCACCTGCCGGTTGACCTGCTTCTGCACGCAGAGGCCCGCCACCGGCAGCGAGAGCGCGGCCGCCTCGTCCCAGTCGTGGTCTTCGCTGGCCAGCCAGAAGAAGGCCACCGCCTTCTTTCCCTCGCTCGCGTACTGCCGCTTCATCTTGAGGAGCGTGGCGATCTTGGCGAGCGTGTAGAGCGGGCCGCCAGCGAAGCCGAGCTGCTGACCGGCGATGAGCATCACCGCGTCGCCCGTGGCCCAGGCGTCGATGTCGGCGTCGGCGTCGATGCCCCACTGCCTGTTCTGCGCTTTGAGGGCGGCCACGAGCTCGGCATCGACCGCGCGGCGGCCTTGTCGGTCCGCCCCGCGACGAGGCAGAAAGCGGTCGTCGCCGGCCAGCCAGTCGAGGGTGAAGCGGTTGAAGCCGGGGTACTGCGACAACGGCACCCTCATCGGATCCGTCTTCCGACCAGGATCAGACGTGGCGAAGACGGGCTCCACTTCGAGCCGTCGAAGTTCCCGAACGTAGAGCGGATCGACAGATTGCATGAGGTAAACATCTCCGAGATTTCGTCGAGATCGTATCCGCGGACCCGCTCCAGGTAACGCTTTTGACCGATCGTTATCCGTTTGTTGAACGAGCGGTCAGATCTGTCGAACCATCGCTCGATCTCCACCCGACCGGTCGGCGTCTCCCGCGTCTCCCGCTGCACGAGCCTGTCGAGCTCGCGGTGGACGTTCAGGTAGTCGAAGAGAAAGGGAGCATCCCCCGCCAGCACACGCGCCATCTCGCGCACGACCTGCCGGTTCTCGCCCTCGGTTGCGAAGTAGCCGAAGCTGGTGAAGAAGTTGACCAGGCCGGAGAAGACGCCGTCGCAGAACGGCAACTGGCGCATGTCGGCTCGGGTGACCGGCATCGCGCCGTATTCGGTGAAACCGGCCCGGAGCAGGATCAGCGACAGATCGCAGCCGACCGGCTGATACCCCTCGCTGCGCAGCTCCTGCATGTGCCGCCCCATCCCGCAGGCCAGATCGAGCAGCGGCCCCCGAACGACCCCCACCTGCTCGCGCAGAAACGAGACCTGCTGCCGCGCCTCGTTTTCGTCACGATGGGAGTAGAGCTCGAGATACTCCTCGCCGAACCACTCCTGGTACCAGGTCACGGGGGGAGTCTATTACGAGCGATGAAGGATGAGCGATGAGCGATGAACCGCTCGCGCGTCCGCCCCGTTCATCGCTCATCTCTCATCGCTCATCGTTCGGCGAGCGCAAATGAGGATTGCCTACAGCCGCGCCAGCTTATCCGACAGCATCCTCTCGCTCTCGTGAGCGTGAGCGATGAGCGATGAACCGCTCGCGCGTCCGCCCCGTTCATCGCTCATCTCTCATCGCTCATCGTTCGGCGAGCGCAAATGAGGATTGCCTACAGCCGCGCCAGCTTATCCGAGAGCATCCTCTCGCTCTCATGAGCGCGGTCGAGGGCGATCTCGAGGGAGGCGATCAGGGAGCGGGCGTTGGCGAGCATCGACTCGAGCTCCGCCCGCTCTGCGCCGTTGCCGGCGACGGCGGGCTCCGGCTGCGCGAACGGCTCGTCGAGCACCGCGGTCGCGGCGAACGGATCGTCCTCCGCCGCCGACGATTCATCCGTCGAATCGACAGCGGCTTCGATGGCGTCGAAATTCATGTCGAATGGCGAGGCCGAGTCTTCCGAGGTGGCGAAGGGGGAGGCTACCGGCTCAAAGACCTCCGGTGGCAGGACCACCGGCGCGGTGTTGGTGTTGCGTTGCGGCGGCTGCGGCGCGGGGCGCTCGCCGGTCTTCATCGACAGCTTCGGCGTGCCGGCAGAGCCGGTGGTCACGCCGGCGCGCTGGCTCATGTCGGGCGCGGTCAGGGCCGGCTCTTCGTAGAGCGTCACATCGACGTTGTTCTTCAGGTTATCGAGGATCTTCGACACCGCCGCGCGCAGCGTGGCGGTCACGCCGACGCCCTGGATCGCGGACGCCTCGACCACCGGCGCGTTGCCCGGCTTCATGTAGGCGTTCATCTCCTCGACGGTGGCCGCGTTCGGCAGGTCGCGCTTGTTGTACTGGAAGATCAGCGCGACTTTCTCGGGGTCGATACGGTTGATGCGCAGGTTGGTCTTGAGGTTCGCGAGGCTGTCGAGGTTCGACTCGCGCATCGACGACTGCGAGTCGGCCACGAACACCACCCCGTCCGCGCCGCGCAGCACCAGCTTGCGCGTGGCGTCGTAGAACACCTGGCCCGGCACGGTGTAGAGCTGCACGCGCACCTTCTGGCCGGCGATGGTCCCGAGCTCCATCGGCATGAAGTCGAAGAAGAGGGTGCGATCCGTCTCCGTCGACATCGAGATCATCTTCCCCTTGTTGTCGAGCTTCGGGTTCGCGTAGATCTTCTCGAGGTTGGTGGTCTTGCCGCACAGGCCGGGGCCGTAATAGACCAGCTTGACCGTCACTTCGTTGATGGCTTTGTTGATGAGGACCATGGGCTGCGAAAGATTAACAGACCGCCCGATAGAATATGCCCCACACAATGCTCACTCCCGGCGCCCACATCGGCCCCTATGAGGTCCTCTCGCTGCTCGGCGAAGGAGGCATGGGACAGGTCTACCGCGGCCGCGATCCGCGCCTCGGACGCGACATCGCCATCAAGATCCTCGCGCGCGACGCGCAGGAGAAGGACGCGGCGCAGCGGCTCGAGCGCGAGGCACGCGCCATCGCCGCACTCTCGCACCCCAACATCATCGCCGTGCACGACGTCGGGCGGCACGACGACACGTTCTATCTCGTCACCGAATTGTTGGAGGGACAGACGCTGCGCGCGTCGCTCGAAGGCTCGCGGATGAACTGGCGCCGGGCCGTGGAGATCGGCGCGGAAGTGGCCGACGGCCTGGCCGCAGCGCACGCGAAGGCGATCGTCCACCGCGACCTCAAGCCGGAGAACATCTTCCTCACCGACGACGGCCGGGTGAAGGTGCTCGACTTTGGGCTCGCGCAGACCGACCCGATGCTCCTCCAGCGCGACGAGGCGAACATCCCCACCACGCGCTGGTTCCAGACCGATCCCGGCACCGTGGTCGGCACGCTCGGCTACATGGCGCCCGAGCAACTGCGCGGCGAGTCGGTCGACGCCAGCGCCGACATCTTCTCCCTCGGCTGCATCCTCTATGAGATGGTCACGGCCCGGAAGCCGTTCCACCGCGACTCCGGCGCCGCCACCATCGCGGCCATCCTCAAGGAAGACATCCCGCGCGACGCGCTCTCGAACAGTGTCCCGCCGGAGTTCCAGCGGATCATCGAAGGCTGCGTCGAGAAGAATCCGGGCGCGCGATTTCAATCCGCGCGTGACCTTTCCCTGACGCTGCGCGCGATCGCCAGCAGCGCCACAATGGTCAAAGGCGACCTGCTGGCGGAGTTGGCGAAGCGGAAGAGCTCGCGCACGAAGTCGATCGAGTCCATCGCCGTGCTGCCGCTGGTGAACGCGACGAACGACGCGAACAGCGACTACCTCAGCGACGGCATCACCGAGGGGGTGATCAACCGCCTCTCGCAACTGCCGAAGCTGAAGGTGATGGCTCGCAGCACCGTGTTCCGGTACAAAGGCCGCGACTTCGACGCGCAGAGCGTCGGCCGCGAGCTCCGCGTGCGGGCCGTGCTGACCGGCCGCGTGCAGCAGATCGGCGAGCGTCTCATCGTCAACGTGGAGCTGGTCGATTCCCTCGACGGCTCGCAGCTCTGGGGCGAGACGTACAACCGCGCCATGGCCGATCTCATGACCCTGCAGGAAGAGATGTCGCGCGAGATCACCGACAAGCTCCGCCTCAAGCTCACCGGCGCCGAAAAGAAGAAGCTCCGCAAGCGCACCACCGAGAACAGCGAGGCGTATCAGTTCTATCTGAAGGGGCGCTACCACTGGAACAAACGGACCGAGGAGAGCCTGAAGCGGGGCATCGGCTTCTTTCGCGATGCCATCGATAGCGATCCCTCATTCGCCAGCGCGTACGCCGGGCTGGCCGATTCGTACGTCACGCTGACGACGAACATCCCGCTGCCGCCGAACGAGGCCATGCCGAAGGCGAAAGCGGCGGCCATGAAGGCGATCGAGATCGACGATCAGCTCGCGGAGGCGTGGGCTTCCCTCGGCGCCGTACGCTGGTGGTTCGACTGGGACTGGGACGGCGCGGAGGAGGCTTACCTGCGCGCCATCGAGCTCAATCCGAACTACGCCACCGCGCATGACGGCTACGCGATGCTCCTCTCCGCGCGCGGACGCTTCGACTCCGCGGTCGAGCAGGTCACCAAGGCGTGCGATCTCGATCCGCTGTCGCTGATCGCCGCAGTGCACGGCGGCTGGCCGTTCTACTTTGCGCGCGATTTCGAATCGGCCATTCGCCGCTTCCGGAAGGCGCTCGATCTCGACGATCGCTTCATCCCCGCGCACGGCTGGCTGGGGATGGCGCTGGGGCAGCAGCATCGCTACAGCGAATCGATCGACGCGTTCGGCCGCGCGCTGGAGGTCGATCGCATCCCCATCCTGATGGCCATGCTCGCGCACACCCACGCCATCGCCGGGCATCGCGAGCAGGCGCTGGCGCTGCTCGAGACACTGCGGGAGCAGGCCAAGACGCGCTACATCTCGCCGTACGACATCGCCGTCATCCACGCCGGGCTCGGCCAGACGGCAATCGCGCTCGAACAGTTGCGGCTGGCGTACGACGATCGCTCCGCCTGGATGGTCTTCCTGGAGGTCGACCCGCGGCTCGACAGCCTGCGGCGCGAGCCGGCCTTCACTGAGCTCGTGACGAAGCTGCATTGACCGCCATTCAGCGGCTCAGCTGTTCCGCCGTTCAGGCGCCGCGCTTCCCCTCCGCGGCCTGAACGGCTGTGTCGCTGAGAAGCTGACTGGCTGCACGCGAGCGCTCGCGCGTGCGTGCTAATCTTTTCCACGTCATGTCCCGAAAAGAGCTCCTCGCCCGCGTCATTTCCGAACAGATCATCGGCGTCGTTCGCGAAGACAGTGCAGAAGCAGCAGAAGCGGTGGCCGACGCGTACGCGCGCAACGGCATCAAGCTGATCGAAGTCACGCTGACCACGCCCGATGCGATCTCGCTGATCGCCACGATGGCGCAGCGCTATGCCGGCCAGGACCTCACCCTCGCCGTCGGCAGCGTGCGCAGCACCAACGACGCCGCGCTCGCACGCCGCGCCGGCGCGGAGGTGATCGTCTCGCCGCACACCGACCCGACTGTGATCGAGTACGCGGTCGAGAACGACCTGCTCTCGATCGCCGGCGCCGCTACCCCGACCGAAATCATCCGCGCCTGGGAGATGGGCGCCGACGTGGTGAAGGTCTACCCCGCCCATCACCTCGGCGGCCCCGATTTCATCCGCACCATCCGCGGTCCGATCCGCGACGTGCTGATGCTGGCCGGCGGCCCCGTGCCGCTCGACATGATCGACGCCTATCTCGACGCCGGCTGCGTAGCGGTCAACCTCGGCAGCTCGCTGGCCGTCCCCGACCTCGTCCGCAGCGAACAGTGGGACGAGATCGGCCGCCGGGCCATGCTCGCCACCTCCATCATCCAGTCGCGCAAGATCGTCGCGCAGCCACTCGAAGAATACGTTCACTAACCGAATGCACCTTCTCCTGACCCTTCTTCTCCTCGGCCAGCCCAACTTCCCCGCCGCCGGCCAGACCACCTGGATGCGGCCCGACGCCTTCCGTCTCTACATCGGCATGCCGCGCCTCGAAGCGCTGCGCATCCTCTCCGAAGGCGGCTTCCACGCGAAGAGCGGCGACAAACCCGGCGAGTACGTCATCGACTACGACGACGACAAATCGCTCACCCTAGACTTTCAGAAAGAGCGCCTGCACTCCATCCGCTTCGAGCTCTTCGCCTTCCGCACCCAAGTGCGCAAAGCGTTCGAAGAAGAGAGCCGCCACCTCCGCACCGCCCGCGGCCTCCCCAAAAAAGAAACGGCCGCCCTGCTCATCTACGACGAAGCCCTGCCGAACATCATGGCCGTCCTCTCGGACGACCCGAAGAGCGAGAATGGCAAGAAGGGCATCGGCCTGCTGGCCATCCGCTACTACGACCCGCGCTAGAGCAGTGAGAAGGAAGTTGGTTTGCCCGCGGTGTGGTGTGGGCTTCCAGCCCACCCCTCGTCTCCAGGCATCAACGCGGTGAGGCGAGCGTGGTACCGGCCATGAGGCTGTCCGCGAGCCGCATCGGCCAGGAATTCGCGCTGATTCGTCGCTGACGGCAGGTGTTGCGAGATGATTGCCGGCGTGGAGACACTTTGCTGCACCTCAAAGTACCGCAAGCTGTTCGGTCTACCCAACACCTTGCCCGCGTCTATCGCCAGCACAACTGCGCTCGGGCCCTGGTATGCCAACGTTCTCAACATCGGTTCCGCGCGCCTGTTGCACTACATGAGTAGTACATCCCGTCTATCGGTGGTCATCTGGCAACGAGAGCGAAGAACCGCGGAGCAACGGTTCCTACAGAGCCTCGAGCAACTGCTCCTGGATCTCGGAATCGGGGCCGACCTCGTCGAAACTGAGATAGCCGCCCTCTCGTCGTTCCAATACGCGCGAGCTACGGACCAAAGCGTCCTCGGATCAATGCGTGATCAAGCGGTCAACGCAAGCTACCACTTCGATGCCCTGACCACGCCAGCCGATCTGTCGCGGCGTCTCGCCCAGACACCCTGCGGCCCTGTAAATTACGAGTCGCCTGAAAGGCTTGCTCCGCAGCTGATCCAAGCGAAATGGATGGGTTATCCACGTGGCGTTTAATGGGGATTATTCACGAGACTTCCGCACAAAACAGAAGCGGGCACTCGTAAGTCTTTGTATTCTGTAGGTGTCGAGCCACAGCGTACAAGACCGAGGAGGTGCCCGCGTCGTGACACAGTGTAACTCGCAGGTCGATCTCTTTTCCACCGGTCGCCGCACCGTGACGGCGGCGTTCGTCGACACTCCGATCAGCTCCGACATCGGTGTCGTGCTGGTAGGGCGGCTCGATCAGAAGCTCCGGATCACCGAGCGCCTTGCCGCATCTCTTCGGGACCGGCGCGAGGCGGCGAAGGTCCAGCACTCGACGGTCGATCTTCTGCGGCAGCGTGCGTATCAGATTGCATGCGGGTACGAAGACGCTTCTGACGCCAACTCGCTCCGCCACGATGCCGGGTTTCAACTGGCCGTGGGGCGTGTCCCCGACGACGATGCCGTGCTGGCATCCCAGCCGACGCTGTCGCGCTTCGAGCAGCGGCGGCATGCCGACCTGCTCTCGTTCTCCAACGCGCTGTGTGACCTCTGGATCGCGCGACTGCGAGCGAAGGCTCGCCGGTCCAGGCGCCGTGCGCGGATCATCCTCGACTTCGACTCGACCGACTTCATCACCTATGGCGAACAGCAGCTCGCGCTGTTCCATGGCCACTACGGGAACTACATCTACTACCCGCTCCTAGTGTTCGACCGGTACGGATGGCCGGTGGCGGCGATGCTTCGCGGCGGCCGAACCCGCTCGGGTGGCGTCGTTCCGGTGCTGTTGCGCATCTACCGTCGCCTCGTCGAAGCCGGACTGCGGTTCGACATGATCGTGCGCGCCGACGCCGGCTTCTCCTCGCCCGAGCTCTACCAGACCTGCGAGACGCTTGGCGTGCGCTACGTCATCGGCCTGATCACTCACCGTGCGCTGGTAGAGCGGCTCGAGCCGACGATGCAGCATGCACGGCAAATTGCAGCCGCAGACGGCAGCGCCAAGATCATCACCGACTTCAAAATGCGCTGGGGACGGAAGACACCGCACGACCGGCGCATCGTGGCGAAGGCGGAGATCACCTCACTCGGCGAGAACCCGCGCTTCATGATCACGAACATGGAGGAGCCGGCGGAGCAGGTCTACGACTTCTACACGGGGCGCGGCCAGTGCGAGAACCACATCAAGGAGCTGAAAAACGCCATGATGGGCGACAGGATGTCCTGTCACGCGTTTGCCGCCAATCAGTTCCGGCTGCTGATTCACGTCACCGCATACATCCTCATGTACCTGCTGCGCGAGCAGCTCGCCGAGACCTCCCTCGCTGCAGTGCAGATGGACACCCTCCGCCTCCGGCTGCTCAAGGTCGCGGCCGTGGTGCGCGTCACGGCCCGCAGAATCTGGCTGGAACTGAGCGCCTCCCATCCTTCAGCCTCACTCTGGCCGCGCCTCGTGCCGCTGCTTCGTTGAACCAACAGGGCCGCCACTCATCAGCGGAGCCGCCCGCCAGGGTGAGGTGTGTTCACTCGACGATTTCTGCACACGTTCATGTGCATCACGTCTTGGGAACGGCAAGTCTTACACGCGTTTTCCACAGAATTGCGCTGCCCATCGCCGCACACGCGGTTCAAGACCCGCGCTGACCGTCCGCTTCGACACCTTCATGAATCATCCGGGTTA
>DASWOB010000059.1:0-30645 GCA_036398925.1 Thermoanaerobaculia bacterium
GTGGGGAGAGAACGACCGGGGGGCCTCCGGCGGCCGGGCCGCGGGCCCGGACCCTCTGGTTGGCCCAGCCTCCGCGAGACAGTCTCGTATCTCGCGACAGAGTGTCGCGGAGGCTAGGCCAACCAGCGGGGTCCGGGGCCATGGCCCCGGCCGCCGGAGGCCCCCGGTCGTTCTCTCCCCTTGTAAGATGCCCCCCGGATGCACCAGCCGAACGAAGCGCTTCGCAAATCGCTGCACATTGCTTTCGGGTTCTTTGCCTTCGCGCTGAAGTGGCTTCCGTGGTGGGGGGCGGCGGCGGTGGCGGCGTTTGCGGTGCTCGGCAACCGGCAGATCCTGCATCGTGTGGTCGGCAAGAGCGTGGCGCGCCACGAACGCGGCTACGACGCCGGCATCGTCCTCTATCCCTTCTGCGTCCTCCTGCTGATCCTCGTCTTCCGCCATCAGCTGCACATCGCCGCCATTGCCTGGGCCTTCCTCGCCTTCGGCGACGGGGTGGCCACACTGGCGGGGAAAGCGCTGCGCATCGGGTCGCTGCCGTGGAACCGCGATAAGAGCTGGGGCGGCCTCGTCGCGTTCGTGATCGCCGCGAGCGCCGGCGGGATCGCGGTCGGTTACTGGATGGGTTATCGCGAGCCGCTGATCATCGCCCTGGCCGCGGTAGCCGCGGCGGTCGTCGAGTCGCTGCCGCTCGGCGTCGACGACAACGTCTCGGTGCCGTTTGCCTCCGCCGTCGCGCTGGTGGTCCTCGGCATCACGCCGCTCTCGCCGTACGGCACCTGGCCCGGCACCGTGCCGTGGCTGATCGTCAACGGCATCCTGGCGATCGCCGGCTACTTTGCGAAGAGCGTCAACCTCTCCGGCGCGATCGGTGGGTGGGTGCTCGGCGCGATCCTGATCCTCGGCGGCGGTTGGCCGCTGTACGTCGCCCTGCTGGCCTTCTTCATCATCGGCACCGCGACGACCAAACTCGGCTACCAGCGCAAAGCGAAGAAAGGGCTGGCGCAGGAGGAGGGAGGGCGCCGCGGGTTCAGCCACGCCTTCTCGAACGTTGGCGTCGCCGCCATCTGCGCCATCGCTGTCTCACGCCTGGCCCGCAGCGAATCGAGCGCGATGGAGATGCAGCTCCTCCCGCTGTTCATGGGCATCGCCTCACTCGCCACGGCCGCCGCCGACACCACAGCGTCGGAGATTGGCCAGCTCCTCGGACGCAACGCCTTCCTGCCGCTGACGCTCAAGCGCGTGCCGGTCGGAACGGAAGGGGCGATCTCGATCGAAGGGACGCTGGCCGGTTTCGCCGGAGGGTTGATCGTCGCGCTGGCGGGGGTGGCGGCGGTCGATCAGCTCTGGTTCCGCGCCACGTTTTCGTGGCCGGTGGTGCTGACGATCGCCGTCTGCGCGTTTCTCGGCTCGTACCTCGAGAGCATCGCCGGCAGCTGGAACCGGAAGCGCGGCAGCGTCGTCCCAAACGGTGTGCTGAACTTTTTCAACACCGCGATCGGGGCCATCCTCTTCTACTATGCGGCCGCCGCCCTCGGGCTCTTCGACTGGGATGCGCTTTTGCAGGCCCCGCTCAGCCCAACACATCCGGTGCGCTAAACCATGGCTAAACGCAGTCTGAAACGAATCGTCATCGTCGGCCGGCCGAACGTCGGCAAGTCGACCCTCTTCAACCGCCTGGCGGGCAAACGCCGCGCGCTCACCCACGATCTGCCGGGCATGACCCGCGATCGCCTGACCGACGTCGTCGAGCTCGACGACGGCCGCAAGTACGAGCTGACCGACACCGGCGGCCTCGAATACGGCGACTCGCCGATGTCCGCCTTCGCCGGCGAGATCAAGGCGCAGGCGCGGAAAGCGCTCGAGGAAGCCGACTTCATCATCTTCGTCGTCGACGGCGCCGCCGGCGTGCTGCCGGAGGACCTGGAGATCGCCCAGGACCTCCGCCGCGAGTCGCAGAAAGCGGTCCTGGCGGTGAACAAGATCGATCGCAAAGACGCCGAAGAGGCGGTGCCGGAGTTCTGGGAGCTCGGCCTGGAACGCGTCTTCCCGATCTCCGCCGAGCATGGCGAGGGGACGGACGACCTGCTCGACGCCATCGGCGAGATCGTCCCGCCCGAAGACACCCAGGACGACGAAGAGGACGAGAACGCGCCCATCCGCGTGGCCATCATCGGCCGTCCCAACGTCGGCAAATCGTCGCTGCTCAATCGACTCTCCGAGGAAGAGCGGGCGGTGGTCTCGCCGATCTCCGGGACGACGCGCGACGCCATCGACTCGGAGATCGTTCGCAACGGCAAGCAATACACGATCATCGACACGGCCGGCATCCGCCGCAAAGGCAAAACGACCGATGAAGCGGAGAAGCTCGCCGTCATCTCGGCCCGCAAGGCCATCGAGCGCTGCGAGATCGGCCTGGTGATGATCGATGCCGTCGACGGCGTCACCGCCCAGGACGCCACCGTGGCCGGCTACGCCGAAGAGGCGGGGAAGGCGGCGCTGATCCTGGTCAACAAGTGGGACGCCGAGCAGCACGGCCCCGACGACTACAAGCGCTTCGAGGAGCAGTTCCGCTTCAAGCTGAAGTTCCTCAGTTACGCGCCGCTCGAATTCATCTCCGCCAAGACCGGCCGCCGCGTCGAGAAGATTTTCCCGAAGATCGACGCCATCGTCGCGGCCTACCGCAAGAAGCATTCGACCTCGGAGCTGAACCGGATCCTCGAGCGCGCCGTCACCGCGCACCATCCGCCGACCGTACGAGGCAAGCCGCGCCGCTTCTACTACGTGACGCAGCTCAAGAGCGGGCCGCCGACCTTCGCCCTCTTCTCGAACGTGGACGAGCCGATTCACTTCTCGTATCGGCGCTACCTCGAGAATCAGTTCCGCGACGCCCTGCAGCTCGTCGGCTGCCCGATCCACTTCGTCGTCCGGGCCCGCAAGGGGATGAAGCGCGAGCGATGAAGCGCGCCGTCCTGATCGCGGCGGCGCTGCTCGCGATCGCCCTCGCCGCGTACTTGGTGCTGCGCCGCGATGCGGAGCCCGACGCGACGCGCGTGGAGCTCGGCGGCTATCCCGATGACATCGACATGGCCCGGATGCATCGCCTGAAATACGCGGCGATCGTCGCGCTGCTCGATCCGAATCTCCCGCACGAGCGGGTGCTGCTCGAGCGTGAACAGCGCCTCGCCGCGAAAGCCGGTCTGCGGGTGATCGCCATTGCGATGCGCGACGCCAACGACACGCGCGCAGCCGATGCCGCGGCGGAAGCGATCCGCACCACTCCGGGGCGCATCTACCTGCACGCGTATCTCGGCGTCCATCGCGTGCGGCCGGTCGCGGAACGGATCGGCTATCCGCTCCCGAAGCCGGAAAGTGGTGTCGATCTCGATCGCGTCGCCCGGGCCCGCGATCTGGTCCGGCTGCGGCAGTACGGAGGCGCGCTCGATCTACTCGAAGACGTGAGCGACCCCGGCGCCGCCACCTGGCAGCTCCGCGGCGACGCGAACCTCGGGCTGGGGATCGTCGACGAAGCGGAATCGGCCTATCGAATCGCCATTCTCGCCGAGCCGCGCAATGCGGCCGCGCTGCGAGGACTCGGCTATACGTACATGCGCCAGAACCAAATCGACATGGCCCGCGAAGCGCTGAGCCGCTCGCTGGCGATCGACCCGAACGACCAGGAGGCGAGGGACGTGCTCTCGCGCTTCTAACGGCTCGCGAACGGCGTTTCCAGCGTGCGCCGTACGGTCGCGGTCGCGGTGTCATCGCCGAAGCGTGCGACGTAGATCATCAGCAACGCACGCGCGGCGGCGGTGATCTCCTGCTGCATGGCGCGCTCGATCTCCTCCCCCTTATTGAAGTGGCTGAAACGGCGCAGCGGATCGAGATTGTCCGGACCTCCGCCCACCAGCTGCACGAGAAAGCGCATGGCGTGGGTGAGCATGAAACGGGCGGAGAGCAACTCGCCACGTTGCGCGCGCGTCGCGGCCACGAGGATGTGGGAGAGGAACATGCCGCGCAGATACTCCCTGTCGACGGAGGGGGAGGGGAGCGCCGCGAGTCCGGCCATCCGCTCCTCGATCCGTTCGCGATCGAGCAGCACCCGGTAGTCGTTCACCCGCGCGAGCTGCAGCTCGTCCGGGGTAAAGACCGCGTACTCGATGAGGTGACCGTCTTCGTAGATTGCCTTGCAGCCGTGTGCGGTCTCACGGAACCAGAGCACGATCGTCTGCGGTTCCGGCAGCCACTCGGTCGAGCTGCGCAGCGGCTCCGCCTCCTCGGTGATGACGAAGAAATCGTGGTCGGAGAAGCGGTCGGGAGTCCGTCCGTTGCGCTCGGCCATCGACCCCAGGGCGACGATGCCGAGAATGGACCCGTTCGCCGAAAGGGAGTCGACCAGCTCGCGCGTGAAAGCATGGTAGTCCATGTGCATATAGAATCACGCCAGCGCCCATCCTGTTGATGAGGAACGATGAAACCACCACAAAGCGTGTCGCTTACGCCCGGTAAGCGCGTTCTTTTCCTGACCAAAGATTCCGAGCTGATCCGCAAGCAGCTCGCAGGCGAGCTCGACCTGCAGATGAAAGATCTGCGCGTCGAGGATCTGCTCGACGACATCAATACCGACGCCATGACCCCGGCGTGGGTCTGCTTCGACCACAAGCCGGAAGACATCGCCCGCAACGCGTACGCCGGGCTGATCGTCAACGGCGAGCGGCTCTTCGCGGCAGACGCCCTGAAGAACGGCAACTTCGAAGTGATCGTCAGCGGCTACCGCAAGGGCGTCGGCAGCTCGCGCGAGACCGCCACGCAGTGCGAGGTCTTCAGCGGCATTCGCATCGCGATCGCGGTGTCGTTCGCCCCGATCCACGCCGGCAACAACATCAACCAGGGGCTGCTCATGGGCACGCACGCGATGCTCGAGCGGCTGCAGAGCGGCGGGAGCATTCCCCTTGCCGAGTTCTACGACAAGTACGACCCGATCACGAAGCTGATCATCCAGTGGGGCGGTCTCTTCCCGTTCTCCAAAGCGGTGGAACGGGGCGACGTGCAGCTGCCGGTGCCGAACAATGCCCCGCGGCCGATGACCATGGGGGAGAAGATCCTCGCGCGCCACATGCGCGGCGTCTCCGACGAGCAGCGCTACGTCAAGCCGGGCGACGCGGTGGTGGTCGACGTCGACGGCGGCTACACGCACGAATTCACCACCGCCCAGGTGCACTACTTCCTCGAGCAGGAGTACGGGCGCGACTACGAGATCACCAACCCGAACAAGTTCGCCGTCTTCGAGGATCACCTCATCTACGCCGACGAAGTCGCGAAGATGCGGCCCTTCCTGCCGAAGATCCAGACTCTGCGCGACCTCCAGCGCGAGTACCAGCAGCACACCAGCTGCCGCGACTTTTCGGCGAAAGGCAACGTCTCGCCCGGCATCTGTCACGAGGTCGCGCGCGAGGTCTTCATCGATCCGGGCGACTTCATCCAGGCCACCGACAGCCATACCTGCATGGGCGGCGTGAACAACGCCCTGGCGTGGGGCGTCGGCGCGACCGAGTACGCGAACCTCGTCCACTCCGGCTTCACCACCGTCGAAGTGTCGGAGTCGATCCGCTTCGAGCTGACCGGCGAGCTCCAGCCGAACGTCACCGCCAAGGATGTGATGCTCTACATCCTCCTCAACTACGCCAAGCCGCAGATGACGCTCGACCGGATCATGGAGTTCACCGGCCCCGGCGTGCGCGCCCTCTCGCTCGACGAACGGGCCACGCTCGCCAACATGGCCACCGAGTGCGCCGCGCGCACGGCCATCGTGGAAGGGGACGAGAAGACGCTCGAATGGATCGCCTCCATGCGTCCCGGCGCCGACCTCGACGCGCTGCGCGCGCGCTTCGTCTCACCCGACGAGGGAGCCGACTACGCCGGCGGCGTGCACGTGATCGACCTCTCCGAAATCAAGCCGATGGTCGCCCATCCGGGCGATCCCGATCACGGCATCCCGTCCGATCCGACCAACGGCGCCTTCATCGACGACATCGGCGGCGTGAAGATCGACATCGCCTACGCCGGCTCCTGCACCGCCGGCAAGATCGACGACTTCCTTTTCTACCACCAGGTGGCGAAGGAAGCGGTCGACGCCGGACTGCGCGTCGCGGACGGCGTGCAGTTCTTCATCCAGTTCGGCTCGCAGGCGGTGGAGAAATTCGCCCGCGACAACGGCCTGCTCGACACCTTCGAGCGCGCCGGCGCCACGGTGCTCAACCCCGGCTGCGGCGCCTGCATCGGCTGCGGCCCCGGCGTCTCCGACGAAAACGAACAGGTCACCGTCAGCGCCATCAACCGCAACTACAAAGGCCGCAGCGGCCCCGGCAAGCTGTGGCTGGCATCCCCGCTGACCGTCGCCGCCAGCGCCTTCACCGGAACGATCACCGCGTACACGCCAGGGATGTTCGCGAAAGAGCGCGAGATGGCCGGTCAGGTGTAAAATGGAATGGCTATGAAACACACCGTTCCGGCAAACGAAGCGCAGGCGCGGTTTCTCGCGATCCTCAAGGAGGTCGAGAACTCCCGCATCGAAGTTCTCGTCACGCGTGACGGAATGCCGGTGGCGAGAGTGGTTCCGATCGAGCCGCGGGCAACGCGGTCGATCGAGGAACTGCGCGGATCGGTGGAGATCCTCGGCGATATCGTCGGCCCACTCAATGAGGAGTGGGACGCGGCGAAGTGATCGTTGTCGACACGCACACCTTGATCTGGTGGGTGACGGAGCCGGCGCAGTTGTCGAAGGTCGCCCGGTTCGCGCTCGACGAAGAAGACACCATCGCGTTGTCGGCGATCACCTGCTGGGAGGTCGCGATGCTGGCGCAGCGCGGCAGGATCGCGATCGATGACGTGGAGGCGTGGCTGTACGACGTCACCGCGTTGCCGCGAATCGCGGTGATCCCGCTGAACGTCGACATCGCCGTTCGCGCGGTGAGCCTTCCGGCCACGTTCCCTGCCGATCCCGCCGACCGGATCATCGCCGCGACCGCACTCTGTTTCGGTGTCCCGCTGGTGACCAAGGACGGCCGGATTCGAGACTCGGGCGTGCTCTCGACGGTCTGGTAGTTTCGGAGTGCGTGCGGTGCCGCACTCCGAAACCCCTTACTTCTCGGCCGTCTTGTTGTTCTTGTCGTCGCCGCTGCCCTGCGTGGCAGCGCCGCTGCGGATCTGCGCGAGCTTGGCGCGATCCTTCTCCCGCTGCGCCGTCCGCCGTTTTCTGGCGATCGCCGCGCGTGCTTTTTCACCGTTGATTCTCGACATAGCTGGTCCTTTCGTGCTTCGTGGGGGCGAACGGTAGCACGGGCGGATCAAATTTCACTCCTCCGTCACAGTTTGACCCGGCGATAACGGTGGAACTGCGCAGCTTCTGACCCATCACTGAAACGTGCTCTGCAGCCAAGTAGTTGTCGTTTCATCGACTTACTTCCGTCACCAATGTTGGCTGTCCGCGTGCTCTTGCAGCGGTCCGCACATTCGCGAAAAGGGGTTAATGAATGAAACGGACACTGCTCTCGCTCCTGGTTCTGGTTCTCGCCCTCCCGGCCATCGCCGCCGGTCCGAAAAAGGCTGACGTCAGGAAAGCCAAAAACAAGATTCAGGACAGCTACATCGTCGTGCTGGAAGACCGTGTCGCGGATGTGGAGGCGACCGCCGATGATCTCGCGCGCCTCCACGGCGGCCGCAAGAACCACATCTACAAGAATGCGGTTCGCGGCTTCTCGGTCGAGCTCAACGAGCGCCAGGCGCTCAAGCTCGCCGAAGATCCGCGCGTCAAGTACATCGAAGAAGACGGTCTGATCACCATCCAGGCGACCCAGAGCAACGCCACCTGGGGTCTCGACCGCACCGACCAGCAGAACCTTCCCCTGAATGGCACCTACGTCTACAACGCCACCGGTGCCGGCGTGAAGGCGTACATCGTCGACACCGGCATCAACGTCGCGCACACCGACTTCGGCGGCCGCGCCATCAACGGCTATGACGCCGTCGACAACGCGCTGCCGGCGGCCGACTGCAACGGCCACGGCACGCACGTCGCCGGTACGGTCGGCGGCACCACCTGGGGCGTCGCCAAGGGCGTCACCCTCGTGGCCGTGCGCGTCCTCGACTGCGCCGGCTCCGGCACGACCGCGGGTGTCATCGCCGGCGTGAACTGGGTCGCCTCCGACCACGCCGCCGGTCAGCCGGCCGTGGCCAACATGTCGCTCGGTGGCGGCATCTCGCAGACCCTCGACGACGCGGTGGTGGCCGCGATCAACGACGGCGTGACCTTCGCGGTCGCCGCCGGCAACGAGAACACCAACGCCTGCAACGGCTCGCCGTCGCGCGTGGCCAGCGCCATCACGGTCGGCTCGACGACCAGCACCGACGCCCGCTCCTCGTTCTCGAACTACGGCACCTGCGTCGACATCTTCGCGGCCGGCTCCTCGATCACCTCCGCCTGGTACACGTCGAACACCGCCACCAACACCATCAGCGGTACCTCGATGGCCACCCCGCACGTGGCTGGCGTCGCGGCGCTCTACCTCCAGGGCAACACCAGCGCCTCGCCCGCGACCGTCACCTCAGCGCTCATCAACAACTCCACGCTCAATAAGGTGACGAGCCCCGGCACCGGGTCGCCGAACCGCCTGCTCTACAGCGGCTTCATCGGCGGCGGCACGCCGGTCCCGGCGCCGAGCATCAGCGGCATCTCGCCGGTCAGCGGCGGCGTCGGCACGGTCGTGACCATCACCGGCACGAACCTCAGCGGCGCGAGCGCGGTCCGTTTCAACGGCCAGTCGGCCTCCTTCAGCGTCATCACCTCGACGCAGATCAACGCCACCGTTCCGAACTGCTCGTCGAACGGCACCGTCTCGGTCACCACCGGCGGCGGCACCGCCACCAGCGCGACCGCGTTTGCGGTCACCGGCTGCACGGCGGTCGGGCAGCTCTTCCTCAACCCCGGCTTCGAATCGGGCAACGTGAACTGGACCACGACCTCCGGCGTCATCGACAGCTCGACCTCCGCCCCGGCGCGTACCGGTTCATGGAAGGCGTGGCTCTGCGGCTACGGCACGACCCGTACCGACTCGGCCTACCAGCAGGTCACGATTCCCTCGGGTGCGACCGCCACGCTGCAGTTCTACCTCCGCATCACCACGGCGGAGACGACCACGTCGATCCAGTACGACAAGATGAGCGTGCAGGTCCTCAACAGCGCCGGCACCGTCCTCGGCACCGTCGCGACCTACTCGAACCTGAACAAGAACTCGGCCTACGAGCTCAAGTCGCTGAACCTCAGCGGCTACGCCGGCCAGACCATTCGCGTCCGCTTCTACGCCACCGAGGATTCGTCGCTCCAGACGTCCTTCCTCGTGGACGACACCGCTCTGAACGTCCAGTAAAGAAAAGGGAGAACTGCATATGAAGAAACTGTTTGCCGCAGCATTCGCTCTCGCCTGCAGTACGTCGCTGTTCGCCGCCGGTCAGGGGAAGTTCCGCTCGGCCGAGCGTCCGATTCCGCAGCAGTACATCGTCGTCCTGCGCGACGATGTGGTCACGAACGTGGCCGGCCTGGCCGATGAGCTGGCCCGCAGCCACGCCGGTCTTGTCGACCACGTGTACGACCGCGCGCTCAAAGGCTTCTCGGTGCGCATGACCGACGGGATGGCCCGGAAGCTGGCCGACAACCCGCTCGTGCAGTTCGTCGAGGAAGACGGTGTGGTCTCGATCGACACCACGCAGTCGAATGCCCCGTGGGGCCTCGATCGCATCGACCAGCGCGACCGTCCGCTCAACGGCACGTTCAACTACGTTCGCACCGGCTCGGGCGTGAAGGCGTACATCATCGACACCGGCATCCTCACCACGCACACGCAGTTCGGCGGCCGCGCCATCAGCGGCTATGACGCGGTCGACGGCGCGCTGCCGGCCACCGATTGCAACGGTCACGGCACGCACGTCGCCGGCACGGTCGGCGGCTCGACCTACGGCGTGGCCAAGGGCGTGACGCTCGTGGCCGTGCGCGTGCTCGACTGCAACGGCAGCGGCACGACCTCCGGCGTCATCGCCGGCGTGAACTGGGTCACCTCGAACCACGGCGCCGGTCAGCCGGCCGTGGCCAACATGTCCCTCGGCGGCGGCGCTTCGAGCTCGCTCGACACCGCGGTCCGCAACTCCATCGCCGACGGCGTGACCTACGCCATCGCGGCGGGCAACGGCAACAGCGCCGGCGTCGCGCAGAACGCCTGCAACTACTCGCCGGCGCGCGTCACCGAAGGGATCACCGTCAGCGCGACGAACAGCAGCGACACGAAGGCCTCGTGGGCGAACTACGGCTCGTGCGTCGACATCTTCGCACCGGGCGTGAGCATCCTCTCGGCCTGGTACACCTCGACCAGCGCCACGAACACCATCAGCGGTACGTCGATGGCCACGCCGCACGTCGCGGGCGTCGCCGCGCTCTACCTGCAGGGCAGCACGAGCGCCTCGCCGGCCACCGTGCACTCGGCGCTGATCAACAACGCCTCGCTGAACAAGGTCTCGAGCGCCGGCAGCGGCTCGCCGAACCGTCTGCTCTTCACGAACTACTAAGAAGCCCGGATCACCTCGTCGCCGCCAGCTTCGCGCCGGCGGCGACGAGGAATCCCCCCGCGATCCGCTCGACGAGATGCGCGTGCCTGCCGTAGAGCGCGCGTCCCCGATCGGCGGCGTAGCCGTACATCGCGAGCACCGGCAGCTCGACCACGATGGAGATCAGGCCGAGCACGAGGAACTGGAGGGTGACGGGACCATGCGGATCGATGAATTGCGGGAGAAGCGCGGTGAAAAAGACGATCGCTTTCGGGTTCGCGAGCTGAGTGACCAGGCCTTCGACGAAGCCGCCGCGCGACTCCGGCGGGCGATCTTCGGCGGTGGGCCTGCGGAGGATCATCCGGAGCCCGATGAAGATCAGGTACGCCGCCCCGGCCCATTTCAGCACTTCAAACACCGTGCGTGACGCGACCAGCAGCGCGCCGAGACCGGCCGCCGACAGCGCGAAGTAGATCGAGTTCCCGGCCAGGATGCCGAGCGCGCCCCGCAATGACGCCCGAAAGTCGCGCTTCATCGACTGCGAGACGACCAGCAGCACGGCCGGCCCGGGCGTGAGACAGAGCACGAGCTCCATCGCGGCGAAGAGGAACAGGTTGGTGAAGGTCATCGGTTTCGAGCCTGGCTCTATTCAGCTGTTCAGCTACTCAGCCGTTCAGCTATTCATGCTGTTGAGCTGTTGAGCTATTGAGCGAGAAGTGTTGAAGGTTTTGTGTCACCAAACGCTTCCTCGCTTAACAGCTTAATAGCTCAACAGCCCACCCCTGAACAGCTGAGTAGCTGAACAGCTGAGCAGCTGAGCAGTTGCCCCTCATGATCCACTCGCGCGCCGCCGCGGCGCCACCACTTCCGCGAAATCTTCCGCGAATGCCTCGGCGTCGTTGAGTGCCGCGGTCGTGACGCGCACTGCCGGGGGGACGTTCAGGCGATAGCGCTCGCCCCCCTTCACCGCCCAGCCGCGAGCGATCATCGCCTGCACGACAGCGCTCTCGTCCGACACCGGAATCCAGACGTTGAAGCCCGAGGCGCCGTGCGCTTCGATGCCGCGCTTCTGCAGTGCGGCGACGAGCGCCTGCCGCCGCGTGCCGTAGGTCTTCGCGGCGCGGGTGAGCAGGCGCTCGGTGGCGCGATCGCGCCAGAGCGCGACCACCATCCGCTGCAGGACGTGACTGACCCAGCGGATGCCGAGGGTCTGCCGCCCTTCCACGCGCGAATGCGTGGCGGCGTCGGAGGCGAGGAGCGCCACGCGCAGATCGGGCCCGAGCGACTTCGAGACCGAGCGCACCACCGCCCAGCGTGCGCGATTGCGGTCGACGAGGGTGAGGTAGGGCGTGCCGGCGATCGGGCCGGCGTGATCGTCCTCGATGACCAGCAGCGCGGGATGGCTGGCCAGCACGGTGCGCAGCTCGCGCGCGCGGCGAGGAGAGTGCGCGGCGCCGGAGGGATTCTGCGCGCGCGGCGTCACCACCAGCGCATCGCACGACCGGATCGCGCGGCGCAGCTCCTTCGGCTCGAGCCCCTCGTCGTCGACCGGCACCGGCACGGCCACGAGCGACAGCGCGGAGAGGAGATCGAGCACGCCGGTGAAGCACGGATCCTCGACCGCCACGCGATCGCCGGCACGGAGGTGCTCGCGCAGGACGCGCTCGATGCCGTCCAGCGCGCCGCTGGTGACGGAGAGGAACTCGGCCGGAACGCGATCGGCGCGGAACTGCTCCCGGGCGATGGCCAGCAGCTCCGGATCGTTCAGTTCCTCGCCGTACAGCCGCTTCTCGAAATCGAGCGCCGGCAGGCGAGGGAGCAGCCCGAGGTCGGGGTTGCCGGTGGCGAGATCGCGCACGCCTTCCGGCAACGGCGCGTCGGCCGGCATGGCGATCGGCGGCGCGGAGCGGACGCGCGTGCCGCGGCGTCCCTCCGCCACGATTACCCCGCGATCCTGCAGCAGGCGATAGGCGGCCATGACCGTGGCCGGACTGACGCCGAGGTGCCGGGCGAGCGAGCGGACCACCGGGAGCTGTGCGCCCGCGGGGAGCTTGCCGGCGCTCACGGCCTCTTCGACGGAACGGGCGATGTTGACGGAGGTCTCTCCGCTGAGGTAATTTTGTACCAGCACAGGCGATTGATTGTACTAGAACAGATGATTACCTACAAGCGCACCGACACTCTCGATACGGGCCTCGGTATCGAGCTCTACGTCGCCTCCACCCTCGGCGAGCGCCGTCCGGTCGACGATCGCGAGCGGATGGCGGAGATGTTCCGTCATGCCACCCTGACCATCACCGCCTGGGACGGCGACCTCCTGGTCGGCGTCTCGCGGTCGATCACCGACTGGGTCTGGACGACCTATCTCGCCGATCTGGCCGTCCGCGAGTCGTACCAGCGGCAGGGGATCGGGAAAGAACTGATGCGCCTCACGCAGGAGGCCGCGCCGCGGGCGAAGCTGCTGCTGCTCGCGGCGCCGAAGGCCGTCGATTACTACCCGCACGTCGGCTTCTCGCACATGCCGACGGCGTTCTGGCTGTTGCCCGGAGACACCATTCAATGACCGTCACCCTCACCCCCACGCCACGCACCACCGTCAAACGTCTCCCCAAGCGCGCGCACTACGACCGGGGGCTCATTCACTCGATCCTCGACGAAGCGCTGATCGCCCACGTCGGCTTCATCGTCGAGGGCGCGCCGGTGGTCATACCCACCATTCACTGGCGCCACGAGGAGACGCTCTACCTCCACGGCTCCGCCGCCAGCCGCATGCTCCGCTCGCTGCGCGACGGCGTGGAAGCGTGCGTCACGGTGACGCTGCTCGACGCGCTGGTTCTCGCGCGCTCGGCCTTTCATCACTCGATGAACTACCGCTCCGTGGTGATCTTCGGCACCGCGCGCGCGGTGACGGACGACGCGGAGAAGCGCCTCGCCCTCGACTCGCTCGTCGAGCACGTCGTGCGTGGCCGCTCCGCGGAAGTGCGCCCGGCGAATGCGATTGAGATGAAGGCGACGCTCGTCCTGGCCCTGCCGATCGAAGAAGCCTCGGCCAAAGTACGCACGGGCGGCGCGGTCGACGACGAAGAGGATTACGCGCTGCCGGTGTGGGCCGGCGTGGTCCCGGCGCGCCTGACCTTCGGCGATCCGATTCGCGACGAGCGCAGTGACGCGGAGTTACCCCACTACTTGATGGGACTGCACGCGCGGTGATGAGGAATCAGCTGCTCAGCTGTTCAGCTATTCAGCTGTTCAGGGGCTTTGTTGAGCTGTTGAGAAGGAAGTTGTTTTTTTGAATCACCAAATCAAACCCTTCTTAACAGCTCAACAGCGAACCCCCTGAACAGCTGAACAGCTGAATGGCTGAACAGCTGAATGGCCGAACAGCTGCCCGCCGCCGTCTACGGCGCGCTGCTCCACGGCGGTGTAATCTTGTTCATCCGCGCGTAGGCGATCGACTGACCGAGGTGCTCGTGGAGGTGGCTGAGGGCGGTCACGAGAACGCCGCGGGTGGTGGTCTGGTTGCCGAACATCTTGACCGGCTTCTCGAGATCCGCTTCGTTCACGGCGGCCGCGGCGGCCCGCAGGTGCTCGAACGACTTCTTCAACTCCGCGACCACGGCCGCTTTCGCGGTGACGTTCTTTTCCATGTCGCGGTCGAGGTTCGAAGGGGCTTTGAAGCCGGTGAAGGTCGGGAGGAAGTAGTTGCCCCCGGCGATGTGCATGTAAACCTCGGAGATCGAACGGACGTCGCTCTCCGGGCGCCACTCGAACTTCTCGGCCGGGGTGGCCTCCGCGAGCGCGACGATCTTCGACTGGACGTCATCGAGGTTGGCCACGAATTCCGCGTGGAATCCCTTCGCCGGTGCGGGCGCCTTCTCCACCTGCTTGGCGGAAACGGTGAGCGACGCGACGAGACAGAGGACGGCGAGGGAGCGAAGGGCCTTCATTCTGGCGGAAATTGTACCTCGACCGTACGGCTGAACTCGGAGGTCACGCTGGCCGCGCCCGCGCCGACACCGTTTGGTTGCGGCATGTGAAAGCCGTAGATCGTGTAGCGGTAGGCGACGGCGGCCAGAAAGCGGCCGGGCGTTCTGCCGGGGGAGACGAAACGCCACCTGCCGTTGCCGTCGGCCGGGGCGAGGCCGAGGAAATACTGCCCTTCGCCATAGCCGCTCTCATCGGGGGCGTCGTTGGCGAACACCATCACCTGCACCTCGGTGGCATTGAGGCGATCGACCGTTCCCTCGACCACGGTCACGTTCTGCGCCGCGTCGAAAAACGCGTTCGTGATGACGGGAAGGAGCGGCCCGCTCGGGTCGGCCAGCGTCGGCCCGTCGAGGCCGGAGTCGATGCCCAGACCGCCGTTGGCCTGAAACGAGTTCCCGCCGACGTTGCACGCGCTGGCTTTGCGGTCGAGCGACACGCCGTAATGCGCGTTGAAGCCGATGTAGTTGGTGAAGACGTCGGTCGAGCCGCCGCCCGCGCCGAGATAGACGCCGCTCGCACCATTGCCGAGCGGCTGCAGCGTACGGGTCAGGCCGATGGTGTTCTCGTGGATCGTCGAGCCGTAGCCGTTCTGCACGAAGATGCCGGAGCGGCTGTTGCCGCTGATCAGATTGCGCGCGATCGCGACCGACGGACCATCGACGAAGATCCCGCGCGCGTTCGGCCGCGCCAGGAGGCCGGTGGCGTCGGTGCCGATCGAATTCGCCTCGATCGTGCGGAAGAAGCTGCCGAACTCGCAGCCGCTGCCGTTTACGAGAATGCCGTTCGCCGGGAACGAATGAATGGCCAGCCCGGCGATGCGGAAGCGGCACGCCGGCACCGTCAGGCCATTCGCATTCTCGCGGAGCGCATCGCCGACCAGCTCGATCTCCGGACCGTCCGGATTGCTGTCGGCGAAGTAGCGCGCCTGGGTCAGTCCGTCGACGGCCGTATTCGCGCCGGTGAGTGCCGGCAGCGGCGACGCGGGGCGGATCACGTGCGTACGTTGCGGCACGCCTGCGATGCGGAACGCCACCTTGCACCAGACCTCGGGATCCGTGCAGGCGATGTTGTTCGCGTGAATCGCATCGCGCAACGAGCCCGCCCCGGCGTCGTTCGTGCTCGTCACAAAGTGCGTGAGGTACGTGCGCAGCTCTCTAGTGCGGACGTTGTTTTCAGGCGCTGCATCGCCCTCGTTCGCGCGGATGGTGGTGGAGATCGTGATCGGCGCGTTCGAGACGTCGGCGGCGACCGGGGTGAGGGTGAACGTCGCGCCGTTCTGGCCCGGCAGATAGCCGACCGTGCCGATCGAGCAGACGGTGGTCGTGCCGCTGGCGACGCAGTTCGGCGGGAGATCGCGGAAGCCAGTGATGCCTTCGCCGGTGATGGTGATGGTCACGCCGGTGGCGGTGGTGTGCGCGAAATTCGAGTAACGGACGCCGAGGGTGAAGGGGAGTCCGGGATCGACGGCCGCCCACGTTTCCGGAAAGGCGATCAGATCGGGCGGCGTGTTCACGTCGATCTGCTCCGACGCGACGTTGTTCTCCTGGTTCGGATCGTGCTCGTACGGCGAGACCCGTCCGAGGGCGACCACGGAGCCAAAGTACGCGCCCGGCGGCACCGTCGCGCTGCAGTCGCGCGAACGCCGTTCTCCCGGCGCGAGATCGACGACCTCGTCGACGCACGTCTGGCCGAACCCTTCGCTGATGAACTCGACGAAGCGGGCCGTAGCGGGGCCGAGGTTCTCGACCGTGGCGGTCCAGCTCAGCGTCGCGCCCGGTTCGACGCGATCGGGCTGAGGCGTGAGGAAGGTCTGGACGTCGTAACTGTCCGCGAGCAGGGGCGTGGTCAGGAGCAGGAGAAGGAGGATCCGTGTCACCGGAAGCTGATACGGACGCCGGGTCAGAACCGTCGATAGAGCAGCACCGACATCAGGAAGAGGCTGTACGTGGCGATCCAGAGAAATCCGCTGAAGAGGATCCCCAGCACGAGCGAGATTCCGGTGCGTACCGGCTTCGACGGGACGTTTGCGTTGCCGAGATACATCACCGTCGTCACGATCAGCGCGGTGGCGATGTAGCCGCCGAGGAGCGGCAGCCAGGTGCGGGCGCGCGCCGGCTGCGTGACGTCGGCGTAGATGGCGACGGCCGCGACGATCACGTGCGCGGTCACGGCCAGGATGGAGAGCTTCTTCTTCGTCATTCAGTCGCGCCGGATGTTGGCCAGCACCGAGTAGTTCGGCGCAAAGACCACGTTCTTCGGTCTGGCCGGGATCTTCTGCGTGATCGTCTGCCTGCCCGGCTTACTCGGGATGTAGAGGAAGCCCGCCTTGCCGCCGTCGAACTCCACGCGCACCGGGATCGGCATCGTGAACCACTCCGGCACGTCGCGCCGCTCCACGTCGATCGTCAGCAGGAATCCGCCGTCGCCGGCCGGCTTCGTGTCGTAGCGCCATGTGTACGACGGGATGTCGGCGCCGTAGATCCAGGAGTCGAAGAACCACCCCCACTCGGCGTTGGTCTTCCGCTCCACGATGCGCTGAAAGTCGGCGGTGCTGGCGGCCTTGCCGCTGTGCTCGCGGATGAAGTCGCGGATGCTGCTCCAGAAGATCTCGTCGTTGCCCGACTTGAACTGCAGGAGCATCCGCAGCATGTGCAGGACGAGCGGTCCTTTGTAGTAGGTCTGGGTGACGTAGCCGAAGGGGATGTCGCCGGTCGAGGCGCGCCAGCCGTGTCCGATCGGGCCGAGCCGCGCGCGTTCGACGGAGCTCCGCTCGATGAGCCACGGGCGGTTGAACTTCGAGAAGCCGCCGGCCATGTTGCCCATCACGATACCGGTGTACGAGCGGAGCATCTCGTCGTAAAACTTCGCGCCCCCCTTCACCGTGTCGTGCACGAACTGCATCGCCAGATATTCGGCGAAGGCCTCGCTGATCCACTGGTCGCGATAGGTCGTCCAGCCGACCTTGTGTCCCATCCACTCGTGCGCCACCTCGTGCGCGCGGAAGAGCTCCGACGCGCCGGGCGATTCCGAGATGAAGGTGTCCTCCGACAGGTGCAGGAAGCCCTCGAAAGCCTGCCCATGCCCGGCGGCGATGCTCGTCACGTAGAAGCTCTCGCCGGTGACCGGCTCGCCGAGGAACTCGTTGAAGTACTGCAGCGCGTTCGCGACGTCGGCGCCGACGTTGCGCAGCTTCCCGCTGTTACCGAGCTGATAGTCGGGGCCGAACGCCACCACCCGCGGGATGCCTTTGACGTCGAGCTTGATCTCCTCGAAGGCAGTGGCCGTCGAAAAGGTCAACATCTTGACCGGCTGCGACACGACCCAGACGCTGGTCTCGCGATCGCCGTTCTCGACGCGGCTCTCCATCGTGCCCATCGAGCGCAGCTCGTTCTTCCGGCGGACGGTCAGCTCGAGCCGTGCCGTGTGCCGCTGCTCGAACGAGCCGGGCGGGTTCGGGTACCAGTCGCGGCTCATGGCGTAGTTCGCCGTCTCCAGGTCGTACTCGAAGCGGATCTTCCGCTGCTCGCCTTTCTTCAGCGGCTGGTCGAGGATCACCACGAAGTCGTCGTCGTGAAAGCGGTTGTCGAGCTGCGCCGACCGTTTGCCCAGATGATCGCGGACGACGAAGAGCGGTGCGTTGCTCTCCGTGTACGCCCGCACCTCGCGTGCGGTGCTGTGCAGGTCAAAGAGCAGCGCGCTCACCGACTCCGCCGCGCCGGTCAGGGTCAGCTCCATCGAGTACCTGCCGTCGACGGTGCGCTGATTGTGCTGGCCGACTTCGCCCATCTTGCCGCGCCGGGTGAGGTCGGCCTTGCCGTTCACGTGCGACATCACCACCGGCGGTACCGTGATGGCCGGCGGCTTGGCGTCGAGGCTGATCCAGCGCTCCGGAATGAGGTTCTGCCGCGAGACGACGATCTCCTCGCCGCGGGTCGAGTCGTACTCCCACGTCAGCCAGCCGAAGTCCTTCGTGTTGGCGTCGATCACCGTCAGCTCGCTGCCGCGATTGAGGAGCGCCATCAGCAGGCGCGCGTCGTTGTCGTTGGCCTGATCGACCATCCACGCGGTGTGACGCTTCGTGGCCAGCGAGTCCTGCGAGTAGCTGCCGCTGGCCATCGGAAACAGTTTGGCAATGGCCGGATCCGAGGTGCGCATGACCAGCTGGGTGATCGGCTGATCGATCTGCTCCAGATCCTTCTTGCGCGAGAAGCGGCGCAGCTGGGCCAGCTCGAAGCGGTTGGGGATGGTCATCGTGAAGCGGCCGCTGCCTTCGAAGACCAGCCCCGTCACGCTGCCGTCTTCGAGCGGTTTCATCATCCGCACCGAGCCCGAGCTCAGCGTCCAGCTGGCCGTGCCGCGCGTGATCGTCACCGGTGCCGCCAGCGGCGACGGCGACGAAAAGTGCCATTGCTGCAGGCTCGCGTACAGCGCCGGAGCATTGGCCGGCTCGAGGGCGGCCACGGAGGGGGAGGCGGAAAGAACGACCAGAGCGAGGAACGGCGCCACCTTGTTGCGCATTGGTGGCAGTGTAACGCGGCCGTGGGATAGAATCCGCCGCCTGGCCTGACCCAGAGGCGTGCAACAGATCGGGGCGTGCGCATCGCCGCCCGGCGCCACACCACTAAACAATCCGTGGAGCAAACGCGAATGGACTTTCGTCTGACTGATGAGCAGTCGCAGATCCAACAGATGGTGCGCGACTTCGCCGAGAGCGAGATCAAGCCGCACGTCTCCGAGTGGGATGAAGCACAGCACTTTCCCGTCGACACCTTCAAGCGCGCCGGCGAGCTGGGGATGCTCGGGGCGATCTTCCCCGAGGAGTACGGCGGCGCCGGGCTGTCCTACATCGACTACGTGAACATCATCGAGGAGCTCGGCGTCGTCGACAGCGGCTTCGCGCTCAGCGTCGCCGCCCACAACTCCCTCGGCACCGGCCACATCTACCTGGCCGGCAACGAGGAGCAGAAGAAGAAGTGGCTGCCGAAGCTCACCACCGGCGAGTGGATCGGCGCGTGGGGTCTCACCGAGCCGGGCTCCGGCTCCGACGCCTCGGGCATGCTCACCACGGCCGTCAAAGACGGCAGCGAGTGGGTGCTGAACGGCACGAAGAACTTCATCACCAACGCCACCTACGCCGACATCGCGGTGGTCCTCACCGTCACCGACAAAAACGACCAGAAGCACGGCATCACCGCCTTCGCCGTGGAGATGGATCGCAAAGGCATCCGCCCCGGCAAGAAGGAGAACAAGCTCGGCATGCGCGTCTCCGACACGGCCGAGCTGGTGATGGAAGACTGCCGCGTCCCGGAGGAGAACATCCTCGGCAAGATCGGCTACGGCTTCATCGATGCGATGAAGGTCCTCGATGGCGGACGCATCTCCATTGCCGCGCTCTCCCTCGGTGTAGCCCGCGGTGCGTACGAAGCAGCGCGCGATTACGCCAAGCAGCGCCTCGCCTTCGGCAAGCCGATCTCCGACTTTCAGGCCATCCAGTTCATGCTCGCCGACATGGCCACCGAGATCGACGCCGCGCGCCTGCTGACCTACCGCGCCGCGACCATGAAGGACGCCGGCGAGAAGGTCACGCAGTTCTCCGCCATGGCCAAGCTCTACGCGTCGGAAGTGGCCGTGCGCGCCAGCGAAAAAGGCGTGCAGATCTTCGGCGGCTACGGCTTCATCAAAGAGTTCCCGGCCGAAAAGTACTACCGCGACGTGAAGCTCTGCACCATCGGCGAAGGGACGAGCGAGATCCAGCGCGTGGTCATCGCGCGGAACCTCCTGGCGGCGAAGTAAAGGCGGTTCCTCGGAGTTCCTCGGGTTCCTCGGCAAATGCCCAGGCCCCTCCGAGGAACCCGAGGAACCCGAGGAACTGGTAATGGATCTCACTACCATCGCGGAAGGCCTGCTGGCCGGCCGCACGAGACCGCTCGCGCAGGCGATCTCGCTCGTCGAATCGAGCGACGCCCGCGCCACGCGGCTCCTCGCCGATGTCTATCCGGCCACCGGCCGCGCGCGCATCATCGGCGTCACCGGCTCGCCCGGCGCCGGCAAGTCGACGCTCGTCGCGTCGATGGCCCGCTACTACCGCAAGCAGCAGAAGCGCGTCGGCATCATCGCCGTCGATCCGACCTCGCCCTTCACCGGCGGCGCGATCCTCGGCGATCGCATCCGCATGTCGGAGCTCTACACCGACCGCGGCGTCTTCATCCGCTCGATGGCCACCCGCGGTTTCCTCGGCGGCCTCGCCAAAGCGACCAACGACGTCGTCGACCTGATCGACGCGGCCGGCTTCGACATCGTGCTGGTCGAGACGGTGGGGGTGGGGCAGGACGAGGTGGAGGTCGTGCGCACCGTGCAGACCAACATCGTCGTGCTCGTGCCGGGCATGGGCGACGACATCCAGGCCATCAAAGCCGGGATCATGGAGATCGGCGACATCTTCGTGGTCAACAAAGCCGACCGCCCCGGCGCGGACAAGACCGTCACCGAGGTGACGATGATGATGTCGCTGGTCGAAGAGCATGGCGACTGGGTCCCGCCGATCGTGAAGACCGTCGCCTCGAAGCACGAAGGCATCGTGGAGCTCGACGAGGCGATCGAAAAGCACTTCGCGTACGCCGAAGCATCGGGCGAGCTCCATCGACGCAATCGCGACCGCGTGCGCATCCGCATCGAGACGCAGCTCAAGGAGCGGTTCATGGACCGCCTCATCGGCGGCACGATCTCGCGCGACGACTACGAGGCGATGCTCGACGACGTGCTGCGGAAAAAGAACAACCCGCACGACGCGGCCGAGGATGTGCTGAACCGCGTGAAGTTCTAGATGGAACGGGACCAGCCGCACCACGACACGCCGGGCGAGACCGGCTGCAGGTGGGTCATCGCGATCGGCCTCTTCATCGCCGGCGCCGGCTGCATCTTCGCCACCTACGCGCTGATCGACCTCGGCGAAACGTGGGCATCGAAGGCGGTGGCGCTGCTGGTCACCGAGCCGATCGCGCTGGCCTGTCTCCTCGGCGCCGCAGCGATGATCGCTCCCCAATGGCTGCCGGTGCGCTGGTTCGAACGTGCGCTGCGACGGGCCTCGCGGGTCGTCTTCGTGCTGATCTTCCTCTTCGTGACCGGCGTCGTGGGGATGTTCTGCTGGGCGCTCTGGGGCTATCTCTCGAGCCGCTGACTACAGCTCCTCGAGGAACTGGTTCCACCGTCCGACCGACTCGCGGGCCGTCTCCGGATCGAAGAACTCTCCGGTCCAGCTGTCGATGCCGCGTGCGCCGAGCGCGTGGATCAACTGATCGATGCCCTGCACGACCGTTTCATCACCGCGGACGTGCAGCTGGATCGAGGTGATCGGATCGTCGGCGCCGAGCCCGAACTCGATGCGGTAGTGCGGATCCTCGACCACCGCCCACGTGGCCTCCGGCGTCGAGACCGTCGGAAACACGCGGCGGATCGCCTCCAGCACCTCCGCCTGCGACCCGAGCGGCAGCGGCTCGAAATCGTCCGGCACATCGGCCACGCGAACCGCCGACGCGGGGAGGTGCTGGATGAAGACGTCCCAACTCATCGTGTGACGCGAATTGTAGCCGTGCATCGGCTACGATCCGCCCCCTATGACCACCGCAACCGGCACATTCGAAGTGAAGCTCGAACCGCAGGCCCTCAGCGCCCCCGGCCAGGAAGCGGCCATCGGCCGCATGTCGATCGACAAGCAATTCCGCGGCGATCTCGAAGGGACGAGCAAAGGGGAGATGCTGGCCGCGATGACCGAGACCAAAGGCTCGGCCGGCTACGTCGCCCTCGAACGGGTCACCGCCACCCTGCACGGCCGCGGCGGCTCGTTCGTGTTGCAGCACAGCGGCACCATGGACCGCGGCACCGCGACGCTGACCTGCACGGTCGTTCCCGATTCCGGCACGGGCGAGCTGGCCGGACTGCGCGGAACGTTTCAGATCGACACGAGCGGCGGCGGGCACGCGTATTCGTTCGCGTACGAGCTGGGGTAGCTCCAACGGGGAGCGAGCGTCGCCCGCACCACACGGGCAAACCAGACCCCGTTTCAGCTCACAACTCGTAACGAAACACGATCATGTCGCGCACCGGCAGGCCGTTCTCGATCACCGGTTCGTCGTAGTACCAGAAGTAGTCATGCCTGATGGAGTCGATGCGGAAGCCGGCTTTCTGGTAGAAGAGGAGGTTGGCGGCGCTGGTGCTGCTGGTGCCGACGATCATCTGGCGTTTGCCGCGACGTTTGGCTTCTTCGATCAGCCAGGCCACGAACTGTTTGCCGAGTCCCTGGCCCTGTCGTTCGGGGGCGATGGCCAGCTCCACCAGCTCGCACGGTTCGCCGCGCCAGCGCATGGTAGCCGCACCGGCCAGGGTGCCGTCGACGTCGAGGCGATAGACGGCGTCGCTCATGTGGCGGAAGCTCCAGCGGAGCGCGCGCAGCGACGGTTCAGCCAGCAGGAGCAGCGGGGTCAGTTGGTCGAGCTCGGCGCGCGTGGCTTCGCGGATCATCGGCGGCGGCATCGTAATGGATTGGGGCGGGCTGGAATCGCACACCGCGCGCTGTGCGATTACAATCCGCCGACCATGAAGCTGTCCCGCCACTGGCTTGCTGACCATATCGATCTCGCCGACCTGTCCGATGACGCGCTGGCGCAGCGGTTTACGGAGATCGGGCATGCCGTCGAGTCGCGGGAGCAGCATGGCGACGACGCGGTGTACGACCTGGAGATCACCACCAATCGCGTCGATGCGATGGCGCACGTCGGGATGGCGCGCGAGCTGGCCGCCGCCCTCGGGCGCGAGACGCGCAATCTGCCGGAGCCGCCGGCCACCACGTCGCCGGCCGGTCCGGTGACCATCCGCATCGAGGCGCCGGAGATGTGCCGCCGCTTCAGTGGCCTCGTGCTGCGCGGGGTGAAGATCGGGCCGTCGTCGGCGAAGATGCAGCAGCGCCTCGAAGCGGTGGGGCTGCGGCCGATCAACAACGTCGTCGACGTGACGAATTACGTGATGATGGCCACCGGCCATCCGATGCACGCGTACGATCTCGATCGCGTGGCCGATGCCACGATCATCGTCCGCAAGGGGAAGCCGGGCGAGTCGATGACCACGCTCGACAACGTCAAGCGGACCATGGATCCGGAGACGGTGGTCATCGCCGACGGGAAGCACGCGGTCGGCCTCGGCGGGGTGATGGGCGGTTACGAGAGCGAGATCACGGCCGGGACGACCAACGTCCTCCTCGAATGCGCCTGGTTCGAGCCGTCGGTGATCCGCCGCACGGCGCGCCGGCTCGGGCTGAAGACCGACGCGTCGTATCGCTTCGAGCGCGGCGCCGATCCGAACGACACCACCAGCGTCATCGAGCTGGCCGCGCGCCTGATCCAGGAGACCGCCGGCGGCACGCGCGATGGCGAAGTGATCGACGTCGTGGCCAAAGCGACCGAGCCGAAACGCCTCCGCCTGCGCGCGTCGCGGCTGAAGATGGCCTCCGAGGGATCGGTGGGGATCGACTACGCGCGGACGCTCTTCCAGCGGCTCGGCTTCGAGGCGACGCAGAACGGCGACGATCTCGATCTCGTGGTGCCGACCTGGCGTGGCGACATCTTCGAGGAGATGGACCTGGTCGAGGAGGTCCTCCGCTTCTTCGGTTACAACAACGTCCCGGCCTCGCTGCCGCGCCTGACCACGGGCGACACGCGGCCGTACGTGCTCGGCGATGCGGAAGACCGCATCCGCCAGATCGTGGTCGGCTCCGGGCTGACCGAGGTCGTGAACTACTCGTTCATCAACCCGGCCCACAACCCGCTCTTCTCGAGCGAAAAAGCCATCGCCATCACCAACGCGCTCAACGAGAACATCGCCGCGATGCGCCTCTCGATGATCCCGGGGCTGCTGGAGACGGCGGCGTACAACCGCTCGTACGGCACGCGCGACGGCGCGCTGTTCGAGGTCGGGCGTACGTACCATCGTGCCGAAGAGGGCGTCCGCGAGCGTCATCGGGTCGGGATGGTGATGTACGGCTCGATCGGCACGCACTGGGGCGACGCGAAGCGGCCGGTCGATTTCTACGACATCAAAGGGATCGTCGAACAGATCGCGGCCAGGTTCCATCTGCCGCTGACGTTCGCCGTCTCCGAGGAAGCGTGGCTGCGGAGCGGCAAGCGGGCCGTGGCGATGCACGGGGATCGCGTCGTGGCGCAGGTCGGCTTCCTGGCCAGTGACGTGCTGCAGCGCTTCGACCTGAAAGGGGAGATCGCGGCGGCGGAGCTCGACGTGCACGCGCTGCTGGAATCGACGACGGAGTGGAAGATGGCGCCGGTGGCACGCTTCCCCGGGGTGCCGATGATCCTGGCGCTGACGCACGAACGCGACGTCGAATACGCGCGCATCATCCAGACCATCCGATCGCTCGACGTCCCTTACCTGCACGAGGTCGGTCTGCGCGACCGCTACGAGCCGCAGGGCGAGGACGCGGTGAAAACGACCCTCGGCATGTGGTATCAGGCATTCGACCGCTCGCTCACGCAGGAGGAGATCGCGCAGGCGCACCAGCAGCTCGCCGAGCAGGTCCGCGAGCTCCTGCCGGTGACAGTGGTGGGAGGGGCCTGAAGAAGCGGATCCTCGATTCCTCGGTTCCTCGGCGAGCGCCGGCTCCCGCGCGGAACCGATCCCCCCGAGGAACTCCGAGGAACCGAAGACCGAGGAACTTCAACAATGGAGAATGACTTGAAAAAGAATCGCGAGAACGATCCGGCCGAGACGGCCGGCAATGGCAATGAATCCGAGATCCTGGCGCGCCTCGGCGAGCGGGTCGAGCGTGCGGTCGGGCTGATCCAGGAGCTGCGCCGCGAGCGCGACGTGCTGCGCGCGCGGGTCGAAGAGCTGGAAGGGCGGCTGACCGATCACGACGCGACGTCCACCCGTCTCCAGTCGCTGGAAGAAGAGCAGGAGCGGTTGCAGAAAGAGCGCGGCGAGGTTCGCGACCGCATCGAATCGATCCTGTCGAGTCTCGAGGCGCTGGAGAGCGAGCCTTCCGGCGAATAGACGCGCACGACGCCGGACCTCCCGGCGACCACACGCAGCCGGTTGCAACCCGGCGATGACCGGCGCCCCCGCGTCAACGTTGAGGTCCGTTGACCTCAGGCGAGGACGAGGGGGCGTCGCCTTTCGAGGCCGCTCTGGCGGCGCGCTACATCTCCGCCATCAGCTTCTCGCGGCACATCCGCAACTGCTTCCACGCCAGCCCTTCGTTCGCGGTCTTGTCGACCAGCAGGACGACGTAATAGCCGTCCTTCACGTCGTAGCTGAGGACGGTGGAGCCCTCGTACTGGACTTTGAAGCGGAGCGGCTCGCCGGCGTCGGCCTGTTTGCAGAGGTCGCGCAGGCGGCTGAGGAAGATGCCCTGGTAGGCGCCGAGGATGCGCAGGTTGTGGTCGTTGAGATCGCGGTCGCACACCAGGCCAACGGTCTCGCCTTCCCAGTCGAGGAAGAGCGCCGCCAGTGCACCGCGTGTCGTTACGAGCAGTTCGTCGAGGATGTAGCGGAACACGTCACTCCCACATCACCAGATACTTGCGTGCTTCGGTCGCCTCGTACGAGCGCGGATCGGCGGCGATCACTTTATTCAGGTACGACCTGGCCACGTCGATCCGCCCCGCCCGGTGAGCGGAGATGCCGAACCGCAGCATGGCCGCCGTCGACTCGGGGTGCTTCTTCAGGTAATCAAAGTACGCACGTCCCGCGCCTTGATGGTCGCGCCGCCGCTCGCGCAGCCGGCCGATCAGCAACAGGGCCGCGTCGAGCTTCGAATCGTACGTCATGGCGCGCTCGAGCCACGTCTCCGCATCGGCCGGCCTGCCGAGGCGATCGAGCGCCAGGCCGAGGTGATACGCCGCGTCGCCGCGGAGCGGGCTGTCGCTTTTCGCGATCGGCTCCAGCGCCTCGGCCGCCTTCGCATCCTGCGCCAGCCGCAGGAGAGCCACGGCGCGGTTGAACTTTGCTTCCGGGTGATTAGCGTTCGCCATCAGGGCGCGATCGAACGAGGCCAGCGCCTTCTTCGCGTCGCCCTGCCCGAGCTCGGCCAGACCGCGGAGGTTGTCGACGTCGGCGGGGGAGGCGCCGCCGGAGCGGGCGCCCTCGAGCTGCTGCAACGCGGCATCGTACTGCCCGCGCAGGATGTACATGACGCTGCGCTCGCAGGCGGCCGAGGAGCTGGTAGCGGCCAGGAGGAGGAGCAGCACGGGGGCGATCAGGCGGCCCCTCGCACTTGCTCTTCGATCTGGATGTCGCCGCGCTTGACGGCGTTGACGAACGCGTCGACCACCCGCGGGTCGAAGCGCGTGCCGGCGAAGCTCTTGATCTTCTCCACGACGTAGTTGAGCTCCATCGCCTTCTGGTACGGGCGGTTGGTGGTCATGGCGTCGAACGTGTCGGCGATGGCCACGATGCGCGCCTGCATCGGGATCTGCTCCGCTTCGAGCCCGTCCGGATAGCCGCCGCCGCCCCACTTTTCGTGGTGGTACTTCATGCCGGGGATGACGTCGATGAGCTGCGCGACGCCGCTCATGATCGCCGCGCCCTTGGCCGGATGCTGCTTCATGACCTCGAACTCTTCTTCGCTGAGCGCCCCCGGCTTGCGCAGGATGCGGTCGTCGATGCCGATCTTGCCGACGTCGTGCAGCAGCGCGGAGACGCGCAGGTTGCGCATGTCGCGCTCGGTGAGGCTGAGGTTCTTGCCGATGGCCACCGAGTAACGGGCCACGCGCTCGGAGTGGCCGCGGGTGTACGGATCTTTCGCGTCGATGGCCGCGGCCAGCATGCGCACGGAATTGATGAAGAGGAGGTGGTTCTCGTGCGCCGCTTTCTTGAGCTGCTCGACCGCTTTTTCGATCGAGGTGGACATGACGTTGAAGTTCTGCGCCAGCGCGCCGATCTCGTTGTGCGTGCGCAGCTCGACGCGCTGGTGATAGTTGCCCTCCGCGATCTCGCGGGTGCGCTCGGCCAGCACGCGGATGGGGCGGGCGATGCCGGAGGCGAAGAGGATGGCCGCGCCGATGGCCAGCACCAGCGCGATCGAGCCCCACTGCACCGTGGCGGCAATCATCTTGTCGACCGAGGCGAAGGCCTGCGCTTCCGGCTTCTGCACCACCACGCCGGCATTCGCGGCGGTGGGGGCGACGGTGCCGAGGAACTTCATAGTCCGGCCCGAGACCTTCTCGTCGTACGACTCGGTCAGGCGCACCGGCGCCTTGGCGAAGGCCTTGACGATGGCCAGGTGTGCGACGCTCGGATGCTGCACGTCGATGCGCGGCTCGCTGTGAATGAGCACGCGGCCGTCTTTGTCGACCAGGAAGGCGGTCACTTCGCCTTTCCCCTCTTCGCGGATGCGGTCGACGATGCGGCGGAGGCTGACCAGGCCGACCACGGCGCCGACGACCTGCTGGCCGTCGAGCACCGGCACCGACATGACCACCACCGGGGTGTTGTCGTCGAGGTGCTGGATGCGCCCCGTCGACTCTTTGCCCGCCAGCGCCACCTGCCGCGCCATGAGCATCTCCTGGTCGATGCCCGTGCTGAGCCGCGGCACCGCCTCGGCGCCCTGTCCGGCCGGATTCAGCACGCGCAGCGCCACGAGGTCGCTGCCGGGAGTGACGTAATCGGCGATCCACTGCGTCTGCCCGGCGTAGACGAACGGATCCACGCCCGGCAGCGCTTTGCGCAGCACCTGGATGCTGCCGGCGATCTTGGTGAGCTGCTGGCGGTTGCTGCTGATGAGGTTCTGCAGGTCGTTGGCGATCCCGACCGCGGAGCGGGTGAGGTACTTCTTTTCGAGCGTCTCCAGCGAGTCGCGGTTGATGCCGATCAGAAAGTAGTGGGAGATGACCAGCGGAAGCAGCCCGACCAGCACCATCGCCCCCAGGAGCGTCCAGAGGAGACGCGGTCGGCTTTTGGCAGGTTTCGGTTCCGGAATCGGTGGCTCGGGAGTGGACGACATTTGGCCCGAAATTATACGGTTGTTATCCGCGCCCATGACCGTCGGCCTCTACCTGCACCTCCCGTTCTGCGCCTCGCACTGCACGTATTGCCCGTTTGCGATCAGCACGGATCTGTCGCAGCAGGATGGGTACACCCTCGCGTTGACACGCGAGGTTGAGGGCCGAGGGCTGAGGGCCGAGGGCCGAGGGGGGGACAGGCGCGACGCCGGGCACACCACCCCTTGCCCCTCGGCCCTCGGCCCTGGGCCCTTGACCGACACGGTCTACCTCGGGGGAGGGACGCCTTCGCGCACGTCGCTCGCGAATCTCACGAAGATCTTCACGGCCATCCGCGAGCACTTCACCATCACCCCCGACGCGGAGATCTCCATGGAGGCGAATCCGGAGGATGTGACGCCGGAGTCGCTGGCGGCGTGGCAGGCGCTCGGGGTGAACCGGCTGTCGATCGGGGTGCAGTCGTTTCATGACGACGAGCTGGAGAAGATCTCGCGCATTCACGATCGGGCCCGGGCCATTGCCGCGGTGCGCGATGCGGTGGCGAGCGGGATGCGGACGAATCTCGATCTGATGCTGGGGCTGCCGATGCAGACGGCGGAGCGGTTCCGGGAGACGCTCGATCTTGCGGTGGGGCTCGGGGCGGGGCATCTCTCGCTCTACATGCTCGATCTCGAAGAGCGGACGCCGCTCGAGGTGCAGGTCGCGCGCGGGCGGGTGGTGCTGCCGGAGGACGATCTCGTCGCGGAGCTGTACGTCGAGACGATCGAGCAGCTGCGCGAGGCCGGCCTGGCGCAGTACGAGATCAGCAACTTCGCGCGGGAAGGGGAGATCTGCCGCCACAACCTCCGCTACTGGACGCGCGACGAGTACTACGGCTTCGGGCTCGCGGCGCATTCGTTCCTCGACGGCCGCCGCTTCGCGAACACCCGCGACATCCGCCGCTACATCGAGCTCTCGCCGAACGCGACCGATTTTTCCGAGGATCTGGGCGAGGGGGAAGCGCGGCGGGAAACGATTTTCCTCGGATTGCGCCGCACCTCCGGCATACGCTATGAAGAGCTCGTAGCGCTATGTGGAACGGAGGGGATTGCATGGATGGAACGCGGACTGAGAGACGGGTGGCTGCGGCGGGACGACGATCGCGTGGCTTTCACGCCCACCGGCTTCCTCGGCAGCAACGATTTCATCTCTTCGCTCTTCTGATTGCGCTCGTGCTGGTGGCGATGCCGCTGGCCGCGCAGACGGACGACGACAACGACATCGAGTTCGATCCGAACATCACCCAGGCGGAGTTCACCGAGTTCTCCCGCCTCGTTGCGCAGTCGATCTACGCCACGCCGGTCGAGCCGGCCCGCGCGCGCGGCATCCTCGGCTTCGACATCGGCGTCGCGGCCACGGCCGTTCCGATCGACCCGAACGCCGGCTACTGGCAGCGCGCCGTCAGCGAAGATTTCTCGGTCAGCGACCACGTGGCCGTGCCGCGCCTCGTCGCCTCGAAAGGCTTCTCGTTCTTCACCGTCTCCGCGGCATACGCCAAGGTGCCGGACACCGACATCCAGATGCTCGGCGGCTCGATCGACGTGCCGATCCTCAGCGGCGGCCTGGTCAGCCCGACCCTGGCGGTGCGGGGGGCGTACTCCCAGATCCAGGGCGTCGAGCAGTACGACCTCAAGACCTACGGCGTGGAGCTCTTCCTGTCGAAGGGATTCGGCCCGATCACCCCGTACGCCGCGGTGGGGCAGATGAAGCTCGATGCAGAAGGGCGCATCAACTTCCCGAACGCCAACACCGTCACCCTGACCGACGACTCGAGCATGACCCGCTACACGGTCGGCGTGCGGCTCTCGCTCCTCCTGCCCAAGATCTCGGTCGAGGCGACTCAGGCGGAGGAGCGGAGCTACGCGGCCAAGGTGAGTTTCGGATTCTAAGCAGAACGCACGCACTGCGCCCACGGATGAGGGGAACGACGGGAGGCCTCCGGCGGCCGGGCCGCGGGCCCGGACCCGTTGGTTGGCCTAGCCTCCGCGACACAGCCTCGGATCTCGCGACAGAGAGTCGCGGAGGC
>DASWOB010000060.1:0-11620 GCA_036398925.1 Thermoanaerobaculia bacterium
AAAGCGCTTGACCACGCCGTGCGGCGACCAGCGCTCATGAAATCTTCTCCTCTTCCTGTTCGTGTGGTGGGCTGCGGAACATCTTCGCCGCTCATTTTAAACGGCTTATCGCCGTTCAGCAATGTGACAAAGCAGAACTAAAGGTAGAAAGTACGCCTGTCCCGCCATCGGCGAGGATCGAGAAGGTAGCATCTCGAGTCGCGGTCCGTTCAGCGCACCCCCCGGCACCGGCGCGTTCGCCGGCGCAAAGATTTCTATTGACGGCTGCCTAAAGGTAGCGTGAAGTTGGGCGGCGACGGTACTCAGCATACGACCCGGTGGACCGACGCGCGGAGCCGTTCGGGACTACGGCGAGAGGTAGGGAAACGGCTTCTCGTGTCACTCCTATCTAGGTCCACATCATCTAAGAAGGAGAGAACTCGTGCGAAAGATTGCCACCGTTGCCGTGGTCCTGTCCGTATTTTCGCTTGGCTGCGCATCCACCGCCAGATACATGGTCGCCGAACCCGCTGTCCAAGCATCGAAACTGACCGAGACCGGCTTGCCTGACGCGTTCAAAGATCGCATTTCGATGAAGTGTATGCTCGAAGACGAGGGCACGTGCGTCTACTCCGGCGTGTTCTACGACCACGCGGCGACGTTTGCGAAGGCTACGAGAGCGGATCGCGACGCGCTCGCTTACGTGCTTCTGACGACGGCCAGTGACAACTGCTCATGGTTTCTGAACCGCGTATTCGCAAATCGCTCAGGCGTGAGCGGAATCCGCGACGGCATTAAGAATCTGATGACTGGCGCCGCCGCCCTAACTGCGAAGCCGTCTCCCGGCATCTCTGCCGCGTTAGGCTTCGCAAACCTATTTGCCGATTCGACCGTCAAGTCGCTCGAAGCAAATGAATTCGCCAGCAAAACGTTTGACGTCATCGAATCGGCCATCAAGACGCAGCGGAACAAAACGGAGACGGAGATCTTGTTGAAGCTGGGCTCTGACATCGACAAGTACCCTGTCGGCGCACTCTTGCTCGACGTCAGCCGCCTAAAAGATCAGTGTACCCTCACGGCAGGGATTCGAGGCCTGCAGGCGACCGCGTCAACTGAAGAACAGAAATCCGAGACAAGCAGAAAGACGGCGGCAACGGCACTAACGGGCGTGACCGTGCAGTAGGGCGTTCTGCTGAGCTGCGGGGCCGCATCGAAGCATCTCCGTTCGGTGCGGCCCAATGCCTCCTCGTCATGCCTGATCATCGGGCGTCGGATCGCAACAGGACCTTTTCGTCCGCCCAACGTCCTTGGTGTAAGCTGCACGGCCGGTCTCGCGTGCGGAAGCCGAAGCGGCGCGGGCGTTGCCGCGAATGACGTTCGAAGAACCGAGTCGTGAAATGCAACGACCGTGACGCCGTCACGCTGGCGACGACGCAGCCGGCTCGGCCGGCGGGCCAGAGCCGGGCCGTGACAGCTTCACACCAAAGTTGGGCGGCGCCGTAACTAGCCTACGACGTCTCTGCTACTCGGAGCTAAGCTAAGTTCTATCAGCTTCGCCTTCAGGCGTGCTACGCGAGCTGTACGAATTATGGTATTTCCAATTTGGTATAGCACCATGCCCAGGACGATCAAGACGCCAGCCCACGCGGCTAAGCCGAAAACTATTGCCGCAAGCGAACCGAAACACCCCGCGAACCAACCACCGAAGGTACGTGTTCCGATGTTGTTGTTGGATGCATTTGCGCCAATGGTGCCGATGAGAAAGGCCGCGCCGTCGATCGCGACGGCGATCACCGTCATCTTCCAACCACGAGCAATCTCGACGTTCTCGTGGGCGATCGACTCCTCTAACGCTTGGAGCTCGTCACGTTGGCGCGCTTTACGGCTTGGTCCGCGAGCTGCGCCGGCGGATGTTTCTGCTGCGACATCGGCCGCCGGCATCGGGACCGCGGTGAGTCGAAGGTCCACGATAGCGCTAATGCCGTCGAGGGTTACGCTCAACCACTCGCATAGAGTGCCTGCGCCGCCGGGTCCCCGGGCTGTGACACGGAGCACGATGGGGCAATAGCCCTGTTCAGCGGGCGCTTGCGAGATCACTTCGGCCGAGAACCACGACGCGTCACTGCTTTGCGCCAGCGCCGCGGACAGCGCAAGGTCGCCGCTATTGTTACAGGTTATGTCGATTGTTTTCGCCTGGCCCGGCTTGAGTTCTCCAAAGTCGACAGCGGCAGGAACGAAGTATGGATGAGGAGCACGTGATGATTTGCTAAAGCCACTCTGGTCGTAGGCGGCACGCGCGACAGGATCACGCAAAACTTCATATGCGTTCTGCACTTCGCGAAAGCGCGCTGCAGCATCAGGTGCAGAGTTACGGTCGGGGTGAACCTTGAACACAATACGACGATATGCGGCGTCGATGACGTCCGGATCCGCAGCAGGATCAACCTGAAGTATCCGGTAATAGTCAGTCATGCTTTGGAACCGTTATAGCTGGACACCATGATGCTCATCGAGCATTTTCGGCTTTCCGCATCGACATACGGGATTCGTGCAGACTTTCGGTCGGTGGCACGAATGTTCAACGTGTAGACACACTTTTGGATAATCGCAATGATCGTCAGGGAGATAGCAGACGCGGGGGAGCGAGCACGAACAGCCATGGAAAGTGCAGTACGTCCAGCCTGTTATCGCACCCGGCGGCAATGTGTGCTCGCGAGCTTGAGCACCACCGGGGATGCCAGAGCGAGCAACTGCGTTGCGTCCCTGGGGTCCAGCTGGTGCCTGAGTCACGTTGCGCACAGTTATTTCAAGTTTCTTGTTATTGCTCATGGCATCGATCCTGTGCCGGACGAGGTTGCAATGGTAACTCAAGCGCGTTACACGGGCTGCGCGGAATTGCGTCCGCCCAACTTGTACTTCACCTGGTCCGCGTAGCACGGATCGTCGCGCGGACGTTGGCCTCTGCGTAGTGGAACATGCGGCGCTATGCGACGGAAACGAAGCGTAGCGCGGTGAACGGCTGCGGAAACGGCGGGTAGCGCGGGAAGTGGCATCGCCCGCGGTCGTCGCATAGCGCGGGCCGCGTGGGTGGCCGCGTCGATGAACGACAGCGCACGGCCACTGCGGGGTCACACCTTCGTTCTTCTCTTCCCATGATCAAGCTCTACCCACTGTAGAGACATCTTCCATTCTGAGGAGTTTCCGGCGGGTACGAAAAGGTCGAAGGTGTGACCCCGATAGCTCCCCGTGGAACACCCACGTTACCCAGAACACCGACTTTGATTCGTGGAAAGCCATGTTCAGCGGAGCACATCGCGAATGGATGGCACGACGCTGAGACCGCAGTAGAGGGCGGCCAGTTCTCTTCGTGGAAAGAGTCCCCCGTAGCAGCTCGCGGTCAACCGCGCCGGATTTCTCGGGTGTGAGCAGCGTCGTGCGGGTGAGCGCGCCGAATTCACGCTGCCCCGCCGTGTCACGGCACGCAGTCGTGGCCGGGGCCGCGGGGTCACAACTTCATTCTTCTCTTCCGATAGCCAAAGCTCTACCGACTGTCGAGACATCTTCGATTCCGAGGAGCTTTCGGGGGGGGGGTATGAGAAGTTCGAAGGTGTGACGCCGATGGTTCGGTGTTGGGTCTGAGTGACTGCCGGTCATGCATTCTGCATATCCAACAGCAGGAGGAGCCATGCTCTCAGCCGCGAACGCGCCGCTTTACATCAATATCGGGAACAATGTTGTGGCGATTGACCGCACCACGGGGAACGAGATCTGGCGACGCGAGCTCCAAAGCTCGAGCTTTGTGACGTCCGGAACGTTCTGCACCTTGCTCGTTACCGCTGACGCGATTTATGCGGGAGCGCATGGTGAGCTGTTCTGTCTGGCGCCAGCTACTGGCGAGATACGGTGGCACAATCCGTTGAAGGGACTGGGAACTTCGCTTGTCGTGTTCGCCGGCAGCGAGTCGGCGGTCGCGATAGCGACGGCTGCCACGCAGGCTTCGGCAATGGTGGCGGTGAACGCGGCAACGCTGGGATGAATTAGACGTGGGCGATCATCAGCGATAGGCGTGAATAGGACAGCTCAGGGCCGCGGGTCAGACCTTCGTTCTGCTCTTCCGATGATCGAACTCTACCGACTGTCGAGAGATCTTTCATTCCGAGGAGTTTCCGGCGGGTACGAAAAGTTGGAAGGTGTGACCCCGAGGGTTCGCTGCCTGTCATCCTGAACGCAGCGAACCCTCCCCACAGGCGAATCCACATGGTGCGTCGCTCGTGGGGAGGGGGTCCTTCACTGCGTTCAGGATGACAGTGGGGGGGACAGCGCGCCCTGCCCTTGGAGCGTTCCCTAACCGTTGGAGGGTGTTCCGTTCACCCGCGGGGAATTGGGGCCGCGGGTCACACGCTCGTTCGTCTCTTCCGAGGATCGAACTCGACCTACTGGCGAGACATCTTCCATTCCGAGGAGTTTCCGGCGGGTACGAAAAGTTCGAAGGTGTGACCCGATAGCTCCACGTTCCGGGTGAAGGTGCTACGCGTCCGAGAGGCGTTCCGTGCAGAGATGCTTGCAGTGAAGGTGGGGCCGGGTTGCGGTGAATCCAGGAAGTGCGCTGGCCGTGGGGAGGGGGTCCTTCACTTCGTTCAGGATGACAGTTGAGGGGCTATCACCCCCCTCCGAGTCAAACATCACGGTGCACGGGCTACCTCGGCTCTTTATCCGAGGGACGTGAAGTCCACCGGTCGTAGATGCGGCGAGCGACTGCCGAGGGGGAGCGCGGCGGGGTGATGCACACGGCGTAGAGATTGCGGGTGGTGCGGCGAAGGCGGGAGATGCTTTTCATCGGAGGACGGACCGATGAAGCAATTCCGATTCGAAGCGGAGGTCGTTTGCGCCGAGGATGTGCCGCGCGAGGTGGTGCGCGAGCGGGTTTACGGCGGGGTGCGCGTGACCGCGGAGTGGCCGCGGGAGTTGGTGGCGCCGGAGATGCGGCTGGCCATCGACGTGGCGGGCGAGCTCGATTTCCGCGACGCGCCGGCGTACGTCGAGCTGTTCTTCCACGATGTTTTCCTGCTGCTCAATCTCGCCGCCCCCGGTTCGTTCGGCGGGACGATCTCCATCAGCGGCGATGCGTTGCGGGTGCGCGAGCTGACGTTCAGCGCGCGGGTGTTCGAGTACGCCGCGCTGCGCGACCGGCTGCCGCTCGACGACGTGATCGCGTGGTACGACGGCCTCGCGATCGGGACGCGGCAGCTGGCGCATGACGGCGTGACGACGGCGCTATTCCAGCTGCTGCATCTCGCGCGTACGGCCGAAGAGGAAGAGATCTCGATCCTCCGGCTGGCCCGCGCGGCGGAGGGGCTGCTCGGTGCGCGCGCTTCGCTGCGTCGTCTCTTCGAGCTGCGCGACGAGCTGGCGCACGGCCTCGGGCCGGTCTTTCATCCGATGCAGGACGACGGCCTCGATGCGGCGGTGCGCGATGCGACGGAGGAGTGGATCGAGATCGCTGATGCCGCGGCGGCCGTGGTCATCGGCGAGCTGCGGGAGCGCGTCCGGCCCGGTGGCAAAGCTTGACCATCACTCGACCCTCTGATGAGGAGACGACCGGGGGCCTCCGGCGGCCGGGCCGCGGGCCCGGACCCGTTGGTTGGCCTAGCCTCCGCGACACTCTGTCGCGAGATACGAGGCTGCGCTCGCGGAGGCCAGGCCAACCATCGGGGTCCGGGGCTGTGGCCCCGGCCGCCGGAGGCCCCCCGTCAGGATCAGAGGCGGATCACGAACGTGGAGCCGCTCCCCACTTCGGTCTCGACGCCGATGGTCCCACCGTGCGCCTCCACCAGCCGGCGGGTGATGGCCAGGCCGAGGCCGGTGCTGCGGTCGGTGGTGAACTCGCTGGTGGAGAGCTTCACGAAGGGTTGGAAGAGGTTCGGTACCTCGTCGGCGGGGATGCCGGGTCCGCGGTCCTGAACGGCAATCGAGACGTGCCCTTCGTCGCGGGTGACGTGCACGTGGACCGCAGCGCCGCCGGGTGAATACGAGACGGCGTTGGAGACGAGGTTCTGCACCGCCTGGGTGATCTTGATGCGGTCGACGCTCATGCGGGGAAAGTCTTCCTCCGCGTCGAGATGGATGCTCACGCTCTTCCGCTCCGCCACGATGCGCATGGTCTCGACGACGCTCCGCACCACCTCCACGACGTCGCTCTCCTCGGGCCGCAACTGCACCTTGCCCGACTGCACGGCGGAGAAGTCGAGCACGTCCTCGACCAGGCGCAGCATGAACGCGTTGTTCGTGCGCAGCCGGTGCAGCAGGTGGAGGTTGTCGGCGCTGAAGCCGGCCGAGTCCTGCAGGAGGAAGGTCACGAAGGCGAGATTCGCGCTGAGCGGATTGCGGAGGTCGTGCGCGGCCATGCCGAGCAGTTCGTCCTTGTACGCGTTGAGCCGCGTGAGCTCCGCGACCGTGCGTGCGAGCTCGCGCTGCGCCGTGACGAGGTCGTTGTTGGTCCGCGCCAGCTCGTCGTACAGCTCGTAAGTCGAGTGCGTCCGCCGCACTTCTTCGGCCAGCTTCGTGAAGCCGGCTTGCTCGGCGAACGACGCGGCGGTGCTCGGGTCGACGACCAGCACGACGTAGAGCAGATCGTCTTCGCACGAGCCGAATCCGTGCACGTCGCGCGAGCCGGCGCGCAGCGGCATCGAGCGGGCGAAGCCGCGGCTCGCAATGGCGCGGAGGAAGATGCTGCAGGCGTCGCGGGTCGCATCGGCGACGCAGCCGCAGAGCGTCCCGTCGAGCGTGGCGCCGGGCAGCATGGTCACGACTTCGCGCCGCACCCGTCCTTCGACGTCGAGGACGAACGCGAGGCCCTCGCTACCCGGTGATGAGGGCGATGCACTCGTCGGCGTTGGCTGCGTAGCCATCAGCGCCGATCGTACGCCATAAGCCGGGCTCCATGCGGAACGCGCGTCCGCCGACGATCACCCTGGCGTGTGCCAGAGCGGGCTCGGCATGGAAGAGGCGGATGACCTCGCTGGCCGCGGCGATGTGCGGCGGCAGCGTGGCGGAGACGAGCAGCACGTCGGCGCGATGCTCGACGCACATGGCCACGGCGGCGAGCGGCGGCACGTTCGCGCCGAGGTACCAGGTCTGCCACCCTTCCAGCTCGAGCAGGTCGGTGATGATCCGGATGCCGACCTCGTGCTGCTCGCCGCCGACCGACATGGCCACGACGCGGCGGTCGTGTTTGCCGCCGGTGAAGATGCGGCTGTAGAGCTGGGTCATGACGTGCTGCGTGGCGGCGGTGCAGAAATGCTCCTGCGCGACGCTGATCCGGTTGAGCTGCCAGAGCCGCCCGATCTCCTGCTGCACCGGCTCGAAGACGCGGCGGTAGACGTCGCGCGCGGAGACGCCGGCATCGAGTGCGTCGAGGATCCGCTTGGTCGCGTCATGGCGGTTCCCGCGCAGCAGATCGCCGAGGTATTCAGTCGCGAGGCCCCAGTGCGGATCGCGCGGGTCGAGGAAGGTCGGCACATCGACCGGCATTGACGGCAGCTCGTCGTGCGCGCGGCGGAGCAGGGCGGTGGCGTCGGTCTCGCCGAACTGCTCGGCCAGGACCTCGATGACGATCGAGATGTTGTCGTGGAGGTCGTGCGCCGGGACGTTGCGCGCCGCCAGCACGACCTTCGCCCAGCCGATGTAGTCGAGGAACATGCCGTCGCTCTTCGCCTCGAGCGCGGCGGCCAGGAACTGCAGGTGAAAGCGGGCGTCTTCGCGGCAGCGCTGATGGCCGATGGCGCCGTAGCGCGCGAGCTGCTCGGGGTGCGCGGCGAAATGGCGCTCGGCGATCTCATGGCCCAGCAGATCGAGGCGCGCCCGCAGCTCCGCGGCGAGATTCATGACGACACGTACCGGAAGCCGCGCAGCTCCGTGGCCGCGGGATCGAGCTTCAGGCCCTTCGGGATCCCTTCGTGCGATTCGCGATAGAGGTGGCTGCGGTGCCACGTGCGAAAGCTCTCCTCGGAATCCCAGTACGTCACGAGCCAGAATTCGGAGCCGTCGTTCTCGGGCGTGAGCACGTCCATGCGGATGAAACCGGCAGCACCGTCGACGAGGTGCGGGCGGGCGCGAAAGGCCTGCGCGACCTCCTCCTCCATTCCATTGCGGACGCGGAAACGGCTGATGCTGACGTAACCGGGAGTCATGTCATCGTCCTTCAGAGGAGCGCGCGGATCTTTTCGCCGAGCGTCTCGAGATTGCCTTTGGCGACGCACGGCACGTCGAGTGCCACCTTGTGCATCATCTCCGGCGAGCCGGTGACGCAGAGCACGCGCGGGAGAAGGTGCGGCTTCGAACGGCGGATGGCCTCGAATACCGGACTGCTGTTCTGATCGCCGGCCAGCCGGAGGTCGAGCAGGACGACGTCGTAATCGCGCTGCAGGATCGCGTCGACCGCCGCGGGAGCGTTCGAGACGACGGTGGGATCGAGGCCGAGGCCGCGCGCGATCCGTTCGAGGATCTCGCGGAACATCGGATCGTCGTCGAGGATGAGGCAGCGGGCCACGGTAGACATTCTATGGCGCTTGCGCGCCGGATTGAGGATTGGGGGATTGAGGATTGAGGATTGGGGGATTGAGGATTGAGGAAGCGCTGGCGCGTCGGCCGAGCTCTTCTTCCTCAATCGTCAATCCACCAATCCTCAATCCGCGCAGCGCTCATGCGTTATCCTTCGCGCCGTTCCCTTGTTCTCTCCTGGCACACGGTTCGGTCCGTATGAAGTGGTCGACCGCCTCGCGGAAGGCGGCATGGGCGAGGTCTACAAAGCGCGCGATACACGGCTCGACCGCACCGTCGCGCTGAAGGTCCTGCCGGCGCACCTGTCGAACGACGAGGAACTGCGGCGGCGCTTCGAGCTCGAGGCGCGGGCGATCTCGGCGATCTCGCATCCGAACATCTGCACGCTCTTCGACATCGGCAGCCATGAAGGGCGGGAGTTCCTGGTCATGGAGTACCTGCAGGGGCAGACGCTGGCGGAGCGGGTCACGCAGGGGCCGCTGCCGCTCGACGAGGTGATCCGCATCGGTACGCAGATGGCGGATGCGATGGAGAAGGCCCATCGCAAGGGGATCATCCATCGCGACCTCAAGCCGTCGAACATCGTGCTGACGCGCGACGGCGCGAAACTGCTCGACTTCGGACTGGCCAAGTGGATGCCCTCCGCCGGCACGTTCCTCGGCGGCAGCAACGACGCGACGGAGCGCCATCCGCTCACGACACAGGGGACGCTCCTCGGCACGATCCCGTACATGGCGCCGGAGCAGCTCGAAGGGAAGACCATCGACCCGCGCACCGACATCTTCGCGCTCGGCGCGGTGCTGTACGAGATGGCGACCGGGCAGCGCGCCTTCAACGCCGCGTCGAACGCGAGCCTCATCGCCGCGATCATGCGCGAGGATCCGCCGCCGCCGTCGCGCGTGCGCGACCTGACGCCGCGCGGGCTCGACGCGATCATCACCACCTGCCTGGAGAAGGATCCGGACGAGCGCTTTCAGTCGGCGCACGATGTGAAGCTCGCCCTGCAACTCGTGGCCGGCGGTGCGGGCGAGACGGCGGTCGCGGCGCCGCGCAAGCCCTCCCGGCTGCTGCCGCTGGCTCTCGGTGCGCTCGCGCTGGCGCTGCTCGTGGCCGGGGCGGCGATGTGGACCAGGAGCGATGCGCCGCGCTCGCCGTATCGCTTCGGCGTGCATCCGCCGAACGGGTCGACGTTTCCTTCGCTCGGAGAAGGGGGTGGTTTCGCCCTCTCGCCCGATGGACGGCGGCTGGTCTTCGAGGCCACCACCCCCGAGGGGCGGACGTACCTCTGGATGCGTGCGCTGGACAGCGAAGAGCCGAAGCTGCTCGACGGCACCGAGGGGGGCGAATATCCGTTCTGGTCGCCGGACGGACGAGCCATCGCGTTCTTCGCCGATGGAAAGCTGAAGCGCCACGATCTGCCGGACGGGCCGACGCAGACGATCTGTGATGCACCGGCCGGTCGCGGCGGTGCGTGGAGCAAGGACGGCGTGATCCTGCTCGCCCCCGGCAGCACGGGCGGGCTCTATCGCGTCGACGCCACCGGCGGCACGCCGCAGGCCGTGACGCAGCCGGACGACGAGACGTACTCGCATCGCTGGCCGGTGTTCCTCGACGGCGAGCGATTTCTCTTCACGGTCCAGGGGCAGAGTGCGTCGAAGGTGGGCGTGTTTGCCGGCTCGCTGCAATCAAAAGAGGTGACGCGCATTCTGCCGTCGTCGCTTTCGGTCGCGTTCGCGGCGCCCGACCGGCTCTATCACGTGCGCGATCACGTGCTGGTGCGGCAGCGCTTCGACGTGGATGACCTGCAGCTGGTCGGCGAGCCGCAGCTCGTGGCGGACGAGATCTACTTCTACAGCGATCGTGGCTACGTGCCGGCCACGGCCGCATCCGACGGCACCGTGGCCTATCGCCGCAACGGCGTGGCGAACATGCGCATCGCGTGGCACGACCGGGAGGGGCGGCGGCTGGCGGCGTTCTCGGAGATGGGGGAGTACGAGGGGATCACCATCTCACCCGACGGCTCGCGCGTGGCGTTCGGCTACTTCGATCCGAAGGAGTCGCTGAATCACATCGCCATTGCCGCGATGAGCAACAACGTCCCGCGGCGCTTCACCTTCACGCGCGGCAATCAGTACTCCCCGGTCTGGTCGCCCGACCTGACGCGGCTCGTCTTCAGCGACGATGCCAGTGGAGTCGACACGCTGACGGCGAAGCCGCTGGCCGGAACGGGCAACGAGCAGGCGCTGATCAAGAACCCGCCCCGCTCGATCTTCGCGCTCTGCTGGTCGCCCGACGGCTCGACCATCCTCTATCGGGCCGAGGATGCGAAGGGGGGGTACGACGTCGAGGCGCTGCCGATCGGCGGCAAGCCCGGACCGTACCTCGACGGCCCCTCCGACGAGACGCACGCGCAGTTCTCGCCGGACGGCCGCTTCGTCGCCTACACGTCGACCGAATCGGAGCGCCCCGAGGTGTACGTGCAGCCGTTTCCGGCGACGGGGGCGAAGTGGCAGGTCTCGACGGCCGGCGGCGAGCAGCCGCGCTGGCGGCGCGATGGGAAGGAGCTGTACTACCTCGCGCCCGACCGGCGTTTGATGTCGGTGCGCATCCGGGTGAGCGGTGCCTTCGACGAGAACCCGCCGGAGCCACTCTTCGCCACGCACATCCCCTTCGGCGACGTCGGGCTCTCGCACGCGTACGACGTCTCGCCGGACGGAACGCGGTTCGTGATCGCGGCGGCCGATCCGCTGACGCCGCAGTCGCCGATCACGGTCGTCACCGGCAAGTAGCCAGCCGGGGAGCGGGCGTCCCACGGATGAGGAGACGACGAGGGGCCTCCGGCGGCCGGGGCCATCGGCCCCGGACCCCGTTGGCTGGCCTAGCCTCCGCGACACAGCCTCGTATCTCGCGACAGAGTGTCGCGGAGGCTAGGCCCAATGGCCTTAACTTAATTCTGCTTTGTCACATTGCTGAACGGCGATAAGCCGTTTAAAATGAGCGGCGAAGATGTTCCGCAGCCCGCCACACGAAACGTAAAAGGAGAAGATTTCATGAGCGCTGGTCGCCGCACGGCGTGGTCAAG
>DASWOB010000061.1:0-22206 GCA_036398925.1 Thermoanaerobaculia bacterium
GGCCTCCGGCGGCCGGGCCGCGGGCCCGGACCCTTTGGTTGGCCCAGCCTCCGCGACACAGACTCGTATCTCGCGACAGAGTGTCGCGGAGGCTGGGCCAACCAACGGGGTCCGGGGCTATGGCCCCGGCCGCCGGAGGCCCCCCGTCGTCTCCTCATCCGTCGGTCAAGTGTGCGGGCGTTCTGCTTAGGCCAACCAACGGGGTCGGGGCTATGGCCCCGGCCGCTGGAGGCCCCCCGTCGTCTCCTCATCCGTGGGCGCAGTGCGTCAGGCAATCTACCGCGTCCGCGCGAACACGCAGTTGCGGCACATGAAATCGGCCGGCGCCTCTTCCAGCCCGTAGACCCAGCGGCGCATCTTCGCCAGCTCGTCCCCTTCCAGCACTTGGGCGATCGAGCTGCCGGTGAGGTCGCCGACGACGTAGTTCTCGTCGTAGTCCTCGCAGCAGAGCACGCACTTGCCGTGCGGGGTGATGTGCAGATGCTGGATGGGGCGCGAGCCGACGTTGTCGCAGCCGGCCAACTGGCGGGTCGTGTCTTCGGTCTTCAGCCCCACGTCGAGCCACCCCGCGCGATCCATCACCACGTCGTAGCGGACCTCGAAGCGGCTGCCGGCGAAGCGCTCCCGGATGGCCGCAAAGTCGGCCTGGTGGGTCTCGTTGCCGGTGCCGAGGACCACGATGACCATCTGTTGGGCCAGCGGCAGGTCCTTCATGTAATCGAGGTTGCGCAGCACCGCGGCGAGGTGATCGGCGCCGCGGTCGTGCACGTAGCGCTCGCGGTCGAGCGTCGACAAGTTGATGCAGAGATAGCGGAGGCCGCCCATGGCGATGAGGGCGTCGGTCTTCGCGGGGGTGAAGCCGGAGCCGTTCGAGAGCACCGCTACCGGCAGGCCGGCTTCGATGATGGTCCGGCAATGCTCGACGAACTGCCGGTCGAGGGTCGGCTCGTTGTAGCTCTGGAGGAAGACGCTCTCCAGCGTGTCGCGGTACCCCTTCAGCTCCTCGACCAGGCGCAGGAAGAGCTCTTCCGGCATCACGTAGTCCTCGCGCGGGGCGATGGAGACGGGGCAGAAGTAGCACTTCTGGTTGCACGTCGTCATCATCTCCAGCGAGACGATCTTCAGCCGGTGCCGCCGGGAGAGGTCGGCGTCGCCCGGCACCAGCCAACCCGCGCTGACGAGCGCCTCATCGACGCTGACGAGCGCCTGGCCCGACGCGCCATCGCGCTCGAACGCCCGGAAGCGCTCGTACGAATCATCGCCGGGGGCGAGGGTCCGGTCCGTCAGAGGATCGTAGACGCGCTCGCGGTCGATGTGCAGGAAGGGATTGATCCGGAACGACATGCGGTTTTGGCGGGAGCGATAACCCGAACCTCTATCGTACTATTCGCGCCGCAGATGCCCTCCATCGCCATCCTCTACCCCAGGTACAGCCATCCCGCGATCGAAGAACGGTACGCGAGCTGGCAGACCCAGATGCTGTTGAAGCGAGGCGACGAGCAGGGGCCACTCCTTTTCTATGATACGGACGAGAGGGCCACGGACGTCGTGGCCGAAGTCGACACCGAGTACGTGCTGGTGGTCACCGATCCCCACGCCATCCCCCCGCCCCGCCTCGGCGTCCGCCTGCGCGAGATCCTCGGCGATGCGGCCGCGGCCCTGCCGGTCTCGAATCAATCCGCCCATCCGAAACAGCAGCGCACGCCACCCGTCCCCTACCTGACGCTCCGCGAGCTGCAGGCGGCGGCGGAGGAGCTCACGCATCAGCCGGCGTCGCTCGAGCGGGTCACCTGGGACCGATCCGACCCCGGCATCTACCTCTGCCGCACGGAGATGCTGGATCCCGTCGACCTCCGGTTGTCCGATGCTCTCGTCGGGCGCGATGTGGTCATCTCCGGCACCGACTACGTTCACCGTTGGGGCTCACTCCGCGGGCAGACCCGCTTCGACCTGCTGGAGCGGATCAGCACCGACGCCCGCTCCATTCTCGAATTCGGCTGCGGCGAGGCGCCGCTCGGCGAGGCGCTCAAGAAACGGCAGAAGTGCCGGGTGGTCGGCATCGAGCTCGATCCGGAAGCGGCGGCCATTGCCGAAAAGCGCATCGACTCCGTCTATCGCGGCGACGTGCGCGAGATCGTCTCGATCATCGACGAGCGCTTCGACTGGATCATCGGCGGCGACATCGTGGAGCACCTCGACGAGCCGTGGTCGTTCCTCACCGACCTGCGCCACATCGCCCTCCCCGGCGGCCGGCTCCTCCTGAGCATCCCCAACCTCGCCAACGCCTCGGTGGTCAACGACCTGCTGCACGGGCGTTTCGACTACGTCTACATGGGGCTGACCTGTGTCGGCCATCTGCGGTTCTTCACGCGCCAGTCGCTCGAAGACATGCTCACCATTGCCGGCTGGAAGGTGGTCGAGATCGCCCCGCAGGACTTTGGACCGACGCCGGGACGCGAGCAGCTGGTGAGCGCGCTCGAGCGCGCCGGTGTGCCGTTCGCGAAAGAGGAGCTGCTGCCGAGCGGCTTCTACGTCACCGCGCAGAACCCCGGATGAACATCACCTACCTGCTGGGCGACACCGACATGTCCGGCGGCATCCGGGTCGCGCTCGCGCAGGCCGACGCCCTCATCGCGCGCGGCCATCGGGTCCGCCTCGTGACGCCGGGCGCGCCGCTGACCTGGCGCCCCTCCCGCGCCGAGTGGATCTACCTCGACAACTTCCTCGACTACGACGCCCGCGACGAAGACTTTGTGATCGGCACGTTCTGGTCGACGGTCGGACCGGCCTACGAGATCGCCGGCAACCGCGCCGTCCATTTTTCACAAGGGTACGAAGGGGCATTCAACGCCTACGCCCCGATCAAGCCGCAGATCGACGCCACGTACGCGTTGCCGATCCCGAAGCTGGTGGTCTCGAAGCCACTCGTCGACGTGCTCCGCCCGTTCAGCGACGACGTGACCTGTGTCGGGCAGATCGTCGAAGAGGAGTTCTATCGCGCGCAGACCCCGCCCGAGCGCCACCCGCCACGCGTCCTGGTCTGCGGCCAGGCGCAGGGCGACATGAAAGGCGTGCCCGATGCGTACGGCGCCGTCGCGCACGCGCGCTGGTTCCACCAGAAGCTCGACCTGATCCGCGTCTCGCCATGGGTGCCGTCGCGCGAAGAGCCGCTCGAAGCGGTGCAGGAGTTCCATGTCGCCCTCAACACTGCCGAGATGACCCGGCTCATGCACTCCTGCGACCTCCTCATCGCCCCGAACCATCGCGAGGAAGGCTTCGGCCTCCCCGCGGCGGAAGCGATGGCCTCCGGCATCCCCTGCCTCATGACCGCCATCCCGTCGTATCTCTCGTTCGACGAAAAGCACGACTTTGCCCTCTTCGCCCCCGAGGAGAATCCGGTGGAACTGGGAGAAAAGCTGATCGAGCTCCTCGGCGACGAAGAGCTGCGCGAGCGCCTCCGTCAACGAGGCCGCGAAGTCGCCGAACAGTGGCGCGTCGAGCATGTGGCGGACCGGCTGGAGCGGTTTTTTACATCCCGTCGCGCACGCGTTTGAATTCGGCCGCGCAGGCGGCGTTTGACATTTTCATGGAGGGGGCCTGTCCCCGGAGAGTGTCCCCGGAGAGGGCCTTGTCCCCGGAGTGACTCCCGAAGGCCTGTCGACTTCCGAAGGCCTGTCCCCGGGTTTGCCGCGGCGGTCCCGGCAGACTCTTCGCGGAGTCGGAGTGACTTCCGAAGACCTGTCCCCCGTATTCCGGAGTTCGCTCGGAAGCCTGTCCCCGAACTCGCCCCCGCAGAGTGACTTCCGAAGGCCTGTCCCCGGACGTCCCCCCTCGGCGTGACTTCCAAAGGCCTGTCCCCGAGTTTGCCTTCGAAGGCCTGTCCCCGGCGAACGCTTCGCGAGTCGGAGTGACTTCCGAAGACCTGTCCCCAATTCCCCCGCAGAGTGACTTCCGAAGGCCTGTCCCCGAATTCGCCGTCCCCGAACTCGCCCCCCGCAGAGTGACTTCCGAAGGCCTGTCCCCGGACGTCCCCGCTGCTGGAGGAACCGGAGCCCGAGCTCGGCTGCGCGGGGGAGTGCCGGTGACTTCCGAAGGCCTGTCCCCTTTCGGGGACGCAGAGTGACTTCCGAAGGCCTGTCCCCGGGCCGGTTCCTCCGGGAGTGCCGGTGCTTCCGAGGGCCTGTCCCCGAATTCGCCCCGTTTTCTGCGCAATTCCGCACGTCAGCCATGCCGGAATTTACGGGGGGTCGAGTCGAGTCATCGATGACTCGCGCGACCTCATCGATGACTCGCGCGACCTCATCGATCACTCGATCCACCTCAACGTTGACACGGATTTCTTCATCGATGAAGTCGATCCACCTCAACGTTCACCCGGTTTTCTTCATCGATGCAGTCGATCCACCTCAACGTTGACACGGATTTCTTCATCGATGCAGTCGATCCACCTCAACGTTGACCCGGATTTCTTCATCGATGCAGTCGATCCACCTCAACGTTGACCCGGATTTCTTCATCGATGCAGTCGATCCACCTCAACGTCAACCCGGATTTCTTCATCGATGCAGTCGATCCACCTCAACGTTGACCCGGATTTCTTCATCGATGAAGTCGATCCACCTCAACGTCAAGCCACGTCTGAGGACCGGCCGGTCGAGTGAAGCATCGATCCTCTCCCGATCCTCAGCGATCGCGCCTCGTGGTTCGCTCACCACTTCCGGCTGAGTCATTCCGCAGAGGTGGCACATGCGGCCGAGGAACCGAGGAGCTCCGAGGAACCGGAGGAACCGATTTCCCCCCTCGGCCCGCCTCTCGCATGGAGTGGCGCGGGCTGCCTTCCGGTTACCTTGTGAAAGATTTCTCAACCGCATACAATCCCGCTCCCCGCCCTTCCCGGGCCTGTAGTTCGAACTCGTCGGGATCCACGGCAACCCGTTCTATCGAGATCACTTATGCCAGCAGATAATTTTGACTCTCCGAACTCGATCATCCCGCGCAAGGCGGGCGTCGCCCCCGGCGAGGGCGCTGAAAAAGGGCTGATCACGCTGCCGGGCGAAGCTGACCGTCAGGTCGACGACATCGGCGGCGGAAGCTACATCACCACCAAGCTCGACCAGGTCGTGAACTGGGCCCGCGGCAACTCGCTCTGGCCGCTCCCCTTCGGCACCGCCTGTTGCGCCATCGAGTTCATGTCGATGGTCTCCTCGCACTACGACATCGCCCGCTTCGGCGCCGAGGTCGTTCGCTTCTCGCCGCGCCAGGCCGACCTGATGATCGTGGCCGGTACGGTGGTCGACAAGCTCGCCCCCGTCCTCAAGAAAATCTACGACCAGATGCCGGAGCCGAAGTACGTTCTGGCCATGGGCGCCTGCGCCACCTCCGGCGGCTTCTACCGCGCCTACCACGTCGTGCAGGGCATCGATGAGGTCATCCCGGTGGACATCTGGGTGCCGGGCTGCCCGCCGACCCCGGACGGCCTGATGTACGGCATCCTCAAACTGAAAGAGAAGATCGAGCGCGGGGAAATCCGCCGCGGGTAGGCCTGAACGACGATGAGTACGTTAACGAAATTCAGCGCCATCCCCTACACCGGTCCGGCTCCGACCAACCGCACGCCGTACGTGCCGCAGAACGTCGAAGCGGCCGATGCGCGCGGCGAGGTGATCGTCGCCAAGGTCGCCACGCCCGCCGCCACGCTCGAGCGCGGCCAGGACATGCCGACCCTGCTGGTCGAGCGCGCGCAGATCATCGACGTCCTCGAGACGCTGCGCGATCATCCCGAGCTCCGCTTCGAGCTGCCGCTCGACCTCTTCGGCGTCGACTATCCGAACCGCGAGCAGCGTTTCGACCTCGTCTACCAGCTCTACTCGCTCCAGAACAACGAGCGCGTTCGCCTCAAGGTGCGCGTTGGCGAAGGGGAAGCGGTTCCGACCAGCGTCGGCGTCTACAAGTCGTTCAACTGGTTCGAGCGCGAAGCGTGGGACATGTTCGGCATCCGGTTCGACGGTCACCCGAACCTGCGCCGGATCCTCACCCACGAGGCCTTCCAGGGCCATCCCCTCCGCAAGGATTACGATCCGGCCCAGCGCTGGCTGCTGAACGAGTCGGGCATCGCCGAGCTGCATCCGAAGATCGATCCCCGCTTCCAGCAGGAAGAGGAAGAGTCCGACTTCCAGCACGTCACGCTGAACCTCGGGCCGTCCCATCCCGCCATGCACGGTACGCTGCGCGTGGCGGTGACGCTCGACGGCGAGACCATCGTCGGCGCCGATCAGGAGATCGGATACCTGCACCGCTGCTTCGAGAAGATGTCGGAGACGCACACCTATCAGCAGGTGATCCCGTACACCGACCGCCTCAACTACTGCTCGGCCGTCATCAACAACGTCGGCTACTGCATGACGGTCGAGAAGATGCTCGACGTCGAAGCGCCGGCCCGCGCACAGCACGTGCGGCTGATGCTCTCCGAGTTCTACCGGATCTCCGATCACATCATCTGCATCGGCACGAACCTGGTCGACCTCGGCGCGCTGACGAACTTCTGGTACCTCTTCCAGCCGCGCGAGGAGATCATCGCCCTCGCCGAGTCGTGCAGCGGCGCGCGTCTGCTCCCCAGCTACCTCCGCATCGGCGGCCTGGCCGTCGACGTGCCGGACGACTTCCTCGCCAACGCGCAGCGCATCGTCAACATGCTGCCGCGCTACATCGATGAAGTCGAAGGGCTGATCATGAAGAACCGCATCTTCCGCGACCGCGCGGAAGGAGTCGGTGCGATCACCCGCGAAGACGCGATCAATTTCGGCTTCACCGGCCCCTGCCTGCGCGCCACCGGCGTGCCGTTCGACGTCCGCAAGGCGAAGCCGTACCTCGGCTACGACACCTACGACTGGGACGTGCCGGTCGCCGAAGGGGGCGACACGTACGCGCGCTTCCTGGTGCGGTTCGAGGAGATGCGCCAGTCGCTGCGCATCCTGCAGCAGGCCATCGACCGCGGACTGCCCTCGGGCCCGGTCATGGTCGACAACCCGTATGTGGCCCTTCCTCCCAAAGAGAAGGTCTACAACGAGATGGAGTCGCTGATCTATCACTTCAAGCTGATCATGCACGGCATCCAGCCGCCGGTCGGCGAAGCCTACTTCCAGGTCGAGGGCGGCAACGGCGAGGTCGGCTTCTACATCGTCTCCGACGGCACGAAGAACCCGTACCGCGTGCGCGTCCGGCCGCCCTGCTTCCCGATCTTCGAGGCTTACGGCCACATGGTCATGGGGCAGACCATCCCCGACGCGATCGCCACGCTCGGGTCGCTCAACATCATCGCTGGAGAACTGGACCGCTGATATGCCTGTCACCCGAATCGCACCAGGCGTCGTACGAGTGGAGCGGACGAGCATGTCGCTCGCGGAGCGGACGTACCTGCCGCAGATCCTCGGCGGCATGTTCACGACGCTCAAGCACCTGCTGAAGAATCTCTTCAACATGAAAGGGCTGCCGACGATCTCGTACCCGGAGGTCAAGCGCGTCTACTCGGAGCGCTTCCGCGGTCGGCACATCCTCACCTCGCGCGAGGACGGCACCACCCGCTGCGTGGCCTGCTACATGTGCTCGACCGCCTGTCCGGCGGAGTGCATCACCATCGAGGCGGGCGAGGACCAGCGCACGCGCGAGAAGTTCCCGGTGCGCTACGACATCGATCTGCTGCGCTGCATCTTCTGCGGCTACTGCGTCGATGCCTGCCCCGAGGATGCGATCTACATGACTCGCGATTACGAGATGGCCATCGACTCGCGGGCGCGTTCCGTGGTCGGTCTGCGCGACCTGGTCGTCCCGCCGAACTTTCCGGTCGGTCCGATGGGGTGGCGTCCGTACTACGGCGCGATCAAGAAGGACGGCACCGCCGGCGGCACCGGCCTCGGGCAGGAGCTGCGCTCCGCCCCGTTCGAGGACGACGCCGCACCGAATCCGGACGTTTATCGCGGCGCGTAACCCGCTGTCGCGGAATTGAGAATTGAGGAATTGACCATTGACAACGGCCGACGGTGCACGGCCGTTGGCCGTATCATCGCGGCAGCTCTTTTCCCAATTCACAATTCTCCACTCTCAATTCCTCAGCAATGAAGCCGCTCGAAACCACGGTCGAAGAAGTGATGCGTCACGCCATCCAGTCGGAGGTGGAGACGCGCGTCTACTATCAAAAGCTCGCCGAGCGCGCCGGATCGCCCGAAGTGCGCACCCGCCTGCTGCAGCTCTCCGATCTCGAGCTCGTACATCGCGCGAAGCTCGAGCGGCGCTATCGCGAGCTGGTGGGGCAGCAGCCGCCCCCGCCGGAGCCGGTGAACATCGAGCTGGCCCCCGACGTGGTCAACGTCGACATGAGCAAAGCCCTCAAGCACGCACTGGAGCGCGAGCGCGACTCCGAGAGCTACTACCGCTTCATGGCCGAGCGCGTGCCGTCGGACACAGAGCTGGGACGCCTCTTCGTCGAGCTGGCGGAGATCGAGTGGCGCCACAAGACCGACCTCCAGGCGGAGTACGACGCGACCTCGCCGGCCGATCAGTTCCTGATGGACCTCTGAAGCTCGAAGTCGATTCCGTCGAGGACGTTCTCCTCCACGGTGATCGTGACCTTGCGCGCGGCGTCGCCGGCGAGGCTCATCGCCGCGACGTCTTCCGGATGTACGCGCAGGGTGTACGTCCCCGGCGGAATCTTGGTGATGTCGTAGAAGCCGTCGTATTCGCTCATCGCCTCGGCCACCACCTTTCCGGCGTCGCCGACGACCTGCATCCGCACGCGGCCGGCCGAACGGCCTTTGAGGGTGATGGTCCCGGTGATCTCCCCCGCCACCGCGATCGGAAAATCGATCACCAGCGCTTTGCCGGGACGCGGCACCATCCGCACGGCGGGGCGCGACGGCGTCCACCAGGGGTCTTCGAGCGTGCTCGTCGAGAGACGCACGTCGGTGGCGGCGTGGACCGGCAGGTAGTCGAGCATGGCAATGCCGCCGGCGTTGGTCCGCGGCGCGACGGAGTTGCGATTCACGAAGAAGCCGGCGTGCTCGATGGGCGGCTCGCCGTCGTCGCGCGCGCCATTGCCGTTGCGGTCGAGGAAGACGCGTGCGGTGACGGCACCGCTCGATGCGGCCGGCCGCGCGCGCAAGGCGATGCGCCGCGTGAGCGGATTGGGGATGAGGCTCGTCACCAGCTCCAGTTGCAGCGACGGCGTGCCGCGCGACGGCACTTCCACGGCGACCGTGACGCCGATCCGCCCGTGATCGCGACGTACGCGGGCGATGGCACGGCTGATTCCGCTCGCGGCGCTGTGCGACAGCTCACCGCTCAATTGAAAGCGGCGGAAGCGCGGCAGCTCGGCGAGCAGTGAGACGACGGTGGGACGGCGCCGCGGGAGCAGCTCGTATCCGAGCTCGCCGCGCAAGATCACGCCATGCAGGCTGCGGCTGACGAGCAGCGCGCCGGTGACGTTGTCGTCGCCGGCCAGCGGTGACGCCACGTCACGCACGAGCAGTCCTTCCACCCGGTTCGAGATCCACGTCTGCCGCACAGAGGTGGAGATGAGGCTGGTCGCACGGACCACACTCCCGCCGTCCGCCAGCTCGTCGCGTTGCACGTCGATCGACACCGGCAGCGGATAGCGCGTGTGCGCCGCGATCGCGCCGCCGAGACGAACGGTCGTGCGCGAAGCGATCAAGCCGAGCAGCGACGGATAGGTCTCGCTGACGTATTCGTTGGTGAGTTGCGCGCGGGTGAGCGTGATCGCCACGCCGGCGATCCGCGTCTGGATACCGGCCCGTCCGATGCGGCCGCCGCTCGCGGAGCCGCCGGCGTCGCTGTACGCGAAGAGACGGCCGAACGACGCGCGCAACCCGGCGGTCGCATACCGCTCCCCTTCCAGACTGGTTGCCGACGCCGCGAGGGAGAGACGCTGCGTCACGCCGTAGGCCATCTCCGCGACCGCGCGGCCCGGCTGCGCCACGGGCGACGCGGAGCCGACCCGGTACTGCAGCTCGCCGCGTGGCGTCAGCGTCTCACCGATGTTGTACGTCTCGATCTTCTGCCGCCGCTCGCCGCGCGGGCCGTGGAAGACGAGCCGGAAGACGTTGTGGCCGTAGAGCACCGGCACGTCGCGAAACTCGTAACGGCCGTCATCGCGCCGCTGAAAGCCGATCAGCGCCCCGTTGAGATAGAGCTCCACTTCCCATCCGGGGGCCAGCTCGCCCGTCAGGGTCTGTTCATCGAAGGCGAACGCCCGCTGCAGCGGAAAGCTGGCGATCACCGCGCCGTTGCCGCGGGACGTGGCGGTGACGAGATCGTTGCCCGGCAGCACGACGTCGCCGATCGCCACTTCGCGCGCGTGCAGCGGGCCGAGGAGACGTGCGGTCGGATCGCGGCGCCCAAGGGTCCCGCGCAGCTCCGCGATCGGCTCCGCATTCGTACCGGTCAGAAAGAACGACGCCTCGCAGCCGAGCAGGTCGCCGGTGGCCAGGGTCGCGTACTGCATCGCCGCCCGTTCGCCGTTGTGGCGGAGGCGCAGTTGCTGATCGACGAACGGTTCGCTGACCAGCGCGTAGGGATTCGGCACGAACGGCGGCACGTCGTCGCCGCGCAGGCCCGACAGCGCCCGCTCGATGGCGCGCTCGCGCTCGCGCTGCAGCTGGAACGGCAGCTTCTCGCGCGGCTTCAGTGAGACCATCGAGCCGAAGAGGTCGACCTGCAGGTCGAACGGAAACCAGGCGCCGAGGAGCTTCGCGTCGACGTAGAGGTCATCGTCGAGGACCAGCAGCTTGCGGCGGGGGATTGCGTACGCCACCCCCTCGATCTCCACCTGCAACGCGATCGCATCGAGCCGGAAGCGGCGCGTCTCGTTGATGAAAAAACCTTCCGCGCTTTGCGTGGCCAGATCGACCGCGATTCCGAACTGCACCAGCCGGCACAACTCGCCGAGCGGGAGCAGCACGCTGCCGTCGCGCGGATACGCCGACATCGCGTCGGCCAGGATCTCCTGTTCGATGCGCACCGCCATCAGCAGCAACTCGTCGTTCGTCTCCTCCGCCGCGAGCGGCAGAGCGAACAGGACGAGCAGGCTAAGGAAGCACGAGATGCGCTTCGAGCGGCGCCGTACCGGCCGCACCGTCGGCATCGACATACGTCACCCGCAGGACACCGTCGCGCAGCGGCGCGCGCAGCGGAAGAGTCACCCGGCGCTCGGCCAGCGGCAGATAGATGGAGATTCCGTTGACCGCGCCGACCACCTGCTCCTCGCCGCCGCCGTTCGGGACGAACCGCGCCACGACATTGCCGTAGGTCGAGCGGTTGCCGCTTCTCCTCAGGTGGAAGGTGGCCTGCATCCCCTCCCCTTCCGTCCGCACGGCGAGGTCCTCGATGGCCAGCTCCGCCTCCGTGGAGCCGCGGCGCACCAGGAGGGGAATCGAGACGGCGTAGATCGGCACGACGCGGATGGCCACCTCCCCGTCGTCCGGCTTTGCTTCACTCATGTCCGCCGGCGGCAGTCCGCGGAATTCGAGGTGCGTCCGGTACTCGCCCTCTTCCGCGCCCTCCGGAAGACGCAGCCGGATGCGGACCGTCTGTGCGACGCGCGGCTCGAGCGTGACCTGGCGCGGTGTGTAGACGAGGTACGGATCGGCGAAGCGCTCACCATCAGGGCCATCCACTTCGACCAGCTGCCCCGATTCGTTCATGCGCATGTGGCGGAAGCCGATGCGGTAGGTGGTGGTGCTGCTGCCGGTGTTGATGAGCGCGATCTCCGCGGTGCGGGTGCGCTCGCTGAGAACGACGCGTGTCGGCGCGACGAGCAGATCGCCGACGCCTCCCGACTTCTGCGGCTGCGCGGCGATCGATGCGGCGAGGAACAGAAGAGCGAGAAGTGCGAGCGTGCGTTTCATCGGTCTCTCCGAAAAGCGGTCCGGCTGCCGGCCTCGAACCCTACGAACCCCGGCAGCCGGACCGACTCCCCACGTTTAGTAGGCGACCGTCACGTTGAACGTGCCGGTGTAGAGGCCGGAGCCCTGGTTCGCGCCGACGTTCAGCGTCGCGCCGACGTTGAGCTGCTGCGCGCCGAGAGCCGACAGCGTGCCGGTGCCGCTCGGGTCACTGGTAAAGGTGTTGACCACCATCGAGAGCGCGTTGTTCGTGGTGTGCGTGATCTGGATGGCGTTCGGGAGCGTGATCGTGTAGGCGGTCAGCGGTTCCCCCGTGACGTTGAACTGCGCGGCGCCGAAGGCGGAGTTCACGAGTGAGACGCCGCCGGTGGCGGTACGCGCGCTCGCCGGATCGACGACCACCGTGCCGGCCAGCGGCCCCGCGACGAGGCTGCCGAAGTTCAGGTCGGCCAGCTTGGTGATGGTGATCGGGGTGAGGACACGCGCCGAGGCATTGGCGGTGGCGGTAGCGGAGGTCTGGGCGAAGGCGGCGGTGGCGAAAAGCGAAACAGCGACGACGGTGAGAGCGATACGACGAAACATTTGTGATTCCTCCCTTTTCTCTGTTTTTTGGACTGGTGCTTTCTGCACCCATCACAGAGGACTGGAGGGGGAGGGAACTTTTCCGTCGCTACTGCAAAAATTTTTCTTCGCGTCTGCCGCAGAAACAACAAGCGGGCGACGCCACGCGCGCCGCCCGCCTGCGATTGCTGCTCTCTCTCATACAACACGCTGCCGGTTCTCGAAAACGGTGCGCTGTATAGAAAGTAATGTAGGCCGCGACGGTGAGTCCGTCATACGCGACGCGTGAAAGTTCCATAAAATCCAGAACGATGCTGATCTACCTCGACAACAACGCCACCACACGCGTCTCTGATGAAGTCATCGGAGCGATGACCCCTTTCTACCGCGAGCATTTCGGCAACGCCCACGCCATCCATGTCCTCGGCCGCCGCTCGCACGACGCGGTCGAGGCCGCCCGCGAGGAGATCGCGCGGCTCCTCGATTGCGACTCCGCCGAGGTGATCTTCACGAGCTGCGGGACCGAAGGAAACGCCATGGTGCTGCGCGGTCTCCTCGACCGTAATCCCTCGCGCCGCCGCATCGTCACGACGGCCGTCGAGCATCCCTCGGTGCTGACGCTCCTGCGTGCGCTCGCCTCCTCCGGCGCCATTCAGCTGGAGATCGTGCCGGTGAGTGAAGAGGGCGCCATCGACATGGAGGCGATGCGCGAGGCCATCGACGAGCAGACGCTGCTCGTCTCGGTGATGCTCGCCCAGAACGAGACCGGCGTGCTGCACCCGATCGCGGAGATCGCCCAACTCGCGCACGCACGCGGCGCGCTCATTCACGTCGATGCCGTGCAGGCGGCCGGTAAGGTACCGGTGTCGCAGCGCGAGCTGGACGCCGACTTCATCACCATCTCCGGCCATAAGTTCCACGCCCCGAAAGGCGTCGGCGCGCTGACGATCCGCAAAGGGCTGGCGCTGACACCGCTCTGGTACGGCGGCGGTCAGGAGCTCGGCCTCCGCTCCGGCACCGAGCCCGTCCCCTCGATCGCCGGCCTGGGCGTCGCGGCAAAGCAGGCCCGCGAGGCGCTGGCGCATTACGATCGCATCCGCGCCCTGCGCGACCGGCTCGAATCGTCGATCCTCTCCAGCGTCCCCGAGACTTCGGTCAATGGCGGTACGCAGCCCCGCCTCGGCAACACCACCAACATCTCCTTCCATGACGTGGCCGCGGACGAAGTGGTGCGCGCGCTCGACCGCGAAGGCATCTGCCTCTCCGCCGGCGCCGCCTGCAACAGCGGCAAAGTCGAGCCGAGCGGCACGATGAAGGCGATGGGCCGGCCGTTGCGCTTCGCCATGGGCGCGGTGCGCTTTTCGCTGTCGCGCTACACGACGGCCGAGGAGATCGAGCGGGTGATCGAGGTGGTGCCGCGGGTGGTGGTCTCCAGTTTATCCCGACCGTAGGGAGGGATCTTTGGTGCCATCGCGCCTCTGCCGGCTGCAGCGCGAGGCACCGAAGATCCCTCGCTGCGCTCGGGATAAACTGCCCCTCACAACACGATCGTATACCCCAGCGTCCGCAGATCGGGCATCCGATCGAGGTACACCCGTCCATCGGTGTGATCGATCTCGTGCTGAAAGATGCGCGCCGTAAAGTCGTCGAGCTCGACGTCGATCGGGTCGCCGCTGTGGTCGATGCCGCGCACGCGGATGCGCTTGTAGCGCGGGGTCTCGCCGCCGAGGAAGGGGACGCTGAGGCAGCCTTCCCAGTCGGTGATCAGGTCGCTGCCGACCGCCTCGTACGTGGCATTGAAGACGGCGCCGACGCCGACCTGTTTCACGCCGCGCCGTTTGGCGACCCGCTCCTGCACTTCATAGACGAAGATCCGCAGCGGGAGGTGCACCTGCGGGCCGGCCAGGCCGACGCCCTCGTAGGCGTGCATCGTCTCGACCATGTCATCGATGAGCGAGGCGAACTTGCCGGCCTTGATGTCCTTGATTTCTACGTCGGCGGCTTTCTCGCGGAGGACCGGATGGCCGAGGCGGGAGACTTTCAGAATCGACATGCGCGAGAGTTTAGGCGATCTGCGTGCGCATCCGGATCGCAATCACGAGCGCGATCAGCATCAGCACCGCGCCGCCCCAGAACGCTCCGGCGGAGTGCGCCAGATCGTACAGAACTCCCGACGCGATCGGCCCGAGAAACCGCGCCAGCGAGCCGGCGGAGGTGGCCAGCCCGAGCATCGAGCCGCGCTCCGATTCGGGCGCCGTTTTCGACACGAGCGACGTCAGTGCCGGATAGCAGAGCCCCTGTCCGATGGCGATCGGCAGCGCGGCGGCGTAGAGCAGCGGCACCTGCCAGATCAGCGGCACGACGGCGAAGCCGATCACGAATGACGCCGCGCCGAAGATGATCAGCTTCTTCTCACCAAAGCGCTGCGCCAGCTTGCCCATCAACCCGCCCTGGATGATCGCCAGGATCACTCCCATATAGAGAAAGAGGTAGGCCATGTCGCGCGGGCGGAAGTTGAAGCGCTCGCGCCCGTGGATCGTCACCACCACTTCCATCCCGGCGACGGCGAGCAGCGTCAGAAAGAGTCCCGCCATCAGCGACGAGAGCAGCTTGTTCTCGCCGAGGTGGCGCCAGATCTTCGGATCGAACTGCGGAGGGATGCCGCTGCGCGGCACGAGGTCGGGCGGCTTCGATTCGGCGAGGACGCTCAGCGCGATCAGAAATGCGGTGAACGAGAGCCCCGCCGCGACCAGTCCCGGCAGCAGATTGCCCGGCAGGCCGCGGTTTGTCCCCACTTCGGCGAGGATGCCGGAGAGCGGCGGGCCGAGGATGAAACCGAGGCCGAAGGCGGCGCCGATGAGGCCCATCCCTTTCGCGCGCGCCTCGGGGGTGGTCGAATCGGCGATGTAGGCCTGCGCCGTACCGATGTTCGCTCCGCCGATGCCGGCGATGACGCGCGACACGAAGAGCACCGTCAGGCTGCGGGTAAACGCGAAGAGCAGATAGCCGGTGAAGCTGGCCATCAGCGAGATGAGCAGCACCGGACGGCGGCCGATGCGGTCGGAAAGCCGCCCCCACACCGGCGCGAAGAAGAACTGCATGATCGAGTAGACCCCGACCACCGCTCCCACCACGATCCCGCTCGCGCCGTACTCCCGGGCATAGAACGAAAGGAACGGGATCACCATCCCGAAGCCGATCAGATCGATGAAGACCGTGAGGAAAAGCACGAGGAGGGAGGCACGGCGCATGTGGCGGGCTGGATTGTACTTTGCCCCTTGCCCCTTACAATCGCGGGCCCATGCGCCTCGTCCTCTTCGACATCGACGGTACGCTCGTTTCCGACCACGGCGCTTCACGCGGCGCGTTCAAGGAAGCGCTGCAGAGCGTGTACGGCTACGACCGCGACCTCTCCGTCTACGACTTCTCCGGCCGCACCGACCCGCAGATCGCCTTCATGGTCCTGCGCGACGCCGGTTTCACTGACGACACGATCTCCGCGAAGATCGAGACGCTGTGGGAGGTCTACCTGGCCGGTCTGGCCCGCAACGCCACTCCCGGCCGGGTGAAAGTGCTGCCTGGAATCGTGGAGCTGGTGCAGGCCCTCGCGCAGCGCGACGACGTCACCCTGGCCCTCCTCACCGGCAACATCGAGCCCGGTGCGCGGCTCAAGCTGGCCGGGCCCTCACTCAACGATTACTTTCCGTTCGGTGCGTTCGGCAGCGACTCCGCCGATCGCCAGCAACTCCCCCCCATCGCCATGCGCCGCGCGTCCGAGATCTACGGCCACGAGGTCAAAGGCGAGAACGTGGTGATCCTCGGCGACTCGATCTACGACGTTCGCTGCGGCGTCCCGTACGAGGCGACCACGATCGCGATCGCCTCGGGGAAGACGCCCGCGGAGAAGCTGCGGGCGGAGAATCCACGGCATTTCTTCGAGAGCGCGGAGGATTTCGAGGGGTTGATGCGGGCGATCCTCGGAGGGTAGGGGTTCAGCTGCTCAGCTGCTCAGCTACCTCAGCTGTTCAGCTACTCAGCTACCTCAGCTGTTCAGCTGCTCAGCTGCTCAGCTGTTCAGCTGTTCAGGCTTGCACGCGGGCTGTTGAGCTATTGAGCTATTGAGCGAGGAAGTGTTAAAGATCATCAATCACTTCCTCGCTCAATTCCTCAATAGCTCAACAGCTCCACAGCTCCACAGCTAAAAGGCTCGCACAGCCATTCAACACCTGAGCGGCTGAACAGCTGAGCAGCTGAGCAGCTGAGCAGCTGAACAGCTGAAGTCCAGACGAATCAATCGCGGCGACGTTCGCGCGAAGGGACCGAGACTTTGCCGGCCACCCGCTCGTAATCGACGCCGCCGCTCCCCTTCCGGTCGACGCGAAAGTCGCCGCCGATGCCGACCACGTAGATCGAGCCGGAGCCGTCTTCGCTGATCAGCACGTCGCGCTTCACGTTCTCGATCGTGATCGAGCCGGAGCCGTCGTCGGGGATGCGCACGAGGCCGGAGACTTCGCGCACGCTGATCGCGCCCGAGCCGTCTTCGATCTCCACGTTGCCGGTGATGTTGCGGACCGTGATCTCGCCCGAGTTGTCCTCGATCTCCACGTTCCCGGCAATGTCGCGTACGTCGATCTCGCCCGAGCCGTCGTTGATCTGGAGGTCGCCGCGCAGCCCGCGCACGTCGATCGAGCCGGAACCGTCGTCGATGTCGGTCCTGCCGGTGTTCGAGACCTTGATCCAGCCGCTGCCGTCATCGATCTCCACCGGAAGACCGGCCGGGATGATCACCGAGAAGTCGAGCCGCGCCTGGAAGAAGCCGAAGACCACCCTCTTCTCCGGGATGTCGGCCGTGATGTGCAGGTCGCTGCCGACCTTGCGCGCAATGAGCGTCATCCGCGGCAGGAAATCGTCGTCCGAGGTGCAGGCCTGCCCCATGACCGTCACCTGAGGGACGTTCTGCCGCCCCTCCACCGTCAGCGAGCCCGCCTCCGCGTGAATGACCACGCGCGTCACGCCGGCCGAAGGAGTGGTCAGGTTGCGGGCCTCCTTGTAGCGGCACTCCTCGAAATCAAAGTCCGCAAAGGCCGGAACGGCAGCGAAGAGAGCGACGGCAGCGACAACGAATCTGGTTCTCATCGTAATCGGTGTCTACGGAGAGAGCTTGCGCGGGTTTCAGGGTCTACTTTGTGAGCCATTTCGCCAGCCGCTTCTGAACCTCAGCATGGCTTACGACACGTCCTGCTTCACCATCATCAATGCCCTGCTGGATCTTCTGACGGACGTAGATGTGGTACTGGATGTCTTCAAGCGACGCATCCTCAGGCAGCATTTCCAGAATCTGCTGAACTTGCTCTTTTGCCGTATCCATCGCCGGCACATTCTACCCTCGACACAGCGCTGCGTCGGGGGTGCCGATCTGGACTGCGGTGGCATTCGCCACCGCTCTCTGACACGTCGTCGCGAAGCGGCCGATACGGCTCAGCTTACATCGACCGCCGCGTGAGACGGCTGCGGGAGAGATCGAGATCGGCGCCGGGGAAGCGGACGGTCTCCGGCTGCGCGTCCGCCGGGATCTCGAACGTCACCGAAACCTTCGTCACCTCGTTGTCCGCGGAGCCGACGTTCAGCGTGCGTGGGTCGTAGCTTCTGCCGGCGGAGTCGACCAGCACCGCGGTATTGACGGTCCGGAAGAAGCCGCGGGGCGGCTCAAAGGCGACGGTGTAGAGACGCTGGCTCTGTGCATTCGTGACGTCAGAGACCGAGACGCCGCTCACGGTGTCGGACGAGCCCCATCCGCACGACGCGAGGAGAAGCAGCAGCAATCCCGTTCGCGCGCACATGGCCGGCCGCTTCAGTTGGGACGGGTGGCCGGAATGACGGCGGCAGCGTTGACCGTCTGGGGGGTGGCCGGGGGGGCCGCCGCTTCCTTTTTCTCTTCCTCGACCACCCGCCGTCCGCCGGCGAAGCGTTTGAGGTAGTACGGCATGTCGATCCGGTCGACCACCACGCTGCGGCGGCGGCTGGCGGCGTGGACGAAGAGCTTTTCGCCGATGTAGATGCCGACGTGGGAGATGCCGCGCTTGTAGGTGTCCTTGAAGAAGACCAGGTCACCGGGGCGGAGGTCGTCGAACGAGACCGCGCACCCTTGCCGGAACTGATCGGCGGCTGTGCGCGGCAGCTTGACGCCCGAATCGCCGAAGACCCGCTTCACGAGACCGGCGCAGTCGAAGCCCTTTTTCTCATCGGAGCCGCCGAAGCGGTAGTCGATGCCGAGCCAGGCCAGCGTCCGGTCGACGATGTTCTGCGGCTCTTTCGGCTTCGCGTTTTTCGGCGGATCCCCCGCAAGGACCGAAGTCGCCAGGAGGACTGCCAGGACGAAGGTGAAGCACTTCCTTACCAACAAGCGGGCCGGACTCTATGCCGGGCGGTTACGGAAATGCAACCGCCCGGCACCTTGACAAAGTCAGAAAGTCATCCGGTAGCTGAGCGAGAAATCGCGCCCCGGAAGCGGCGCCCGCTCCTTGAGCGGCGAGGTGTGGGCGCGCGCCAGCTCGTCCGTCAGGTTCGTCCCGCGAAGCATCACGTCGTGCACCGTCTCGCCGAAGATCAGGCGATACGAGACCGTCGCGTTAACCAGCATGTACCCGTCGGTCGTGGTCTCGTACTCCGCCACGTCGTCCTGTTCGAAGTACCGCCGCACCTCGGCCGTCGCGCTCAGCGGACCGCCCTGGTAGCGGAGGCCGGCCGAGGCGCGCATCGGCGGGATGCGCGGCAGGTTGCCGCCGCCGCTGAGCGTGGCCCGGACGGCGTCGGCCCCCAGCTCGAGCTCGAGATGGCGCTCGCCGACGTGGAACAGCTCCGTGTGCGTGTCGAGCTCGACGCCGCGGAAACGGGCATCGGTCTGCACGAACTGGAAGACCGGCAGCTCGTCCTCCTCCGCACCGGTCGGCGTCTCGTAGATGTAGCCGTCGAAGCGGTTCTGGAAGAGGCTCAGCTCACCGCGGAAGCGTCCCGCGGTCTTGCGGAGCGACACGTCGATGCCGACGCTGGTCTCGGTGTCGAGGGTCGGATCGCCGATCTCGAACTGGCTGGTCGCGGCATGAGGACCGTTGGCGTAGAGCTCCGACGCGGTGGGGATGCGCACCGCGCGCGCCACGGAACCGGCGATCGCGAATCCCTCGCGCAGACGATAGATCGTACCGATCGAGGCGGAGACTCCGTCGAAGGAGCGGTTCGGAAGGTCCTCTGCATCGACGGTCAGGTCGTGGCTCTCGTAGCGCGCCCCGAACTGGAGGTCGAACTCGCCGAGCGTCACCTCTTCGAAGGCGAAGAGCGCGCGCGATTCGGTCTCGTTCGGCGGCACGAAGGCTTCCTCGCCGGTGGCGACGAACTCGTTGTGCGTGAGCTGGACGCCGAACGAGCCGTGCAGCGGTCCGAACGGCTCATGCGTCGCCTCGAGGCGCCCTTCGAGCGCGTCGTTAGTGAACCGCGTACCGATCTCCGTCCCTTCGAGCTCGCGATGCTCGTAATCGGTGGAGCCGAGGCGGAAGCGGATGGCGCGGAAGACGCCGAGGTCGGTCAGCTCCCCTTTGACGTCGAGGCGGCGCTGCTCGAGATCGATGCGCACGCCCTCCTCTTCATGCTCTCCTTCTTCCTCTTCCTCGTGATGGGCGTGACCGGGGACGCCGTAGTTCGTGGAGAAGGTTGAGAACGCAAGGCCGAAGAAGCCGTGGTCCGAGACCCACGAGCCGCCGAGGCCGGCGCTCTGGGCTTCGAGGGAGCTGTTCGCCAGGATGCCGGTGATCTCGTCCGGTTCGTCAAACGGATCGGCGGCGCCGGGGATCTCGTAGTCGCCGGTGTCGCGCTTCGTAAAGTCGGCGTGCCACGCGAAGGAGCTCTGCCCGCCGAAGAGGGTCAGCGTGGCGTTGCGCTCATCGGCGACGCTGTTGCCGCGCAGGTCGATCGTGCCGTTGAGGGGCGATGTCGCGATGCGGCTCGGGACGCGGGGGTCGATGACGTTGACCACGCCGCCGACGGCGTTGCTGCCGTAGAGCAGCGTGGCCGGGCCGCGCACGACTTCGATCTGCTCCGCGCTTGCGGGATCGAGGCTGACGGCGTGATCGGGGCTGACGCTCGAGGCGTCGCCGGTGCCAACACCGTCCTGCAGGATGCGAATGCGATCGCTGCCGAGGCCGCGGATGATGGGACGGCTCGAACCAGGTCCGAAGTACGTCGAGTTGACGCCCGGCTCGTTGTTGAGCGTTTCACCGAGCGTCGGCTGCAGGCGCTCCGTCAGCTCCTGTTCGGTGACGACGGCGATCGGCTGATAGACCTCCGAGGCGGCGCGCTGGTCGCTGGCGGTGACGACGATCGCTTCGGAATGGACGGCCGGATCGAGGACGATCTCGACCGCGCGCGTACCCCCGGCGGCGACTTCCGCCTCTCCGACCGTGGAGCCGAAACGGTTGCTGTCCGCCAGCACGTGGTAGTGGCCGGCGGGGATGTTTTCGAAGCGGAAGGCGCCATCGGCGCCGACGCGAACGCTGCGGCGGAGCTCGACGAGGGTGACGGTGGCGTCGGTCACGGCGGCGCCGTGTGCGGCGGTGACGCGGCCGGTGATGGTGGCACTATTCGTAGAGGCGTTGGGAGTCTGGGCGAGCGTCACGCCGGCGATGAGAATCATCGCAACAGCGCACGCGAGCCGCGCGAAATGCGGATGCATGGGAGTTCCTCCGTTGGGCTTACAGCGGAAAAGAAAGGCGCGCGGAGTTACGCGACGGAGGGCGGCGCGCGGGCCGGCAGATCGCCGGCGTACGCGCTGGCGACGAACGGCGTCGCGGGGAGCGCGTGATGATCGGCGGTGGGAAGGAGAAGGGCGGTGAGCTGCGGCGGTGCGTCATTGACCGCGACCGCGTGCGTGCACGGGCAGTCCTGCGTGGCCGAGCCGGCGTCGAGTGCGACGACGCCCGGCAACGCGGACGGGTGCTGATGCACGACCGGGTGAACGGCCGCAAACAGCAACACCAGCAGCGCGAAGAGTCTGCGCATGGCCGGACACGATACCATCGATAATGAGCACCGATTGGTGAACGAAATGGATCGTGAGCTCCGCCAGCGCCTCGAGGCCTTCCTCCGGCCGCTCTACCAGGATGTGGACGGCGCGTCGTCGCGCTTTGCCGAGGTCGAGCGCGTCGCGGCCATCGCCCGCAAGCTCTACACGCCCGCGTCGGACGCGGACGCGCGCGCGTTCGAGCTGCTGCTGCTCTTTCATCGATTGGGCAAGTGGCTGGAGAAGGTCGGCAACCTGTCGCGAACGAAACTCGTCGTCGGCAGCGTTACCGAGGCGGAACTGCACCAGGTGGCCGCGTCGATCCGCCGGCTGGACGATCCGCGCAGCGAGGCGGAGCGAGCGGTCGCCGCGGCGATGCTGATCGACGAAGCGGGGGTGCGCGGGCTGACCGAGCACTTCCAGCGGGCGCGGCGCGAGGGAAGCTCGCTGATGGACATCATCCGCAACGCGGTCGCCGACATCTCCGTGCCGGAGTGGATGCCGCCCCAGGGCGTGACGTGGCTGCACGAGCGGCGCGAGGCGCGACGCAAAGTGTGCAAACGTCTGCTCGAGGAACTGGCGCTGGACGATTTGTCGTAGTTGAGCAGAACGCTCGCACTGCGCCCACGGATCAGGGAACGACGGGGGGCCTCCGGCGGCCGGGGCTGTGGCCCCGGCCGCCGG
>DASWOB010000062.1:0-3406 GCA_036398925.1 Thermoanaerobaculia bacterium
GCGCCTCGAACGGCCGCTGCTTCGCCTCGCTGCCGTCCCACCTCCCGATCGCCGCCACCTCGAATCACAACAACACCCACTCGCACGACGACAGCGGCAGCATCACCAGCGACGGCAAATACAACTTCGGGTACGACGCCACGGCTATGATGACCTCGCTGACCGGCGCCGACCGCAACGAGCGCTACCTCTACACCGCCGACGACGAGCGCGTCGCGGTGGTGCGCAACATCGGCTCCGGCCGTCGCACCACCTGGAGCATCAGCGCGCTCGACAACCACCTCCTCCGCACCTGGACCGACGACACCACCACCGGCACCCGCCAGTTCACCTGGAGCGAGGACGAAATCTGGCGCGGCAGCACCCTCCTCGCCAGCGACTCCCCGACCGGCCTCAAACGCTACCACCTCGACCACCTCGGCTCCCCCCGCCTCGTCACCAACGGAGCCGGCGTCCGCATCGGCGAACAAACCTTCGACCCCTTCGGCACCGGCGGCACGCTCGACGGCGGGCGCCTCCAGTTCACCGGCCACGAACGCGATGTCCCGGCATCCGGCAGCGGCCTGGTCCTGGATTACATGCACGCCCGCTACTACGACGGCGCGGGGGGGCGGTTCTTATCCGTCGATCCGACGTGGGAAAGCGCGGATCTGACTAAACCTCAGAGCTGGAACCGTTATTCGTATGTCCTGAACGACCCGGTCAACATGGTTGATCCGGACGGCAAGATGTGGTGGGACCTGCTGGAAGCGGTGTTTAGTGGTGACACGCCTTTATTCGAGGCGAAATACGACCCTTCGGGGGGTACCTTGCCCAAGGATCCGGCGGAACGTGCGAAGTACATCGAACAGGCGCGCGCACGCAACGCGGCATCGGGGGCGGTTGACGGCGAGATCGTCATAGACGGTAAGAAGTACCCTAACGCGGCGCGGCACGTTGATGACGCCCAAGCAGCCGGGAAGCCATCCGTCGTCACGGTGGATCGGCAGGGAGCAAGCCAGCGACGGAAGGCGGCGACAAGCGGCACGCCTACCGTGCCAGGTGCAGACCGCGACGAGTACCCGCCCGCTGTTGCGAAAGAAGGCGGTAAAGGTTCAAGCGTCCGTCACATTCCCGCAGCAGACAATCGAGGTGCTGGCGGTTCTATGGGACGACAGCTACAAAAATTCAAAGACGGCGCGAAGGTAGTGATCAAAACAATCTGGACGACGATTTTCTAATCATGTCTTCATGCCTGGAGAAGTTAATCGAGATCGCGAGTGTCCCGCAATGCAGCGGAGGTCCGAGTAGCCATGAACACTATTCGGGTGACCGTTTCGCGGAGCTATTGCACCTGTGTACACGTCGGAACGGCTTTTTCGCCTTTGAGTCGGCGTTGCATGTTTTCCCCGTCGCGAGCTTCTGCAGTGAGCAGACATTTCAGTCATGGAACACGTTAGACACATGGAAATACGCGTACGGGGGACTCGTCGACGACATCATATTTTTCGCCGAGGACATTTTTGGCGACCAGTTCGGCATCTCGGATGACGCCGTGGTTCTCTTTCGAAGCGAAACGGGCGAAGTAGAACCGTTGGCAGCCTCCCTCGAGGAGTGGGCGTCCCAAGTGCTGGTTGATTTCGAGAATCTGACGGGATACTGGGTCGCGCACGAATGGCAGCTTGCACATGGCCCGATTGCAAGGGGCATGCGTCTTACCGGCAAGCAACCATTCGTTCTCGGCGGCGGATACGATCTCGCAAACTTATACGCAACTGATAGCGTCACCCTGATGCGCCTTCGTGGTGACATCTACCGTCAGATTCGCGATCTCCCCGACGGCGCCCACGTGAAACTGAGAGTGGAGCGGTGATCTCGCGTAACTCTTGGGTGGAGCTCTCGGGGTCAGACCTTCGTTCTTCGGAATGATGCCCCGGTGACCCGCCCACCCACGCCGCCGTCACGGCGTTCGCAACGCACGCGAAGCGGAATGTGATCTGGCGTGGGGGGCTTGGCTCTAATAGCCGATCTTAGCAATTCGAAGCGCTGATACGGTCGACGACGGCATGGTGATGGTCGCGTCGCATATATGCGGCGTAGACACCTTCCCTGTGCATATCTAACATGACGGTATCAATCGCGCCGGGCAGCTGCACCTCGTTCGGTAACCGGCAAGTGCATTCCGCGGGTCGCGCCAAGAACACCGTCCGTATGGATCAGCATGTCGAGCCATCCGTAGAACGAGCCGCTATCTTGCGGTTTCCGTCCGTTGAGCCCGATGGGGGAGATGGCGAAAGCGCACCACTCGGCCTGCCGCAGTGCCTGCGCGACCTGGATGACGCAATCCGCGAGGCAATCAGCGCCTGTCCGACCGCTCGCGCTCAGTTTGATACGCTTCGTATTGCCCACGACTACGACGTCGATGTTGTGCTCGACTTGCTAGTGGGGCTGCACAAACGCCCATCAGCGTACACGGCGGAGCGCGAGGGCAGCCCCGAGAAGGTGTTGTACTCCGTCAAGCTGTACGGCGAGGCAGGCCGCGATCAGCAGATTCGGGCAGCCCGGCGGGGTCACGGCTTCGTTCTTCTCTTCACATGGTCAAGCTCTACCGTATGTACCAACATCTTCCATTCCGAGGAGTTTCGCCGCTCCGACGTCCTCGGACAGAAGGTCACGGTCTCGATGCCTGAGTACCGGAACACGGCGGACTACGAGCCGGCCTTCGTTCCGGCGCACGAGACGACCTCCACCTGCGACATGTTCGGCCGGCCGAAGAGCAGCACCACGCCCGACGGCAAAATCTGAGCGTGACGTATACCGGCACACGGCAGGTCGCACGTACGGTGTCGATCGGCGGCCCGGCGAACTGAAACGTGCAGCTGCGATGCCGGCTGTCTCCGAGCGCAATGTCACGACCACCGAGACCTCCGACGGCCACGGCCGCCTGATCTCCGTCGCGGAAGGGCAACCTCGACACGCTCATGTATCCGACGACGCCTCTCTCCTCGCGCGCGCTGAGCGTGACGAACGGCTACACCAACGGCCTCCTGACGTCGGTCGGCTCGTACGGAACGATCTCCTATCGCGCCAATGGCCTCGTCAACACCATCACGCACGGCAGCAGCCCCGCGGCCGTCACCGAGACGTGGGTTCCGGATCCGTCGGGCATGCCGCGTCCGGTGCGCATCGAAGTCACGGATGCGAACCAGTCCTACTGGAAGTTCGGCGACTACGCGTACGATGGAGCCGGAAACATCACCATGATCGGGAACACGACGTACCAGTGCGACGACGTGAACCGGCTGCGGCGGCACGCCACGTGGAGCGGCAACAAGGTCTACAGCGCCACCACGTACGACTACGACCGCTACGGCAACCGCAGCGGCAGCTGGAGCGACGGCTGCGCCTCCAACGGCCGCTGCTTCGC
>DASWOB010000063.1:0-54083 GCA_036398925.1 Thermoanaerobaculia bacterium
CGTTCCCATTCCGAACACGGCAGTTAAGCTCTGCATCGCCGATGATACTGCGCGGGCAACTGTGTGGGAAAGTAGGACGCCGCCGGGATATATGAAAGGGCCTTCGAGCAACTCGAAGGCCCTTTCGCTTTTTACACGCAACCTCCGCACGCCGGCTCCCGCCACCTTCGGCGCTATGATGCCGCGCACTGCGCATGAGCCGCCTCATCAGCAACTTCGCGGCAAACGCGGTCTCCGCGGCCGCCACGGCGGCCATCGCAATCCTCCTGATTCCGCTCTACGTCCGTGTCGTCGGTGTCGAGGCGTACGGGCTGATCGGCTTCTACCTCGCGCTCCGAGCCTTCCTGCTGATTCTCGATCTCGGCGCCGGCGCGGTCGTCAATCGTGAAGTCGCGCGCCTGACCGCTCGCGGCTCGGAGACTGGAGAAGGCCGCGACGCACTGCACACCTTTCAGGGACTCTACTGGATCGTTGGTGCGCTCCTCGGGATCCTCATTGTCGTTCTCGCGCCGCAGATCGCCGAGCGTTGGCTGCGTGCGGAGGCGTTGCCGCGGGAGGAGGTTGCGGCCGCGGTGCGGCTGATGGGCTTGTTGATCGCCATCCAGTGGCCGGCCACGTTCTACCAGAACGCACTGCTCGGGCTCGAGCGTCAGGTCGTCCTCAGCGCGGTCCTCACCACCGCTTCCATCGCCACACACGTCGGTGCTCTCGCCGCGATGCTCACCCTCTCGCCGCGTGTCGAGGTTTTCTTCTTCAGCGGCATTCTGATCTCCGCTCTCCAGATCGTGACGCTCGCGATCCTTTACCGGCGGTCCGTGCGATTCGAGGGGGCCGCCACGTTCAGGCTTTCGGCCCTGCGCCACGTGGCGCGGTTCGCCGCCGGCGCCGGCGCGATCAGCGTCACCGGCTCGATCCTGGCCCACAGTGACAAAGTGCTGCTCAGTTCGATGCTGTCGCTCGAGCAGTTTGCGCACTATTCGCTGGCCGCCACGGTCGCCGGCGCGCTGGTGATCGTGGTGACGCCGATCTTCAACACGTTCTATCCGCGGTACTCGTCGCTGATCGCCTCCGGGCGTGAGGGGGAACTGCGCGACCTCCATCATTTCGGGACGCAGCTCGTGACGATGGCGGTGGTCCCGGCGGCGCTGACCGTTGTGTTCTTTTCGCGCGACGTGGTCGAAGCATGGACGAGGAACGCGGCGACCGCGGCGGCGGTGGCACCGATCGCGGTGCTTCTGATATTGGCCGCGGCGATCAACGGCCTGATGATCCTTCCGTACGCTCTGCAGCTCGCGCACGGGTGGACGCGCGCCGGAACGGTCTTCGGCATCAGCGCGGTCGCGGTCTACCTCCCTCTCATCGCCAGCCTCGCGTCTGCATTCGGTGCTGTCGGTGGCGCGAGCGGATGGCTCATTCTGAACCTGGTCTACTTTTTCATGCTGGCGCCGTTGACGCACGCGAAGCTGCTCCCCCGATCGCTGCGGGAATGGCTGGTGAGTGACATCGCAGCTCCCACGGCCGCAGCGGCCGCGATCATCGCCGCCTCCGCGCTGCTCTCGAGGCCAGCCAGTGAGGCGACGCGACTCGTCCACATCAGCGGAACCTACGTTGCGGCTGCCACGGGAGCGGCGTTCACGGCGAGGCGCTTTCGCGAGTGGCTGGTGCAGCGGCTCGCGCCCCTCCGGCGAAGGTAGTGACTCAGGAGCGCTGCTGGCCACGGAGCCGCCGCCCAAGATGCACCACCGTGCTCTTGAGTGACCGTCGCCATACGGCGGCGATGGTGCGGGCGCGCAGGTGGAGCCGCTCGCCGGCCGGCACGGCCGCTCCATCGACGTAAATGTCGTTCGGTGCGTCGTAGGTCCAGAGGAGATAGCCGTGCCGGCTCATGAACCGCGAATACCCCGGATCATCGAGGAAATTCTCCATGATGATCACGGTCGGTCTGTACGTCTCCAGCGACAGCCCGCGGAGGACTTCGAGCTCCCATCCTTCGACGTCGATCGACAAGACGTCGATCTTCTTCACATCGGGAGCGTGCTGGCGGAGCAATGTGTCGAGCCTGCGGACGCTCACCCGGATCTCGCGCACCGGCAGGTCGGGCCGCAGGCGCCGGTAAGACTCCTTCACGGAAAGAGACGAAAACGACTCGAAGCTGACCTGGCCATCGCGGTACTCCTGGCCGAGGGAGTCGACGACCGAGAATGCCACGTCGTCGGCATCGTAGTCCGCACATGCGAACTGAAGCACTTCATGTCCCGCTTTCCGGTGCAGGTCGCAGAAGAATGGATTCGGCTCGATGAGAATGACCTTCCATCCGTTCTCACGGAAGAGCGCGCTCATCGACAGGAAATCGGGACGGGCGGCTCCGATATCGACGAAGACACCACGTTGCTCGCCACGGAAAAAGCGCTCGAGAACGAGCTTGTCGACACCGCCCTCCCCATGACTGCTCAAGCGCGCTTCTCCAACGCCATCCAGGCGAACGTGAAGTGTTTGCCGGCAGCCGTGATCGGCCGCTCGTCGGCCTCGAACGAGAGCTCCCCGATCGGTTCCAGCCCGTACTCCGCGGCGACCGCGAGCAGTTGCTCGATCTCCTCTCGCGAGAAGATCTTCCACTCCAGGTCGTACATGCGGATGCCGGTCGTATCGATCTTCGCGGGCCAGTAATCAGTCGATGCGATGAAGAGGCCGCCGGCGCGCAGCAGGCGCGACACCTCGGCCAGCAACGGCCGGAGCTGCAGGCCATGCTCGATGGCGCTGATCGACGTCACGGCCGCAAACGAGTGATCCTCGAACGGCACCTTCATCATGTCGCCGACGACGTACTGAATCTGCTCGTGGAACGGCATACGGACGATTCCTGGATCGAGGTCGATCCCGCTCAGCCGCGTGAACCCCGCCTGGTGGAGGGAGCAGAGCACCTCGGAGGCATACGCGCCGAGGTCGATGATCGGTGCATCTTTCGGCAGACGCGCTTCCAGCAACCGCACTGTTTCGAGCACGTCCCAGCTCTTGCGCGAATCACCGACCGGAATCGCACGCCGCAGCAGAAGGCGGTTCAGCAGCGTGCGCGGCGCCCGGCGAGGCCAGTACGAGATGCCGGCACGAGACATCTCTTCGCGCGCGGCGCGGTTCTGCTCGATGCTCTGCAGGATTTTGACGCTCACCTGCGCGCACGCCCGTGCCGCGCGTCGATGCCGAGGAGGTGCGGTGTGGAGATCGTGACGAGATCCATCGCGGGGAGAGATCTTCTCACGCTTTCGCATCCACCCGGATCAGCCGCCGGCGAAGCCGCGCCGGACCTTCCGGAGTCCCGAGAGGAGCGTGTACGCGGTGCGTAAAAGCGGCGTCGGTGCGAACCGGATCGCCAGTAGCGCAACCCGCGGCGGATGAACGCGCGCGTAGAGCGCCGCCAGCTCGCGGGCGTCGCATTGCAGCCTTGCCCAGAGCAGGTACGGGAACGTGTACTCGGCGCGGAGACAACGCCGAATCCCGGCCGCTTCAGCGCTCTCGAGCCCGAAGAACTCTTCCGCGATCCGAAGATAGCCGTCGATGCCGATCCGGATGCGGCGGAGGAGCCCCTGCTGCTGGAACGAGTCGTTGTCGCCGCGCTTCCAGCTTGCGGGCCAGGGGAGGTGACGCACGCGCAGGCCGCGCGGCATCATCCGGAAGATCCTTGCGACGTGCCCCCAGCAGGAGCCCATGAAGCGCTCGTCCGCGGCGGTCTCGATCCAGCGGCGCCGGTCGACGATCACCGCGCCGCAGAAGCTGAAGAATGCCTGTGTGTTCGCCGCGAGACCGAAATAGCGGGCCCGCACGCCCGCATCAGTGAGGTCGAACGTCTCCGCGTCACGGCTGGTGAGGTTCTGCTGGTAGCGGATGGGCGTGAGGTCGAACCGGCAGAGAATCGTCTCCACGAGGTGCACGTCGACGCCCGGCTCCAGGCTGGAGAGAACGCGGTCCAATGCACCAGGCAGCACGATGTCATCGGCGCTGAACAGCCAGCCGTAACGGCCGCGGGCCAGCTCGACCGACAGCGCCATGTCCGCGTCAATGCCGCCTTTCTGGGGAAGGCGGTGATAGGAAATCTCCGGATGCAGCGCCGCGAGCTCCCTCATCAGCCCCTCGGTTTCATCAGTCGATCCGCCGTCGACGACGACGATTTCGACGCGCTCGTCGGTGACCTGCGAGAGGATGCTGTCGAGCGTCGCGCCGATGAACGAGCCGAAGTTGTACGTAGGGATGCAGATCGACAGGAGCGGCTCGGCGGCGATGCGGGGAGGCATGAGGCGGTTCTATACTACCGTGCGGCAGCGGTGCACTGCGGGGCCCGGTCGACTGCAGACGTTATGATGCGCGTTCTCGTGGTGTGCGGGTCTTATCCCCCCATGCAGTGCGGCGTCGGCGAGTACACCGCCGCGCTCGCGGCTGCGCTTCGCCGGTACGCCGGATGCGAAGTTGGGGTCGTCACCAGTCCGGCAGCCGCAACGTCGGCGGATGTCGTTGCGACGACGTTGTGGAGTTTGCGAGACGCGCGGCGGCTCGCCGGCGCGATCGCGAGATGGAAACCGGACGTCGTTCATTTCCAGTTTCCGGCGCAGGGATATCGCGGGTTGCTGCCGTACTTTCTTCCGCCGCTCGTCGCGTTGCGCCGCATCCCGGTGGTCATCACGTGGCACGAGTTCCTCGATCGCACGAAGCTCGTGCATCTGCCCGGCACCTTCGTGCAACGGGCGATGATCGTCGTCCGCCCCGGTTTCCGGGAGAAGCTGACGCCACTCCTGCGGTGGCTGACGAAGTCGAAGCCGCTCGCCTGGATTCCGAACGCGTCGACGATCCCGGTCTGTTCGCACACGCCCAACCAGCGCGAGGCGATCCGCCGGGAGCTTGGTGGTGGCCGGCCGCTCGTTGCCTTCTTCGGTTTCCCGTACCGGCACAAAGGCGTCGATCTGCTGTTCCGGCTTGCGGATCCTGCCGTCCACCATCTGCTCATCATCGGCAGCCTCGATGACGCCGACCCATACCACCGGGAGCTTCGCGCGCTGAGCGAGGAGGATGGCTGGCGTGGCCACGTCACCTTCACCGGCTATCGCGACGCGGCAGGCGTGGGGTCGCTGCTTGCGGCCGCGGACGCGGTCGTGCTGCCGTTTCGCACCGGCGGAGGGATCTGGAACACGTCGCTTCATGCGGCGGTCCAGCAGGGGACGTTCACCCTGACGACATCGGCCGAGACCTCGGGATACGACGCCGCTGCCAACACCTATTACGCGCGGCCGGAAAACGTGGAGGAGATGCGCGACGCGTTGCAGCGCTACGCGGGGAAACGGCTGCCGGTCGCCCCCGACGCCGATTCGGCGGCGTGGCGGCAGATCGCGGAGGCGCATCGCGCCGTCTACGACGGTGTGATCGGGTCATGAGCCGGATGCCGGTCCTGTCGATCTGCATCGCCACCTACAACCGTGCGCGGTTCCTGCCGGAGACGCTCGACAGTGTCATCACCGGGCTGCCGGAGAACGTGGAGGTGGTCATCGTCGACGGCGCATCGACCGACGAGACGCCCGAGGTGGTGCGGGAGTACCAGCAGCGCTGCGAGCGGCTCCGTTACTTCCGCCAGGAGCGGAACGGCGGCGTCGACCGCGATTACGACCTGGCGGTGCAGCTCGCGGAGGGTGAGTATTGCTTCCTCTTTACCGATGACGACCTGCTCGCGCCGGGGGCGGTGCAGACCATCCTCGATGTTCTGACGGAGCGATACAGCCTCGTGGTCGTGAATGCCGAGGTACGGACCGCGGACATGAGCACGCTGGTTCAGCCGAGGCGCTGCCGGATGGTGGCCGATCGCGTCTATCAGCCGTCGGAAGCGGAAGCGTTGTTCGCTGACACGGCTGACTATCTGTCGTTCATCGGCGGTGTGGTGATCCGTCGCGACCTCTGGCTCGCGCGGCAGCGGGAGCCGTATTTCGGCACCGTCTTCATTCACGTCGGCGTGATCTTCCAGCAGCCGCTTCCCGCGCCCGCGCTCTACCTGCAGCAGCCGCTGGCGGCGATCCGCTACGGCAACGCGATGTGGACGGCGCGAGGATTCGAGATCTGGATGTTCAAGTGGCCGGAGTTGATCTGGTCCTTCCGTTTTCCCGACGAGGCGAAGCGCCGCGTTACCGCACGCGAGCCGTGGCGGAACGTGGCGAACCTCGCGCGATTCCGCGCGATCGGTGGATTCGGGCCGGCCGAGCACGAACGCTGGATCCGGGCGCGCAGCGCGTCACGGCTGCTCACGGCCGCTTCGTGGTGCATCTCCCGCACGCCGCCGACGCTGCTCAACGCGCTGATCTCCGTGGTGGCGCGGGTCCTGCGCGGACCGGTTTCGACGACCTCGATCGACCTGCAGACCAGCCGCTTCTTCTGGCGTCGTGCGTTCAGGCAGAATAGGCGGCCGACGTGACCGACGGAGCGAAGCATGCGCTGATCACCGGCATCGGCGGGCAGGACGGGATCTATCTCGCGCGACTGTTGCTCTCGAACGGTTACACCGTCGCAGGCATTGCCCGGCACACCGACGAGATCGACCGCCGCCTGGTGCCGGAAAAGGTCGAGCTGGTCGCCGCCGACGTCGCCGATCGCGCGCGGATGCGCGAGCTGATCGCCGAGCGGCAGCCGGACGAGATCTACAACCTCGCCTCCGACTCGTTCGGTCCGCGCTCCTGGGACGATCCGCTCGCGGTCGGTGAGACGATGGCCCTGGCGACGGTGAACATCCTCGAGACGATCCGCACGGCGACGCCCGACACCCGCTTCTTTCAGGCGTCGAGCAGCGAGATGTTCGGCGCGCCGGCCGAGCGTCCGCAGCGCGAAACGACGCCGCTGCAGCCTCGTACGCCGTATGCGGCGGCCAAGACGTACGCCCACGCGATGGTGGGCGCCTACAGAAGCCGCTTCGGAGTCTTCTGCTGCAGCGGCATCCTGTACAACCACGAAAGTCCGCTCCGGCGAGCCGAGTTCGTGACCCGCAAAATCACCTCCTCGGCGGCCGCGATCTCCCTCGGCCTCGCGACCGAGCTGCGCCTCGGCAACCTCGACGTCCGGCGCGACTGGGGTTTCGCAGGCGACTACGTGCGGGCGATGTGGCTGATGCTGCAGCAGGAGAAGCCGGACGACTACGTCCTCTCCGCCGGGCAGACGCATTCCGTGCGCGATCTGTGCGATATTGCGTTCGGCGAAGTCGGTCTGGACTACCGCGAATTCGTCAGGTACGACGACCGTTTTGCGCGTCCCGACGACGTCGAGCCGTTCGGCGATTCTTCACGGGCCGGCGCGCTCCTCGGCTGGCGTCCGTCGGTCTCCTTCCGGCGGCTGATCCAGGCGATGGTCGCGGCGGACATCGAACGGCTGCGTGGCAATGAAATGGCGGCGATCGAGGTTGCGCTGAAGCTGCAGGACGAGACGGCAGACCACGCCGCCGCCGGCCCCCAAGGAGGAATGATTGATCACGCGTAGCACCTGCCGCGTCTGCGATGGCGCGCTGGAACCGATTCTGTCGCTCGGGGATCACTACGTCTCCGACTTCATCCTGCCCGGCGCGTCGGATGGGACGCGGGCCCCGCTCGACCTCGTGCTCTGCAAGCGGTGCTACCTCCTCCAGCTGCAGCACACCGTGCCGGCCGAGCATCTGTATCGCAACTACTGGTACCGCTCCGGTACGAACGCCACCATGCGCAAGGCGCTGGCTGACATCGCGCAGAAGGCCGAGACGCTGATGCACCTGCGCCCGGGCGACGCGGTGCTCGACATCGGCTGCAACGACGGGACGCTGCTCGCCTCCTACCGGACCGGCGGCATTTTCAAGATCGGTTACGACCCGGCCGAGAACCTCGCGCCGCTGTCCCGCAAGGTTGCGGACCGCGTGGAGGTCGGCTTCTTCGGCGCGGAGGTGTTCGCGAGCGACGGGCAGCTCGCCAGCATCCGGCCGAAGGTGATCACCAGCATCGCGATGTTCTACGACCTCGAGGATCCGAAGAAGTTCGTCTCGGACGTCAAGCAGGTCCTCGACCGCGACGGCCTCTGGATCGTGCAGATGAGTTACCTGCCGCTCATGCTCAAGCAGCACGAGCTCGGCAACGTCTGTCACGAGCACCTCGAGTACTACTCGCTGCAGTCGTTCGAGTACCTGATCCGCCTCTTCGACATGGAAGTGGTTGACGTCGAGCTGAACGACGTCAACGGCGGCAGTTTCCGCACCTACGTGCGAAACAAGAATGCCGACCCGACCACCTTCGGCGACGCCACGCATCGCCTCCTCGGCGCGAATCGCGTCCAGGAACTGCGCGAATCGGAAGCGCGGCTCGGCCTGACGAAGGAAGCGCCGTATCAGGAGTTCGCGATCTGGTGCGCGCGCATCCGCGAGGACGTGGTGCGCTTCATCCGCAAGCAGGTCGAAGACGGCAAGAAGGTCCTGGTCTACGGCGCGTCGACGAAGGGGAACACCGTCCTGCAGTACTACGGGCTCAATGCGTCACTGATCACGGCGGCCGCGGAGCGGAACGAGGCGAAGTGGGGCCGTGTGACGGTCGGCACGCACATCCCCATCGTCTCCGAGGAAGAGGCGCGCGCGCAGCGGCCGGATTTCTTCCTCGTCCTGCCGTGGCATTTCGTCGAAGAATTCGAGCAGCGGGAGAAGGCCTTCCTGCTCGAGGGAGGACGCTTCATTCTCCCGGCTCCGCACTTCACTCTGATCTGATTTCCGGGTGGGCGGAGTCAGGCCGCCCGCCGCATGGTCCGCATCTGCCGGAGCAGGCCGCGCAGCGTGTGGCGCGTCATCCACGGCAGCCAGCGCTCGCTCGCTCGCAGCGTGACGGCGTTTCGCTCGCGCAGGCCGAGCCGAATGGCGACGACCTGGTCGCGGAGGAACGCCGCCAGCGCGCGGGGACCACTGCCGAAGAGAAAGACCAGATCCCAGTACAGGAGGCCGAGCGCGATCAGCGGCGCGCCTCGCGCCAGCAGCCGCGCCGGGTAGTACTTGGCGAGCAGCTTCAGGCGGTTGCGATTGGCCAGCGACTGCTGAAAGAGCCGTGGTGCTTTCTGCGTCGCGCGCAGCGACTTCATGCCGCCGTGATGGACGACGGCGGCCGGGGTGTAGAGGATCGTGTAGCCGTTCGCGCGCAGCCGGATGGTGAGATCGAGCTCCTCGCCATACATGAACAGCCCCTCGTCGAACAGAGGCTCTCCGCGCAGCGCATCGCGCCGGATCAGCGTCGCACAGCAGGTCAGCCCGGCCACCTCGCATGGCTCGTCGAACTGCCCCTCGTCGAGTTCGGCGAAACCACGGCCCCAGTAGTTGCCGAGGTTGTTGAAGAGGGCGCCGGCCTGCTCGATATGGCGAGGGCGATCCGATTCGTAGATCTTGCCGACGGTGGCCGCGGCGGTTGGATTCGATTCGAGCGTCGCGGCCAGCACTTCGAGCCAGCCCGGATCGGCGACCGCGTCGCTGTTCAGCAGCGCGAGGAAGTCGCCGCGCGCGTGTGCCGCGGCCAGGTTGTTCCCGCCGGTGAATCCGAGATTGCTCGCCGCCTGGATCAACTCCACGGTCGGGAAATCGCGGCGGATCCGCTCGATGCTGCCGTCGGTGGAAGCGTTGTCGACGACGATGATCTGGTCCGGTGGTCTTCTCTGCCGCAGCAGCGACGTCAGCGCGTCGGCGATGAACGGTTCGCCGTTGTAATTGACGACGATGGCGGTGATCCGTCGTGCAGGCGCGGGCACGGGCGCCATTCTAGTCATGCGCGAATCGGGCGCGCAGCGAGCGTGCGGAGGTACGCCGCCTGCGCGAGCGCGAGCAGGCGTCCCGCCGCGCGCCCGCCGTGCAGCGCGAAGCGCATCAGAGTCGAGTACCGGAAGCGTGCGATCCGTTCGTGGCCGAAACGGAGCAGCGCCGCCGCACCAGCGCGATCGCCCGCCGCGAGCCGCGCCACGAAATCGGCCAGGAGGTTGTTCTCGAGCGGCCGTAACGAGGTTGGTGCAGGCAACGACAGAAGCAGCTCGAGCTCTTCCTCATACCGGCGCAGGCTTCGTTCGCTGTCGCGGGTCGCGGTCGCTTCGTGACGCCGGAAGCGGACCAGGCGCTCGACCACGCCGACGAGCGTGTGGCCGGCGAGCGATGCTCGCAACCAATACTCCCAGTCGGTCACGAAGGCATAGCGGGTGTCGAACGGTCCCAGTTGCCGCACGATCGACATGCGCAGAATCGCCGACGGCGCGATGACGTAGTTCCCCTGCCGCAGGATGGCCAGCTCCGCGGCCGGCTCACGCTCGACGATCGCTGCGTCCCGCGGCCAGAAACGCTCCTTGTAGAGGCCGGCCGGGTGAGTGAACGGGCGTCCGTGCTCGTCGATCGTCGAGGCCTTGCAGTGCGCCGCGGCCGCTCGGGGATGGGCCTCGAGCGCCGCGACGAGCGTCTCCGCGAATCGTGGCTCGTAAACGTCGTCCTGATGTGCGAGGACGAGGTACGGCGTCTCGCAGAGGGCGAGGGCCGCATTCCAGTTGGCGGCGAGGCCGCGGCGTTCCGCGCTTCGGATCACCCGGACCTCCGGCATCGACGCCGCGACGGCCGCGGAGTCATCGCTCGAGGCGTCATCCAGCACGACCAGGTCGGCTGGCGGCAGTGTCTGCGAGCGGAGCGAAGCGAGTGTCTCGGAGAGGAAGCGTGCGCCGTTGAACGTCGGAACGGCGATGGTCACGCGCGTCATCGCCGCCGCATACCCAGCACGCTGAGGAAGAAGCTCGAGAGGATCACCTGCGCGCCGAGGGTCAGCGCGACGACCGACGGGACGATGATGCGCATCGACTCGGATGGATTGAGCGCGGAGAAGTCGCTCTTCCCCCACACGCCGACCGCGAACAACGACCCGCCGAGACCGAACATCACCAGGAGGAAGCCGATGATCAGCCCTGCTTCCAGCGTGATCAGTCGCAGGACCCGCTCCACGCGCCGGTCCTGCGGCAGGAGACCGGCGCTGATCGCGTACACCTTCGTGAAGACGGCGAAGACCACCGCCTGGAAGCCGAGCAGCACTGCCACGCCGGCATAGAGCAGCGTCTGGATGTCGAAACCGACCCCGTTCACCTCGCGTGGACCGGGGATGAGCCACAGTCCCGCGGCGGCGCCGATCACCATCAGCGCGAGGCCGGGATAGAGGAAGAGCCAGCGGGGGGAGTAGAGCAGCAGAAAGCGGAGGTGCCGCCAGCCGTCGCGCCAGGTGCGGAGGTGCGGCCGGCGGCTGCGGCCGTCCGGCGTCAGCGTCACCGGCACTTCGGCGATGCGCATGTCGAGGAGGCTCGCTTTGACCACCATCTCGCTGGCGAACTCCATTCCGGTGGTGCGCAGCTCCATCCGTTCGAATGCCGCCTTCGTGAACCCGCGCAAGCCGCAGTGGAAGTCGCGCACGGGACTGCGGAAGAAGAGGCGGCCGATGGCGGTCAGCACCGGATTGCCGAGATAGCGATGCAGCGGCGGCATGGCGCCCGGCTCGATGCCTCCGCGGAAGCGGTTGCCCATCACCAGGTCGAAGCCCTCGCGCAGCTTCGCGACGAGCGGAAACGAGCCGGCAAAGTCGTAGCTGTCATCCGCATCGGCCATCAGCACGAACCGCCCCCGCGCTTCGAGGATCCCGCCGCGTAACGCGTTGCCGTAGCCTTTGTCGGCGACGTTCACGACCCGCGCACCCTCGGCCCTGGCGATCTCCTGCGAGCCATCGGTCGAGCCGTTGTCGGCGACGATCACCTCACCGCGGACGCCGTGCGCCGCGAACATCGACCGCGCTTTGCGGATGCAGACCGCCAGCGTCTCCGCCTCGTTGAGGCACGGCATGACGATCGAGACCTCGAGCTCCTCCGCGCGCGCGGCGCTGGTGGTCGGGGCGGGAGAGGGAAGCGTTCCGGCGGACATACGGCGCCGTCATTTTGCCACGCGCTGGAAAACGGCCTGATTGAACCCGCGGTGACGGAGGCGCAGAACCCATCGAGGATCGCGCTCCGCCTCGCGAAAGAAGCGCAGTTGCCCCTCGCTAGGCCGCTTCCGATAAGGAGGCGGATCGTCGATCAGCAGCCACTGCGCGTCGTCTGGTACCTCGGCGACGGTGGCGTCGGAAGCGAGGCGGATGACGCGACGGGTGAATTGCCGTCCGTAGGCGGGATAGATCCAGACGTCGACGCCGCCGAAGACCGCGATCGTGTCGTGCGGTCCCGCCAACTGGTCGGCGATGAATGCGGCGCGGTTGCGCACGTGCGGCCCTTCGCGCGTTCCGGGGTTTGCGGCCGCCCAGCGGACGTACTCGATCGGCGCGAACGTGTCGTTGGCGGCGATGTCGATCGCCTGCACGAGGAACGTGAGCGCGAGCAGCGTGGCGATGCCGTGGGCCCAGATCGGCCGCCGCTCCAGCAGTTCCCGCACGACCGGCGCGACCGTCCATGCCAGGACGAACGGCAGGACGAACATGCTGTAGCGAAGGATCGCCGCGTATTGCTCGAAGCCGACCTGATGGATCGGGAGGAGCATCAGGAACGCGATCACTGCGGCGACCGAGGCGATGGTTCGCTCGCCAGTCGAGCGGTAGCGCCAGATGCAGAACGGCAGCGCGAGCAGCGCGATCCCGAACAGCACGCCAAAGTGCGAGACGAAGAGGTCGTGCTTCGGCCACGGCCGCGCAGTGCGCAAGCCGAGCGACGCCTGCACGATCTCGGTGGGCAACTGCCAGAGGTTCTGCCACTCGCTGTACTGCGCCGTCGGCACCGCGGCGGCCGCACCCGACTTCGCTCCCGGCATCGGGGGGGCGGTCGCGTTCATCACGAAGACCCATCCGCCAAGGAGCAGCAGGGCGATCGCGGAGAAGGCGATGGAAGCGAGCAGCCACCTCGGGCGCGGCGGACGGCGGATCAGCGCGACGAGGCCGAACGGCGCGACGCCGAAGAAGATCGTCGCCGCGCTGAGCTTCGTACCGATCGCCAGGACGCCGCAGAGGATTGCCAGCGCGGCCGGCGTCGCGCCCCCTTCGGCGCACCAGCGCGCCGACCAGTAGATGGCCATCACCGCGAAAAAGGCCGTCATCAGGTCGTTCTTGTCGGCGCCGCTGTGGAGCAGGATCAATGGCGCGCCGCCGGCGCCGAGGACGCAGGCCACGACGTGCAGCCCCGGCCCCCACCAGCGCCGCCCCACCACTGCCGTGGCGGCAAGAAAGAGGAGGTAGAAGACGGTGCCGATCCAGTCGGCGAAACGGTCGCTCCCGGTGAGGAGAAAGAGGTCGGCCACGAGCAGCTCGTAATTTGCCGGGAAGCTCCGCAGGCGCAGGTCGTGTGAGTCGAGATGGGTGTAGCCCTCGTGCTGGACGAGGAGCGCCGCCTTCGGAAAGTGATACGTCATCGCGTCGTAGCTGAGCGGCGGAACGACGCTGCCGCGCCAGAGGATGAAGGCGGTCCATCCGGCGATCAGGATCGCCGCGATGACCGTCCAGCGGGTGATCGGAACGACGACGGGCCGGCGGACGAGAGGGAGGCTGGCGACGATCAGCACCGCCAGCGCGATCAGCAGATTACGGCGCGTCAGCGCCAGCGTCATCGCCAGCAGCCAGCTCGTCGCCATCCAGAGCGAGATCGCGATGACGGCCCCGGCCACGAAGCGCTCCAGGCGATCCGTCATCTCACTCCCTCTTGCGCCGGAAGACCGCCTGATTCGCCTGCGGGTTGCGGAAGACGAGGTTCCAGTTCGGATCGCGCTTCAACTTCTCGAGCAATTCCACGTCCGCGGGCGGCGGCGTTCCCTTGCCGACGCGGCCCCACATCTTTCCCATCGTGGTCAGTTCGGGATCGCTCCAGAAGGCGCTCCACGAGCGGTCGATGATCACCCAGTTCACCTGTGGCGAGATCGCTCGTGGATCGATGCCCTGCGGCAGGAAGATCACCGGACGGGAGAGCTGCCGGCCGTACGCCGGCCATGTCCAGGTATCGAAGGCGCCGTCGATGGCCATCGTCTCGTCGGGCGCCGCCCGCCGGTCGGCCACACTGGCGGCGCGGCTCGGCATGAACCACACCATCCGCGTGCCCGGATTCTTCCGTGCCCACACCACGAACTCCAGCGGCGCGAAGCGGTCGTTGATCAGCGCCATCACCGCGTAGAACGACATCGCCAGCGCGAGCACGCCGAGGGTGACCTGCAAGGCGCGGCGGAGGCGTTTCTGCGCGAGCTCGGCCACGAGCGGCGCCGCCGTCCAGCCGTAGACGATCGGCACGAGGAAGAGCAGATAGCGCGAGTAGGTCCCGAAGAAGCCGATCGGCCGGCTGGCCACCGGCAGCATCAGCAAGGTCGCGATCACCGCGGCAACGCTGGCCACGGTGCGCTCGCGCGACATCCCCTCGCGGCGATACCGGCGGACCGCGAACGGAAGAAAGAGCACCGCCGCGGTGAAGAGGAAGCCGTAATGCGACCAGTACAGCTCGTAGTGCGACCAGAACCAGTACTCCCCTTCCCACGGCACGAAGACGCCGTGCTGCGATTTCGAGAAGGGGATGGTCAGGAGGAGATACGGGAACTGCCAGAGGTTGAACCAGTCGCCGTACGGGATCGCCGCGGCCGCGGAGCCGATGGCGACGCTCCCGGCGCGGATGCCGCCTGGCGCGCCGGAGGTCATCCAGTTCGCGAGATACGACCAGCCGCCGCAGAGCACGAACGTGACGATCGAGAAGGCGGTGGTCATGGCGATGCCGCGCACGCCCGGCCGCTGCTTCCAGAGGCGCATCAGGAGAAACGGTGCGAGGCCGACCGCGATCGCGGCGAGGTTCGGTTTCGTCCCGACGCCGCAGACCAGGGAGAGGATCAGCAGTGCCATCGCCGTCCGTCCGCCGGCCACGCACCATCGCGCGCCGAAGAGCAGCGCCGTGACGCTGAAGAACCCGGTCAGCAGGTCGTTCTTGTCGGCGCCGCTGTGCAGCAGCAGCACCGGCGCCGAGGCGGTGGCCAGCACGGCGCCGAGTGTCCCGATGCGGCTGGCGAACCACCGCTGGGCGATGGCCGCCGAGGCGATCACGAAGAGGAAGAACGTCGCGGTGCCGATCCACTCCGTCAGCGCATCGGAGCCGGTCAGCAGCAGCACGTCGGCGAGGAGCAGCTCGTAGTTGAATGGATACGTCGCGATACGCGGATCGTGGGCGATGAAATGCTCGAAGCCGTGCGCCCGCGCCATCAGCAGCGCCTTCGGCAGGTGATACGCGAGCGCGTCGTGACTCTGCGGCGGAACGAGCGTCCCGCGCCAGAGGATGAAGATCGTCCAGAGAAAGAGCGGCATGAGCAGCGCCAGCGCCGCCGCGGTGTCGTTCGCGACCTGCACGTTCTGCATCCGCGCTCGCTGGCGCCAGAGGATCGCCGCCGCGCCGAGGATGAACGCGATTGCCGTCGCGCCGACGGTCAGCTTCGTGAGCGTGTGCGTCAGCGCGAAGATCCAGTGCAGCGCGAACCAGAGGCCGAGGCCGGCCACCGCGCCGGCGGTGACGTGCTCCGGGAGGGAGAAGTCGCCGCGACGGACGACGGCGCAGCCGACGATCACGATCGCCGCCGCAATGATGACGAACCCGAGCACGCGCGGGATGCTACACGAGAGATCGCTGTTGAGCTGTTGAGCCGGAGGAAGTGGTTGAGATCTCCAGATCCTTCCTCCGGCTCCACAGCTCACCCTCCCCCGACTCGCATAGAATCCCCGGCCGGCGCATGATCGGCATTCTCGGCGGTGGTATCTCCGGCATCACTCTCGCCTCGCGGCTCGGCAGCGAGGTCGAGGTTCTCGAGAAGCGCGCGCGCATCGGCGGGCTGTGCGGCTCGATTGTCGACCGCGGCTTCACCTTCGACGCGGCCGGCCCGCACATCATGTTCTCGAAGAACAAAGAGGTCCTCGCCCGGATGGTGGAGATCCTCGGCGAGAACGTCCATCAGCGCCGCCGCGAGAACCGGATCTGGTTCAAGGGCCGGCTGGTCAAGTACCCGTTCGAGAACGATCTGGCCGCGCTGCCGAAAGACGACGCGTACGAATGCCTGATCGGCTACCTGCAGAATCCGCGGGCGGGGGACACGCCGCGCAATCTCGCCGAGTGGTCGTACGCCACGTTCGGCGCCGGCATCAGCGACAAATACTTCCTCCCGTACAACCGGAAGATCTGGAACTACGACCCGGAGAAGATCGGCCTCGAGTTCGTCGCGCGCATCCCGAAGCCGCCGATGGAGGACGTGGTCAAGTCGGCCATCGGCATCCCCACCGAGGGCTATCTGCACCAGCTCCACTTCTACTACCCGATCGAAGGCGGCTACGAAGCGCTCGTGCACGCCTTCGCGAAGGACGTCCGCGGCACGATCCGGACGGACTGGAACGTCACCGCGGTCGAGCGCGACGGCGACGGCTGGCGCGTGACGGGGGAGCACGGTGAAGAGCGGCGCTACGACACGCTGGTCTCCACGCTGCCGGTACACGACCTGCTCAGCATCTGGCGCGGTGCGCCGTTCGAGGCGCTCGAAGCGGCGTCGAAGCTGCGCTACAACTCGCTGATCAATGTCCTCATCGGCACCGGTCGCGACCTCGGCCACCCCTACACCGCGATCTACGTCGCAGACCCCGAGATCCCCTTCCACCGGGTCTCGTTCCCGAAGGCCTTCAGCGAGCGCTGCGTCCCCGAGGGTGGCGGCGCGCTGATGGCCGAGATCACCACCAACGAAGGGGATGGTTTGTGGGAGCTGAGCGATGACGAAATCGTGAAACGCGTGACCGCCGATCTCGTGCGGATGGAGTTGGTCGACGAAACGGCCCTCACCTACCAGCGCGTGGTGCGCTTCCGCTACGGCTATCCGGTCTACAACCTCGAGTACCGCGCGAACGTGCAGGCACTGCACAACGCGGTCGCCTCGACCGGCCTCCGCCTGCTGGGGCGCTTCGCCCAGTTCGAGTACATCAACTCCGACGTCTGCGTGGAGCGCGCGTTCATGATGGCAGGAGAGCTCGCGTGAAGCTCACCGTCTCGATGATCACCATGAACGAAGAGGGGGCGGTCGGGAAGGTGATCGGCGATATCCGCCGCGTTGCTCCCGACGCCGAGATCCTCATCGTCGACTCGAGCAGAGACCGCACTCCCGAGATCGCGGAGTCGCTCGGCTGCCGCGTCCTGCGCCAGTTCCCGCCGCAGGGCTACGGCCCGGCCATGGATCGCGCGGTGCGCGAGGCGTCGGGCGAGATCGTGATCACGCTCGACTGCGACGACACGTACCCGGTCGAAGAGATCCCGCGCATGCGACGCATGATCGAAGAGGGCTACGACCTCGTCAACACCACGCGCGTGCAGACCCGCCCGAAGGCGATGCCGTTCGCGAACTTTTTAGCGAACCGCGCTTTCGCTCTGGCCGCGCGCATTCTCCACGGCATCAGGACCACCGACGTGCACAGCGGCATGCGCGCGTACCGCAAGAGCATGATCGACGCGGTGGAGTGGAACGCGCGCGGCCCGGCGCTGCCGGTCGACATGCTGGTCATCCCGCACCGCCGCGGCTTCAAGGTGGCGGAACTGGTGATCGACTATCGCGAGCGGATCGGCACGACCACGCTGCACCGTTTCTCCAGCACCTGGTGGACGTTCAAGCGCCTCTGGAACGCGCGAAAGCTCAAAGCATGAAGGTCGTGATCCTCTGCGGTGGCCTCGGCACCCGCCTCGGCGGGCTGACCCGCGACATCCCCAAGCCGATGCTCGCCGTCGCCGGCCGGCCGTACCTCGAGTACGTGATCGAGTCGTTCCTCGAGCGCGGCTTTCGCGAATTCGTCCTCCTCACCGGCTACCGCAGCGATGTGATCGAAGAGCATTTCGCCACCTCGCCGCTGCACTTCGAGTTCTCCCGCGAAGACAAGCCACTCGGCACCGGCGGTGCGCTCCTGCAGGCGCGTCCGCTGCTCGGCGACCGCTTTCTCCTCACCTACGGCGATGTCCTGCGCCGCTTCGACTACGATCGCTTCGTGCGCGAGCACGAACACAACGCCCTCGCGGTCTATCCGAAGAAAACGCACGGCAACGCCGAAGTCGAGGAGGGCCGCGTGATCCGCTACGACAAACAGGCGCCGGAACTGCCGTACATCGATGCCGGCTTCGCGGTGATCGAGAACAGCGCCCTCGATCTGTTGGAAGCGGTTCCTCGGGGTTCCTCGGGTTCCTCGGGTTTCTCGGCGACACCACGCTCCCCCGAGGAACCGCCTCTCCAGGAACCGCCTCTCTCCTTCGAAGAGATCGTCTACGCGGAGCTGGCCCGCCGCCTCGACCTCGCCGCCGAGATCGTCGATCACGAGTTCTTCGACATCGGCACGCCCGAAGAGCTGACCCGCACCTGTCGCGCGCTGGAGCGGTCGTGAGAGTGCTGGTCACCGGCGCGGCCGGTTTCATCGCCTCGAACCTCATTCCGCGCCTGCTCGCACGCGGCGACGAGGTGATCGGCATCGACAACTTCTTCCTCGGCCGGCGGGAGTACGTCGTGGAGCACGAGCGCTTCCTCTTCATCGAGCTCGATCTGCTCGATCTCGAAAAGCTGATCCGCATCTTCGAGGAAGCACGTCCCGATCGCGTCTGGCACCTGGCCGCGAACAGCGACATCAGCTTCGGCACGAAGTACACCGACTTTGACCTCAAGGGCGGGACGCTCGTCACCTACAACGTGCTCGAAGCGATGCGCGCCGCCGCGACGAAGGAGATCGTCTTCTCCAGCAGCGGCGCGGTCTACGGCGAGCCGACCGTGATGCCGACCCCGGAGGACTACGGCCCGATCTTCCCGATCTCGCTCTACGCCGCCAGCAAGGTCGCGTGCGAGTCGCTCATCACCGCGTTCGTTCACAACTACGACCTCCGCGCCTGGATCTTCCGCTTCGGCAACATCGTCGGCCCCAACCCGACCCACGGTGTGATCTACGACTTCATCCACAAGCTGCAGAAGGATCCGTCCCGCCTCGAAGTCCTCGGCGACGGCACGCAGGCCAAGCCGTACGTGCACGTCGAGGACTGCCTGAACGGCATCGAGTTCGGCATCGCCCACGCGCACGACGACGTCAACTGCTTCAACCTTGCGGTCGAGGATCAGACCTCCGTTCGCGAGATCGCGCAGTGGACGGTGGCGGCGATGAAGCTCGACCGCGCCTCGATTGACGTCCAGTACGGCGATGCGCCGCGCGGCTGGCGGGGCGACGTCGCACAGGTGCGGCTCGACACCTCCCGCATGAATCAGCTCGGCTGGCGGCCGTCGATGTCGAGCAAAGAGGCGACCCGGCGGGCCATCGGCGAGATCGTCGCCCAGCTGACATGAGAGAGCGCGCGGTCGTCGGTCTTGCGTTGACGGCGGCGCTCGCGCGGCTCATCCCGCTGCAATGGCTTCATCCGCTGCAGTGGGACGAGATCGAATTCTTCCGCGCCACGAACTGGGTGCGCCAGGGCCTGGTACCGTACCGCGATTTCTGGGAGCACCACACGCCGCTGCAGTGGTTCCTCTTCGCGCCGGTCACCGCGCTCACCTCGAGCCCCGGCGCCGCGGCCATCATCCTGATGCGCTGGGCGCAACTGCCGCTCTGGATCGCCGCGTTCTGGTTCGCCATGCGCCTGATGCAGCGCGCGGAGCTGCCGCCATTCGCGCGCTGGAGCGCACTCGCCGCGGTCCTGGCCAGCTCGATGTTCATGGGGCCGGCCATCGAATACCGCATCGACACGGTCGGCTGCGCGCTCTACCTCGCCGCGCTGTTCCTGCATCGTCGCCCGCTGCTCGCCGGCGCGCTGCTCTGCCTCGCCGGACTCGCCAATCTCCGCCTCGGCCCGCTGCTCGCCGCGACGGCGATCCTGCTCGCGGTCATCGATCTCGAAGAGCAGCGCTGGCGGCTTCAGATCCGCCGTGCGCTGCTGATCGGTGCCGGCGTCTTCATCCCGCTCTTCCTTGCGGCGATCTACTTCATCGTCACCGACTCCTGGCGCGATCTCTATCGCCACGTCTGGTTCGAGAACTACCTCGGCGATCGTTTCGCCACCGACATCCGCGCCGGTTTCACCCACCGGGTGATGCTGCCGTTCGGCCTGCAGATCCTCGGCAGTCAGCGCGGCTTCAGCCTGACCGGCGTCGATCCGGGCGGCATCGCCATCCTGATCGGCGGCGCGTTCGGGCTCGTCCTCGCGCTGCGCCACGCGCGGCGCCCGAACCTGCTCTTCACCATCGCGCTGCTGCAACTCGTCAACGTCGCCTTCATCGCGAAGATGAAGTTCGTCTTCCACTACCACCTCGAGATCGTGGTGATGCTCATGCTGCCGCTGCTCGCCTTCGGCCTCTCGCGCATCGCCCGGCGGGAGGTGGTGATCGCGATCGTCGCCGCGGCGTGGTGCGTCAACCTCTTCGCCTCCGTATTCCGCGGCAAGGAGCTTGATCGCGCTTATCAGGACCTGATCATGCGCGAGGTCCACGCGCGCACCGCGCCGGGCGACAAGGTCTTCGACGGCATCGGCTGGGCGCTGCGCCGCGAGCCGGCCTATCGCTTCTGGTTCCTCCCCGACCTCACCCGGCAGCTCGTCGCCCGCGGCTACGCCACCTCGTACGCCGCGCACGAACTGCCGGCCGCGGTCATCGCCGATTTCAACGCCCTGACCTGGCTGCGCAACGATCGCGAGCTGCAGCAGCGCCTCGTCCGTCACTACCTACCGGTCTGGCGCAACCTCTGGATGCCGGGCCTCAACGCCCGCCTGGCACCGGGCGCGACGTTCTCCTGGACCGCACCGATCGACGGCGCGTATCGCCTCTACGCCACGCCGGCGCTCGCGCGGCACCCGTGGTTTTCGCGGCCGCTCTTCGTCGCCACCTATCACGAAGAAGACGCCGTCCGGATGAGCCTCGTCCTCGATCAGACCATCGAGCATCCCGCGCTGACCTGGAGCGTGGCTCCTCGCAACGGCGTCATTCACCTGAAGAAGGGGCAGAGCCTCGACGTCACCTCACGCGCGGGCGAAGAGATTGGGGTGATGCTCGTCCCCGGCCACGACCGGATCGTCTTCCGCCAGCCGCCGCCGCGCGTCACTCTCGACGCCTCCACCCCCCGCACCACCCACATCCCCTTCCGATGAACGAAGATGATCCAGCCCCTCAGCCGCTCAGCGAGCCTGAACAGCTGAACAGCTGAGTAGCTGATCCCCCTCATGAACGACCTCGACGAAGTCTTTCGCCGTCTGGCCGCGTCGTCCTTCCGCCGCAAGTTCCGGCTGGAAGGGCGCGAGCGGGCGTATCTCCAGACCTGGGGACTGCCGCACGTCATGAAGCAGGCCGCCGACATCATCCGCAGACGGGTGGCCCCCGAGGTGATCCCGAACGACGGACGACAGACGCCCTGGCGCAATCACCCGGTCTTCGTCGCGCAGCACGCCACCGCCACCTGCTGCCGTGGATGTCTCGAGAAAAACTACGGCATCGCCAGGGGACACGCGCTCACGGACGAAGAGCTGCGGCACGTTCTGGCGGCCATCGAACGGTGGCTCCTCACACAGAGTAGTTGACGGCCTCGGCATTGATCGTTCATCGTTCCGCGTTCAACCCATGCCGACACACATCCAGCACCCTTCCATCGTCCAGGCCGCCGGCAACAAGCCGAAGATCATCGAAGAGTTCGTCGGCCGCGTCGCCTCGCAGACCGAGGGCATCAGCGTCGCCCGCATGAAAAGCCCCAGCGGCTGGGTCGAGCCGGGGCAGACGCCGGAGTTCGACGAATACACGGTCGTCCTGCGCGGCGCGTTGCGCGTCACCTCGCGCGCCGGCTCCATCGACGTCCACGCCGGCCAGGCCGTCATCGCGCACGCCGGCGAGTGGGTCCAGTACTCCACCCCCGGCCCCGACGGCGCCGAGTACATCGCCATCTGCCAGCCGGCTTTCTCCATGAACACCGTGCATCGCGATGAATGAGATGTGCACGTAACGGGAAGCGTCGCGCGAAGTAGCGCTCCGGCAGGCTCGAGGATCACGCGATGAGATGCCGCGCGATGGTGGAATTGTGTACACAACCGTGTTGCTTACCGTGTCATGATGGCGATGCGGCCCCGGAGGCACGAGCGAGAATGAAGACAGCGACGATTCGAGAATTCCGCAGCAACATCGCGGAACTGATCTCTGGTGAAGAGTCGGTTCTCGTGACGAAGCACGGCAAGCCGGCCGCGGTGGTCTACCCGCTCCACGATCCGGCGAAAGTTCCCCTCGAGGTGAGACGAAAGCTCTACCTCGCCCTGGCCGGAGAGATTGCGAAGCAGCTCGACGCGCAGGATGTTTCCGACGAACAGATCGAGCGTGAGTTCACCGAACATAAAAAAGGTCGCCGCCGACAGTAACGTCCTGCTCTCCGCCATCTCCGGAAGGGCAGCCCGTAAGGTGTTCGAAGTGGAAACGCTGGTCGTCATCACCACGGAACACAACGTCGCTGAGATCGAAGAGTACGTGCCGTACTTTGCGGAGCGCTATGGTCTTGCGCCCGGCTTGCTGCTCGACGTGCTGACGGCGCTGCCGATCGAGGTTTATCGCGAGCACGATTACGCGGCCCAGCTGCCTCTCGCAAACCAGCTGCTCGGGTATCGAGACGCCGATGACGTCGCGCTCGCGGCGCTCGCGTTGAACTTCCAGATCCCCGTCTGGTCCAACGATCGCGACTTTGAACGGTTCCCTACCGGCGTCTTCACGACGGCCACGCTATTGCGGTTTTTTGGCTTGTAACCTTGGCGGTGCCGCTGCACGCCAGTGACCGCACGCGACGGCCGCCCGTTACACTATCCGGATGCGTTCCGTCGCCGCTCTCCTTCTCTTCCTTCTCGCTGACGATCCCCGCATTGCCGACGGCATCAAGCTTCACGATCGCGGTCAGTACGAGGAAGCGGTCGCGCAGTACCGGGCCGTGCTCGCCGACGATCCGAAGAACGAGATGGCGGCGTACGAGTTGGCGCTGTCGCTCGAAGCGCAGGGTAAGTATCCAGAGTGCCGCGCCGCGATCGAGCCGCTCTCGAAGAGGAAAGGTTCGCTGCAGGGGCCGGCGCTGACGGTCCTCGGTAACTGTCTCGACGGCGGCGGCGACGCGAAGGCGGCGGCCGCCGTCTATAAGCGCGGGATGAAGATCCGCCCCGACGATCCAAACCTTCTCTACAACTACGCCGTGACCCTGGTCCGCCTCGGCAACTATGACGAAGCGCGCAAGCTGCTCAAGAAGGAGCTCACCCTCCGCCCCGATCATGCCAGCGGCCATTACGCCCTCGCTCAGGTTTTCCAGCATCAGGGCTTCCGCGGGCCGGCGGTGCTGTCGTACCTGCGCATGTTCGCGTATGAGCTCGGAACCACGCGCGCGAAGGAGGCCTCGCAGAACCTGGTGGCCCTTCTCGGCGCCGGCGTCTCGTCAGCAGATGGGAAGAACGTCACCATCACCGTCGATGCGAGCCCGCGCACCGACGAAGGTGACTACGGCGGGTGGCAAATGATGATGGCCTTCGCCGCCGGCGCGCGCGACCTGGGCGACAACGAGAAGAAGAACGAGTTCGACAAGACCCGCGGCCAGATCCACACCTCGCTGCTCATGCTCCTCGAGACGGCTGACAAAGGACGCGACTTCACGGCGAAGCAGAACATCCCCTTCTTTGCCGCGCTGGACAAGGAGAAGCTCCTCGAGACCTACACCGCCGCGGCCATCCTTCCGCTCGATCTTCCCGGCGAAGCGACATGGGTCGAGGCGAACCGCGAGAACCTTCAGAAGCTGGCGGCGTTCATCGCCAAGTACCGCAGCCGGTAATGGCCCAGCGGTAGACGCACATTCGGAAGTTCAGCGGACTCCCCTCGTAACGCCGCACGATCTCCCCACGCGGCGCCCGCTGCCGCCAGGCACGCGAGGAGAGCGAGCCCTCGCCCGTTTCATTTCGCGACGACGGTCGTGAACTGCTGGCTCTCGTTGTTGGTCACGCTCACGAACGCCCAATACGGGGTGGGGCTGAAGCTGAAGCCCTCGCTGAACGGCTCGATGCTGACGCGGAGGCGCTCGTGCTGGGCGGTTCCGGCGAAGAGGTCGGTGATGGTGAACTGGCCGAGGGGGGAGGGGATCTGGTTCGGCGGCGGAACGGCGTGCGGCGGGATCAGATACTCGCGCTCGCGGAGAAGCTGGTCGCCGGCGGCCGTCACGGCGTAGAGCCGCACGATGAAGCCGTCCCTGCCGACGGGCAAGCCGGGGACGGGGATGCCGAAGGTGTTGCTGATGCTGTAGATGCGCAGGGTGTGGCGCCACGCCGGGCCGGCGGGAATGCCGGTCATGTGCGAGACCTCGTCGAAAAAGTCATCTTCGTCGACGACGGGGATCTCGGCGCCCCACGACTGCTCGTTGCGCGACTTGTCGCGGACATGGAGGGTGAGCGAGGTCGGGTCGCTGACCAGCAGGAGGACGCCCGGCTGCTGCGGCGTGCCCCAGTTCGGCAGGCGGACGCTGCGGTCCGGCTCGAGGATCGTCGCCCCGCAGCCGTCCGGTGCCAGCGCGCACGGCAGAGCGAATGCGACCCCCGGCTCCTCCGACCCGTTGACCGCCCACAGCTCCGAGGTCCAGAGCGAGCCGTTCGCCCCCGGCACGTCGCTGACGCTGATCGGGATCAGCACCCGCTGGAGCTCACCCTCGGCCGGCGGAGGCGTCTGGGCGAAGGCCGTGGCCGACACGACGAGCGCGAAAAGGAGGACTGCAGTTGTACGCATGGAGGAATCGTACGCCTGACGGGCTCGCATGTCGTGAACGTCCTGGTACGTCCGGCGCCCGCGACCGGTCTCTGACCGCCCTGCTATCCTCCCCCGCCGTGAAAGTCCTGATCCTCAGCGAGCACGACGTCGAGCAACTCCTCGTCATGGAGGAGTGCATTGAAGTGATGGAAGAGGCCCTCGCGGCGCTCGCCCGCGGGGAGGTCCACAACCCCCTCCGTCAGGCCATCCGCCCCGCCGGCGCTCCCGGGCTCCTCGGCCTGATGCCGGCATGGCGCGGCGGCGAGATGCCGTATTTTGCACTCAAGGAGGTCTGCGTCTTCCCCGGCAATCCGGCCCGCGGCCTCGACTCCCACCTCGGTGCGGTCGTGCTCCACAGCGGCGAGACCGGCGAACCGCTCGCTTTCGTCAACGCTGCCTCCGTCACCGCGATCCGCACCGCCGCCGTCTCGGCTGTCGCGACGAAGCTGCTGGCGCGCGAAAGTGCATCCATCCTCGCGGTAATCGGCTCAGGTGTGCAGGCAAAGTCACACTTGCGCGGCATTCCGCTCGTCCGGAGCGTCAAAGAGGTGCGTCAGTACAGTAGAAGTGCAGGAAATGTTGCATCGGTCGAGGAAGCCGTACGCGGCGCCGACCTCATCGTCACCGCCACCAGTTCGAAAGAACCGATCCTCCGCCGGGAGTGGCTGAGTCCCGGCGTCCACATCAATGCTGTCGGCTCCAGCATCGCCGCGGCGCGCGAGCTCGATTCCGCCACGGTCGCGGCGGCTTCGCTCTTCGTCGACCGGCGCGAATCGACCGTCAACGAGTCGGGCGACTACCTGTTCGCCCTCCGGGAAGGCGCCATCAGCGGACCCGGGCACATCCGCGCCGAACTGGGGGAGATCCTCACCGGCACCGCCCCCGGCCGGACCACGGAGGACGAGATCACCCTCTTCAAGTCCCTCGGCCTGGCCGTAGAGGATCTCGCCGCGGCCGCGTTCCTCTTCGAAAAGGCCCGCCGACTCGGACGGGGCAACTGGGTGGAGTTCTAGCTTGTCGACAAGCAAGTGTAGAGAGATCAACCACTTACTCGCGTAGCTGCAATCGAACTCACCACCCGCGCAATCGAAATCAACCCGGCTGATTTCAAAATCGAGACCGGTGCTATCGAAATCAAGGCCGGTGCTTTCGAAATCGACCCCCGGTGCTTTCGAAATCAACCCCGGTGCTTTCGAAATCAACCCCGGTGCTTTCGAAATCAAGCCCGGTGCTTTCGAAATCAACCCCCGGTGCTTTCGAAATCAAGCCCGGTGCTTTCGAAATCAAGCCTGGTGCTTTCGATATCAACCCCGGTGCTTTCGAAATCAAGCCTGGTGCTTTCGAAATCAAGCCCGGGTGCTTTCGAAATCAACCCCGGTGCTTTCGAAATCAAAGCCGGTGACATCGAAATCATCACTGGTGCAGTCGAATGCATCGTTGACGGCATTCCGGCAGGGTGGCATCCTGCTTTCCGTCCATGACGGTCCGCGGTTCGAGCGTCCTCGCGTTCGTGGTGTATCTGCTTGCGTCGTTTTCCGGCGCGGCAGCGACGAGTGGCATTCCGGTCCGCGTCCGCATCCGATCGGCCGAACGAGCCGCCATTCCGACTGCCTACGTCGGCCTCGTGCCGAAATGGCGGCCGTTGAACCGGCCGCTCGTGGAACGGATTGCCGAGAACGGCTCCGCGTCATTTCGGGTACCCGCCGGCTCGTACCGGTTGGTCGCGGGGGCGAGCGGCTACGCCCTGACCTCGACTGACGTGACGGTGGTCGCCGGCTCCGAAAATGCCTTCGCGGTCGACCTCCGTCCCTTGAAGCGCGTCGCCGGAAACGTTCGCGACTCGGAAGGAAACGCGATCCCCGCGGCGAGGGTGCGCGGGCTCAACGCCGCGGCGGCGCCCGGGCTCGGCTACGTCAGCGAGATGGCGGTGCGTCACCTGAGTGGTGACTGGTCGGCGACGACCGACGAGAGCGGATCGTGGAGCCTGGCGCTGCCCGAAGCCACCGTTCCGCTGGTGTTCGACGCCCCCGGGCGCGCGACATCGTTGCGCAGCCATCGAGCGACCGGCACGGCGACGGTGGACGTCGTCGTCCTCGGCGTGGGGGCGACGCTGCACCTGCTGACCGACCGGACCGATCCGCACCTCGTCGTCACCCTGATCCGGCAGGACGGGCAACCGGTCAACGGGATTGCTCCCGGCGACCAGGCGCTGATCTGGGCGCGATGGGTCTCCACGACCAGCCTGACCTGGGACTCGCTTCCGCCTGGTGAATACGCCGTGTACGCGAAGTACCACGACCCGCGATTCATGATGCCGAAGGCAATGCGGCTGGCGGCGTTCGCCGTCCTTGCGGGGCAGCAGCACGAGCTTCGCGTCGCGTTGCCGCCCGCGGCGCGGCCGGCGGAGACGATCGCGTCGCTGCTCGTGGAAGGGCTTTCTGCTGCTGAGGTGCGCGAGGGGCTGCAGACATTCGGAACGGATCCGACTGGCGGAGCTGCGCCGGCCGCTCACGCCGTCGAAGAGGTGCTCGGCGGAAGCGTGATCCACATGCGCGCCGATGCTCTGGCGCCTCCGTTCTTCGCCGCGAACGCCGATCGATTCTTTTCGACCACGCCTGACGCTTCCGGACCGAGGGTCGACGTCGAGGCGGGGCCGTGGCCGGCCGCGGTGCATCCGCGTGCCGACGCAAACCTGCATCTCCGCTCCGCCGAGGAGGGGCTGCAGTTCCCGGCGAACGGTCAAGCGCTGTTTCGCGACTGCACGAAAGCGGTGCGGGTGACGGTGCCGGTCGGCATCGGACGGGACAACCTCGCGCGGCTGACCGCTCCCGCCGGCTGCAGGAGCGTCGTCCTCTCGTTCCCTCCGTTCGAACCGGTGGTCCTCGAAAAGCTGCTGGAGGCAGGCGATCAATCGCTCGGCAACTTCGTACTGCGAGCCGCCGGTGCGGTCGACGTGCGCGTGGCACGGGAGCCGGGACAGGCGGTCGTTCCGGGATCGACCGTGCGCATCCTGGCGGCGAGTGACGAGCATCCGGATCGCGCCACCGTGACGATCGCGGAGGCGACTACCGGCGACGACGGCTGGGCGCGCTTTTCCGGCACGGCGGTTCATCGCAATCTCCGCGTCGTGGCCGAAACGCCCGCCGGCGAGAAGTCGGTCGCCGCCGAGCTTCGCCTCGAGCCTCGGGGCCGCGGGGTCGTCGATCCGCTGGTCGTGCCGGAGCCGGCCACGATGATCGTCGAGGCCCGGATCGACACCGCGTTCGCCTCGCGCTTTCCGGCCGCCCGCGTCACCACCATCGTCATTCATCCGCTCGATCCCCAAAGGCGACCGGCGGAGAGGCGGCAGGAGAACCTCAAAGAGGAGGTCCCCCTTCGCTTCGAACGGCTCTATCCCGGCAGGTGGAAGGTCGCGGCGATCGTCAGCGTGGCCGGCCAGTACTCGATGATCGACCTCGAGGAGCTCGAGCTGAAGGCGGGGGAGACGCGCCGCATCGAGGCCACAGTCGAGCCGAATGTCTTCGAGGGGGTGGTCACGTCGGGCGGCCGAGGTGTCGCGGCGCGTGTGACGGTCGAGGACGGCGATCGCCGTATCTCCTTTAATAGTGCCGAGAACGGCGTCTTCCAAGCCGTCCTTCAGGATCCGGGCGTCTACGACGTGACCCTGGCGCGGGCGAGCGCGCAGAGCAACGTCATCCCGGTCGGCGAGGTGGCGTTCACCGATCCCGGCCGGCGCGTCGAGATCGCCATCCCCGACGGCGGCCAGGTCACGGCGCGCGTCCGTGCGGCCGGCCGTGCCGCGCCGAAGGTCATGGTCTGGGCGTGGCAGATGAATGACCGCGGCCAGGTCGAGGCGGCGACGAAGAGCGGCCGCAGGACTGACGCTCGCGGGGAGGTGGCGTTCGACGACCTCGCCCCCGGCGTCTGGACCCTTTCGGCCGACGACGAGGAGCGCGGTTTCGGTGCCGAAAAGTCGGTCACGGTGGAGCCTCGCCGGACAGCCACGGTCGAGCTCGAGATCGAACGGAACGCGTCGATCGAAGGCACCGTGCGCGACGCGCGCGGCATGCCGCTCCCGCGAGCGCATCTGTCGTGTGTCTACACGAGCGCGGCGGGCACTCCGGCGACGACCGAAGGCTATTCGAACGGCGAGGGACGATTCTCCCTCCGGCTGGTGAGCCCCCCTCCGCCGGCCGCGTTCTGCACCGTGATCGCCCCCTCCGGTGCGATCGACGCCTTCCGGGCTATACCGGGGGAGACGGATGTCCGCCTTCCCGCCGCCATCTCAGCGCTGACGATCGCCGGCTGGGCGGAGCGCGGCAGCGATGCGTCGTTCTGGCTGGCCGCGCCCGACGGCCGCGTGATCAATCTCGCCTCGGCCGCGGCCATGCTCGGCCGTTTCGGGGCGCCGTTGACCCTTCCGGCAGTCGCGGCCGGGCGCTGGAAGCTCATCCGCACCGATGCGCTCCCGCAATGGCTGGCCCTCGGCAGCGGGCTGGCTGGGTCGCTCCCGGCCATGGCCGACATCACCCTCAGGCCGGGCGCGGCCGAAACGATCCAGGTTTCCGGTGTTCCGGCTCATTGAAGAGCCGGAATCGCGAAGAAAGGGAGAAAGAGATGAGACGTTGGTTCTTCCCCCTGGCGCTCCTGGTGCTCCTGTTCACGGCCCCGTCGCTTTTCGCCTGCGAAGAGTGCATCCCCAGAGGGACGGAGGATGAAGACGGGATCGTCAAGCTGTACACCCGCTGCCGTGTGGAGTCGACCTCGCAGTACGAGGGCTGCATCGCGTACGACTGGGGCTGCGACCTCTGGAGTTACGGTACGACCTGCCCCTCGGAGGGGAGCGGCGGCCCGGGTGGTCCGGGTGGCGGCGGCGGTGGCGGTGGTACGGGTTGCACCCGGGATGCTTCCGGCTCGTGCCCGCCCGAATGTACGTCGTGTGGTGGCGGGTTCCTGCTCTGATCGTCGCCCGTGTGGAGCCCACCCACACGGGCAACCGTCACCCGGAATAAGAGGTTAGGGGTCCGCCGTTCACCTCGGTCCGGGCTTGACAAAGTCCAAAATGCGCGCGTACAGTGCGCGGGTTTCGCCCGGCGGAGCCGGGGAAGCCATCCCATCCGGGTCTGATTTTTCGCTGTACGTGTCTTCAGAAGGATAAGCAACGAATGCCAACGATCAACCAGCTTGTTGCGAAGGGCCGCGAAAGCGTCAAGTACAAGACGAAGTCGCCGGCGCTCCAGTCGAGCCCGCAGCGGCGCGGGGTCTGCACCCGCGTCTATACCTCGACTCCCAAGAAGCCGAACTCGGCTCTCCGTAAGGTCGCCCGCGTCCGTCTCACCAACGGAATCGAAGTCACGACCTATATCCCCGGTGTCGGTCACAACCTCCAGGAGCACTCGATCGTGCTCATCCGCGGGGGCCGTGTGAAGGATCTCCCGGGTGTTCGTTACCACGTTGTCCGCGGAACGCTCGACGCTGTCGGCGTTGCCAAGCGGAACCAGAGCCGTTCGAAGTACGGCGCCAAGCGCCCGAAGAAGGCCTAAGGATCAGGGTTAGCACATGCCGAGAAGACGCGAAGTTCCGAAACGCGAGATCCTGCCGGATCCCGTTTACAACAGCCAGCTCATCACCAAGTTCATCAACTCGCTGATGACGGACGGCCGCAAGTCGGTTGCCGAGCGGGTGTTCTACGGCGCCCTCAAGAAGGTCGAGGATCGTGCGAAAGACGATCCGCTCAAGATCTTCAAGAAGGCGGTCGACAACGTCAAGCCGGCCCTCGAAGTGAAGAGCCGCCGCGTCGGTGGCTCGAACTACCAAGTGCCGATCGAGGTTCGTCCGACCCGCCGCACCGCCCTCGCGATCCGCTGGCTGATCAGCTACGCCGCGGCGCGTGGCGAGAAGACCATGGTCGATAAGCTGGCCGGTGAGATCCTCGACGCGTCGAACAATCGCGGCAACGCGATCAAAAAGCGCGAAGACACGCACAAGATGGCCGAGGCCAACAAGGCCTTTGCTCACTACCGCTGGTAGTTTTTGAGCCGGTAGTTTTTGGTGGTACACTCTCCCGCCCCTGCGGCCTCGCCGCGGGCGGGAACACTCGCCGGATGCCTGCATCCGGCGCGCAGTAACAACTCAGCAGCTTTCCGTAGCTCCGTCTCGACCGGATAACACAGAAGAGGTTCTGCGGTTCCGGACCGAGCAACGGGAAACCAAAACGTATGAACTACGCCTCCATCAAGGGAGGTGTGCGCATCCCGGCGGAACGCCGGTGTGCGTGTGTTGTGGTCTCAAAAGAGAACAAGCAAATGGCACGTCAGGTACCTCTCGAAAAAACGCGCAACATCGGGATCATGGCTCACATCGACGCGGGTAAAACCACGACGACCGAGCGCATCCTGTTCTACACCGGCATCACCCACAAGATCGGTGAGGTGCACGAGGGCACTGCGACCATGGACTGGATGGTCCAGGAGCAGGAGCGCGGCATCACCATCACCTCCGCCGCAACGACGGCCAAGTGGGGCGACACGCGCATCAACATCATCGATACGCCGGGCCACGTCGACTTCACGGTCGAGGTCGAGCGCTCGCTGCGTGTCCTCGATGGTGCCGTCGGCGTCTTCTGCGCGGTCGGCGGCGTCGAGCCGCAGTCCGAGACCGTCTGGCGCCAGGCCGACAAGTACGGCGTTCCCCGCATCGCGTTCATCAACAAGATGGACCGCATCGGCGCGAACTTCGAGAACGTGGTCGGCCAGATCCGCCAGAAGCTCGGCAAGAACGCCGTTCCCCTGCAGCTCCCCATCGGCGCGGAAGACAAGTTCCGCGGCGTGATCGACCTCGTGCAGATGAAGGCCCTGGTCTTCAAGGACGAGACCCTCGGCGCCAAGTACGACGTCGAAGAGATCCCGGCCGAGCTGCGCGCGGAAGCGGAGAGCTATCGCGAGAAGATGGTCGAGTCGATCGCCGAATCGCACGACGAGCTGCTCGAGAAGTACCTCGCCGGCGAGACCCTCGAGGTCTCCGAGCTGAAGGCCGCCCTGCGCGACGCGACCATCCACCAGAAGATCACCCCGGTCCTCTGTGGCACCGCGTTCAAGAACAAGGGCGTCCAGCCGCTGCTCGACGCCGTCGTCGATTACCTCCCCAGCCCAGTCGACATCCCGCCGGTCAAGGGGATCAACCCCGACGACGAGTCGTTCATGGAGCGCAAGGCCGCCGACAGCGAGCCGTTCTCGGCACTGGTCTTCAAGATCATGACCGACCCCTTCGTCGGCCAGCTGGCCTTCTTCCGGGTCTACTCGGGCAAGGTCGACTCCGGCAGCGCCGTGCTGAACTCGACCAAGGGCACCACCGAGCGCGTCGGCCGTCTGCTGCAGATGCACGCCAACAAGCGTGAAGAGATCAAGGAAGTGCTCGCCGGCGACATCGGCGCGGCCGTCGGCCTGCGCAGCGTCACCACCGGAGACACGATCTGCGATCCGAAGAAGGCCATCGTCCTGGAGACGATGATCTTCCCGGAGCCGGTCATCGCGGTTGCGATCGAGCCGAAGACCAAGAGCGACCAGGAAAAGATGGGCGTCGCCCTCGCGAAGCTCATGCAGGAAGACCCGACGTTCAAGGTCCACACCGATCCGGAAACGAACCAGACCATCATCCGCGGGATGGGCGAGCTGCACCTCGAGATCATCGTCGACCGTATGGTCCGCGAGTTCAACGTCGGTGCGAACGTCGGCAAGCCGCAGGTCGCGTATCGCGAGGCGATCACGCGCAAGTCGGAAGCCGAAGGGAAGTTCGTCCGCCAGTCGGGTGGTAAGGGTCAGTACGGTCACGTCAAGATGCGCTTCGAGCCGATGCCGGAAGGCGGGTTCGAGTTCGTCAACGAGATCGTCGGCGGTTCGGTCCCGCGCGAGTTCATCAAGCCGACCGAGCAGGGCATCAAGGAAGCGCTCGAGCGCGGCATCGTCGCCGGTTATCCGATGACGGGCGTCCGGGCCATCCTGTACGACGGCTCGTACCACGACGTCGACTCCTCGGAAATGGCGTTCAAGATCGCCGGTTCGATGGCCTTCCAGGAAGGCGCGAAGAAGGCGCATCCGATTCTCATGGAGCCGATCATGGACGTCGAGGTCGTGACGCCGGAGGACTACGCCGGTGACGTCATGGGCGACCTCTCGCGCCGCCGCGGCAAGATCCAGCAGATGGAAGAGCGCGCCGGGGCGAAGGTCATCCGCGCCCACGTGCCTCTCTCCGAGATGTTCGGTTACGCAACTCAGGTGCGGTCGATGTCGCAGGGCCGCGCCAGCTACACCATGCAGTTCCTGGCGTACGAGCCGGCCCCGAAGACCGTGGCCGACGAAGTGATCGCCAAGAGCGGCGGAGCCACCCAGCGCGTTTGACGTTCAGACATGGCTCTCAGCAGCGGCTGAGAGCTGAGAGATAGCAGCCAAGAGCGAATACGGAGGTTAATTCTTCAATGGCCAAAGAGAAATTCGATCGCAGCAAACCGCACGTCAACATCGGCACGATCGGTCACGTCGACCACGGCAAGACCACGCTGACTGCGGCCATCACGAAGGTCCTCGCTTCGAAGGGGACGGCTTCGTTCGTCGCCTTCGACCAGATTGACAAGGCTCCGGAAGAGCGTGAGCGCGGTATCACCATCGCCACCGCGCACGTCGAGTACTCGACGGTCAAGCGCCACTACGCGCACGTCGACTGCCCGGGCCACGCCGACTACGTCAAGAACATGATCACCGGCGCCGCGCAGATGGACGGTGCGATCCTCGTCGTCGCCGCCACCGACGGCCCGATGCCGCAGACCCGCGAGCACATCCTGCTCGCCCGTCAGGTCGGCGTGCCGGCCATGGTGGTCGCCCTCAACAAGGTCGACGCCGCCGATCCGGACCTCCTCGAGCTCGTCGAGCTGGAAGTCCGCGAGCTGCTCTCGAGCTACGACTTCCCGGGTGACGACATTCCCATCGTCCGTGTCTCGGCGCTCAAGGCGCTGCAGACCACCGACAACAACGACGAGTGGGCCGGCAAGATCATGGAGCTCATGGACGCGGTCGACAACTACATCCCGCTTCCAGAGCGCGCCATCGACAAGGAATTCCTGATGCCGGTCGAGGACATCTTCTCGATCTCGGGTCGCGGCACGGTCGTCACGGGCCGTATCGAGCGCGGCATCGTCAAAGTCGGTGAGGAAATCGAGATCGTCGGCATCCGTCCGACCATCAAGAAGGTCGTCACCGGCGTCGAGATGTTCCGCAAGCTCCTCGATCAGGGTCAGGCGGGCGACAACGTCGGCCTCCTGCTCCGCGGTGTGGAGCGCAAGGACGTCGAGCGCGGTCAGGTTTGCGCCAAGCCGGGCTCGATCAAGCCGCACACGAAGTTCAAGGCCGAGGTCTACATCCTGACCAAGGAAGAAGGCGGCCGTCACACGCCGTTCTTCAATGGCTATCGTCCGCAGTTCTACTTCCGGACGACCGACATCACCGGCACGGCGCAGCTGGCCGAGGGTGCGGAGATGGTCATGCCGGGGGACAACACCTCGCTGACGATCCAGCTCATCAACCCGATCGCGATGGAGAAGGGTCTCCGCTTCGCGATTCGTGAAGGCGGCCGCACCGTCGGCGCCGGCACGGTCACGGACATTCTCGAGTAGTCACTTTGATGTGAGGCCGCCGGAACCGGCGGCCTCACCTGTTCTTTAAGGGTACCGAAACCATGATGAACGAAAAGATTCGCATCCGACTCAAGGCTTACGATTACCGCGTGCTCGACCAGTCGACCTCGGAAATCGTCGACACGGCCAAGCGCACCGGCGCTCGCGTCGCGGGGCCGATTCCTCTGCCGACGCAGATCTCGCGCTACACCGTCCTGCGCAGCCCGCACGTCGACAAGAAGTCGCGCGAGCAGTTCGAGATGCGGACGCACAAGCGGCTGCTCGACATCCTCGAGCCGACCACCCAGACGGTCGACGCGCTGATGAAGCTCGAGCTTCCGGCAGGTGTCGACGTCGAGATCAAGGCGTTCGGCAAGTAAGCCGGGAGCCAGCTGTTCAGCGATTCAGCTACACAGCTTTTCAGGCCGCCTGAACGGGCTGAGTAGCTGAAAAGCTGAGCAGCTCCCAAATCACATGAACCGCGGCGACGCGGTTCCAAGGTGGAAAGAACATACACATGGCAATCGAAGGAATCATTGGCAAGAAGGTCGGGATGACCCAGGTGTTTGCCGAGGACGGCGCGCTCGTCCCGGTGACCGTCATCCAGGCCGGTCCCTGCCTGGTCGTTCAGAAGAAGACCTCCGACAAGGACGGCTACGACGCCGTGCAGATCGGACTGGTCGAGAAGGTCTCGAACCGCCGCATCACCAGCGCGATGCGCGGCCATTTCGAGAAGGCCGGCGTGCAGCCGGTGCGGACGCTCGCCGAAGTCCCGTACAGCGGGGAAGCGAACGTCGGCGACCGCGTGCAGGTCGACATGTTCAAGCCGGGCGACTCGATCGACGTGGTCGGTCAGTCGAAGGGTAAGGGCTTCCAGGGCGTCATGAAGCGTCACAACTTCAGCGGCGGCCGGGCCACCCACGGCTCGATGTTCCATCGCGCTCCCGGCTCGATCGGCGCCTCGGCGTTCCCGTCGCGCGTCATGAAGGGCATGCGCATGGGCGGCCGGATGGGCGGCGATCAGGTCACGGTCAAGAACCTCCGCGTGGCGAAGGTCGATGCCGAGAACAACCTGCTCTACATCCGCGGCGCCGTTCCGGGCGGCCGCAACGGCCTCGTTTACGTGCAGTTCTCGAAGAACGGAAAGCGTGGTGAGTAGCATGCCGACCATCGACGTCAAGGATTGGAACAACAAGACGGTCGGGTCGGTCGACCTGCCGGAAGAGATCTTCGCGTATCCGTACAAGGAGCACCTGATTCACGAGGCAGTGCGCAACTACCTCGCCGGTCTCCGCCAGGGCACGCACAAGACCAAGACCCGTTCGGAAGTCAGCGGCAGCGGCAAGAAGCCGTTCCGCCAGAAGGGCACCGGCCGCGCCCGTCAGGGTGGCGCCCGCCCGCCGATCCACCGCCACGGCGGTACGGTCTTCGGTCCGCAGCCGCGCGACTACTCGTACAAGATGAACACCAAGGAGAAGAAGGCGGCCCTCAAGTCGGCTCTCTCCCAGCGTGTGAAGGAAGGGAAGCTCATCCTCGTCAACGACATGGCGGTGGATGAAGCGAAGACCAAGTCGTTTGCGGCGAAGATCGCGAACGTCGGCGTCGACGGCAAGGCCCTTCTGGTCGACACCATCGAGAACGCAAACGCGGTGCTCGCCTCGCGGAACAACCCGAAGCTGCATTTCGTCGACGCCCTGCACGTGAACGTGTACGACGTCGTGAACAGCCGCTACGTGGTGCTCAGCCAGTCGGCGCTGCAGCGTCTGACGGAGGCTCTCAGCAATGAACGCTAATCAGATCATCCGCCGGCCGCTCGTCACCGAGAAGAGCACCATCGAGCGCGAGATGGGCAACACCCTCGCGTTCGAGGTCGACACCAGGGCCAACAAGATCCAGGTCAAGAACGCCGTCGAGGAGCTCTTCAAGGTCAAGGTCGAAGAGGTCCGCCTGTTCAACGTCCGCGGCAAGATGAAGCGGATGGGACGCTGGCAGGGGAAGCGCCGTGACTGGCGCAAGGCCTACGTCCGCCTCAAGAAAGGCGAGAAAGCGCCCGAGTTCGTCGAGGGCGTGTAGTCAGCGCAACCAGCCGATAAGAAGAGAAAACTATGGCTAAGAACAATTACAAGCCGACTTCGCCGGGTGTCCGGTTCCAGTCGCACGCGTCCTTCGATGAAATCACGAAGACGCGTCCGGAGAAGGCGCTCACCAAAGGCAAGCCGAAGACCGGTGGACGCAGCTCCATCGGCCGCATCACCTCGCGCTTCATCGGTGGGGGCCACAAACAGAAGTACCGCGAGATCGACTTCAAGCGCGACAAGCGCGGGATCCCCGCCAAGGTCGCGGCGATCGAGTACGACCCGAACCGCACCGCTCGTATTGCTCTGCTGCACTACGTCGACGGTGAGAAGCGCTACATCCTGGCGCCGAACGGTCTGGTGGTCGGCTCGACCATCACCGCCGGCGAGGACGCCGACATCCTGGTGGGCAATGCCCTCCCGCTGTCGAAGATCCCCCTCGGTACGGTCATTCACAACATCGAGCTGAAGGAAGGCAAGGGCGGCCAGATGGTCCGTTCGGCCGGCGCCGGCGCGCAGCTCATGGCCCGCGAGGGCGACTGGGCGACGCTGCGTCTCCCCTCGGGCGAGATGCGCAAGGTGCACGTCCGCTGCTTCGCCACGATCGGTCAGGTCGGCAATCTCGAGCACGAGAACGTCTCGATCGGCAAGGCTGGCCGTACCCGTCACCTCGGCAAGAAGCCGCATAACCGCGGCGTTTCGATGAACCCGGTCGATCACCCGCTCGGCGGTGGTGAAGGCAAGACCTCGGGCGGCCGTCATCCGGTCACCCCGTGGGGCCAGCCCACCAAGGGCTACAAGACGCGCCGTAACAAGCAGACCACCAAGTTCATCGTCAAGCGGAGAACCAAGTAATGGCACGTTCAACCAAGAAGGGTGCGTTCGTGGACGCTCACCTCGAAAAGAAGGTGGAGACGATGAACCGCGAGCGCGACAAGAAGGTCATCAAGACCTGGTCGCGCCGCTCGACGGTCACGCCGGACATGGTCGGTCACACGATCGCCGTCCACAACGGCCGCAAGTTCATCCCTGTGTACGTCTCCGAGAACATGGTCGGCCACAAGCTCGGCGAGTTCTCTCTGACGCGCACGTTCAAGGGCCACAGCGGCAAGAAGGCCGAGAAATCGGCCCGTCCGGCCGGCAAGTAACGGCGGAGAGACACGATGGAAGCAACAGCTACTCTCAGATATTTGAAAGCGTCGCCGCAGAAGGTCCGCCTGGTCGCGGATCTGGTGCGCGGCAAGAAGGTCGAGGAGGCGCTCAACATCCTCCGCTTCACGCGCAAGGGTTGCGCGAAAGACCTCGAGAAGCTCCTCCGCTCGGCCATTGCCAACGCGGAGAACAAAGAAGCGGGTGCCGACGTCGACGATCTCGTGGTTTCGAGGATTTACGTCAACGAAGGGCCGCGCGAGAAGCGCGTCCAGCCGGCGCCGATGGGTCGTGCCTACCGCATTCAGAAGCGGCAGGCGCACGTCACGGTGCATGTGTCGGACGAAGTCAAAGCGGTCAACGAGCGTAGCGGCGGCAAAGGCCGCGCCCGCGCCAAATAACGGAGGCTATCTTGGGTCAGAAGGTCAACCCGTACGGATTTCGGCTTGGTTTCAACAAGACGTGGCACTCGCGGTGGTTCGCGGGGAAGAGCTACGCCGAGACGCTGCACCGCGATCTCAAACTTCGCGAGGATCTGAAAAAGCGTCTTTCCCACGCCGGAGTCTCGGAGATCGACATCGAGCGCACGGCGAACAAGATGCGCATCAATATCTACACCTCGCGTCCGGGCATCATCATCGGCCGCAAGGGCGCCGAGGTCGACAAGCTCCGCGATGAGCTGCAGAAGCTCGTCAACGGCGAGGTCTACATCAACATCCAGGAGATCCAGCGTCCGGAGCTCGACGCGCAGCTGGTGGCCGAGAACATCGCCACCCAGCTCGAGCGCCGCATCGCCTTCCGCCGCGCGATGAAGAAGGCCATGGAATCGGCCTTCCGCTTCGGGGCGAAGGGGATCAAGGTGCGCGTCTCCGGCCGCCTCAACGGCGCCGAGATCGCGCGTACCGAGTGGTACCAGGACGGTCGTCTCCCGCTGCACACCCTCAAGGCCGACATCGACTACGGGATGGCTCGCGCCAACACCACGTACGGCGTCATCGGCGTGAAGGTGTGGCTCTACAAGGGCGAGATGGCCAAGGCCAAGTCGCGCCGTCGCGCCCAGTAACTACGTTTAGGAGAACTGCATCATGTTGATGCCGAAGAAGGTCAAATTCAGAAAGCAGCAGCGCGGACGCCGCCGCGGCGTCGCCAGTCGTGGCGCCAAGGTCTCGTTTGGTGACTTCGGGCTGCAGGCTCTGGAAGCCGGCTGGGTGACGGCCCGCCAGATCGAGGCGGCTCGTATCGCCATGACCCGCCACGTCAAGCGCGGCGGGAAGATCTGGATCCGCGTCTTCCCCGACAAGCCGATCACCAAGAAGCCGCTCGAGACCCGTATGGGTAAGGGCAAGGGAGCTCCGGAAGAGTGGGTGTGTGTCATCAAGCCGGCCCGCATCCTCTATGAAATGGAGGGTGTGACCCGCGAGATCGCCGAGGAGGCGTTCCGCCTGGCCGCGCACAAGCTCCCGATCAAGACGCGTTTCGTGACGCGTGAGCAGACGGAGGTCGGAGAGTAATGGCCACGAAGATTCAGGAGCTGCGCGACAAGACGCCGGACGAGCTGCGCAACCGCGAGCGCGACCTGCGCGAGCAGCTGTTCAAGCTGCGCTTTCAGCGCGCCACGGGCCGCGTCGAGAACCCGATGAAGATGCGTGAGGTCCGCCGCGAGATCGCACGGATCCAGACGCTGCTCAACCAGCGGTCGAACGCGTAACGGAGCAAGTACATGGCAGATAAGAAAGAAAACGCGACCGAGCAGAAGCAGCGCACCACCAAGGTGGGCGTGGTCGTCTCGAACAAGATGCAGAAGACCGTGGTGGTTGCGGTCGAGAACGTGGTCAAGCACGGGATGTATCAGAAGTACATCAAGCGCACGAGCAAGTTCCTCGCGCACTCCGAGCTGGGTGACGTCAACATCGGCGACCGTGTGGTCATCGAGGAGACCCGTCCGCTCTCCAAGCGCAAGCGCTGGAACGTTCGCGAAGTCCTCGATAAGGCATCGTAATCGGTTGCCGGCCCGGCCGGCGGCTACTGGGAGTCAGTCATGATTCAGATGGGAACGATTCTGCAGGTTGCGGATAACACCGGGGCGAAGAAGATCGCCTGTATCCGCATGCGCGGCGGCTCGACCGCCGGGCAGTATGCCCGCGTGGGCGATGTGATCACCGCCTCGGTGAAGGAAGCCTCGCCGGACGGTACGGTAAAGAAGGGTGCGGTCGTCCGGGCAGTGATCGTCCGCACCGTGAAAGAGACCCGCCGCCGGGACGGTTCGTACATCAAGTTCGACGACAACGCGGCCGTTCTCATCAACGACGCGCGCGAACCGGTCGGTACGCGCGTCTTCGGTCCGGTGGCGCGTGAGCTTCGCGAGCGCAAGTTCATGAAGATCATCTCGCTCGCGCCCGAAGTCATCTAAAGGAAGCAGCCAATGTACGCAGGTACGACCAAGAAAAAAGAAGTCGAGCGCTCCTCCTCCCACGTCCGCAAGGGCGACACGGTGAAGGTGATCTCGGGCAAGGACCGTGGCAAGCAGGGACGCGTGCTGCGCGTCAACGCCTCGAAGGGCACGGCCATCGTCGAGCGTGTGAACTTCACCAAGAAGCACACCCGCCCGAATCCGCAGAAGAACATCAAGGGCGGCATTCTCGAGCGCGAGTCGCCGATCAACGTGGACAAGCTCCAGGTGGTCTGCCCGAGCTGCAACGAGATCGTCCGCACCGGCTCGCACCGCAACGAAGAGGGCGTCGCCGTCCGCTTCTGCCGCAAGTGCAAGGCCGATCTCAACAAGTAAGTTCAATGCCACACCGCGCTCCTACTCAAGCGGAGCGCAGATAAAGGAACCAGCATGGCAGCAAGGCTCAAAGAGCATTACGAAAAAGAAGTCCGGAAACGCATCCAGGACGAATTCCAGATCAAGAACCCGATGGCGGTTCCGCGTCTGGAGAAGGTCGTCGTGAACATGGGAATGGGCGAAGCGATTCAGAACGCGAAAATCCTCGACGCGGCCGTCGACGAGCTGTCGACGATCACCGGCCAGAAGCCGATCGTGACCCGCGCCAAGAAGTCGATCGCGGCTTTCAAGCTGCGCGAGGGTGTGGCCATCGGCACGATGGTGACGCTGCGCGGCGAGAAGATGTACGAGTTCCTCGATCGCCTGATCAACATCGCCCTCCCGCGCGTCCGTGACTTCCGTGGCGTCCCGACCCGTTCTTTCGACGGTCGTGGCAATTACACCCTCGGCATTCGCGACCACCTGATCTTCCCCGAGATCGATGCCGGTAAGGTCGACAAGTCGAAGGGGATGAACATCACCATCGTCACCAGCGCGAAGAGCGACGAGCATGCTCGTTTCCTTCTTCGCGAGCTCGGCATGCCGTTCGGCAAGTAACAGAAGGACATATTCAGATGGCTAAGATCTCGATGATCGTCAAGGCGGAGCGGAAGCCGAAGTTCATGACGCGCCGGAAGAACCGCTGCAAAGTCTGTGGACGTCCCCGCGGGTTCCTGCGGAAGTTCCAGCTCTGCCGCATCTGCTTCCGCGAGCTCTCGCTCGGCGGGTACGTCCCGGGCGTGACGAAGGCGAGCTGGTAAGGCCGGCGCGACTGCAAGGTACAGGAGTCACAGAATGTCGATGACAGACCCGATCGCGGATATGCTCACCCGCATCCGCAATGGAATTCAGGCGCACCACGATCGCGTGGAGCTCCCGGCCTCGAAGCTGAAGGTCGAGATCGCGCGCATCCTCAAATCCGAGGGATTCATCAGCAACTACAAGCTGGTGGAAGAGACGGAGAAGCCGCAGAACACGCTTCGCGTCTACCTCAAATACTCGGACGACGGCGAGCCGGTCATCCACGGTATCGAGCGTGTCTCGCGCCCGGGCCGCCGCGTGTACCGCGGCAAGGAAGAGATCCCGAAGGTACTCGGCGGTCTCGGCCTGGCGATCGTCTCGACCTCTAAGGGCGTTCTCTCCGGCACCGAAGCGATTCGCAACGGCGTCGGCGGTGAAGTGCTCTGCCAGGTCTGGTAAGGAGAGCCCAATGTCTCGTATTGGTAGAAAAGAGATTCCGCTGCCGAAAGGCGTCGAAGTCCAGCAGACCGGCGATGCCGTGACCGTGAAGGGCCCGAAAGGGACCCTCTCGACGGCGCTCATCCCCGGCATCGACGTCAAGGTCGAGAACAACGTCGTGCAGTTCCAGCGCGCGAACGATGAAGGAAAGACCCGCGCTTTCCACGGCCTCATGCGCGCTCTCGTGGCGAACAACGTCAAGGGCGTGAGCGAAGGCTTTAAGCGCGAGCTCGACATCGTCGGCGTCGGCTACCGCGCCGAGGTCAAAGGACGCGAGGTCGTCTTCCAGCTCGGCTACTCGCATCCGGTGCGCTTCGCCATTCCGGAAGGGATCGACATCGTCGTCGAGCCGAAGACCGGCCACATCACCATCACCGGGATCGACAAGCAGAAGGTCGGCCAGACCGCTGCCGAGATCCGCTCGCTCCGCGAGCCCGATCCGTACAAGGGCAAAGGCATCAAGTACAGCGACGAAGTCGTTCGCCGCAAGGCCGGTAAGGCTGCTGGTAAATAGGTAAGAACAGCTCGGCCGGTTCTTCCAGGAGCCAAGAGCCAACAGACTAGTGCGCCGGGAATGCACCTCGGCACAGAGGAAAGACAATGGATCGCGCAAAGCAGAGAGTGGAAGCACGCGACCGGATCCGCCAGCGGATCCGCCGCAAGGTCACGGGATCGACGGAGCGTCCGCGCCTCGCCGTCTTCCGCAGCCTCAAGAACATTTACGCGCAGGTGATCGACGATGCAACCGGCCAGACCATCGTGTCGGCCTCGAGCCTCGAGAAGGATGCCGGCGCGAAGGGCGCGAATGCCGCGGCCGCGAAGGCCGTCGGCGCGCTGATCGCGAAAAAAGCGCAGGACAAGGGTATCAAGCGCGTGGTTTTCGACCGCGGCGGATATCTCTACCACGGGAACATCAAGGCGCTCGCGGATGCGGCGCGTGAGAACGGACTGGAATTCTAGGAGATCAGATGCAGCGTCCAATGCAGCGTCCAGGGCAGCGTCAGGGGCAGGGCGGTCCGCGCGGCGATCGCCGCAACGAGCCGGATCGTTCCGAAAGCGGGATGATCGACAAGGTCGTCCACATCAACCGCGTGACGAAGGTCGTCAAGGGCGGCAAGAACTTCAGCTTCAGCGCGCTTGTCGTCGTCGGCGACGGAGCCGGCAAGGTCGGCTTCGGCTCCGGTAAGGCGAAGGAAGTCCCGGCAGCCATCAAGAAGGGGATCGAGATCGCGAAGAAGAACATGATTTCCATCGCGCTCTCCGGTACCACCATTCCGCACGCCTCGCTCGGCCACTACGGCGCCGGCAAGGTTCTGCTCAAGCCCGCCAGCGAAGGTACCGGTGTCATCGCCGGTGGTCCGGTCCGCGCCATCCTCGAGTCGGCCGGTATCCAGAACATCCTCACCAAGTCGCTCGGTACGGCCAACCCGCACAACGTCGTCAAAGCGACCTTCGAGGCGCTCAAGCAGTTGCGCACCGAAGAGCAGTACAAGGCGCTGCGTGGCAGCGACGAGGCTGCGGCGGAGGTTGCCGAGTCATGAAGCTCAAGCTCTTCCGCAACAAAGAGAAGAAAACGGACGGCAAGACCATCCGTATCCGTCAGGTCCGCAGCGGCATCGGTTGCCCCATCGAAATGCGCGAGACGCTCAAGGCCCTCGGCCTGGGCAAGATGCATCGCGTCGCCGAGCGGGTCGATTCGAAAGAAGTCCGCGGCATGATCGCGAAGATCCCCCACCTGGTGGAAGTGGTCGAGTAAGACACGAAAAGACACGAGCGATGAACGATGAAGGATGAACGATGAATCCCGCGTGTCGGCGGCCCGGTTCATCGTTCATCGCTCATCGTTCATCGTTCCGAGGTGACATATGGAACTCAGCAATCTGAAACCCAAAAAGGGCGCGCGGCACGCCAAGAAGCGTGTCGGCCGCGGTCCCGGCTCCGGCCACGGCAAGACCGCCGGGCGTGGTGAGAAGGGTCAGAAGTCGCGTTCGGGCTACAGCTCCACGCGCGGCTTCGAGGGCGGCCAGATGCCGCTCCACCGCCGCCTGCCGAAGCGCGGCTTCACCAACATCTTCAAGAAGGACTACGCGGTCGTGAACGTCTCGGACCTCGAGCGTTTCGACAACGGCGCCACGGTCGACGAAGCGGCGCTTCGCTCGGCCGGCCTGGTCAAGGGCTCGAACGACGGTGTGAAGGTCCTCGGCGACGGCGGCCTCACGAAGAAGCTCACCGTCTCGGCCACCAAGTTCTCCAAGACCGCCCGCGAAGCGATCGAAGCGGCGGGTGGCACCTGCCAGGAGACCAAGTAACGTGCTGAACCTCGCCGACACCGTCCGTAACATCTGGGCGATCGAGGATCTCCGCAAGCGCGTGCTCTTCACGTTCGCGATGCTTGCGGTGTATCGCCTCGGGTCGCACATTCCCACGCCGGGCGTCGATCCCACCGCGCTCTCGGAGTTCTTCACCGCGCTGAGCGGCGGCGTGTTCGGCTTCCTCGATCTCTTCTCCGGCGGCGCGCTGAGCCGCCTTTCGGTGTTCGCGCTCGGGATCATGCCGTACATCTCGGCATCGATCATCCTGCAGCTCCTCACCGTGGTCTGGCCGTATCTCGAGAAGCTCTCGAAAGAGGGTGAGATGGGCCGCCGGAAGATCAACCAGTACACCCGTTACGGCACCATCGTCCTCGCGATCGTGCAGTCGCTCGGCGTCGCCTTCTGGCTCCGCTCGCAGGCGGCCCCGGGCGGCGCGCCGCTCGTTCCGCCGCACGTGCAGGACGCTCTGTGGGGCCTCGGCTTTCCGATCATGACCGTGCTGACGCTGACCACCGGTACGGCGTTCGTCATGTGGCTCGGCGAGCAGATCTCCGAGCGCGGCATCGGCAACGGGATCTCCCTGATCATCTTCGCCGGCATCGTGGTCGGCCTGCCGTCGGCGGTCTTCTCGACTGTCGAGGACATCCGCACCGGTGAGCGCAACATCTTCGGCATCATCCTGCTGGTCGCGTTCATGGTCGCGGTCACCGCCTTCGTCGTGTTCATGGAGCGGGCGCAACGCCGCATCCCGGTGCAGTACGCGAAGCGCGTGGTCGGCCGCAAGGTCTACGGCGGCGCCAACACGTACCTCCCGCTGCGCGTCAACACCGCAGGCGTCATCCCGGTCATCTTCGCCTCGTCGATCCTGGTGATCCCGCAGACGCTGGCGCAGGTCATCAAGGCGCCGTGGATGCAGTCCATCGGCCGCCAGCTCTCGGTCGGCGAGCCGCTCTACTACCTCCTCGAAGTGGCGGGCATCGTCTTCTTCGCCTACTTCTATACGTCGATCGTCTTCAATCCGGTCGATACGGCTGACAACATGCGCAAGTACGGCGGCTTCATCCCGGGCATCCGTCCGGGGCGCCGCACCTCCGACTACATCGACCGCGTGCTGACCCGCATCACCTTCGTCGGCGCGACCTATCTCGCTCTGGTCTGCCTCATCCCGGAGTTCCTGATTTCCGGTCTTCACGTCGCGCAGCTGCCGTTCGGCGTCGGTGCGGCGCTCGACCGGGCTCTGCCGGTCTGGGTCACCACCGGCATGGGCGTCAACTTCTACTTCGGCGGCACCTCGCTGCTGATCGTGGTCGGCGTGGCGATGGACACCGTGCAGCAGATCGAATCGCAGCTGGTCATGCGCCACTACGACGGATTCATGAAGAAGGGCCGCATCCGCGGCCGTCGCGGATAAGTGAAGGATTCTGACGGCGTGAAGATCATTTTCATCGGGCCTCCGGGCAGCGGCAAGGGGACACAGGCGAAGCGGCTGGCGAGCCAGTTCGGCATCCCGCACATCTCCACGGGCGACATGCTCCGTGAAGCGGTGTCGGATGGGACCGAGCTCGGCCGGCAGGCGGCGCCGATCATGGCCTCGGGCGGTCTGGTCTCGGATGACCTGATGATCGGGATCATCAACGACCGTCTGGCCAAGGCGGACGCCGAGCGGGGCTTCATCCTCGACGGCTTCCCGCGCACGGTGGTTCAGGCGGAAAAGCTCGACGGGATCGTCGGGAATGGTCAGGAGCCCCTTCGGGTTCTTCAACTGCTCGTCCCCGACGATGCCATCGTCCGCCGCATTACCCTGCGGCGGACGTGTGCGCAGTGCGGGGCGATTTACCATCTGGAAAATCAGCCCCCGGCGAACGACAGCGTCTGTGATCGCTGTGGCGCCGAGGTCATTGCGCGTCCGGACGATACGGAAGAGGCCGTGCGCAAGCGCCTCGAAGCGTTTCACCGCCAGACCATGCCGGTTGCCACGTATTACAAGTCGAAGAGCATTCTTCGCGAGGTCGACGGGATTGGTCCCGTCGATGAGGTCTTTGAACGTATCGAGAAGTCCCTGAACTAGATGCTGGACAGGATGAAGGGACCGACACTCAAAAGCCGCGACGAGATCGCGGTCATGCACCAGGTAAACCGCATCGTCGTGGAGATCCTCGAGATCATGCGCGAGATGGCCAAACCGGGTGCGACGACAGCGCAGATGAACGCCGTGGCGGAAGAAGAGCTCGCGCGGCGCGGTGCGAAGAGCCCCTTCAAAGGCTACGCGCCGATGGGCCTCCCGCCCTATCCTGCGGTCGTCTGTTCGTCGGTCAATGACGTCATCGTGCACGGCATCCCCAACCGGACCCGGCTGCAGGAGGGTGACATCCTGGGGCTCGACTTCGGCGCCATTTACGAGGGGTTCGTCGGCGATGCCGCGATCACCATTCCGATCGGAAAGGTGACGCCGCGGGCCGAGGAGCTGATGCGCACCACGCGCGAGTGCCTCGAGCTGGCGATCGAAGAAATGCGTCCGGGGCGGCATCTGGGTGACATCGGCGCGGCGGTGCAGGAGCACGCCGAGTCGCGCGGCTTTCACGTGATCCGGACGTTCGTCGGACATGGGATCGGCCGCAAGATGCACGAGGAGCCGCAGGTCTACAACTTCGGGAAACGGGGCCGCGGCCTCGAGCTGAAGGAAGGGATGGTCCTGGCGATCGAGCCGATGCTCTGCGAGATCGGAGCGAAGCTCAAGTCGCGCATCGAACGGGCCGGCTCGAACGGAATGATCCAGGACGTGCGGACCGATGCCGATGGCTGGACCGCGCGGACCGTGGACGGCGCACTGGCGGCGCACTTTGAGAATTCGGTCGCGGTCACCGCGAACGGGCCGCTCGTGCTGGGCAAGTCATAACTGAAGAAAAGAGGCGTATGTCGAAGGAAGATGCCATTGAAGTGACCGGGACGGTCCTGGAAACGTTGCCGAATGCGATGTTCCAGGTCGAGCTGGAGAACAAACACAAAGTGCTCGCGCACATCTCCGGCAAGATGAGAAAGCACTTCATCCGCATCCTTCCGGGCGACAAAGTCCTGGTCGAGCTCTCGCCGTACGATCTGACGCGCGGGCGCATCACGTATCGATATAAGTAGCTGTTGGCTGTTGGCTCTTAGCTCTTGGGAGAACGAATCCGAGAGCGCCGGCGGTTCTCCTGAGAGCTAACAGCTCAGAGCTAAGAGCTAGAGCTGAGGAAATCATGAAAGTTCGTTCGTCAGTCAAAAGAATCTGCAGCAAGTGCAAAGTCGTCCGTCGCCAGGGCGTGATTCGGATCATCTGTGAAAATCCGAAGCACAAGCAGCGTCAGGGTTAATCAGGAGCTATAGCCAATGGCACGTATCGCGGGTGTGGATCTTCCACTCAACAAGCGGGTCGAGATCGGCCTCACTTATATTTTCGGTATCGGCCGTACGCGCTCGAATGACATTCTCACTCGGGCGGGCGTCAACAAGGATGCACGCGTCAAGGACCTCACCGAGGACGACGTGCGCAAGATCCGTCAGATCATCACCGACGAAGGCAAGGTCGAGGGTGATCTGCGCAAGGACACCGGTCTCGACATCAAGCGTCTGATGGAGATCAACTGCTACCGCGGCATGCGTCACCGTCGCGGCCTTCCGGTTCGCGGTCAGCGCACGCACACCAACGCGCGCACCCGCAAAGGTCCGCGCAAGGGCGCGGTCGCCGGTAAGAAGAAGGCGACCAAGAAGTAATTCGGGGATAAGGGAAGCAGATGGCAACTTCACGTGGAGCATCCAAAGCGGGCGCGCGTCGCGCCGGCACCAAGCGCAAAGAGCGGAAGAACATCCCGCACGGCGTGGCCTCGATCGCCGCGACCTTCAACAACACGATCGTCTCGATCACCGATCCGGTGGGGAACATCCTCTCCTGGTCGAGCGCCGGCCGCATCGGCTTCAAGGGCTCCCGCAAGGGCACCCCGTTCGCGGCGCAGGTCGCGGCTCAGAATGCCGCCCAGCTCGCGCAGGAGCACGGCATCCGTTCGGTCGACGTGAAGGTCAAGGGCCCGGGGGCGGGACGCGAGTCCGCCATCCGCGCTCTCGCCGCTTCCGGTCTCGACATCAAGTCGATCAAGGACGTCACGCCGATTCCGCACAACGGCTGCCGTCCCCCCAAACGCCGCCGCGTTTGAAAACTACGGTCCGTCGCGCTTGACGCGCCGGCCGTCTGGTGTCATCTGTTGCCGGGTGAAGAACCCAGCCGGCAACAGATGACTCTTTGCATCTCGTAAGGTTTTGCGGTGCGCGTTGCACCGCGTGTTTTGAAGTACGGCGCGCAGCAGCCGCCGTACACGCAACGTCCCAATGGTGGGGCGGGTGCGAACAGTCAGGAGGCACAGTGGCTCGTTATTCCGATCCCGTCTGTCGGCTTTGCCGCCGGGAAGGCATGAAGCTGTTTCTGAAGGGCGATCGCTGCTTCAAGGACAAATGCGCGATCGAGCGCCGCAATTACGCGCCCGGTCAGCACGGACGCCGTCGTTCCAAGGTCCTGGGCTATGGCGTACAGCTTCGTGAGAAGCAGAAGGTGAAACGTATTTACGGTCTGCTCGAGAAGCAGTTCCGTCTTTACTTCCAGCGTGCGGAGCGGAAGACCGGCATCACCGGTGAGAACCTCCTGCGCCAGCTCGAGCTGCGGCTCGACAACGTGGTCTACTCCCTCGGATTCGCCGCGTCGCGGCCCCAGGCGCGCCAGCTCGTGCGCCACGGCCACATCGAGGTGAACGGCAAAAAGATCAACGTCCCCTCCTATCAGGCTCGCAAAGGGGATACGATCCAGGTTCGCGAAAAGAGCCGCAAGAACGACCAGATTCGTCAGGCTGTCGAAACGGCGGCCGGCCGCGGCGTTCCTGCCTGGCTGCAGCTCGAGCCCGAAGCGTTCCGTGGCACCGTGACGGATCTTCCGAAACGCGAAGACATCCGTCTCCCCATCCAGGAACAGCTCATCGTCGAACTCTACTCGAAGTAAAACATCCGCCTCACGGCCCGTGTCTGCTCTTCCGGCGTCCGGAAGAGTAGAGCGGGCCGGAGGGGCTTTGGCACGCGAGGAGGCCGCTCACAATGATGTGGTCAGATTTTCAGAAACCCAAGAAGCTCGATTATGATCCGGAGACTCTTACCCCGAACTACGGGCGTTTCATCGCCCAGCCGTTCGAGCGTGGCTTCGGCACGACGATCGGTAATGCGCTGCGGCGCGTGCTCCTCTCCTCCATCGAGGGGGCAGCGATCACGGCCGTACGCGTCGAGGGCGTTCTCCACGAGTTCTCGTCCCTCCAGGGCGTCGTCGAAGACATGACCGACGTCGTCCTCAACCTCAAGCAGGTGCCGTTCAAGCTCCACGGGAGCGGCCCCAAGACTCTCTACCTCGAGAAGAAAGGCCCCGGTGTCGTCACCGCCGCCGACTTCGAACAGGACCCGGACGTCGAGATCCTCGATCCGACGGCCCACATCGCGACCCTTTCCAAGGAAGGCTCGCTCAAGCTCGAGGCCCGTCTCAAGCGCGGCCGCGGCTACCAGGTGGCCGACCGTAACGCCGACACCGATCTGCCGCTCGGCTACATCCCGATCGACTCGATCCACTCGCCGGTCCGCCGCGTGAACTATCACGTGGAAGGCGCCCGCGTCGGCCAGATGACCGATTACGACAAGCTCGTGCTCGAAGTCTGGACCAACGGCGCCGTCTCGCCCCAGGAGGCCATCAGCCTCGCGGCCGAGCTCCTCGGCGATCACCTGCGCATCTTCAGCGCCTTCGAGACCCGTCCCGATCAGGAGCGTGAAGAGACCGCGGCGCCGGAAGTCGACCCGCGCCTCGCGGAGATGCTGGCCAAGCCGATCGAGGAGCTCGACCTGTCGGTCCGCTCCGCGAACTGCCTCAAGAACGCCAACATCCGCACCCTCGGCGACCTCGTCCAGCGCACCGAGCGCGAGATGCTGTCGACCAAGAACTTCGGCCGCAAGTCGCTCGACGAGATCAAAGACGTTCTCGCCAGCCTCGGCCTGTCGTTCGGCATGACCCGCATCCCGTCCGGCCGCGCCGCCGAAATGCGCGACTAGTTTTCCGCAAAGAAGAGAGGCACTGAGTCATGAGACACGGAATGGTCAATCGCAAGCTGGGCAGGACGTCGTCGCATCGTCTGGCGATGTTCCGCAACCAGCTCGCGTCGCTGATCGAGCACGAGCGCATCATCACCACGCTTCCCAAAGCGAAGGAGCTGCGTCCACTCATCGAAAAGCTCATCACCCTCGGCAAGAACGACTCCGTCCACGCGCGCCGTCAGGCCGCGCAAACGGTCGCGAGCGACACCCTTGTCGCGAAGCTGTTCGACACCATCGGCCCGCGCTTCTCCACGCGCCCGGGCGGCTACACCCGCATCGTGAAGCTCGGCTCCCGCCGCGGCGACGCAGCGGAGATGGCCCTCCTCGAGCTCGTTGAGCGCTCGGCCGAAACTTCGGCACCGGCTGAAGAGACGCCCGCCAAGGGCGGCAAGAAGAAGGCCGCGCCGAAGGCGGAAGCCGCTCCGGCTGAAACGCCGAAGAAGTCGCGCAAGGCCGCGGCACCTGACGCGGACCCCGGCGACGACAAGCCGAAGAAAACCGGCAAAAAGAAGAGCGACGAGTAATCGCTCGAACGAAATGGCCCGCCCGTCAAACGGCGGGCCTTTTTCGTATCGGTATCGTCTTAGAACGTCGCGCGCGCCCGGGTGATCGTCACGTCGCCCTCGTAGGCGGGATAAGCGGGCGAGTCGCTGCGTGCCCGGTCGATCGCCTCGCTTCCGGGAGGCAGCCCGCTCGTGTAATCGGCGGCGACCGCCTCGATCTTCGCGTCGCGCGGCACCTCCAGCTCCACGTCGAAGATCGTCGACGCGCTGGTGAGCGCAACCCGCCAGCCGTTGTAACCGCGGTCGCGGAAGCGCACTGGACGCGGCGGAAGGTCGATGCCGTTGATGCGCATCCGGCCGATGCCCTCCGCCTTGACGAAGAGCGCCATCCGGATGGCGTTGCGCTGCGAGCGCACCCGGACCGTGGTCGTCGTCGCGCCGCGCTCCGCGGTCACCGTCACCGGCGGCAGGTCGTGCTTTTCCGCCGGCGCGACCAAGCCGGGCCGCGGCGTCCACGGCGTCAGCTTCGGGTCGCCCTCCGTCCACTTGGCGAAACCGGAAAGCGAAGGTGTGACCCTTGCCGCCACCCACATCGGCGGCGCTGCCGGATCCTGCACGTACGCGAGCGAGAGCTGCAGCGGATGCGCGTCGTCGTAGGCCGGCTGGGAGATGGCCACCACCGCGCAGCCGAGGGCCAGGACCAGGGCGAGGATGGCGTTGCTGAAGCGGGCCACCACCGGCGCGAACAGGGTCGCGCTGATCGCGATGAGGACGGCGATGGCCATCATCAGACGCGCGCCGAGCGCTTCGTAGAGCAGTGTGCCGATGGGATAGAAGAGGATCGCCGCGGCAGTGGCAGCGATCGCCGCGACGACCAGCGCACTCGCCCGCGCGGCGACGCAGATCGTGGCGATGACCGCCGGGACAACGAAGAGGAACGCCGCGCCCGGAAGCGCGAGCGCGAGGGCGATCCCGAGCACGTGCCAGACGATGATCACGCCGGCCACCAGCGCGCGCGTGTTCTCCCGCTTCCAGGCGAAGGCGAACAGCGCCGCGGAGAAACCGGTCAGCCACATCGCGGCGATCGTGGCCAGTGGACGGGCGGCCCAGTTCACCTCCTGCGCGCGCAGCCTCGCGATCCAGGCGATCCCGTAGCCGAGCAGCGCCGCCAGGAGGATCGCAAGGATCGTCGCGCCGATGCCGATGGCCATCACTTTCCACGGCTCGCGCCGTGCGACGACGATCAGCACGATCAGGCTGATGATAGCCAGAATCAGCGTGACCCGCTCCGGCCAGTGCACGAGCGCAAATCCGAGGATGTCGAAGTAGGTGGCATTGTCCTCGGTGCGCCGGGTCAGGTCCGCATTGGCGAAGGCACGCAGTGCGCCGAGAAGGTTGTCGCCGTGGTGCTGCAGCGTGCGCGGGCTGGCGTGCGCGAGATCGTCGAACGGCGTGTGATACCAGTGCACTCCCTGAATGGCCGCGAAGTTGATCGACGGCATGCCGGCGCGTTTGAAGATGGTCAGGTCGGTGTCGTTCGGGAGGAGGTCGTAGATCGTGTAGAAGACCGACGAGGCGATCGGCATCGGCAGCGCACCCGAAAGGTGAGAGATCAGCCAGCGGTTGCCGCGGCTGGTCTCGAACATGTTCGAGAGGCCGCGCGTGCCGCGGTTCTCGACGTTGATCACCAGCGATGCTTTCCCGCCGGCGGCGACGTAAGCCTCGGCGCCGAGGAGGCCGGCTTCCTCGCCGTCGGTGATGAGGAAGGTGACGGGGTTGCGGAAACGCTCGTTCTGCACGGCGCGGGCGATCTCCAGCAGCGCCGCGACGCCCATCCCGTCGTCGGACACGCCCGGTCCGCCGGCCACCGAGTCGTAGTGGGCGACCATCAGCAGCGGATCGCCCGCCGGCTGGCCGGGACGGGTGGCGAGAATGTTCTCCGTGTTCGCGCAGAGCGCCGACGCGCTGCAGGCAAAGCGTGGCTCGACGCGCGTCTCGTAGCCGAGCTCGCGGAAACGAGCCACGATCCGGTCGCGGATCTGCGCGTTGGCGGGCGTGCCGACCGGATGCGGGACCTCCTCGGCCCAGATCGCGCGGAGCAGTTCCATGGCGCGGGCGGACGAGAACTCGTTGGCGGGAGCGGATGCGTCCTTCGGCTCCGGCCCCCTCGCCCTCCAGATCGCGAGCGACAGCACGACGGCCAGCGGGAGGAAAACAGCGAGAAAACGGCGCATGTGCCGCGTATTGTCGCATCGCGTCGTGAAACGTTCGGGCCGCATCTGTCACTACTGGAGAAGCGAGGTGTCGCGTGTCCGAACAATTGATCATCCTCTCCGCCATCGTTCTACTGCCGATCATCCCGGCTTATCTGCTGTTCAAGCTTCTGCCGTCGAAAGCCGACGTCACCGGGCCGTTCCACGGCCAGAAGGTGGCGCTCAGCGGCGCATTCGCCGGCTACGTCGTGCTGCTGATCTTCATCTCGACGTACTACGCGAAGAATCTGCACGGCCCGACGTACCGCAAGTGGACGGTGCATGGGCGCGTCCGTTTCCCAGTCGGTGAGCGCCCCGCGCTGCGCGGTGACCTCGGGGCACCGCTGGTCCGCCCTGACGAAGCGAACGGCTTCTCGTTCGAGATCCCGGTGGCGGAGGGGCAGGACGTGCCGAACCTCGTCCTGCATGCCGCGGGCTACTCGCCTCTGTCGATTCCGCTCTTCGACGAGCCGGCGCCGGGCGAGCCGGAGTTCCTGAAGAAGGTCGACGAGAAGAGAGGGACGATCCGCTTCATCCAGCCGATCGTCTTCGAGAGGCCGGCAGACGCGCCGCCGTACCAACCGAATGTTGCCGCCGTTCAGCCGAACGGGGCCACCGTTCAGGCGAACGTGGCCGCTGTTCAGCCGAACCAACCACAACCCGCCGTGACAGGAGGAAGTTAACCATGCGCTCCCGTATCGTTCTCACCGTTGTGTTCCTGTTGTCGCTCGCGTCGACCGCACTCGCCGAGACAGTCCGCGGCAAGGTGGTCTACCCCGACGGCTCCACCGCGTACCCGAATGTCGAGGTGACGCTCATCAGCGGCAGCGGGAAGGCGACGGTCCTGACCGGCACCGACGGGATGTTCCACCTCGTGCGCGTGCCGCCGGGCCAGTACCGCATCGAGATCAAGAGCCCGCGCGAGACGAAGGCCATCAACGTCAACGTCGCGGCGCAGCCATACACCGACCTGCCGCCGGTGGCGCTCAACTAGCGGAACGTATGCACTTGCCCACGGATGAGGGAACGACGGGGGGCCTCCGGCGGCCGGGGCCATAGCCCCGGACCCCATTGGTTGGCCTAGCCTCCGCGACACAGACTCGTATCTCGCGACAGCGTGTCGCG
>DASWOB010000064.1:0-7199 GCA_036398925.1 Thermoanaerobaculia bacterium
AGGCTGGCATCACCACGCCGCCCTGGTGATGATGGCCATGCTCTTTCTGACCCGCGAGCGTCTCGAGATCGGCGAACCGGTGCTCACAGCCGCCGACGTGCAGATGATGCTCGTGCACTATCTTCCGCGACGTGACCGCAACCCAGAGGATCTAATCGATCTTCTCCGAAGACGTTTCAAACGGCGAGGAGAAGTCTTTCCCGAGGACCCGCCGGAAATGTGACAAAGCAGAACTAACACGCTACCTTTAGGCAGCCGTCAATAGAAATCCTTGCACCGGCGACATGCCGGCGAGGTGTGTGCTGCACACTGAACGGACCTCGACTCGAGATGCTACCTTCTCGGTCCTCGCTGATGGCGGGACAGGCGTACTTTCTGGTCGATGTCGAGGTGCCTGCCCGGAGTGACAGGTGACGGTGAAGCCGGCCATCTGTCGAGCAGTGGCGAGCATGAAGCGGTCATCTCCGGGCAGTCGTTCACACGCAGATCTGTTCGTTGCGGATCACGCAGCCCTGACGTACGCCGCGCGGCACGTGAAGACCCGTGCCGCGTCGAAGCCGTCTTTCGAGTGCGCCCATCCCCAGATCATCTTGACGAGCTTCCTCGACACGGCCGTCATGGCCTTCGTTCCTTCCATCTTTTCGACTCCGGTTTTGCGGTGGTAGTACTCGCCGTACAGTGAGCCGCGCCGGACGAGCGGCAGCACCAGCTCGTTGAGGACCCGGCGCAACTGCGGCCGTCCCTTTCGGGAGATCTTCGTCTGTCCGACGTACTTGCCGCTCTTCCGTTCGCAGAGATTCAGTCCGCCGTAGCGGAGCACCTGACGCCAGCTTACGGAATCGTCGAGCGGACCGGTCTCGGCGAACAGGCGCGCCAGGCCGATCAGGGACACGACGCCTTTGACCGGCTCCGGCAGACGTGAGTCGGCCGTGCGCGCCTCGGCATAGAGCTCCTCGAGCCTGGCTCGTGCCCTGGCCCGCCGTTCGTCGTGGCGCTGCAGTTCCTCCCACGCCAGTGCGAGCTGCTGCTGTGCGAGCTCGCCCAGCGCACCCGCGGGCGTGCTCGTAACGGACGCACGCGCCTGCGCCAGCAGCCGCTCGACCGAGCGGCGCATGATCCTGGAGTGCTTGCGCAGCCGCTCGAGAATGCGTGACGGAGAGTCGCGCTCGATGCGGTGTGGATTCCACCCATAACAACGCATGACGGACTCGCCCGACGCGCTGTAGAGAAAGTCGGTCGAAAACGAGAAATCGGGGAACAGGAGCTTCAGCGCCCGATGGATGCGCCCCTTGGCCTGGATGATCTCGTCTTCCGCGTCCTGGTAGATCTTGCCCCAGCCGCGCATGAGGCGGAACACGGCCGGAAGATCACGGGCCACGATGGTCCGGCCATGTGTGGCCACGGCGTCGATCGCTCGCGGGTCGCGTTGGTCAGTCTTCCCGAAATCGCCAAAGATGACCTGGCGCATCTTGGCGACGTCCTCACCGTTGACGAACTTGACATCGAAACCAACCTCGCGCGCGAGCTGCACGAGGAGCCGGTCGTAGACGCCGGTCGGCTCGAGCACCAGCCGGACCTCAGTACGCCCGGCATCGCGCGCCACATTGCGCAACGCGAGGAGCTCGCGCCGGAGAGGCTCCGTGTAGTTCTCGACCGCATAGACACGCGGGAATGCCGAATCGCCGAGCGCCGGGCAGACCATGTGGACGCTCTCCATACCGACGTCGCAACTGACAACGAGCGGGGTGGTGGCACGAGTGGAGGAGAATCCGGTAGGCTTCATCACGGGCTCCTTCTCTTGAGGCACCGAGTCATTGCACCAGCACCGCCTTAGCGTCGGAACCGCTCAGGCGGCGGGGAGGAGCCCCAATCAGCTCCATCTCCCTAAGAGTACGGTGAAGCTGGTGCGGCCCAGCCTTCAGCCCGGCAGCCGAGCTGCCTACGGCGTTGCAAGCGCGACGGCGTCACGGCGGTTGCAGTTCGCGACTCGGTTCTTCGAACGTCATTCGCCGCAACCGCCGGCCGCTTCGGCTTTCGGGACGCGGGCCTTGGCCGCACAGCTTAGCGTGAGATCCGTTCTATGAAAGCGATTGTCAAGGGCGGTCCTCCTCTTTGCTGATTGCTTTTTCGTCTTCTCCTTGGCAATCAGCCCCTTCTCACCCGATCGAGACGATCGTGAGTGCTTCTGGGCGGGCGGAGCAGTCGTTCGCTTTGAACTCATCTTCGGTGCTCTCCGTCGATCCATACTGAGACGATTGCAAGCGGGCCGGCGATCACCCAGAGGTGTCGACCATGGTTCTATCTGAGACTCGCGCACGGCGACGCGGACCTGTCGCTTGTGCTGGTCATACGAGGGGGCCTGTGGTTCTATGAAAGCGATTGTCAAGGGCGGTCCTCCCCTTTGCTGATTGCTTTTTCGTCTTCTCCTTGGCAATCAGCCCCTTCTCACCTGATCGAGACGATCGTGAGTGCTTCTGGGCGGGCGGAGCAGTCGTTCGCTTTGAACTCATCTTCGGTGCTCTCCATCGATTCATACTGAGACGATTGCAAGCGGGCCGGCGATCACCCAAAGGTGTCGACCATGGTTCTATCTGAGACTCGCGCACGGCGGCGCGGACCTGTCGCTTGTGCTGGTCATACGAGGGCGCCTGTGGTTAGGCGAGTGCGTTGGCAAGACTGCCGGCCAGGCGAACGGATCTCCTGAGACTTCCCCTCGAACCATCGGCTCGGATCAACATGGAGCACCGAGGCGGTCGCCCGCACTCGTGATCGATCTGGTCCGAGCGCTATGTCGTTTGCATCGTCAATTTCTTCGGATCCCAGAGCTCTCCTTTCTTCCAGAGGTGCAGTGCAACCGCTGCAATTTTGCGCGCCAGCGTGACTTTGGCCAACTCCGGCTTGGTGCCGCGGGCTACGCACGCGTCATAGAGGTCCTGGAGCGGTCCGGCTTTGGCTGCTGCAGCCGTCGCGGCTCCTTTGAAGATTGATTTGAGCAGCGGGTTGTGATTGCGGTTCAGCCCTCGGGTCCGCGGCGGCAGGGCGCGCCGGCGCAGCTTGCCGCCGATGAACTCCTGATCGGCGCTCGATCTTGTGACCACCGCCAAGCCGGCCAGCGGCCAGAGATTGCGCTTGGTGCGGAACCGATGCGGTGTGGCCATGATGGCCAGTAGTTGGGCGACGCGGACGACGCCGAGGAACGGGATCGACCGAAGCGACTTCCAGCCAGGCTGCTTCCGAGCCTCGGCAATCATCGCCGCTTTGGCTTTTCGCCGCAGTTCCAGGAGTAGGTCGAGATGCTCGAGCAGAGACGCCGCACGAACTCGTGCGCCGGGCGTATTCAGCTGCTCGAGCCATTGATCACGACGCGAGGCGCCGTAGACGGATCGGCCGGGCGTCCGAATGGCCCGGGCTCGGAAGATCGCCTTGATGCGCAGCATGACCCGCGTCGCATCCTCAACCAGGCTGTTGTAGTTGCGCACCAGTTCCTTGAGCGTGAGTACGCTTGGTGCGCCGTGATAGACCGGCTTCAGCGCGCCGACACGCAGCTTCTCGGACAGATCATTGGCGTCGATGCGGTCACTCTTGTTGGCAACCTCACTCTTGCCGCGCACATTGCAGACGATCACTCGCTCGGCGTGAGGCTCCAGCAGGTCGTGCAGCCACTGCGCTTGGGTGCCCTCCTCGAAAGCCACGTGCACGCGAACGCCGGCCGCCCGCACGAGGCCGAGGATCGCCTCCGCCTCGGTCCGTACCGTCGCCTGCATCACAACTGTGCCTTGCTCGTTCCGCACACTGGCCACGACCGTTGCTTGGTGGACGTCGAGCCCGAGATACTGAATCGCCTGTTGCTTCATGACAGCCGCTCCTTCCTTTCGTCTGGGTTTCGTCGACTCCAAACTTACAGGAAGGGGCACGCTTTCAACATGCGTTAGGCGTACACTAAGACCAGGAAGCGAGCCCGTCTGCCCGACCGAATCGAACTGCCGCCCGAAGTAGCGTTAAGCATACGACGTCACCTCAATCGGCGCCTCGCCAGAATGCCCGAGGTCTTTGAGTCGGCAGGCGAAGACGAAGACGTCGTGACTGGCGATTTCGGCGGCCTCATCCGGCGTAGTCCTGTTCGAGTCACCGTCGATGCGCCGCAGGGCGGAGGCGTTTGGACTTGGGCCATCACTTACAAGAAGATCCGCGGGCGTGGCGCAAGCGCTACCGAAAAGCTCGTCGGCGCGGACGGTGTTTGGGAGTTTGTCCTCGACCACGGTGGGCGCGAGGCACAGCGAAAGGCCGCGCTGTTTCAAGCGAAGATGGCGGGAGCTGCAAATCAAAAGCTCTTCGCCCAGTCGATTGCGCTGTCGACGTGGCGCGAGGCCGCATTCGTGCTCGAGTACGCACCAGATACGGTATTCGGCCTGTATCTGGATGACGTTGTCGCGGCGCGTGGCAAAGCAATCCGGACGACGGCCCGAATTCCCTTTGTCGATTTTCTGTTAGATCACTTCATCGCATGCAAAGTCGGTGATCGAGATCTCTTCTATGATCGCAACACTCGGCGTCTCTTTTGGCGGGATGCGCAGGACGACATTGTCGTGGCGCGCTTTGAGTCGAAGCACGCGTTCAAGGTCACCGTGACGCCGCCTTGGCATATAAACGTCGCGCTGCCGCGGCCCGATCGCGAAATCCTACCAAGCGACATCCACAACCATAGGATGCAGGCGAGGCCACACGACATTCTTGGAGTACCGTCGACCGCGTCCAAAGCAGAGCTGACGCGCGCTAGGAAGCACCTTGCGCAGTTGTATCATCCGGACACGGCTGGATCGCTGGACGATCAAATCCGGGCAGCGATGAATCGGCGGATGGCCGAAACGAACGCGGCGTATGACGAAGCGACCGGAAAAAATGCGCGGCGCGGCAGGTGACGCCTAACTCATAGGACTCTATACCGCATCCCGGACGCGAAACTCGAGCTGACCGCGCAACAGCGAGGCAGGCCGAGGCGCGTGTTTACGTGAGTGGAGAAGATGCGGTGATGAGTTCAGTTGGACGAAGCCGCGGGCCTCTTGGGGAAAGTATGGATCGGAGCCGGGTGGGTGGTGGTGAAGAGTGGTCGCGAAGAGAGCTTTGAGTGCCTAGATTGCGACAATAGAGCAGGATTGCGAGGCCGGCAAGCACGAAGAAGTGACGGTAGAGGTTTCGGAAGTGGCAGTCGCTCCGTCATTTTCGGCGGGTAGACGAACCCTCCCCCAGGCAACGGTAAGGATGCCGGAACGACGAGGTGGGAACGGGTCGTGGCGATCATGAGGTGTCGAACCAGGTCCGGTTGCATTGAGGATCGACCGGCGCCATGCGACGCATCGTTCCCTTGCGGCACTGCGGACAGAGTCGCGGGTCCGGGATGGGAGCACGTGGACGGAGCGGTCGCCTGGAGGCGATCAGCTCGCGTGCCCCAGCGACATTGGCGGCGCGGTCGCGATTAGCGAGGAAGCCGTAGTAGCGGACCCGCGTGAAGCGCGGCGGAAGGACGTGCAGGAGGAAGCGACGAAGAAACTCCACCGCGTCGAGCTCCATGGTCTTGTCCGCGTTGTGATCCGCGTAGTCCCGCCAGGAGAAGGTGACGGTCTCACCGTCGAGTGCGGATGCGCCGATTGGAGATGGCGATGCGGTGCGTGTAGTTGGCCAGATACCCGAGCACGTGCTCGGGTCCTCCGAAGGGCGGTTTGGCATAGACGTGCCAGTCGGTCCTGTACGAGCGGGCGAACAAGAGATCGAGCGCCTGAGCGTTGGCGACCACCTCGGCCGGGAGCACGAGCGTGCCGGCGCCGTAGGCCTCACGAGCAGCATTGCAGAAGAGCGTGCGGAAGTGTCGCGAGAGAGCCTTGACGGCGAAGAGGAAATCGACCTTGGGTACGCGTGCCCAGCGACGGCCGTCCCGAGAGAAGCCGCCGCCGGGCACGACACAATGAACGTGAGGGTGGAACGCGAGGGTCTGTCCCCAGGTGTGGAGCACGGCGAGGACGCCCATGCGGGCCCCAAGGCGCGAGGCGCCGAGATCGAGCAAGGCCTGCCCCGCGCATCGAAGCAGGATCGCGTAGATGACCTCGGGCCCGTGCAGAGCCAGCACGTTGAGAATGTCCGGGATGGTAAAGACGACGTGAAAGTACGGGACGTCGAGCACCTCGTCGCGTCGCGCGTTGAGCCATCGCTCCCGCGCCTCTCCACCGCATCCCGGGCAATGCCTGTCGCGACAGGAGTTCCAGAAGACGTGCTCGTAGCCACAGGAGTCGCAACCGTCGCGATGACCGCTGAGGGCGGCCGAGCGGCAGTCGGCCATGGCACGCATCACTTTGCGCTGGGCGGTGTTGACGGGCAGCTTCTCGAGCAGCTCACCGCCCTTGGCGCGGACGATGGCACCGAGTGAAGCCTCGGCATCCATCGAGGATCATTCGGTCTTGCCGGGAGGCAGGATCGCGTCCAGAGGACTACGAACCTGCGCGGCTGAGACGTGGGTGTAGAGCTCAGTGGTGCGGCCGTGAGCGTGGCCGAGCATGACTCCAACAGCGCGGACCGCGCTGCCCTGTTCCACCAGATGCGTCGCGAACGAGTGTCGCAGGGTATGAGGAGACACACGCTTGGTGAGGCCGGCATCGCGAGCGGCAACCTTCACTGCGTGTTGCACGGTCGCAGGGCTCAGGGGACGCGAAGCATCGTTCTTGTTGGGGAAGAGCAGAGCCTTCGGATGAGTGGTGCGCCACCACTCGCGGAGCAACTCCAGAGCGGTCGGCGACAAGGGTGCGAAACGGTCCTTATGTCCCTTGCCCTGACGAATACGGAGCAGCATGCGGGACGAGTCGATGTCGTCGACACGGAGCCGGCAGACCTCGCCCAGACGAATGCCGGCGGAGTAGAGGACCGTGAGCATGACCCGGTCACGAAGAGAGCGGATGGCGGCGAGGAAGGCCACGATCTCGTCAATCGAGAGAACGACCGGCAGGTGACGCTCGCGATGACGGTAGGGGATGCGCTGGACCAGGTCGGGACGATCGAGGACATACAGGGAGTGGGGTCACCCATTAGCAGGCATTGTCAATATGGGCGGGCGAATCCCATGCGGCGTCTAGCCGCTGCCATCGATGGGGTCTCTCTGTCGGTGGCGTGATGATCTCCGCGTCCCGGCGTCTCGATGTAGCGGTGTCGGAGAT
>DASWOB010000065.1:0-4136 GCA_036398925.1 Thermoanaerobaculia bacterium
GCGCCTCGAACGGCCGCTGCTTCGCCTCGCTGCCGTCCCACCTCCCGATCGCCGCCACCTCGAATCACAACAACACCCACTCGCACGACGACAGCGGCAGCATCACCAGCGACGGCAAATACAACTTCGGGTACGACGCCAGCGCCATGATGACGTCTCTCACCGGCGCCGACCGCAACGAGCGCTACCTCTACACCGCCGGCGACGAGCGCGTCGCGGTGGTGCGCAACATCGGCTCCGGCCGCCGCACCACCTGGAGCATCCGCGCCCTCGACAACCACCTGCTCCGCAGCTGGACCGACGACACCACCACCGGCACCCGCCAATTCACCTGGAGCGAGGACGAAATCTGGCGCGGCAGCACCCTCCTCGCCAGCGACTCCCCGACCGGCCTCAAACGCTACCACCTCGACCACCTCGGCTCCCCCCGCCTGGTGACCAACGGAGCCGGCGTCCGCATCGGCGAACAAACCTTCGACCCCTTCGGCACCGGCGGCACCCTCGACGGCGGCCGCCTCCAGTTCACCGGCCACGAACGCGACATCCCAGCGTCGGGCAACGGCCTGGTGCTGGACTACATGCACGCCCGCTACTACGACGGAGCGGGGGGGCGGTTTTTGTCGGTGGATCCAATCATGGCGGTTGACGCGATGAGATCCCCGCAGCTCTGGAATCGGTACGCGTACGTCGGCAACAGTCCGATGGACCGCACCGATCCCAGCGGAAAAAAATTGCAGTTTACTGGGAATGCCGAGGATCTGGACAAAGTGAAGCAGATCGCCAACAGTGGCCTCCACGGCTATAAGCTCAACATCGATGACAAAGGCGTCGCGTCACTCCAAAAGGTGAGAGTTAAAGGTAAGGAAACAAGCGAGCAAAAGGCTCTTCGTGTCGCGTTGCAGACAGTGATCGGTGACACGAAGACTACCTCGGTCGTCGCTGATTCCGGCGCTAAGGGCGTGGCGATCGGTCAGTTCAGCATCAAAACCATTGATCCGACTGACATGCAGAAGTTCGGTAGTGCGCAGCCGAGTGCTGCATCCACACTCGGACATGAAGTCATGGAGCAGTTCGCCGCGCAAGTGAAGGGGATCACCGACGTGGTCGCGGCGCACGCGTGGGCGATCGAGCAAGAGAATCTGTTCACCGGCTGGACGCGCGGAGCGCAGACTCGAACGCGATGGTACCCGAATGGCTTGGCTTTCACGGACGTTACGTACACCCGCGGTAATACGACAATGGACGTCCGAGTGACGGTCGACCCGCAAACCTACGATGTGACGTACGTCACGAGGACTGTGCGTCCATGAGTTCACGACTCGTACTGGTGTTCATCGTCGCTTCGCATCTGCTTGGCGCCTGTACGCCGACGCATGCTGGAGCACGGGATGCAGTTGCTTCGCACGAGAAGGCTGCAGAACTGTGGCAGCGAAATATGGTGATCGTTGACGAGAGCGTCGAGTTCTGGAAGAACCGGGCCGGCACGGCACCGTACACTCCACTCGAGTTGTCGGACGCGGTCCAATTTTTCGAGACGGTCACGGAGATGCGTGGCCGAGTGAATATGAGCTTTATCGGGTTGATCCCCGACGAGTCGCTCGCGATCGCGAGTCGTGAATGGAAGGCCTGGTACGACGCGCATGGTCGGGATCTGACTTATGACTGGTCAAAGAGGCGCGTGATTGTGCGTAAGTGACGAGGTGCTGGAGAGATGCGTCGCAGATCCGTAGATTGACAAGCAGTCGGGATCTGGCGAGCGCCACTCGTGCGACGGCATCTATCCCCATCGAGCGCGTCCTCGTGAAGGTGACTCCTGGCTGCCGGTCGGACGTCATTCTTTCTGATCGGGATTACACGAACTGGATTGAGAGCTCGGCCACAGCGGATCGTCCCCCACAATGATGAGACATCTCTTTGCGAGCTTCTTCCTCTCTGTTCTCCTGACCACCGCTTGCGCGAGCAAGTCGTCGCAGACAGCTGAACCGGATACGGGCGATCCGCTCTCGACCGAGGGTTGGACCATCGTGCGGATTCAGGAGGATGGTCAACACTCGGGCATCGCGGCGGCGATGGGCCGCGGCGACGAATCGCTGACCGTCGTGAACGATGGAACGAATCTGGTCATCACTCACTGTCACGACCTGAGGTGCGCCGAGCGTCAGCATACGGTTGTCGCGGATTCGGTCGTCCGGAGGGCGGGTTTCGATCTCTGGTGGGCGGGCGGCGCGACGCTGCCGCTCATCGCTTACGAGCCCCGCATCAGACCGGGTCTCACGCTCCTCGATTGTCTCGACCGAAGCTGCGTGAAGTATCGGCAAGTGGAGCTGCCGGCGTTCGCCTGGGAGTCGTGGAGCGCAGTGCGCCAACAATCGGATGTCGTGATTGCGATGACCGCAGCCCCGAAAGTATCGAGAACGCCGGAAGCGACGGAGCTCGTTCTGCTCCGCTGTCCCGATGGCGACTGTTCCCGCGCGTTGACAGAGACGATTGCCCGCGACGCGCGCCATGCCGGGTTTTCCATCGTTTCGAACGGCTCGGCGCTGGCCGTGGCGTATGTCGATGGAGGTGGCGAAGCGAAACTCTTTCGATGCGATGGCACGGCGCGGTGCAGGCACATGCGTTTGCCCCGTTGCGTGGGCGCGCTCGAGCTCTCGGCGGCATTGAGCCGCGACGGCGAGTTGTGGCTGGGTGTCCTCGAGCAGCGCACCGATGTCTCGAGCCGGGTGCGCCTTCTGCGATGCCGCGCGGAACGGTGCACGACGGTGCAGTTGGTGGACGTCGAGCCGGCGGACGCGCTGCACATCTCTATACCCGCCGACGGCAGAATCTCCGGGGCTCTGCGCCATTCGGCCGCGAATGTGCTCTCCACCATCCGCTGCACGGACATCGCCTGCCGGCGCATCGACGTGCGGAAAGCCGGAGACGCCGCCTCGCGATCGCCTTCGGAGAAGATGGCGCGGTCCACGGTTTCGGTTTCGCGGGCGGTGAAGTGAGCCACATCCGTCACCACAACCCGCGCTAACTTCCCCCATGTGCTCGAACTCACCATCACCTGATCATCGGACATTTGATACGTACATGAAGATGCTGAGTAAGCTCCCGCTGCGGATTGTTGCTGTCATTGCATCGATCAGCGCAGCATGCGGTCATCGCGTGATGGACGCGACAGCTCGTGATCATGTTTGGTACAGACCGGTCCCTCAGGATGTACGCACGGTCGCTACGCGCGTGGCTGAGGCGTTCATTTCTCCTGTCCTCGAATCTAAGATTTCCGAAGCGTCGGCAATGCTTGGTGACGTTCCCGCCGTCGAACTCGCAGACGCGGCTTTCGAGGATCTGGTCGGAGGCGGCACACACGCCAACGGCCCTCGTGTCCTGCTCCGGGGTCTCTGCGGCGGTTGTTACACCGGAACATTCATGTGTACACGACGATGGACGCAGTGATTGTCGATCACGTGTCGCTCTCAGGTCGTGCGTCATCCGGAAAGGCATGGCCGGTGGTGGTGACGCTTCCGGCACTGCCTCGCGAGCTCTATGTGCAGTACAGCACGATCCGGTAATGGCAAGTCGCCCGCGCAAACCAACTTGCAGCGCGCTGAGCGTGACGAACGGCTACACGAAGGCCTGCTGACGTCGGTCGGCTCGTACGGACCGTCTCCTATCGCGCCAATGGCCTCGTCAACACCATCACGCACGGCAGCAGCCCCGCGAGCGTCACCGAGACCTGGGTTCCGGATCCTTCCGGCATGCCGCGTCCGGCCCGGATCGAAGTGACGGATGCGAACCAGTCCTACTGGAAGTTCGGCGACTACGCGTACGATGGAGCCGGAAACATCACCATGATCGGGAACACGACGTACCAGTACGACGACGTGAACCGGCTGCGGCGGCACGCCACGTGGAGCGGCAACAAGTTCTACAGCGCCACCACGTACGACTACGACCGCTACGGCAACCGCATCGGCAGCTTTAACGACGGCTGCGCCTCCAACGGCCGCTGCTTCGCCTCCCTGCCGTCCCACCTCCCGATCGCCGCCACCTCGAATCACAACAACACCCACACCCACGACGACAGCGGCAGCATCACCAGCGACGGCAAATACAACTTCGGGTACGACGCCACCGCCATGATGACG
>DASWOB010000066.1:0-118841 GCA_036398925.1 Thermoanaerobaculia bacterium
GGAGGAGATCGTCCGCTCGCGATGGGTTCTCCACGACTACTGCCTGATGGGCAATCACTACCATCTGAGCATCGAGACTCCGGAGTGCACCCTCTCGACCGGCATGCACCGCCTCCTCGGGCGCTACGCGCAGCGCTTCAACAAACGGCATCAGCGGCGAGGGCACCTCTTCGAAGCACGCTTCAAGAACATCCTGGTCGAAGAGGAGGCGTACGGGTTTGAGCTCTCGCGCTACATCGCGCTCAACCCAGTACGCGCGCATCTCGTCGAGCGTCCCGAAGAATGGAAGTGGAGCAGCTACACCGCTCGTGCCGGCTACGCCGAGGCTCCCAGATGGTTGTCAGTCGACCCGCTTCTGAGCGAGCTCGGGCTCGGTCGCGAGACGCAACAACGTGAGTACCGCAATTTTGTCCTCTCGAAGATCGACGAGTCCGACACCCTCATGGACAACCTGACGGCGCAGATCTTCCTCGGCACGGCCTCTTGGATCGAGAAGATCCAGAAGCTGCTCGACGAGGAGGAACGAAACGAGGAGCATCCGCGGGCACAGGTTCATCCCGGGCGGCCGGATCTCGAGGATGTTATCGACGCGGTCGCGAAGACCTTCGACACGACTCCGGAGGCGATCGCCGGCAGTCACGGGACACTCGAGCGCCGCCTCGTAGCGTATCTTGCCTTCGAGGACGGACTCGTTCCTCTCCGTCGGATCGCGAGGCAGCTCGGCTTGAAGAGCGCGGGCGGTGTCTCGAACCTCGTCTCCCGCTGCCGGAAAGAGCTCGCCCGCGACTTCCAGATCCTCGACCTCGCCGAAGCGTGCCGCGACCGAATGCACCGCCGCCCGCCGCCATTCCTCTTCTCTCCGCCCATGCCGCCGGTCACCGCACGCCAATACCACCGGGCCGCGTCGCGCTCGCAGCGGTAGGGCTGTTCAAACGGCCGCCGTAACGACGCCTGCAGCCGTGCAGGACACCGAGTCGTCAACCCACTGAGCCGACGAAGCTCACCGCCGTTTCCAGAGGCTGCCAGTCGCGGTCAGACGCAATGTCCGTGGCGGTCTCTGTGGGCACGGGTCCGCGCCGTGTGTGCTGAGGTGGCATCTGAAGCTCTGTCCCCATCAACGTGACTGCAACTGTGCCCTGTTCCCATCAACGGGGTTGAGTGGCATCCGAAGCTCTGTCCCCATCAACGTGACTGCAACTGTGCCCTGTTCGCATCAACGGGGTTGAGTGGCATCTGAAGCTCTGTCCCCATCAACGTGACCTCGTTCCCATCAACGGGGTTGAATGGCATCCGAAGCTCTGTCCCCATCAACGTCTGAAGCTCTGTCCCCCTCAACTGTGTGTGCCCTGGTCCGCGCGGTGTGTGTGCTGAGGTGGCATCTGAAGCTCTGTCCCCATCAACGTGACCCCGAAGAGGTCAGTCGGGGGACAGGTCTTAGAACCACGCTCCCTGTCCCCCCTGGAACTGTCCCTGTCGCCGGCGTTGCTCAACCTGTCCCCGCTGTGCAGACCGGTGACATCTGAAGCTCTGTCCCCGGCGTTGCGGCGTTGCCCTCTGAATTGTCCCCGGCGTTGCCTTGAAGCTCTGTCCCCGGCGTTGCCGTCCGTCCCCGGCGTTGCCTGAAGCTCTGTCCCCGGCGGTGTCCCTTTCTGAAGCTCTGTCCCCTTTACGCTGACATCGAAGCTCTGTCCCCATCACGTGTCCCCTGTGGGCACGGGTCCGCGCCGTGTGCTGAGATGGCATCTGAAGCTCTGTCCCCCTCAACTGCGTGTGCCCTGTTCCCATCAACGGGGTTGAGTGCCATCCGAAGCTCTGTCCCCATCACGTGTCTTCACGCAAGCAGCGCGTGTGAGTTCCCTCGCACGAGAGTCGTTGGGAGAGTCTCAACTCATTGAGGTCCCGCGGCACGTGCGCACTACGCCAGCACCCGCTGCTCCCGCGCGACGAACATCTCCAGCGTGTCGACATCCTCGTCCGTCACCGGTTCGAGGGCGGTGTCGCGGTAGTCGTATTTTTTCGGGTTGTACTTGATGCCGTAGTAGAGGATGCGCAGGCGGGAGTAGAGGCCGAAGAAGCGGGCCAGTTTGCCGGCGGTCTCGAGCCAGTACTTTGGATAGAACGACCAGGCCGGCTCGATCGCGAAACCGGGGCGGCGGTCGGTGCGCGACTTGCGGCGCAGCAGGCCGCCTTCGAGCGGGTGGATGCCCTCGATGTCGATCGAGCCTTTGAACCACGTCATCAGCAGGATGGCGTTGCTGGCGCTGCCGCGCATGGCGGCGATGCGGCTCATGACCGCGCGCATGTGCTTCGGCGTGTAGTAGGTCCGCCACGCCATCTTGTACGCCGCCTCCCACTCCTGGCGCGACATCTTAGGGTGCGGCGCCGTTGCGTGATTGAGGTCGTAGCGGTTCATGTCGGGATCGAGCGGCACTCCTTCTTTGACCAGCTTCTGGTGATCCTCGGAGCCGGGCAGCGGGGTGAGGAAGAAGAACTCGAGGAGGTCGACCGGCAGCTCGCGCTGGATGATCTCGATGTCGTGCTTGATCGACTCGAGCGTGTCGCCCGGAAAGCCGAGGATGTAGCCGGCGTAGGTGATGACCCGGGCGGCCTTCCAGGCCAGCAGCATCTTCCGGTACTCGGTGATCTTGTTCTGCCGTTTCTTCGCGCCGACCAGGCTGTCGGGGTTGATGTTCTCGAGGCCGATGAAGACCCGCTTCACGCCAGCCCGCGCGCACTTTTCGATGAAGCGCGGGATCTTGTGGCAGAGCGTGTCGACCTGCAGGATCAGCGTGACCTTGATCCCCTCTTTCTCGCGCATCTCGATCAGCCGGTCGAGGATCGGCTCCCAATCCTGGTTGCGCGCGAAGTTGTCGTCGGTGATGAAGAACGAGTGCAGCCCCTGCGCGATGTTGACGCGCACGATCTTCTCGACGTCGTCGGGCGAGCGCCGCCGCGACTTCCGTCCCTGCACGTTGATGATCGTGCAGAACGAGCACTGGAACGGGCAGCCGCGCCCCGCGTCGAAGCTGGTCAGCCCGCCGGCGGTCTTCCACGCCGTGAGCGCGGTGATGAGCGGGATCGGCGCCCCTTCGATGTGCGGCAGGTCGGCCATGTAGTTGTAGAGCGGTTTGAGCGCTCCCGCCACCGCGTCGCGCAGCACCTCGTCGAGCCGCCCCTCCGCCTCACCGGCGAAGAGGCTGATCTTCATGGCCCGGGCGCGGTCCATGTCGGCGTCGACCCCTTTGAGCATGCTCATCGTGCCGGAGACGTGGAAGCCGCCGATGGCTACCTGGATGCCGCGGTCGCGGAGCGGCCTGGCGAGGTCGAGTGCGCGCGGGAACTGATTCGACTGCACGCCGACCAGCATGACCATCCCGCTTCCGGCCTCTTCGATGATCTCCGCCAGCTTGTCAGGCCGAATGCGCGTGTTGGTCTCGTCGAAGGCGTGGATGTCGAGCTGCGTGTCGCCGAGGACGTGGCGCTCGGCGCAATCGCGGGCCAGACCGAAGAGGGCGGCCAGCGAGTTCGACGGAATCGCGGAGCGGAACCACTGGATGACGTAGCCGTGGTCGTCGTAGTGCGACGGCTTGACCAGCACGAGCGCAAAGCGGCTGCGAACCTGAGTGTTCATGGGATGCGGCGATTATACGCGGCACGCGTTCCGCAAAACGGCCCGACATGCCGATCCGCGTCCGCACTTCTGGCTGTCTCTTCAGCATCATCGCCTCGCTGGCGCTCACGCTGCTGCTGAACCTGATGATTCGAGGGTGCCAGTAGCGTCATACTCGCGCGGTCTGGAGTCGTGATGGAGTCGTTCGCCGTACCGTCGCCCACCCGCGCGGAGCGTCTCGCCTTGCGCGTCGTGCAACTCGGCGCGATCGCGGTCGTGCTCGCCGCATCACTGCACCGCACGTTCGATCTCGACCGCTTCCTCGTGCCGAAGGAGCTCGCGCTGCACGCCACCGCCGCCCTGGCCGGCCTCTTCGCGCTGCCGAGCATCCGCCGCAGTCACTTCGCGAGGGTCGATCTGCTGCTGATCGCTTTCGTCGGCGTCAGCATCGCGGCCTCGCTCTTCGCCGCGAATCCGTGGCTGGCCTTTCGGGCGGTGGCGGTGAGCGCGTCGAGCCTCCTCCTCTTCTGGACCACACGCGCGTTGCGCGAGGCCGGTCTGGCGCGGCCGCTGCTGTCATCGCTGGCGTTCGCGATCGTGCTCGCCGCCGCGACGTCGCTGGCGCAGGCGTACGGCCTCTCGCTCGACCTCTTCTCGATCAACCGCGTTCCCGGCGGCACCCTCGGCAATCGCAACTTCGTCGCGCACGCGGCGGCTTTTGGCCTGCCGGTGGTCCTGCTCGCGGCGCTGCACGCGCAACGGGCCATCGGCTATCTCGCCGCCTCGTGCGGCGCCGCGTTCGTCACCGCGGCGCTCGTGCTGACCCGCTCGCGCGCGGCGTGGCTGGCTTTCGGCGCGGTGGTGATGGTCTTCCTCGTGGCGATCTTCTTCTCCTCCGCGCTGCGCCGCGACGGCCGTGCGTGGCGCAGACTGCTGGGGGTGATCGTCATCGCCGGGGCAGGCGTCGCCGCGGCGCTGCTTCTCCCCAACGATCTGCGCTGGCGCAGCGACAACCCGTACCTCGAATCGGTGCAGGGGATGGCCAATTACCAGGAAGGCTCCGGCCGCGGGCGTCTCATCCAGTACGAGCGTTCCCTCCGCCTCGCCGCCAGCAACCCGCTCCTCGGCGTCGGCCCCGGCAACTGGCCGGTGGCGTATCCCGAATTCGCGAAGGGCAACGATCCGTCGATGGATCAGTCCGAGGATGGGATGACCTCGAACCCGTGGCCGAGCAGCGACTGGGTCGCCTACGTCGCGGAGCGCGGTCCCGCCGCCGCGCTGCTCCTGGCGATCGCCTTTCTGATGATCGTGACCGTCGCCTTCCGCCGTCTCGCCAGTGCCGTCACCGCCGAGGATTCGCTGCAGGCGATGACCCTCCTCGGCACGCTCATCGCCGCGGGCGTGGCCGGCGCGTTCGACGCTGTGCTGTTGCTCGCGCTGCCGTCGCTCTTCGTCTGGACGGCGCTCGGCGTGCTCTGGACCCCGCTCGAATCGCGCTCGCCGGCATTGCGCTCGTTGGTCGCGCCGCTGCTGCTCGTGCTCTGCTTTGCGGGGGCCGCGCGCAGCACCGCGCAGCTCATTGCCATGGAGATCTACGCCGCGTCCGACACGCGCTCGACGCTGGAGATGGGCTCGCGCATCGACCCCGGCAACTACCGCCTGCGCCTGCGCCTCGCTCGAGGAGGAAAGCGCAACGATCGCTGCGAGCATGCGCTGGCGGCTCGCGGGCTGTATCCGAATGCGCGGGCGGCGCGGAATCTGGCTCGGGGGTGTGAGTAGGCTGTTGAGCTGTTGAGCTATTGAGCTGTTGAGCTATTGAGCTATTGAGCTATTGAGCTATTGAGCTATTGAGCGAGGAAGTGATTGGGTTGATCAAATACTTCCTCGCTTAATAGCTCAATAGCTCAACAGCTCGGGTCCCAACAAACGCGCTAGTCGAACAGATCCGCCCGCACCAGCCTTTGTCCCGCCAGCGAGGTCCGGAAGCCGTACACAGCGATCCCGATCAGCAGCAGGACCTGCAAGTTGGCGCTGGTTGCGTACCAGGCCGTCACCTCGGTGGTGACCGGGTAGAAGGCCCACAGGTGCGTGAAGAAGAACGCGGTCATCAGGGCCAGCACGCCGTAGCGGGCGATTACGGTGATGAGCAGCGTCGGCACGAGCAGGTGCAGGAAGAGGCGGACCAGTGTGGGGGGGCCGCTGAGGCCGAGCGCGGCGTAGATCAGCAGCCAGGTCAGGCCGATGGCGACGGCGTTCCGCCGGGTGAGCATGGCGAAAAAGAGCAGCAGCGAGACGACGATGAAGGAGAAGAGGATCGACGCGGAGATCTGATTCACCAGCAGCGCGATGAAGCCGCGGGCGCCTTCCAGCCCCAGCTGAATGACGAGGGGGGAGTTGTTGGCGGGGAGGATCGGGAAGAGCTGGCTGGAGAGGATGATCGCCACGCCGAACGCACAGCCGATCAGGACGTCGCGGCCGACCAGCGGATCGCGCAGGTCGCCGGCCAGGAGGCGGCTCCAGGAGATGATCCATTCCGGCCAGCGGCGCCGGACGAACGGCTCGAGCGCGAGGTGCAGCAGGGCGATGAGCGCGGTCCAGTAAAGCGCCGACTGCAGGCCGTCGATCAGGCGCTGCGTGACCTCGCCGGCCGTCGCGGTGTGATGCGCGTGAAAGAGCCAGTAGATCATCCGCAGCGCGAATGTGAATACGGCCAGGCGGAACGTACCGCGACGATCGCCGCGCCCCTGCCGCAGGTTGCGCCACGCCAGCAGCGAGGCCAGCACGATCGCTCCGAAATACAAGACGAGCATGAGGATCGGAAAGGCCCGTTCGGCATGGAACGGCAGCGGCTGGCGCGACGGCTCGCGCCACGGCGCGATCACCTCAAAGTACGTCGGCGACCCGCGATACGCCGCCGCCTCGATGCGCAGATCGCCACGTGCGGTCTGCCACGCCACGCGCGCGTCACTGTGCTGCGGCGGGCGCCATCGCGAGCCGGTCTCGCGGAACGCGCGGGCGTCGAGACCGGCCGCGGCGAAGAACGGCGTCCAGTCGGCGGGGCGCGCCGGTGCCTTCGCATCGACCTGCGGCGGCACGCCTTCGAAGTACAGCAAGCGGCCGGTCGTATCGAGCTGCAGCATCACCATGCCGGCCAGCGTGTTCGGCGGATCGTGCGGCTGGACGCGCGAGCCTCCCCGCGCTTCGAGCGGCCGCGGGCTCTGGCGATACCAGAAGCCGACCACCGGCGGGTCGCCGCGCCGCATGCGCTGCCAGCGATCGGCCGAGCGATCGTGCCGCTGCACATGCGCCAGCGCCTCCTCATCGATCGCGAAGCCGTCCTCCGCATCGGTCGCCGCCGCGTAGCCGGCCGCTCGCGCGAGACTGACCGCGTTCTCGCGCAGCACCTCAGGCGATCGAGGCAACGGTACGAGGCGGTGCAGCGACGTGCGGTCGGAGAGCACCGCGATCAGCACGATGCCGACGACGATCGAGAGGAGGAGCATCGTCGCGATCGCGGGGCGCAGGCTTCCTTCCTTCGGCGCCGCCGCAACCATCTGTGGCGATGGCGTTTCACCCGCTGCCAGTGCTGCCGCCAGCGGATCGCCGCCCGGTAACGCCGCCGCGACCTGCAACGCTGACGCAGGACGCCGGGCCGGATCGGGCTCCAGGCAGCGGAGGATCACCCGTTCGACGAGCGGGTCGACATCCGGCACGGTGGTGGTCCCGGATGGACCTTCGGGCGGCCGGCGGCCGGTGAAGAACTCGTGCAGCACGAGACCGAGCGCATACAGATCGCTGCGCGTGGTCAGCTCGCCGCCGGCGCGCTGCTCGGGCGACATGTAGGCCGGCGTACCGATCATCGCCTCGGCGCCGCTCACCCCTTCACTCAGCGCGGCGATGCCGAAATCGGTGATGCGCACGTCGCCGTGCTCGTCGATCATGATGTTGCCCGGCTTGAGGTCGCGATGCAGCACGCCCGCGGCGTGAATCGCGGCCAGCCCCGCGCAGAGCTGCCGCGCGACGGCGAGCGCCTTGTCGGCCGGCAGGCGGCCGATCCGCTTGAGCAGCGACCCGAGCTCCTCGCCGCGGGTGTACTCCATCGAGAGAAAGTGCAGCCCCGCGTGCTCCCCGATGTCGTAGACGCGGCAGACGTGGCGGTGCGAGATCTGCCGCGCGATGCTGACCTCGCGATGGAAGCGCGCCAGGGCGGCGCCGCTCGGCTCGGCGAGAAACTTCAGCGCCACCGGTTGGTGGAGCCGCAGATCGTCGGCGCGATACACCTCGCCCATGCCGCCGCGCCCGAGGAGACCGGCGATGCGGTAGCGGCCCGCAATGACGTCGCCGGGGATGAAGCGCGGGTTGTCGCTCGCGCTGCCGCTGCTGACCACGAGCAGGCGCGCTGCCGTTTCGAAGGCGGGCGTTTCGAGGAAGGCCGGCTCGTCACGGCCGATCCGCAGCAGCCGTTCGACCTCGGCGCGCAGCGATGGGTCGTCGATCGCATCGAGGTATTGCTGCCGCGCCTCACCTTCGCGCTCCAGCGCGTTCGCGAACAGCTCGTCGACGCGCCGCCATCGTTCGGAGTTAATGGAGATCCTCCAGCGCCCGGTAGAGCCACGCCTTGGCGCGGGTCCATTCGCGGCGCACGGTCATTGGCGAGACCTGCAGCACCTCCGCGGTCTCCTCGATGCCGAGGCCGGCGAAGTAGCGGAGCTCCACGATGCGCGCCTTGCGCGGGTCGAAGGCTTCGAGCGCCGACAGCGCGTCGCCGAGGGCTACCAGGTCGACCTCGTGCTCCTGGACGACGGTCGCTGCCTCGTCGAGCGATACGTGCAGCGCGCCGCCGCCGCGTTTGTCGCGTGCATGGGCCCGTGCGTGATCGATCAGCACGCGCCGCATCACTTGCGCGCAGACGGCGAAGAAATGCGCGCGGTCCTGCCACGTCGCCCCGTTGCCGCCGGCCAATCGGACGAAGGCCTCGTTCACCAACGCTGTCGGCTGCAGGGTGTGCCCCGGCTGCTCGCGCTGCATCTGCCGCGCGGCGATGCGGCGCAGCTCCGGATAGACCAGCGGTGCGAGCGACTCGAGGGCGGCGCGGTCGCCGTTCGCCCAATCGGCGAGGAGACGGGTGATGTTCATGTCGTGGAGAAAAGAATCGTAGCAGGGGTGAACACTTTCGCCGCGCGGCGTCGCTACAGGAGGTGAAGGAGAGACTCCATGAATGGAACTCATCGCCGGCGCATCCTCGCCGCCTCTTGCCTGCTCGGCCTCGCCGCGTCGTACCTCTTCAGCCTCGCCACCGGTCCCGTCGCCGCCGGTACGCTGACCCACGGCACGATCGCGGGGGCAGGCTTTCTGGCGGTGCTCAACGCCGGGCTGATGGCCGGCGCGGTCATCGCCATCACGCAGCTCGTCCGCGGCGGCGCCGACCTCCTCGGGCTCACCGGCGGCGTCCTGACGCTGCTCGGCGCCACGGTCGCCGCGCGCATCACGGTGCTGATCCAGCTCTCGCTGCTCGAAGATGCATCTCCCGGCGCGGCGCGCACGACGATGACGAAGCTGGTCGAATCGGCGCCGCTGGTCTGGGCCAGCATCATTCCGATCGGCCTGATGTTTCCGGCCGGACTGATCACGCTCGGCATCGCCCTCATCGTCGCGCGCCCGGTGCATCGCGGCATCGGCGTGATGCTGGTCATCGGCGGCGTGCTTTTCCCACTCGGCCGCGCGATGGACATCGTCCCGGCCATCTATGCGTGCGACATCATCCTGGCGATCACCTTCGCGACGCTGGGCTGGCAGTTGTTGAAGCGTCCGGCGTTGTGGCAGGCCGCGTGATCTCGCACGGGTTCATCACTGCTTCATAACTGCGCGGCACGATGCGACGAAACGAAAGGAGCTTCTGATGATTCGTCGCACCCTTCTGCTGTTGCTGTTGCTCTGCACCAACGCGGTTTTCGCCGGACGCCAGCCGGCCGAGACGGCCGCGGCGCTCGTCGAGGAGATGTTCGTCGACGTCGCCGGCGGGAAGAAGATCGCCAGCGAGCTGCGCCGCCGCGCCGCCGCAGGCGAGTTCGACAAGCTCACCGGCACCGCGCTCGCCGAGGCCATGACCGCGGCCATGCACGCCGTCGAGCTGGACAAACACAACAACGTTCGTTTCAACGCGGCCAGTGCCGCAGAGCCGTACCTCACGCCGGCGCAGGCGCTGCAGCAGTTGAAGGAGAACCGGCAGCGCGGGCCGCGGCGGCCGGGCCCGGCGGAACTGGCGAATGCGAAGCGCAACAACTTCGGCGTGAAGCGCGTGGAGGTGTTGCCGGGCAACATCGGCTACCTGCGCCTCGACCAGTTCGCGCCACTGGAGCTGGTCAGGGAGACCCTCTCCGCGGCGATGCAGATCCTCGGCAACACGGACGCGGTGATCGTCGACCTGCGCGAGAACAGCGGCGGCTCCGGTGACACGGTCGGTTATCTGTCGAGCTACTTCCTCCCGGCCGACGACCGCGTGCTGATGATCCGCCACTCGCGGGAGCTCGGCGCGATGGAGAGCAAGGTCGTGGAGACGCCGACGCGCCGTTTCGAGAACGTGCCGCTCTTCGTGCTCACCAGCGACCGCACTTTCTCCGCCGGCGAGGCGTTCGCGTTCGGGCTGCAGGGGTACGGCCGCGCGACGGTGATCGGCGAGACGACCTCCGGCGGCGGACGTCCGAACGCCTTCATGCCGCTGGGCGGCGGACTGCAGCTCTCCGTCTCCATCGCCTCGTCGGTGCATCCGAAGAGCGGGAAGGGATGGCAGGGCACCGGCGTCGTGCCGGAGATCGCCACGAAGGAAGAGGAGGCGCTCGACGCGGCGCTGAACGCCGCGCGGACGAAGATCGCCGGCGACGTGAAGCTCGCGCCGCACATCGAGGCGCTGCTGGCGGCCCTCAACGGCCCGGCCGCGGAGTTCGAGCCGTTCGCGCAGAAGCAATACGCGAAGTCGCTGCTCGAACAGCGCAGCGTGGCCGAGCGGGCCACCTTCATCGAGCGCATCCAGAACGACTTCGGCAAGGTCTACCTGCTCAAACCGGTCGAGATCACGCCGACGAAAACGGTGATCGAGATCTCCGGCGCGAAGGGGATCACCGGCGAGTTGGCGGTCGAGCACGAGGCCGCGCCGCCGCATCCGTTCAAGACCGTGACGATCCGGCGACGTGGCTGATGGCGTGATCGAATGCGGTCGTGCACTGGCCGGCCTTGCCTCTCGAAGGGGGGTGGGGCTGGAAGCCCACACCGCACGGGCAGGTCCGATCAGGCAGTTTTTGCGCGGGCCGTCGCGACGCCTGCTGTTCGCGTTCGGATCAGCCGAAAGGCGAGGAACATCGCGATGGCGACGATGGCGGCCTGGGAGAGCAGCGCTCCCGGCGCGCGGTAAAGGTCGTAGGCGAAGCCGGCGATGGGGGGGCCCATCACTCGCGCTAATGCGTTCAATGAGTGCGCGGCGCCGAGGATGCCGCCGCGGTGCGACTCGGGGGCGACTTTGCTGATGTAGGAGCTGAGGGTGGGATTGCAAAGGCCCTGGCCGACGCCCATCAGGCAGGTGGCGATGATCAGCGGCGCGATGCTGCTGGTGAAGGGGATGAGCAGGAGGCCGAGCATGAGGCCGCCGGCGCCGACCATGGCCGCGCCGACGTCGCCGAGCTTCGTGGAGAGGCGGTGGGTGGTGGTGAATTGCAGCAGGACGACCACCACGCCCATCAGGCCGAGGAGCGAGCCGACGGCGCGCGCTTCGAGGCCGTAGCGGTCGCGCCCCACCAGCACGAGGATCGGGGCGAGCGAGGCGAGGGTGCACATGAGCACCGCCAGCGAGCCGCCGGAGAGGCGAAGGGCGCGGGTGCGGAAGAAGATCGACCAGGTCTCGTGGTCGTAAGGGGAGAAGCGATGGCCGCTCGCATTGGCGTCGGGCGTGCGCGATTCCGGCAGCGCGAAGAGGGCCATCAGCAGCGCGGTCAGGGAGAGCGTCGCCGCGGCGATCCCCGGCAGGAGATTCGGCGAGATGTTGAGCGACGTGCCGTAGCTCGAGAGCAGACCACCGACCGGCGGGCCGAGGACCAGGCCGAAGCCGAAGGCCATGCCGATGATCGACATCCCTTTGGCGCGGTTCGTTTCGTCGGTGGAGTCGGCGATGTAGGCCTGCGCGGTCGGCACCGACGCCGCGGCGATGCCGGTGATGATCCGGGCGGCGAAGAGCATGGCCACGTTGGAGGCGAAGGCGAACGTGGCGAAGCCGATCACGTTGCCGAGCAGGCTGCCGACGATGACCGGCCTCCGGCCGATGCGGTCGGAGAGGCGGCCCCAGATCGGCGAGAAGAAGAACTGCATGAGCGAGAAGCTGGCGAGGATGAGCCCCAGCGTCATGCCGCTCGCGCCGTAGGTCTTGGCGGAGTAGGCGAGGATCGGCACGGCGATGCCGAAGCCGAGCAGATCGATGAAGACGGTCAGGAAGAGAATCCGGCGGACGACGTTCCAGTTCTTCATGCGGGAGCGGCGGCCAGGGCACGAACGGGGGCGGAGCGGCGGCTGCCGACGCGGCGTTTGGACGGTTCGGCTTTGAGAGCGGTGGTGCGCACGCGGCGCTCGACGCGCGGCAGCTGATTGCGGACCAGCGTGGCGAAGGTCGGCTCGGCGATGGCCACTTCTTCGAGGACGCGCTCGCGCCGCTCGTCCGGCATCTGCAGGAGCAGCGCCTCGAGGCGGATGGCGCTCACTTCGTCACCCCCCTGTTCGCCGGCCAGCTTGAAGGCGGCGTGATGATCGTTGTCGCGGCGCGCTTCGCGATCGGCCTGCGCGAAGAGTGAGGTGAGGCAGCCGTGTCCGAGCCGCTCGATCACTTCGCCGACGTCGGTCAGCCAGTGCTTGAAGGCGCCGAGGGCGTTCATCATCTCCAGCTCCGCACCGGCGCGATCGTCGTGGAACATCTTCACGATGCCGCGCACGCGCAGGAAGCGGTCGCCGCGCTCGTGACCCCAGAGGATCGCGGCGCGCAGCGGATCGGCGAGCTCCGGGTGGAGATGGCCGAGATGGAGTTTGCTGGCGCAGGCGCGGACGATGCGCATGGAGGCTTCGATCGGCGCGGCGTGAATGGCGTTCCACGCCACGATGGCCGGCGAGCGGTGGACCCAGCTCGCGTAGCCGCCGCAGACGTCCTTCACCAGCCCGCTCAGCATCGCCGTTTCGGGCGATTCGGTGACGAGCATCGCCGCGGCGATGTCGCTGAGCGATCGCTCCGGCGTGATGGGGATGAGGATGCGGTCGATGTTCATGAGGCCGTTCAGCTCGAGCGCGGCATCGTCGTGGAAGATCGACAGATCGATCTCCACGCCATGCGCGTCCCACAGCGTGCCCCAGCCGGCGACGACCGGCTCGCGCTCGGTGCGGGTGCGGCGGCGCGGATAGACGTAGCGGGGGAGGAAGCGGAGCTCCGGCGAGTCGAGCTCCTCGCCGATGCGGCGGGCGAGCTCCTGATCGACGGGGCGATCGGCAACGAGGATCAGATCGAGATCGCGCATGCGCAGTGCGGTTCCCGAAAAGAGGTGATCGAGCAGCGCTGGAGCGCTGCCGCCGCCGATGGCGAGGCGCGTGAGACCGAAACGGTCGCGCAGCGCGGTCGAAATCGACGCAAGAATGGACGACAGCCGGCGTACCGGCAGAGCCTTCATCTGGTGCATGTTGTAAGTCAGACCCCGGGCGTGGTTTGTTACGGATTTGCCGGCGGGACCTGGTCGCCGGCGAAGCGGATGGGGCGCATCATAACGGGAAAGCGGCGATTCAGCTATTCCGGACGGGAAACGCCTGCGTGGCGAAACGAGGGCGGTGCAGGGGGAGGGGCTCAGCTGTTCAGCTACTCAGCTGTTCAGCTGTTCAGCTATTCAGCTATTCAGCTGTTCAGGGGGCGAGCGTCAAGGCCGCGCCTGAGAAGCTGAGTAGCTGAACAGCTGAATCGCCGAGCAGCTGTCTTCATGCCCGCAACCGCTCCTCGGCGACCCGCGGCTGCACGCGCGGCAGGGTGAGAAAGAACGTCGAGCCCTGACCGGGCGCGCTCTCGACGCGGATCGTGCCGCGGTGCAGTTCGACGAAGCGCTTCACCAGTGCGAGGCCGAGGCCTGTTCCCTGCTGGCGGCCGCCGGTGGCCTGGCGGAACTCTTCGAAGATGATCTGCTGGTCGGCGGGGTCGATGCCGATGCCGCGGTCGCGCACCTGCACCTCGATCGAGCTCTCGCCGAGCGGGCTCTCTTCCGCTTCGAGATAGCGCGCCGACACCGTGACGGTGGTGCGCTCGGGGGAGAACTTCACCGCGTTCGACATGAGGTTGTAGAGGATCTGCTTGAGCAGCGTCGAATCTGCCTCGAGGTGCGGCAGGTGGTCGGGCAACTCGACGTCGATGTGGATCTGGCGCAGGCTGGTCACACCCTTCATCACGGCGCAGATGCCGTCGATCATGTCACGCAGCGGAATGGTCTCTGGCACGATCTCCATCCGGCCCGCTTCGATCTTGGAGATGTCGAGGATGTTGTTGATGATGCCGAGGAGGTACTGTCCCGAGGTGTTGATGTTGTGGAGGAAGCGGCCGTAGCGCGGGTCGAGCTGCCGCGCCACGCGTGAGAGCAGGATCTCCGAGAAGCCGATGATGGCGTTGAGCGGCGTGCGCAGCTCGTGGCTGGTCGCGGCGAGGAAGATGCTCTTGGCGCGGTTCGCCTCTTCGGCCTGTGCCAGCGCGCGCTCGACCATCTGTTCGTGCCGTTCCGCCTCGCGCTTGGCGGCCTCCGCTTCCTGCAGCGCGACCTCGGTGCGCTCCTTTTCTTCACTGATCTGGCGGGTGCGGTCCTCGACCAGTTTTTCGAGCAGGCGGGCGCGCTCGCGGGCGAGGTGCAGGCGCACCGAGTGGACGAAGAAGAAGAGGGCGATCACCGCCGCGACGCAGAGCGCGACGAACCACCTGGTCTCGTAGAAGCGCGGCCGCAGGCGGAACTGCACGGTCGAGGTCTGCCACTTCGCGCCGTCACGTGACGAGGCGAGCTCGAAGCGGTAGTCGCCCGCCGGCAGGTTCGTGTACGCGGCGCGGCGGCTGGTGCCGGCGTCGATCCAGTCGTCGTCGTAGCCTTCCAGGCGATAGCGGAAGCGGAGGCGCTCGGCGACGATGAAGGTCGCGCCGGTGAACTCGAACTCGATGCGATCGGCCCGGAGGACGGAGCGGAGCGATTGCGGCGAGGTCTCCCGGCCGTTGATCGTGATCCGCTCGACGATCGGGTTGCGCGCCGGCGGCATGGCCGCGCGGCCGTTTGCGGTCGCGGAGACGCCGCGCGTCGTGGCCAGCCAGATCCGGCCGTCGCGGGAGCGGAAGGCGGCGGGATTCGCGGCGCCGTTGCACTGCCGGCTGCCAAGACCGTCGTTCTCGTCGAAGAAGGTGTAGTTGACGCGGGTGCGTTTGCCGTCGGCGAGCTCGTTCAGCTCGCGCCGCGGCACGACGAACGCGCCGCGCACGGTACCGAACCAGAGGTTGCCCTCCCGGTCGTCGACCAGGGAGAGAATCTTGTCGGTGGGGAGGCCGTGGCGGCTCGCGATGGCGCTGGCCTTACCGTTTTTGAAGCGGACCACGCCATGCGCCTCGGTCGCGATCCAGACCGTGCCGTCGGCGTCGGATTCGATGGCGAAGAGGCGGTTCGACGGCAGCTCGCGCGGCGCGGCGTGCAGGCGGAACGCACGGCCGTCGAACTCTCCGAGGCCGCCGCCGGTGGCCACCCAGATCCGCCCGTCGGGCGTTTCGGTGACGGCCATCGCGTACTCGGCGCCGAGGCCGCCGCGGCCGGCGAAGCTATCGATGGTGCCGTCGGGACGGATGCGGCTGAGGCCTGAGTCGGTGGTGGCCACCCAGACGTTGCCGGCCCGGTCTTCGTGGATGTCGCGGATGGTGTTGTCGGCGATGACCCGTGTGGTGGTGCCGTTCGCGACGCGATACAGGCCGGTCGCGGTGCCGAACCAGCGCGTGCCGTCGCGTCCCTGCTCGATGGAGAGGATGCGCGCGAGCCGCTCGTCATCGACTTTCGTCCAGGCGCCGTCGTGCCAGCGATAGAGGCTCGTGGCGGTGCCGACCCACAGCACGCCCTCGCGATCCTCGAACACGGCACGCACGTTGTCGTCCGCGAGCCCCTGCCGCCGGTTCCAGTTCACGAACGCGCCGTTGCGGAGCTGTTCGATCCCGGTCTGCGAGCCGATCCAGAGGCTTCCTTCGTCGTCCTCGTAGATGGCGCGGATGGTCGGGTTCAGGACGCCGTCGTCGATGCCGTAGGCGGCGACCGCGCCGTTGCCGCTCAGCCGGAACGCGCCATTGCCATACGTCCCGATCCAGAGGTTGCGATCGCGGTCGCGGCGCAGAGCGGTGATCTGGTCAGTCGGCAGGCCGCCGATGTGCTCCACCTTGCCGGCGGTGATGCGATCGAGTCCGGTTGCGGTGCCGGCCAGGATCGCGTCGCCATCGGCCAGCAGGGTGACGATGGTGTCGCTGGAGAGGCCGTTCGCGGTCGTGTACGGGTCGAGCTTCCCGTGCAGGTAGCGAAAGAGCCCGCGCGAGGTACCGATCCAGAGCGCGTCACCGCTCATGGCCAGCGCGGTGATCGGGGAGATCGGCAGCGGCAGGGTGACGGCGCGGGCCTGGTTGTCCTCGACGTGGATGATCCGTCCTCGGCTCGTGCCGACCCAGATGCTGTCGTTCTTCGAGGCGACGATCGCTTTGATGATGCCGAGGTCGGTCTGCGTGGGGATGGTCTCGAAGGCGCCGTTCCGGTAGCGTACCAGGCCGTCGAACGTGCCGAGCCAGAGGGAGTCGTCGTTGGTCCGGGCCATGGTGTCGATGCTGGCGTTGACCAGCCCCGACGCGTTGGTGCGGTCGAAGACGCGGAAGGTCTCGCCGTTGAAGCGGACCAGCCCTTCGTAGGTGGCGATCCAGAGGTAACCGTCGCGCGTCTGCGCGATGCCCCTGATCGTGCCGTGCGGCAACCCGCTTTCCACCGTCCACGAGCGCCGCACGTACTGCGGTATGCCGCGGTCGGCGGGAAGCGCAGCGATATCGAGAGCGACGAGCAGCGCCAGCGCTGCGATGGAGAGACGGCCGTACACGGGTGATCCTCGATGGACGGGATCACGGTAGAACGGTTGGTCACCGGGGTCAACGGAAGTATGGAGTGCCACACGGCCCGCGGGTAGCTGTTCAGCTGCTCAGCTCTTCAGCTGTTCAGGCGTGTGCACCGCGCGTTGGGCAGGGTCGCTCGCCACCTTCGCGTCAGCTTTGAGCTGTTGAGTTGTTGAGCGATGAAGTGGTGAGGACTTCAGGCGAATGCACGGCGCCTGCGCCTGAATAGCTGAATAGCTGAGCAGCTGAACAGCTCTCTTCATCAATGCCGCGGATGTCCGGTGCCGAGCTGCAGCTGCGGGGCGTTGGGGCGCAGGCCCTGATCGGCGGCGGGGTCGAGGAGCGGGTCGGGGATGTTGGCGCGCTGCTCGCGCTTCGCGGCGGTGGTCATGCGGAAGCGCTGATCGCGGGAGTCGCGGAGATTGCCGCGGAGCTGGCCATCGGCGGTGAAGCCGGCCATCAGTTGCGGGAATCCGAGGGGGAGTGTGTTCGCCGGATTGTCGGTGTGCCACGTGTGCCACGTCTTGCCATACGTCGAGACGAGCTGCTCCATCAACTCGCGCTCGGCCACGTCCGGGATGCCGGGGGCGATCAGCGTGCCCGACTTCACCTCGTACCGGTGGCTGTGCCACAGCTGCTTTTCTTCGGCCGGCAACGTGGCGAAGAGTTTCGCGCTGACGACGTACTCGATGCCCATCAGTCGCGCGTCGGAGGCGTTGCCGTCGTAGATCACGCACTGCGTCAGGTCCTCGTTGACCTTCGCGCAGTAGTGATGCGCCTCCATCTGCGCGGCGAGGTTGCCGCTGTAGAAGTGAAAGCCGTCGAGATAGATGTTGATCTTCCCGATCGGCGTCTTGTCCTGCATCGCCGCCGCGCCGGCTTCGAGCACCACGGTCTTCGGCGACTTTTCCTCGCCCGCGACGTCGACCCGGGAAGGGGTGTTCTTGCCGCCGCAGGCAGCGAGGAGAAGGAGCATGGCGATGGCGTGGCGCATGCGCCGAGGCGCAGCACGAGGTGTGCCGTGCCGGCTATTGAACCAACGAGAGCGCGACGGCGTTGCCGCCGATGACGATCAGCGAGGTGTCCATAGCTGATCCAGAAAGCCGAGCTGTCCTTTGACGATCCGCTCCCGCGCTTCGGACAGCCGGAACCACGCCGCGCGATCGACCTCCGGAAACTGCTGCATGCGTCCCGACTTTGGCGGCCATTCCATCGTGAAGAGGTTGCTCTTCACCGCTTCGGCGTCGCAATCGCCTTCGACGGCCCAGGCGTAGATGATCTTGCCGCTCGATTGTTTGAGCGGCTGCAGCGGCCGGAAGTGGCCGTCGATCGGGAAGCCGGTTTCCTCGGTGAACTCCCGCCGTGCCGCCGTCAGCGGATCTTCCTCATCCGTGAACTCTCCCTTCGGGATCGACCACGCGCCGAGGTCTTTCTTCGCCCAGAACGGGCCTCCGGGATGGACGAGAAAGACCTCGGGCTGGTCACGATCGCGATAGAGGAGGATGCCGGCGCTCGTTTTCTTCACTGCGCCAATATGAACGCCTTCTCGCGGAAAAATCCGGCGAATCGCTTCAGCACGGAGGTGGTCATGTACGGATGCGTGGTGGAGGTGTTGCTGGCCTGCACGAAGAGATGACCATACGCGGCGAGGAAGTCCTGATACGGCGCGGCGCTGCCGTGGTCGAGGAAGGCCTGAAAGTCCTTCCACGATGAATTGAAGGTCAGCGCGTCAGCGTTCCACGGCGGGATGGAGGGGGAGTCGGGGTAGAGGTCGAGCATGCTCGCGGTGTACATGTACGTCCCCGGCTCGTACGCGAAGACGGCGCGGATGTAATCGACCAGCGCCTCCTTCACCGCCTCGCGCTGACCCGGTTTCATCATCCAGCGCGCCTCGACCTGGTAGACGCCGGGGTAGGCGGACTCCGGGCGGATGAAGCCGTCCGTGAGATCGAGCGCCTGCACGATCACGAACGGCGTCTCCGGGCCGTACATGTTGAGGAAGAGCGTGCCGTGCTTTGCGACGAACTCCTGGAACACCGGACCGGCGACGTGCGCGAGGAACGCCGCGCGGTCCTTGTAACCTTCGACGAACGCGATCTGGGTCGCGGCGGGCGGCGGAAAGATCTTCACCCCCGGATCGAGATTCGGGTGGTGGACGAGATAGAACAGCGTGTCGGGCTCCGAGGCCTCGACGTCGGCTGCCAGCTTCTCGAGCGCGGCCTGCGCCTTCGCTTCGTTACCCGGGACCACGGACCAGAACGCGTCGACGATGTACATCTTCAGCTCCCCAGCGCCGACAGGATGCTCTCGGACGATTTGAATGCCAGTGCCATGAGCGTGAGCGTCGGATTGGCTGTCGCGACGGTCGGGAAACTGCCGCTGCCGGTGATCCAGAGGTTCTGGACGTCGTGCGCGCGCTGCGTGGCGTCGACCACCGAGTGATCGGGGTCGGTGCCCATGCGGTGGGTGCCCATCACGTGGCCGGCGCCGAAGTAGTGGTAGTTCTCCCCCTTGTACGTAAAGTCGCCCGCGCCGCCGGTGCTCGCGGTGGTGTACTCGGTGGCGCCCATCCGCTGGTAGATCGTGCTGCAGACCGACTTGGCCACGCGGAAGCCTTCCATCGTGTACTCATCGAGGCCGTAATCGACTTTCGGCCGCGGGATGCCGAGGCCGTCCACCGCCTTCTCATCGAGCGTGACGCAGTTGGAGGACTGCGGCGCCTGCTCCATGAGACAGCCGATGCGGAACTGCCTCGTGAGCAGGTTGTTCAGCTTCTGCACGAGCGCGAAGCCGCCCAGACGCTCGTTGTTCGGATTGAGCTGCGAGCGATTCGAGCCGGTGATGAAGTCGACGGTGGTGGTGTATGGATCGGTGTCGGGGAAGTTCCACCCCTCGTTGCCGATCTCCATCCGGAACGCGGCGCGGTTGCCGCGGAACTCGCCGTCGCGCAGCGACTCGATTCCTGAGGTGGCCAGCGGCCCGCGATAGCCGTACAGCGGCTCCGGCGCGAGCGCCCACGAGAGGTACAGCACGTGGTCCATCAGGTTGCAGCCGACCTGGTTGCTCGTATTGGCGATGCCCTCTCTGTCGTTCGACAGCAGCAGCAGCTTCGCGTTTTCGATGGCGTGCGCGGCGAGGATGTAGACCTTCGCGGAGACCCACTTGTGCTCTTTGACGATCGAGCCGTCGGCGCCGTACGACCAGTGGATGTAGTCGATCCGCTGCGCCTCTTTTCCCTCGACCGCGACGTTCACCGCCACCGACTGGTAGCTCACCGTGACGTTGCCGGTATTGAGCGCCTTGCCGAGGGTGACGGTCGGATCCCACTTCGCCTGGATGGGGCAGATGGGGATGCAGTTGGTGTTGCCGGCGCAGACGCGGCGATCGTCGTACGGTTCGGAATTGCGCCCCTGCGGCGTCGGCGAGACGAAGACCGCGTACTGTTTGGCCTCCGGATCGTCGAGCTCCCCCGGCACCGTGAGGCCGGTGACCGCCTTGCTGACGCTGTCGTCGACGAGACTCATCGGGATGGCCTGCATCGGGTACTGATACCCCTCGGGATAGACGAGCCCGACCACTTCCAGCGGCTTCTGCTCGGCAACGCTGGCCGCGACACCGATCTCCTTCTCGGCCATCGCCCAGTAGGTCTGCAGTTCCCGATAGCTGATCGGCCAGTCGGCGAAGACGTCGTAGGTCGACTTCATCGTGACGTCGTGCTCGAGCAGCCGCAGCGACGTTCCGAGCCAGTGCCACGCGGTACCGCCGCCGATCTTTTCGTACGTGCTGGCGAACTGCAGCCCGCGCATGTTGCCGTCGATGTCCGGTTTGCCGGCGCCGGTCGGCTGCACGAGATAGCTCTGCGTCTCGTCCTGGCCGATCATCAGCACCGTCGGGCGCGGCACCGGCAGCGTGTCGGGATTCGGCAGCGGCGCTTCGGCATTCACGCGCGCGGCGATCTTCGGATACGGCGACTCCGGTGTCTTGGCCAGCGCGAGGTAGAAGTTCTCCATGTAGGCCTCGCGGTTATCGGGGACGGGAGGACCGGCCTCCAGGATCAGCACCTTCTTGCCCGCGAGGCCGAGCTGCATGGCGATGGTGCTGCCCGAAACACCGGCCCCGACGATGACCGCGTCGTATTGAACGTCGCTGGGAACGCTGCTCATTTGGCACCTCCGTCATTGACGCCGAAGGACGACAGCGGCGGCGGCTGGTCGGCCCAATAGCCGAAGGTGTACGGGCTGAAGCCCATCGGATGGGCCTGTGCGACCTTCCACGCCAGGCCATTGGTGTAGGCCTGCATGGAGACGACCTGCGTCCTCTTCTGCGACGGCCAGTCGTACCAGGAGCCGAGATACCAGAGCGCGACGATCTGCTGCGCGAGCTGGCCTTGCGGGGTGACGAGCGTGCCGCGGGTCTCGAGCAGCGTATCGGCGATCGTCTGCGGCGGCTGCGTGGCAATGGCCCGATAGGCGTTGAGCAGGCCGAGCATCAGTGCATTGCCGGCCTCTTTGACGATGAAGTCGTAATACGTACCGGCCAGATTGACTGGATCGAGCAGCGGCTTGATCACACTCGGCAGGAATCCGGTCAGTGCGGCCGACATGTTGGCAAAGTCCTGGATGTCGACCTCGGGCGATGGCGGCGGCACGGGAGTGGGGACGGGCTGAATGGACATGGATGGTCTCCTCTCTCTTATTGAGCGCGCTGCAGGACGTACGTAAAGTCGGAGGCCACCGGCGTGGTCATGGTGGCGTTGTTGTGGCACTCGATGCAGTTCGACGAAACGTTCGGCACCATCCCCTGGATGTACGTCTCGAGGGTGGTGTTGGCGAGGAAGGTCGGGGCCGGCGTGCCGAGCGGATCGCCCGGCGCCGGCGCGCAGTTGCCGGTGTTCGTCGGCCACATCGTGCTGATCAGCTCATAGTTGGTCCAGACCGACTTCGGGTTGACGCCGGCCAGCAGCTTTCGCGCGACGGCATTGCGCTCGGTGGCGCTGACGGGGGCGAACTCGTTGCCCTTGAAGTTGTCGAGACGGACCACCTGCGAGTGGAAGGACGAGACTCTGGTCGGATTCCACGGCCGCGGCGGAACGGCATTGGCCGAACAGTCGGCGGCGCTGCACTTCGGGTCGTAGTAGTTGTAGGACGCTTTGAGGTTGCCGCTGGCCACATCGGCCGCGGTCGGGGCGTTGTCGGCATGTTCGAACGTCGACCAGACCCACTGCGACGCGGAGTCGGTCTTGTGCGCGATGTGCAGGCCGACCAGTCCCATCGTCCGGGTCGTGCAGGCGGCCGGATATTTCGGATTGTCGGAGGCCGGCGTGTAGACCAGGACTTTTTGCGTGTGGAAGCGCGGTGCGTCGGCGGCGGCGATCGCCTTCCACGCCGCCTTGACCATGATCGCCCCTTCCGTGGCGGGTGAGGTCGAGCCGCACGGGAACTGCACCATCCCCTTGAAGGCCTGCTGGCCGGTCTTCGAGTAGAGCTTGTTCTGCACGATGTAATCAAACATCGGCCGGTTCACCAGGATCTCGAAGCGGGTGTAGACGCCGTTCTGGTCGATGAGCGGACCGGTATTGAACGGCTGGCTCGAAGCGGTGAGCACCGTCGGCGTCTTGCCGACCTGCGCGACGATCTTCATGCTTGGCTTGTAGGCCTTCTTGCACGCCGGCGGGACGCTGGTCGGGCCGTTCCACGTCGGCACCGCGCCGTTCGGGAGGAACACATAGTCGACGTTGCGGTAACGCTCCCAGACCGTCAGGTTGTCGCCCTTCTGGCCGATGGTCTTCTTCGGATCGGCCTGGCCGTTCGGCAGCGGCGGCCAGTTGAGTGCGATGAAGGAGTTCCACGAAAAGATGTCGAAGTCGCCCTGAATGGCAGCGAGTGAGACCGTCGAGCCGAAGGTGGCGTCGCCCGGAATGGCCGGGCTGAGCACGATCGCGGGTGGAGGAGGAGCGGGGGCCGGTGCTGTCGTCCCTGTCGTCGACGTCGTCTGCTGCAAGGCGACGAGCGAGAGAGCGAGCGTGCTGCCGAGGATGATCAGACTTTTCATGTCGTCTCCGTAAGTCAGTCGAGGAAGGTCTGGAACAGCGGCGCGAGGTTCGGCGGATAGGCCGGATCGGGATTGAACGGCGAGCCGATGCTCTGCTGGAAGCGGAAGCGCTCGTTCGGATCCCACTCCTGCTTGATGGCGCGCAGCCGGTCGTAGAAGCCGCCGTAGTATTCGCGCGGCCAGTCGGCGAGCAGCGGATCGATGTAGTTGCAGTACGCGCCGCTGTCGAACGGCTTCAGCGCTTCACCGAGCCGGTAGGCCCAGTTCACGTTGTCGACCAGCTGGTCGGCCGCGGCATAGATCGCCTTCACCTGCCAGAGGAAGCGCGCGTCGCGGTGCCAGAACGAGCTCTCTTCCTTCGGCTTCGCCTCGATCTGTCCCCCCATGTGCGTCCAGACCAGAAGGGAGGTCGGCGACGGCGCGCTGGTCATCGACTCCGTCAGGATGTCGACCACGTTCGGCTTCAGCGCCTTCGGCGGCATGAAGCCGGAGCGGACGTACGCGTTCAGGCCGCCCACCACCGTCAGCAGACCGTTGAAGATCTCGAAGTCCGGCAGGGTCATGTCGTAGAGGTTGATGAAGATGTTCGGGAACTTGAGGATCGGCGCGATCAGCTCCATCCCCTCGCGCGAGTTGCCGTTGAAGATCGGCGTGAGGCCGACCGTGTCGACGATCGTGTCGGGATGCGCCGGCAGGTGCACCTTCCCCATGAAGCCGTAGACCGCGAGGTGATCCGGCACCGTCTCGATCCATTCGTTGTAGAAGCCGAGGACGTCCTGCGCCGCTTCGATCGGATAGCGGATCTGGCCGACCAGCATGGTCGGCGTGCGCGGCTTGTGCAGCCGCAGCTCGAACGCCACCGCGATGCCGAAGTTGCCGCCGCCGCCCCCTCGGCAGGCCCACCAGAGATCGCGGTCGCGCTGCGACTCCGACTCTGCCGAGATGCGCCGCAGCTCGCCGTCCGGCGTGACGATGTCGATCGAGTTCAGGTTATCGACCGAAAGACCGTACGAGCGCGAGACGAAACTGAGTCCGCCGCCGAGCATGAAGCCGGGGATGCCGACCGTCGGGCAGCCGCCGCCGATCGGGATGTAGCCGGTGTTGGTGTTCTGCAGATAGATATAGATGTCGCGCCAGAGGTTTCCGGTCTCGCACCAGATCGTGCCGCGCTGCGCGTCGAAGCGCTTGGCCGTCATCCGCGACAGGTCGATGACCATGCCGCCCTGATTCAGGCAGTAGCCGGCCGCGCTGTGACCGCCGCCGCGCACCGTGAAGCGCATCTCATGCTCGATGGCGAAGCGGTACGCCGTCACCACGTCCTGGGCGTTGGCGGCGAGGACCACCACGCCCGGCCGCAGATCGATGCGCCCGTTGTCGATGACCAGTGACTGGTCGTAACCCGGCTGGCCCGCCTCGAGCAGCGAACCGGACAGATCTCCCCTCAGCTTCTCCAGATACTTCCTGGGAATCATTCAACCTCCACCACCAGATTGGATTTGGACCTGCTGGTGATGGAGGGTGATCTGGAAGGCGTTTCCCTACCTCGAAAGTGGCGCGAGCTGCGCGCGCCGTATCAGCCACGCGCCGGCCACGCAGACGACGCAGCCGGCGACGGCGATCGGCGAAACGCTCTCGCCGAGGATCACCACGCCGAGGAGCAGCGCCACGCCCGGGATCAAAAAGGTCGTGGCGGAAGCGCGGGTCGGGCCGACGCGCCCCGAAGCGATGGTGATCATCACGTGTGCGATGGCCGTCCCGAGCGCGCCGAGAGCCAGCAGCGACAGCAGGGCGCGCGGAGTCCAGCTCGCGCGCAGCACGTCGGGGATTCCGAGTGGCGCGGTCAGCACGACCGCCACCAGCTGCGCGCGCCAGATCACCGGCAGCACGCCGTTCCGCTGCTGCAGCGGTTTGGCGATGGTGAGCGCGAAGCCGTACGCCACCAGGGCCGCCAGGATCAGCATCACGCCGATCATGCTGCTCTCTCCTTCACCCATCGAGGGCAAGGCGATGAGGATCGCGCCGGCCAGGCCCACTCCAAGTCCCACCGAGATCGCGCGCGACGGCAACCGCCGGTCCGACACCGCGGTCACCAGCGCCACGAACAGCGGAATCGCGGCATTCAGCATCCCGGTCAGCGCGGAGCTCACCCGCTCCTCGGCGAAGGGGAACATCGTCAGCGGGAAGGCGAGCCAGACCACGGCGAGGAGGATGATGCCGCGCCAGTCCTCGCGGGCAATCGGCTTCCAGGCCGAAGGGAAGAGCGCCAGCGTCGCGAAGCCGATCGCGATGCGCACGAAGGTCACGCCGGCCGGGCCGATCGCTTTCAGCCCTTCGGCGATGAAGAGAAATGAAGCGCCCCAGATCACACCGGGCGCGACCAACAGCAGCCAGTCGGGCATCAGATCCCTGGTGGTCGTGGTTTGCGTGTCGCAGATCGAAGTCATGGGCACAGCTTAGGAGGACGGTGGTCCATCCTGAAGATCCATTTACGCTAAACTGGTTGGACCACTTTGAATGCCATCGGTGCACGATTTCTATGACTAAACGAACGTCTGTCTTCGATCTCGTCCTGCCGCCGCGCGACTCGGCAACACCTGCCTCGCGCTGGTTCTACGAGGCCATCCGCGCGGAGATCCTGGCCGGGCGCTTGCGCCCCGGCGCGCGGTTGCCGGCTACACGCGATCTAGCCTCGCGCTACACGCTGTCGCGCGGCACGATCGTCAGCGCATTCGATCAGCTCACCGCGGAGGGCTACATCGAGGGGAGCGTCGGCTCCGGAACGTACGTCAATCCGGTGCTGCCGGACGAGCTGCTCGAAGCGCACGTCGAGAGCTGCACGCGCCCGGCGCCCGAGAACCCGAAGCGCCGCATCGCACCGTTCGCCAAAACGCTCGAGCCACCGCGCCCGTTCGATGGACGCCGCCCGCGCGCATTCCGCACCGATCTGCCGGCGGTCGATCTGTTTCCGATCGCGCAGTGGGCGCAGCTCACCGCTCGCCGGCAGCGCCGCGCCACGGTGTCGCTGCTCCTCGGATGCGACGCGATCGGCTACGCGCCGCTGCGCAGCGCCATCGCCGATTACCTGACCACCTCGCGCGGGGTGCGCTGCACGGCGGAGCAGGTCGTGATCGTCTCCGGCGTGCAGGAGGCGCTCGATCTCGCCGCGCGCGTGCTGCTGCAACGCGGCGATCGCGTCTGCGTCGAAGATCCCGGCTACGGCGGCGCGGCGACGATCTTCCGGTCGAGCGGCGCGAAGGTCGTGCCGGTGCCGGTCGACGACGAAGGGATCGAGCTGCGTCCGCGTCTCCTCAAAGGCGCCCGCCTGGTCTACGTCACTCCCGCCCATCAATTTCCCCTCGGCTCGACGATGAGTCTCTGCCGCCGCCTGGAGTTGCTGGAGTGGGCGCGCGAGGCGGGGGCGATGATCTTCGAGGACGACTACGACAGCGAGTACCGCTACTCCGGCAAGCCGGTCCCGGCGCTGCAGGGGCTCGATCCGAACGGCATCGTCCTCTTCGCCGGCACATTCAGCAAAGTGATGTTCCCGTCGCTGCGCCTCGCGTATCTCGTCGTCCCGCCCGACCTCGTGCCGCGCTTCGCCGCCTCGATCTCATTGATCCGCCGGCACGCCCCGGCCTTCGATCAGGCCGTGCTGTGCGATTTCCTCAATGAAGGCCACTTCGCGCGGCACCTCCGCCGGATGCGCCAGATTTACGGCGAGCGGCTGACGCACCTGATGGAAACCGCGCGGAAGCAACTCTCCGGATTCCTCGAGCTCTCCCCGATCGAAGCGGGCTTGCAGACCGTCGGCTGGCTCGCGCCCGGCTTCGATCCCGATGCTGTCGCTGCCGCGGCCGCGAAGCGCGATGTCGACGTAATGTCGCTGACGTGCTTCAGCCGCCGCCCGCTGAAACGCGCCGGGCTGCAGCTCGGATTTGCAGCGGTGGATGAGAGTGAGATCACGCGCGGCGTGCGCGAGCTGGCGAGCGTCTTCGCTTCCTGAAACGGGGAGCGGGCGGGACGCTCGCTCCGCGCGGCGGCGATCAGCGCGCGAAGCGGGAGCGAAGGAGCGAGAACATCCATGCGTCGTGCGACCTCCCTTGCAGAAACAGGCGATGGTGCAGAAGACCTTCCCGGACGGCGCCCGCTTTTTCGGCGACACGGATGCTGGCCGCGTTGTCGACGGCGATGACGAGCTCCAGCCGTGCTAGATCGGTGTTTGCAAACGCCCACCGCTCCACCAGCCTCACGCCGGCGGTGGCGATGCCGCGCCGCACCGCGGAGGTGCGCACCCAGTAGCCGAGGTTCGCACGGCGATTGAGCGCGTCGATCTGATTGAGGCCGCAGGCGCCGAGAAACTCGTCCGCTTCATTGACGAGAATGAACTCGAACTCGCGCCGCTCCGCCCACGACTCCACCTGCCGCGCGGCCCACGAATGCGCCGCCTCGATGGTGAAGCCGCTCGTGCACCATGGCATCCACGGCCCCACCTCGGGCAGCGACTCCATCGCAGCGCGATGAAAGGCCGCCCCGTCACCGGTGCGGTAAGGGCGAATCGAAATCATGGCTCGTGGAGAGCTTGCAGTCTACATGCGCTAACATTTTCCATCGATGTGCTACCTCATCAGCCTCGGTGTCCCGGAACGGCATGCGCGCTCCCTCCGTGCGACGCGGCTGCCGCGCGTCGACCGTCAGGAGAATCCGTCCATCTCCGCCATGTTCGGCGAGGAGCTCGCGCAGTTCAGCGTCACCGATGGTCAGTGCTCGTGCAGCCTCTACTCGGTGCCCGATAAGGAAGGCGACAGCGCGCGTGTCGATGCCCGGAGGCAAAAGTACGAGCGGATGGGGTGGTCGAGGGCGAAGATCGATCGCGCCCTCGCCGACGCGGAGCGGCCGCAGCCGGCGAGATCGGGGGTGACGGAGAGCGTCGCGTCGACCATCACCGACCTGGCGGAGAGCTGCGGCGAAGTGCGCATGATCGTGCACGTCTACCGCGGCTCATTCGCCGAGGAGCGGGTGAGGGTGCATGAGACGCGGGAGATAACCCCGGCGGACCTGCGCGGTGCCGCGCGGTACGACATCGAGGTCGATACGCTCTACGTCATTCGGTGAGGCGCCTCGAAACGCCGTAAGCTCCGGCATGGTCGATGGGTGACTGCCGCGGGAACGGGCCACTCCTCGCGTATTTTCATGAAGTCACGATAGCGGCGAGGGTTCAGGCCCGCCGGATTCTCGATCGCGTGTAGCGCTGTAACAGGACCGGGTAGAGATTCGCCAGCACGTTCGACACGGCGAGGTACGCCGCCCAGCCGTTCCACCCGATCGTCCAGGCGTAGAGGGCGGAGAAGGCGCCGGTGAAGAGCAGGACGAGATGGCTCTTCTCACCGACCATGGTGCGCTCGCGCAGCTCGGCCAGCGTGCGGGCGTTCCCGACGACGCGGTACAAGCGGTCGTGCCGCCGCCGCCAGGCGTTGACCCAGTCGCCGTTCGGGACGATGCGCCGGAACCAGCGCACGCCGAGCTTCTCGTAAAGCCGCGGCTCGAACGGCCGGATGCGATACCAGCCGGCCGGCAGCCACCACAGCGCGGTGCTCGCCGCGCACCCCGCCAAAAGCAGCGGCGAGAACGGCGCGAAGAGCCAGAAGCGGAGCATCGGCGCGATCCATCCGGCGCACATGAGCGCGAAGGGGATCAGGTTCGCCTTCGACTCGTCGTGGAAGGACGGGAGGGCGGAGGGAGCGGCTCGGCGGACGGCAACGACTCAGTCGTCTACGAGAGAAATCGAATACCCGCGCGCTCGGAGAGCGTGTGCCGGAAGACCTTGGTTTCGGTGGTGCCGCTGACGTCGGACGACTCGTGGGTGGCCGAGTACCAGAAACCGCCGGCGAACAGCGGCGCGGTGAAGAGAAGGAGGGCGAGCGCCAGGATTCGGGTCGTGGATGAGGTCATGGGTTTGTCCGTGGGTTGATGTACGGACGCGTGCTCGGGAAGTTGCTTTTGAACGCCTTCGTCCACAAGACCCGGCACAGCCAGAACAGCATCAAACCGAGGACGAGCAGGATCGGCAGGTAGAGCAGGCCTGACTTGCGCACGGCAGGAGGGAAGAGCTTCGCCTGCCCGCCGAAGAACGACCCGGCGGCCATCAACAGGGCGAAGGACATACGCCACAGGTGGCGCGCGATGCGTCTGACCCCGGAAATCCCGCCGCGCGCGATCATCCGGATGTCGGCGACAGCACACAACAGGGCGATCGTGCCGAAGACGTAGTAGATGCCGGCGGTGTAGCCGCCGATGCGGCCGGTCGGGCTGGCGGCCACGCGCATGCCGTGGAAGACGAGGGCCGCTCCGGTGCCTACCGCGAGCAGCAGGGCCGCTCCATCGATGAGGCCGGGCTTTCCGCTGCGCCGCCGGGCCGTCAGCCAGCCCGTCCCCACCAGATACGACGCCAGAAGGCCGTTCAGCGCGCCGATCGGCTGCTCTGCCACGAACAGCGCGCTCGAGCCCATGATCAGCATCGAGCCAAAGTAGACGTTGCCCGCCGCACCATGAAGACCGGAGCCTTTGCGGAAGATCATCGCCAGCGCGCCGGAGAGCAATCCGATCATCGCGGCGGAGATATGAAGGACGAGCAGTGGCGACGGCATGGTGCGGCGCTCCTTTCGAGCTACCGGTCTTTGGTGCGCAGATCCATCTCGAGGATGGCCAATGGTAGAGGGGAATCGGCAAACGAGAGGAAATTGATGAACGGCCGAAATGCGGTTCCTCGGGTTCCTCGGAGTTCCTCGGAGTTCCTCGGCGACATCCCCAATCCCCCGAGGACCCGAGGAACCGCCCCTCAGTACTGCTCGCTCTTGTCGACGACGTTCTCGAGCGATTCCCCGGCGCGGAAGCGGCGCAGGTTCTCGAGGAAGAACTGCATGGCCCGGAGGTGCGAGTCGGCGGTGTGGTCGGCGGTGTGCGGCGAGAGGAGGACGTTTTCGAGCAGCCAGAGCGGGTCGTCGGGCGGGAGCGGCTCGGCTTCGAACACGTCCAGTGCAGCGCCGCGGATTTGCCCGTTCCGCAGCGCCTCGACCAACGCTTCCTGATCGACCGTCGCTCCGCGGCCGATGTTGATCAGGGTCGCGGATGGCTTCATCAGGGCAATGCGGGCGCGCGACATCAGCCGGAACGTGGCCGGCGTGAGCGGCGCGGAGAGGACCACAAAGTCCGACTGCGCGATCACCTCTTCGATGGTCGGGTCGCCGAGCTCCTGCCGCCGGCGAACGGTCAGGATGCGCATGCCGAGGGCGGCGGCGCGGCGCGCAACGGCATGACCGATGCCGCCGTAGCCGATGATGCCGGCGGTCTGCCCTTCGAGCCGTTCCACGGTGTACGGCTCCCACTGCCGCTGCTGCTGGTTGCGGGTCAGGCGGCGCAGGTCCTTCGCGAACCAGAGCATCGCCGCGAGGGCAAACTCGCCGAGCGCGTCCGCGAAGAGACCACGCGAGTTCGTGACGATGACCTCGCGGCGCCGGAGCAGATCGAACGGGAGAAACTCCACCCCCGCGGCCAGCGTGTGGATCCAGCGGGCGTTCGCGAGCTCGCGCCAGAGCGCCGTCAGCGCCGATCCATGCCGCGGCGCGATCAGCACCGCGTCGGCGTGAAGGGCAGCCTCACGCAGCTCCTCGACGTCCGCGCCGATCGACAGCTCGACGTCATTGACTTCGCGCCGCAGCAGATCGAGCGCGGCGAAATCGGGCGGCGCAAGGACGAGCAGGTGCATGGCGGCCCCGCCGTTCAGTGGACTTCCGTCACCTCGATCGGGCAGGCGTCGGTATCGACGCACTCGCGCGCGATGAGAATCAGGTGATCGACGTCGAACGGCTTCTCCAGAATCCGGCAGATGCGCTCCAGAAACTCGCGTGACATCCGCCGCGGCGAGGCCGTGGTGACGATCACTCTTCGCAGAGACGGCGACTGCTCCTCGCTGAGAAAATCGAGCACCGCCTCGCCGTTGAGCACCGGGAGCATCAGATCGAGGATCAGCAGCTCGTACGTCACCTCGCGCAGCAGGGCGATCGCCTCCGCCCCGTTGCGGACGCATTCGACGGCAAAGCCCTCGCGCTGCAGCACGGTCCGCACCAGCCGGAGGATCGCTTCATCATCCTCCACGACCAGAGCGCGGTATTGCCGCCGGCGCTCCATCAGCGGAATGGTGGTAGTCATCTTGATCGCCGGAACCGCTGTACGACCAAAGCAATTGCGCCGAGCACGACCAGGATCAGCCCGCCCCACAAAAACAGCTGAATCGCCGCCCCCGCAATCTTGAACGCCAACGATGCCAGCCAGAGGCCGACCAGCACGATGCCGGTGAACAGAATCAGCGCGCGAATGCCGATCCCGCGAGCGGTCTGGCGAACAGTCATGCGCGCGGAGGGAGCAAGTTGCGGGCCGGGGGGAGCGAACGGGGAGCGGGTCCTGCCCGCGACCACGACACTATTAGACGTGGAAGCCGATGAGAACAGCCTCCAGGAGTGCGAGGTTCTCTTTCCACGCGGCGTCCCATGTCGACGGGCAGGACGAGTGCTTCGTTTTGCGCGCGATGGATGCCGCGTCGCGGGCGAGGAGGGCCGCCGCGGCAAGGCCGCACGTCTGAACGAAGCCGTCCGTCCGAACGCCTACTCGTCCGCCGCCGCCTCACGCAAAGCGACGTCGAAGTTCTGGACGAGGGTCATCGGCTCGCGCGTCGGCTCGGGACCACGATGCACGGCCGCGATGATGCGTTGTCCGTCTGCGCTCACATCCCACGGCACGACTGCCGAGGACACGCGGATCCGGAACAGCGGCACCGGCTTGCCGATCTCCGGCGTCGCGCCGAGGGCTACCGGCACCGCCATCACGTTCTGGTTGGAAGGCTGGATGAAGAAGAGCTCTCGCCCGTCACCACGCCAGCGGGGAGTGATTCCGCCGTTCTGCGAGACCGTCCACTTCGCCCCCGTCGGCGGAAAGGGAGCGACGTAAATCTCCGGCTGCCCCGACTCGTTCGACTGGAACGCGATCCACTTGCCGTCAGGCGACATCTTCGCCGACGACTCCAGGAACTGCGTTGCCGCATACGGGTGGGACTTTCTGTCCGCAACCGTGACGTAGCGGATGTCCGAGCCGGAGGCGAGGCCGAGCGCGTCGTAGAAGATCATCGTCCCGTCCGGAGACCAACTGGTCGCGATCTTGTCCATCTCGGAAACGGCCGCGGGTCGCTCCACGCCGGTGGCAACCTCGCGGATGTAGATGTCGAGGTAACCCGGCCGCCGCGACGAGAACGCGACGCTCCTCCCGTCGCGCGACCAGACCGGCCAGATGTCATATTCGCCGGCCGTGAGCCGCGTCCTCACGCCGCGAGTCGCGTCGTAGATCCACACGCTGTTCGCGGCCGTGCTCGTGCTCGCGGCGATGCCGTTGCCATCCGGCGAGAGGGAGAGGCTCGAGTACGGCTGCGGAGCGCCGACGACGCCGAGCTCTTTCCCGGTCCGGTCGTACCACACCAGCTGCGTCTCGGCTTCGAGCTTCCCCGTCTGATACAGCAGTGTCCCCGACGCCGAATGCGGTCCCGACGCCGAACGCGGCCCCGACGCCGAAACCGTGAAGTGGCTGCGCGTGAGCGCCGCGGACATGCTGATGGCGCGCTCGCTCAGCACGATCGGATCGCCGCGGAGCTCGAGTGCCTCGGCGTCGAAGCGCTGCGCGATCAGCGCCCCCTGCCGGACAGTGAGGAGAAAGCCGTCGTAATACAGCGGCTGTGACGTCCCGGGTGCGATGGACCGATGCATGGTTCCGGAGACGTTGCCGACCGCGATGCGGGTGCGAACGCTCTCGGCGCCGGTTGGACTGGCCACGTAGAGGAAGTGCTTTCCGTCAGGCAGAAAGCGTGGCCAGCGGTGGCTGACTTCCGAGCCCTTGACCAGCCGCGTGACGGCGACAGGCGTCCCGCCCGAAGCCGACACGCGCATGATCGGCGTATAGCGGCCGGCGAACAGGATCGTCTCGCCGCTCCACGTGCCGCCGCGTGCGGAAGGGGCGTCGCAGATCGTCGTCGGCGGACCGCCGGCGATGTCGATCTTCTTCAACTTGCCGTCGGCGAAAAACGCGATCTGTCGCCCGTCCGGAGACCAGAACGGATACGAGCCGTTCTCCGCGCCGGCGAGCGGACGAGCGGCCGTCGAGTCGAGAGCGCGAATCCACAGCTGCTCGACAGCCAGCCCCGCCCCGGAGCTCGTGCCGAACACGATCCGCGTGCCGTCGGGCGAGAATTCCGGCGGTGCACTGTTCGCCAGCACCAACGAGCCCGGCGGAACGATCGAAGTGCGAACGACTCTCCGTTCCGGCCGGCGGAACCGCTCCCGGACGAACAGCGAAACCGCAACGATAGTGAGAATCGCGAGCAGCATACCCGCCAGGGCGGTGATTGCGGTGCGTCTCGTGGACCGCATCGCCGCGGCCGGAGCCGCTTCGCCCATCCACTCCGGAGCGCCTTCGCCAAGCCACTGCAGCGCCAGCCGCACGTCGTGAACGCTCTGAAACCGCTCGTCGGGCTCTTTCTGGAGGCACGTACGAATGATGCGGTCGAGAGCGGCCGGCGCTTCCGGCTGGCTCTCCCGGATCGAAGGCGGCTGCGTCGACAGAATCGCGGCGATGAGGCTTGCCTTCGACCGCGCCGGAAAGGCACGGCGAGCGGTGGCCATCTCGTAGAGCACAGCGCCGAGGGAGAAGATGTCGCTTCGCGCGTCGACGTCCCCCCCTTCGAGTCGCTCGGGCGCCATGTACTGGAAGGTCCCGACGATCGCTCCATCCTCGGTGAGCGTTTTCTTCTCCGTCGACGCCGAGGCGGAGATCGGACCGCCGATTTCGGCTTCCTTCGCCAGCCCGAAGTCGAGCAGCTTCGCGCCGCCGCGCGTGAGCATGATGTTGGCCGGCTTGAGATCGCGATGAACGATTCCCGCCTTGTGGGCGCGCTCGAGTGCATCGGCGATCTCGATGCTGTAGCGGAGAACCTGATCGATCGGCAGCGGACCTCGCTCGAGCCGTTCGGCCAGCGTCTCTCCCTCGAGGTACTCCATGACGAGGTAATCGACGCCGTCCTCGCTTCCGACGTCGTAGAGCGTGCAGATGTGCGGATGCGCAAGCTGCGAGATCGTTTTTGCCTCGCGCTCGAAGCGGAGCTTCACTTCCGCGTTCCTGGCGAACTCCGAGGGGAGTACCTTGACGGCGACGCTCCGGTCGAGCCGCGTGTCGCGGGCCTTGAACACCTCGCCCATGCCGCCCGCGCCGATGCGCGAGACGATCTCGTAGGGGCCAAGACGCTTACCGGGGCCGAGCATACGTTCGGAGTTTACCCGCTGGCGTCGAGCAAAAACGGAGCTTTACAGGAGAAGGTGTTAGGGGGAGGTTGGTAGCGCATACGGGATTCGAACCCGTGTTACCGCCGTGAGAGGGCGGCGTCCTGGACCCCTAGACGAATGCGCCGTGCCAGAAGGGAAGCGGAGGATAAGCGCGCTTCCCGGTCGTGTCAAGCGGCTCTAACTCGGGTAGGGAAGGGCGCATTCCCGAGGCCGGTGGGCTGGCATACAACTCGCCTTACCGATGAGCCGGAGAGCGCATGAGCACGACCAGTGGCGATAGCCGATTCAAGCTCGAACGGCGCGGGGATGTCCCCGAGAAACGGGCCGACAAACTGGAGTTCTACCGGGAGGCCCTCGAGCTCTTCAACCGGGAGGGGCTGCCGTATCTCGTCGGCGGCACGCACGCGTACTACCGCTATACGGGCGTCGCGCGGGAGACGAAGGACTTCGATCTCTTCATGCGCCGCACCGACTATCCACGGTTTGAAGAGGTGTTGCAGGCCAACGGATACGAGACGAAGCTGACCTTTCCGCACTGGCTCGGCAAGATCCACAAGGGCGATGCCTTCATCGACATGATTTTCTCCGGCGGCAACGGCGAGGCGGTGGTCGACGACGAGTGGTTCGAGCATTCGGTGGAAGGAAAGATTTTCGGGGTGCCGATCCGGCTGGCGGCCCCGGAGGAGATGATCTGGTCGAAGTCGTACGTCATGGAGCGCGAGCGCTACGACGGCGGCGACGTCATGCACCTCATCCTGCGCACCGGCAAGCGGCTGAACTGGGACCGGCTCATCGCCCGCTTCGGCGATCACTGGCGGATTCTCTTCATGCAGGTGGTCAAGTTCGGCTTCGTCTATCCGAGTGAGCGCCATCGCATCCCCCGCGAGGTGGTCGACGAGCTTCTGGCGCGCTTCACCCGCGAGCTGAACGATCGCTCCGCGCCGGAGAAGGTCTGCTACGGGACGCTGACCTCGCGCGCGCAGTATTTAGTGGATGTGCGCGAGTGGGGGTTCAGCGACGCGCGGCTCGAGCCGTACGGGACGATGAAGGCGGACGACGTCGATCACTGGACCGCCGCTATGAAGGAGTAGCGGCGCGGCAGTTACGCGATGGCGCGGGCAAGCGCCTTCACGTCGTCTTCGCCCGTCCCGAACCCGGCCACGATCCGGTACGCCCCTTCGCCGAAGATCGGCCAGTCGTACAGCTCGATGCCCGCGCCGCCCAGCGCCTCGATCTGCGCGGCGGTGAGCCGCACGAAGACGACGTTCGCTTCGACGGGGCGCAGCAGCTCGAGGCCTTCGATCCGGGCGATCTCCTGAGCGCGCGCGTTGGCTTGGCGGGCGTTGCGCAGCCATAAATCATCGGTCAGATACGCCTCCAGCTGCGCGGAGAGGAAGCGCATCTTCGACAGGCGATGCCCTCCGCGATGCCAGCGGGGGGCGATCTGCGCGGCGAGGTCGCGGCGGAAGATCACCAGCAGCTCGGCGGCGAGCGCGCCGTTCTTTGTCGCGCCGAAGGAGAGCACGTCGACGCCGGCGCGCCAGGTGAGGTCAGCGGGGGCGCAGCCGAGTGAGGCCACGGCGTTCGCGAAGCGGGCGCCATCCATGTGTACGCCGAGTTTCCGGGAGCGGGCCACCTCGCCAAGAGCGCGCAGCTCGTCGAGCGAGTAGAGCGTTCCGGCCTCGGTGGCCTGCGTGAGGCTGAGGCACGAGGGGACGCCGGCCCGCCCTTCACGGGCGAGGGCATCGACGGCCGAGGCGACGTCGGACGCGGTCAGTTTACCGAGGTGGCCGGCGAGCGGGATCAGCTTCGCGCCATTCGTGAAGAACTCCGGCGCGCCCAGCTCATCGCGCTGAATGTGGGCGTCCTCGTGGCAGAAGACGGCCCCCCACGGCGGGGTCATCGAGGCGATCGCCAGCGCGTTCGCGGCTGTGCCGGTGACCACCGGGAAGATCTCGAGGTCGCACTCGAAGAGGTCGCGGCAGCGCTCGCGCAGGCGCTCGGTGATCGGGTCGGAACCGTACGAGGTCACGTTGCCGCTGGCGGCGCGGGCGAGCGCGTCGAGAATCTCGGGGGAGGCGCCGTGGGTGTTGTCCGAACGGAAATCAGTCACGCGCGCTGTGTACCACGGCATCCGTTACAATTCGCGCCCTCGATCCGTCTTTCCACCTGCTCACAAATGCCGAGGAGTGCTGATGCGCGTCCGTGTCCTGTTGGTTTGTGTTCTCGTTCTTCTCTCCACCGCTGCCTTTGCAGCCAATCCGACGTCGGTGACGATCGCCGGCAGCGTTCAGGATGAGCTGGGGTGCGCGGGCGACTGGCAGCCGGAGTGCTCGGCCACGTTCCTGACGTACGACGCCGACGATGACGTCTGGCAGCGCGTGTTCAACGTGCCGGCCGGCAACTTCGAGTACAAGGCCGCGCTGAACGGCGGCTGGAGCGAGAACTACGGCGCCGGCGCACAGCCGAACGGCGGCAACATCCCACTCAGTCTCGGATCGCCCTCTTCGGTCAAGTTTTTCTACGACCACAAGAGTCACTGGGTCACGAGCAACCGCAACACCACCATCGTCACGGCGCCGGGCAGTTATCAGAGCGAGATCGGCTGCGGCGGCGACTGGGCGCCCGACTGCCTCCGCTCCTGGTTACAGGATCCGGACGGCGACGGCCTCTTCACGATGGCGGTGCACCTGCCGGCCGGCAACTACGAGGTGAAGGCGGCCATCGACGAGAGCTGGAACGTGAACTACGGCGCCGGCGGCGTGCAGAACGGCGGAAACATCGCCTTTTCTGTCGGTAATGGCTGCGCGAAGACGCTCTTCACCTACGACTCCTCGACGCACGTGCTGACCGTCGCCCCGGCGGGAACGGAGCCGCAGCCGTCCGTGGTCGGCATCCCGGGCAGCTTCCAGAGCGAGCTCGGATGCGCGGGCGACTGGGACCCCTCCTGCGCCACGACACATCTCACCTATGACGCGACCGACGGGGTCTGGCAGGGGACCTACAACGTACCGGCCGGCAACTGGGAGTACAAGGCGGCGCTGAACAACGGGTGGAATGAGAATTACGGCGCGAACGCGACCGCGAACGGCTCCAACCTCAGCCTGAACCTCGGCAGCGCGGCGAGTGTGAAGTTCTATTACGACCACGCCACGCACTGGATCGCCGACAACAAGAGCAAGGTCATCGCCACGGTGCCGGGCAATTTTCAGCAGTTCCTCGGATGCGGCGGCGACTGGGATCCGTCGTGCCTGCGCAGCTGGCTGCAGGACCCGGATGGCGACAACATCTATACGTTCTCGACCCGCGCCATCCCCGCCGGCAACTACGAGGCGAAGGTGGCGATCGACGAGAGCTGGAACGTGAACTACGGCGCGAACGGCGCGCAGAACGGCGCGAACATCGCATTCACCGTGACGCAGTCGTGCGCCGAAACGTTCTTCGTCTACAACGCCACGACCCACGTGCTGACGGTCGGTAGCGCCGGCGCACCGAAAGGCAACCTGAACAAAGCGCAGGCGCACTGGGTCGACGCGAACACCATCGCGTGGAACGTCAACGGCAGCTGGAACGTGACGCTGCACGCGAGCGCGACGGGCGACCTCGAGCTCGGTGAGAGCGGCATCAGCGGCGGGACGTCGTACGCGCTGACGTACGACCCGAACGGTGTCGGTGCCGACGTGGCCTCGAAGTTCCCGCACCTGGCGGGGTACACGGCCTACCACCTCCCGAACGGCGTCGACGCGGCGGCGCTCCTCAAAGGACAGCTGGCCGTGGAAGCGAAGAACGGCACGACGCTCGAGGATGCGACGGCGCTGCAGATCGCCGGCGTCCTCGATGACCTCTTCACCTACAACGGCGCCCTCGGCGCGACGTTCAACGCCGGTGTGCCGACGCTCAAAGTGTGGGCGCCGACCGCGCGTGAGGTGACGCTGCACCTCTTCGCCGATTCGAACCCGGCCACCGCGTCGACGATGCACGCGATGACGCGCGATGCGAGCGGCGTCTGGAGCGTGACCGGCGACGCCTCGTGGAACGGCAAGTTCTATCTCTACGAGGTGGAAGTGTTCGTTCGCACGACCGGCAACATCGAGCACAACCTGGTCACCGACCCGTACTCGGTGAGCCTGGCGCGGAACAGCGCGCGCAGCCAGATCGTCGACCTCGCGTCGCCGTCGCTGATGCCGGCGGGATGGACGACCTTCGCGAAACCGAAGCTCGATGCGCCGGAGGACATCACTCTCTACGAGCTGCACGTGCGCGACTTCAGCGCGACCGACGACACTGTCCCGGCCGCGCAGCGCGGCACGTTCAAGGCCTTCACGCAGAGCGGCTCGAACGGCATGCAGCACCTCTCGAAGCTGGCGACGGCCGGCCTCACGCACATTCACCTGCTGCCGGCGTTCGACATCGCCACGGTCAACGAGGACAAGTCGCAGTGGCTCGCGCCGGGCGACCTCTCCACGTACGCGGCTGATGGAACGGAACAGCAGGAAGCGATCTTCGCGATCCGCGATCAGGACGGCTTCAACTGGGGCTACGACCCGTGGCACTACACCGTGCCGGAGGGAAGCTATTCGACGAACGCCGACGGCCCGCAGCGCATCGTCGAGTTCCGCGAGATGGTGCAGTCGCTCGCGAACACCGGGCTGCGCACGGTGATGGACGTGGTCTACAACCACACCAACTCCGCGGGGCAGAACGACAAGTCGGTGCTCGACAAGATCGTGCCCGGTTACTACCACCGCCTCAACGCGGACGGCAACGTCGAGCAGTCGAGCTGCTGCCCGAACACTGCCTCCGAGCACAACATGATGGAGAAGCTGCTGATCGACTCCGTCCTGACGTGGGCCCGCGACTACAAGGTGGACGGCTTCCGCTTCGACCTGATGGGTCATCACATGAAGCGCAACATGACCAAACTGCGCGCGGCGCTCGATGCCCTCGGACCGCATGGCCAACAGGTTTACCTGTATGGCGAGGGGTGGAACTTCGGCGAAGTGGCGGATAACGCCCGCGGCATGAACGCCATTCAGAGGAACATGGCCGGCACCGGCATCGGCACCTTCAGCGACAGGCTCCGCGACGGCGTGCGCGGCGGTGGTCCGTTCGACGGCATCCAGGCGCAGGGCTTCGGCACGGGGCTCTACTACGATCCGAACGCCACCGACCAGGGCTCGGCCAGCGATCAGAAGAACCTGCTGCTGCTGCAGACCGACTGGATCCGCCTCGGCCTCGCCGGCAATCTCGCCAGCTACACCTTCGTCGACCGCAACGGCAATCTCGTGAACGGCACGCAGCTCGACTACAAGGGGCAGCAGGCCGGCTACACCCACGATCCGCAGGAGGTCGTCAACTACGTCGAGAAGCACGACAACGAGACGTTCTTCGATGTGATGAACCTCAAGCTGCCGGTCACGCTGACGATGGCGCAGCGCGTTCGCGCGCAGAACGTCGCCCTCTCTACCGTGGCCCTGGCGCAGGGCATCCCGTTCTTCCACGCCGGGACCGACATGCTGCGCTCGAAGTCGCTCGACCGGAACAGCTACAACTCCGGCGACTGGTTCAACCGGCTGGACTTTACGTACACGACGAACAACTGGGGCGTCGGCCTGCCGCCGCAGCAGGACAACGGTGCGAACTGGCCGATCTTCGGCCCGCTGCTCGCGAACCCGTCGCTCAAACCGGCGCAGAGCGACATCGTCGACGCCACCATCCTCTTCCGCGAGCTGCTCGCGCTGCGCCGCTCCACGCCGCTCTTCCGCCTGCGCACCGCGGCCGACGTGCAGTCGCGCGTGGCGCTGCTCAACGCCGGTCCCGATCCGCTGCCGGGCGTGATCGTCATGACCATCGCTGATAACGACGGCGCCGTCGATCGTCAACGAGATCTCGTGGCGGTGGTCTTCAACGCCACCGGCACGCCGCAGTCGTACACCGCCGCGTCGCTGGCGGGACGCACGATGTCGCTGCATCCGATTCAGGCCGCGTCGCACGATGCGCTGGTGCGGACCTCGACGTTCTCCGGCGGCACGTTCGTCGTGCCGGCCCGCACGACCGCGGTCTTCGTCTCGAAGCGCCCGCTCGATGCGCAGGTGACGCTGCTCCTCGGCGACGTGACGGACAAATCACTCCGCGCAAAACTCCAAGCGGCCATCGACGCGATCCGCCGCGGCTCGCTCAACGCCGCGCAGAGCCAGCTGCGGGCCTTCATCCATGAGGTGGAGGACAAGATGAGCGGCGAGGCCGCGGCGAAGCTGATCGCCGAGGCGAACGCGATTCTGGCGAGCTTCTAACAGATCAGGGAACGACGGGGTGCCCCGGCCCCCGGAGGCCCCCGTCGTCTCCTCATCCGTCCTGAAAACCGGACGCGAGCTACACTGCGCGCCCGTGTTCCGCCTCGCGGCCGAAGCCGTCCTTGCGCTGATCCTCTTCGGCTGCATCCCGGTCACCGTGAAGTTCATCGCCGCGAATCCGTACACCATCGGCGTCTTCCGCCTGGCCATCGCCACGACCGGCTTGGCCGTGGTGATGCTCTTGCGCCGCGAACTGCGCCGCGTCGCGCCACGCGATCTGGCCAGGCTCGCGTGCATCGGCTTCCTCTTCTTCGCCCACTGGCTGACGCTCTTCTTCGGTATCAAGGCCTCGTCCGCCTCGATCGGCGCCATCGGCCTCTCCACCTACGGCATCCACCTGCTGCTCCTCGGCGCGCTCGTGGCGCGGCAACGCCCGACCTGGAGCGACATCGCCGCCGTGCTGATCGCCGCCGCCGGAGCGATCCTGGTCGTTCCGGCGTTCACCTTCAGCAACGCCACCGCCCTCGGCATGACGCTGTCGTGCGTGAGCGCCCTCTTCTACGCCTCGCTCCCCATCCTCCACCAGCGCTGGTCCCACCTCCCGAGCGCCACCCGCGCGCTAGGCCAGTTCGGCTTCGCGCTCCTCTTCTTCCTCTTCTTCCTCCCGAAGACCCGTTGGGACCTCGCCCCACGCGACTGGGCCGGCCTGCTCTTCCTGGCCGTCGGCGTGACGCTGATCGCGCACAGCCTCTGGGTGCGCGTCACCACGCGGCTCAGCCCCGCCGCAACCGCCGTCATCTACTACGGCAACATTCCGATCGCGGTGCTCCTCGGCGTATGGATTCTGGGGGAGCCGTTGACGACGCGGACGGTGGTGGGCGGAGCGATGATCGTCGGCGGGAGCGTGCTGGGGCTCGTTCGACGCATGCGAGAATGAAGGTCTGCCCGTGTGGTGTGGGCTTCCAACCCACACCACACGATTGGAAGCCCCCTCCACACACACACCGTCACCGCGGCACGGCAATATCCGCGCTCTTCGCATTAGCCAGCTTCAGCAACTCCGACGGCGCCAGCCGCACTTTGCTCGACCGGTTGCCGCCGCCGATCACGATGCGCGGGCGTTCCAGTACCCGTTCGTCGATGTAGATCGGGACGTCGGCGGGGAGGCCGGGGATGGTCACGCCGCCGATCATCATTCCGCTCAGCTCGGCGGTCTCTTCGGAGGAGGCGAAGGAGAGGCGTTTGAAGGCGACGATGCTGCTGACTTTCTTGTTCACGTCGAGCTTCGTGTCGGCGCGGACGAGGCAGGCGACGTACTGGCGGGGGGTGGTCTTGAGGGCCACCAGGATGGCGTTGCAGGCTTCGTCGGCGGGGATGCCGTAGTGGGCGCAGAACTCGGCGGTGTCGGCGAGCTCGGGGGCGCAGGGAAGCACCTCATAAGTGACTTGTGCGGCGTCGAGGGCCTCGCGGACGCGGTCGTGCAGAAGAGAAGCATTATCCGTCATGTGCAAAGGATAAGTGCGGCACGCGTTGCGCAATACAAGCGCGTGGAGGAATGCGTATGCCAAATGCGATCACGATGTTGAAATCGGATCATGCGACCCTCAAGCGCCTGCTGCGCGAGCTCAACGAAACGACCGAGCGCGCCACCAAGCAGCGCGAGTCGCTCGTGCGTGAGATCGAGCAGGAGCTCAAGATGCACGCGCAGATCGAAGAGGAAGTGTTTTATCCGGCCTTCAAGGCCGTGACGAAGGGGCAGGAGGCGGAGGATCTCTTCTATGAGGCCGCCGAGGAGCACCACGTCGTGGACATGGTCCTGCCGGCGCTGAAGACCGCGAACCCGAAGTCGAAGGAGTTCACGGCCAAGGCGAAGGTAGTCAAGGAGCTGATCGAGCACCACATCCGCGAAGAAGAGACCCAGATGTTCGCCGCCGCGCGGCAGCTCTTCGACGAGGATCAGCTGCGGCAGCTCGGCGACCTGATGCAGACCCGCAAGGAGTCAGCGCAGGCGATGTGGAACAACCCGCTGCTGCGGCCGATGAAGAAGCTGCAGAGCGCGGCGCACAAGATGATGCCGACCAAGGTCAAGACCGCGAAGGCGACCGCCATTGCGAAAGCGATGGACCGGGAGTCGATCGAGGAGAGGTAGCGCTTCGCGGTTCCTCGGAGTTTCTCGGCTTCCTCGGAGTTCCTCGGGTGGCAGTTGCCGCCGAGGAACCGAGGAACTCCGAGGAACCCGAGGAACTGCTTCTAAGCCACGGCGGCGCGCACCCGCTCCAGTTGCCGCGTGTGCACGATGTCGTGCGCGGCGTGGAGGCACATCAGGCGCTCCATGTCTTCGAATCCGCGCTCGCTGTGCAGGCCGCCGCGCTTCCGCTGTTCGGGCGTGAGGGCGCGCAGCATCCGGACATTCGCGTTGCGCACGACGCGCAGCAGCTCGAGCGTCTCGTCGAGATCGGCCTCCGCGTAGCGAAGGTTCTGCGCCCACGCGTCCTGGTCGTAACCGGCGAGAGGCGGCGTGTCGTTGCCGAGGATCATCCGGTAACGGAACGCGAACACGAGCTCCGAGTCGGCGAGGTGGCGCGCGATCATGAGCAGCGACCACTTGCCTTCGCGCTCCGGCTTGCGCAGGGTCGTGTCGCCCAGATCGCGCAGCAGTTCTTCGATACGGGAGGGGAGCTCGGGCAGGAGCGCGAGCGGATCGCGATCGCCGACCAGGGCGAGGAGACTGCGCACGTATTCGTCAGGGTCGGAACCGAAGGCGTTGGCGAACTGGCTCATGCCCCGCGATTGTAGACGGGCGCGGGAGATTAGGACGCTTTGCGTTCTTCGATGGCCCGCGCGATCCAGCGCCGGCTGAGCGGATCGCGCGCGAACTGTTGCCGTACTGCGATCCACGCCTGTTCCTGCGCGTACTTGTGATCGTTCCGCCGCTTCCAGGCGTTGTTGTACGCGGTGCGATAGACATGCTGCGCCGCCTCGGGGAGATTGATCTGGCAGACCAGCGGAAGGTCCTCGTTCGAGTCGTACATGCTCTCGCGGCTACTCCTCAGTCGTAGTATTCGTGGCCGAGGTGGGAGATCGTCTCTTCGCCCATCGCCCAGCGCATCGTGTTCTTCAGCTTCATGAGCTGAATGAAGAGGTCGTGCTCCGGATAGAGCTCCGGCGCGGTCATGGGGCACTTGAAATAGAAGCTGAGCCACTCCTGCACGCCGCTCCAGCCGGCGCGCTGCGCGAAGTCGAGCAGCAGCGCTAGGTCGAGCACGATCGGCGCGGCCAGGATCGAGTCGCGGCAGAGGAAATCGATCTTCATCTGCATCGGATAGCCGAGCCATCCGAAGATGTCGATGTTGTCCCACCCTTCTTTGGCGTCGCCGCGCGGCGGGTAATACTCGATGCGCACCTTGTGATAGAGGTCGCCGTAGAGCTCCTTGTAGGTCTCCGGCTGCAGGATGTAGTCGAGGACGCCCAGCTTCGTGGTCTCCTTCGATTTGAAGGAGGCTGGATCGTCGAGCACCTCGCCGTCGCGATTGCCGAGGATGTTCGTCGAGAACCAGCCGCGCACGCCGAGCATGCGGGCCTTGAGGGCCGGCGCGATGACGGTCTTCATCAGCGTCTGGCCGGTCTTGAAGTCTTTGCCGGCGATCGGCACGCCCTCACGTCTGGCCAGCTCGAAAGCCGCGGGGAAATCGCAGGCCAGGTTCGGCGCGCCGTTGGCGAACGGCACGTGCTCGCGCAGGCAGGCCCACGCGTAGAGCTGGGCGTTGGAGATGTTCGGATCGTTGTTGTGCAGCGCGCGCTCGAACGTGTCGGCGGTGTGATGGACGCCGTTCGCGGAGACGTAGACTTCGGTGCTGCCGCACCAGACGGCGACGGCGCGATCGCAGCCGTTCTTCGCCTTGAAGTCGCGGATGTCCTGGCGCAACTGCTCCACCATCTCCGCCTTCGTGGCGCCCTGCTTGACGTGGGTGCCGTTCAGGCGGCGGACGAACTCCGGGTAGAAGACGCCGGCCATCGGTGTGATCGCCTCGAGCTCCTCTTTGATCGGGAGGAGGTGCGCCGCGGTGAGGACGTCGGCGTGCACGGCCGATTCGTACGCGTTGTCGGGAAAGATGTCCCACGCCCCGAAGACGAGATCGTCGAGTTTTGCCAGGCCGAGAAAGTCGCTGACTTTCGGCAAGCGGTTGTCGGTGCGCTTGCCGAGACGAATGGTGCCCATCTGCGTCAGCGAGCCGATCGGCTGGGCCAGTCCCTTACGCGCGAGGAAAACGCCGGCGATCATCGTGGTGGCGACGGCGCCGAGGCCGGGCAACAGAATCCCCAGCTTGCCGCGGGCAGGTTGCACTTCTTCTGGTTGCTTCACGTACGGTCGAGCCGCAGCAAAACACGGGCCACTGGTTTGCATGAGGCGCAAAACGTGATGCTCGAACAGCTGACCGTGCTCTATCCCCGCGAGGCGTGGAACGAGGGGGCCCGCGGCACTCTCTCCGCGAGACTGGCCGCCGAGTTCCCGTCGATCTTCGTCGGCTTCGACACCGAGCGGGACGCGCCACCATTGCTGCGCGCCTCGGAGTGGGGGCGCGACGACTTCGACGCGTGGCAGTTCGACGTGGCGCTCGACGAGATGGCGCGCGAGCCGTTCACGCTGCTGATCGCCGACGACAACGGACGGCGCCCCGAGTTTCCGCTCGAGGTGCTCAACCGCTGTCAGCGTCACGTGGGGCGGCGCAACCGTCACTCGCAGGGGCAGCTCTTCACGCGCGTGCTGCAGCGGCATCGCAAGCTGCACGATCTGGCGAAGCCGCTCGTCCGCGCCGATTACAACCACGCCCTCGACGTCTGGCAGTGGATGCTGCGGCTCGAGCCGAATGCCTCCGTCGCCGTGCAATTCGCGGCGCTGTTTCACGACGTGGAGCGGCTCTCATCCGAGTCGGATGCGCGCGTGGAGCACCTCGCCGCCGACTACCAGTCCTTCAAGGATGCGCACGCGGCGAAGGGGGGCGAGATGACGCGCGAGGAGCTCGGAGCCGCCGGCGTCGACCCGAAGACGGCCGAGCGGGTCGCGCAGATCGTGGCCGCGCACGAGCGGCAGGGAGACGATCCGGAGGTGGCGCTGCTCAACGATGCGGACGCGCTCTCGTTCTTCTCCCTCAACTCCCACGGCTACGCGAACTACTTCAGCCCCGAGCAGACCCGGAAGAAGGTGGCCTACACGTTGAATCGCATGCGCCCCGCGGCGCGATCGAAGATGAGCAGCATCGCGCTCCGTCCCGATATTCGCGAGATGGTCGAGCGCGCAATGGTAGAAGAGGTCAGTAAATGAGTCTTTCTCCGCAGGAAATCGAGCAGCGAGTCCGTTCCCTCGGTCAGTGGTTTCACAACATCGACTTGCACGGGGTGCAAACAGCCCCGGAGCACTTTCTCGGCGACTATCCGAACGTCAAGTGGCGCAACTTCGCGCACGCGGTGCCGGCTGACCTGGCCGGCAAGTCGGTGCTCGACGTCGGCTGCAATGCCGGCTTCTATTCGATCGAGATGAAGAAGCGCGGCGCGGCGCGCGTGGTGGCCATCGACTCGGATGACGTCTACCTGAACCAGGGACGCTTTGCCGCGGAGGTCTCCGGTTTTCCCGACATCGAGTTCCGCAACATGTCGGTCTACGACGTGGGAAAGCTCGGTGAGAAGTTCGACCTGGTCATCTTCATGGGGGTGCTCTATCACCTGCGGCATCCGCTGCTGGCGCTCGACACGCTTTACGAGCATGCCGTCGGCGACATGCTGCTCTTCCAGAGCATGCAGCGCGGCAGCAAGGACGTGGTGCCGGTCGACGAGAACTATCAGTTCTGGGACACGGCCCATTTCGAGCAGGACGGCTACCCGCTGATGTACTTCATCGAGCGGCGTTACGCGAACGACCCGACCAACTGGTGGGTTCCGAATCGCGCATGCGTGGAAGCGATGCTGCGCAGCGCCGGCTTCACAATCGAGGCGCACCCCGAGGATGAGGTATATCTCTGCCGCCGCGGCGAACGGCCGGTGTTTGGGGATGCGTGAGCTTTAGGGCCGAGGGCCGAGGGCTGAGGGCCGAGGGGTTCTCCCGAGTGCCGCACGCGCAGCCTCGGTTTTCCCTTGGCCCTCGGCCCTTGGCCCTCGGCCCTCGGCCCCTGTAAGGAACGACAATGCCTGTTGAAGCAGTAATGCTGTGGAATGAGCCGAACAACCTGTCGCACTGGGATTTTCAGATCGACCCGGAATGGCAGGTCTTTTCCGAGATGACATCGCTGGCCGCACAGGCGGTGAAGAGCGTCAATCCGTCGTTACCGCGCGTTCTGGGCGGGATCTCGCCGATCGATCCTGCGTTCATCGAGCGGATGCAGCGGCAGGGCGTGCTGGAGAACCTCGACGTCGTGGCGGTGCATGGATTTCCGCTCGACTGGAATCACTGGCAGATTCACGAGTGGCCGGACAAGCTCCAGGAAATCCGCAACGTCACCAACCTGCCGATCTGGATCTCGGAAGTGGGGGTGTCGACGTTCGGCGCGGAGGAAGTGCAGGCCTTCGGCTTCCAGCGGACGATGGAACTGGTGCTGAGCGCCGTGCCGCGCGTGCACTGGTATTCGCTGTACGACCTGCCGAAAGCATGGCCGGCCACGACCCGGCATCGCGAGGCGGAGGGCTCTTCGTACTACCGGCATTTCTACATGGGCCTACTGAAAGAAGACGGCACGCCGAAGCTCGCCCTGCAGCAGCTCACCGATTACACGCCGGAGGTGGGGATCTGCCAGTGGTTCCATTTCGAGGATCACCGGCTCGACGACGCGGTGGCGTGGCTCAGGAAGCTCGGCGTGAAACGGCTGCGCACCGGCTTGAGCTGGGCCGATCATCACCGGCCGAATTCACTGGAGTGGTTCGACCGGCAGATGAAAGCGCTGGAGCCGTTCGACGTGACGGTGACGTACTGCTTCACGCCCGGCTCGCGCGGCGTGCGCGATCACTACACCTCCCCGCCGCAGGTGGTGGGGGAGTTTGCCGACTTTTGCGCGGAGATGACGAAGCGGTACGCGTAAAGGCGGTTCCTCGGAGTTCCTCGGGTTCCTCGGTTCCTCGGGTGGTAATGCCGAGGAACTCCGAGGAACCCGAGGAACCGAGGAACTGCCTCTCAGTTCCGCGCGCGATCGCGCAGCGGATACGTCGCCTCGGGATCGTTGACCGGTGTGCTCCAGGTCGAATCGGGATCGAACGGAAGGGTGGCCCCGGTGCCGAAGGTGTGGCGGTCGGAGTCGTGGTCGCGGCGCTCGGTTCCGCGGCGGTCGCTTGGTTCTTCGTAGGCGTTCATGTGGAGTCCCCTCTCCTGTGCTGGCGGAGAGGGGACTTTGCAAGGTCACTACCAGCTAACGCCTACCAGCGACGGCTGCTCCACGGATAGTCGTCCCAGTAGTCGCGGCCGTATTCGCGGTCGCGCTGGTCGCGCTCGCCGCTGCCGCGTCCTCGCCATCCGTCACGATCGACGTCGGCCCGGTCGAATTCGAAGCCGTCGCCGAACGTTCGGCCCCAGGCCGGCCCGGCGTCGGTGCGCATCCGTTCGCGATTCATGAAGTCGCGCTCGTCGCGGGCACCAGACGCCGGCCGGTAGCCCGTCGGCCGGTAGGTGGGCCGCTCGATGCGCGGAGCGTCGTACGTGCCGCGGTCGTACGTGCCGCGATCAATGTTGCCGCGGTCAAAGTAGGCGCTGTGGCGATCGGGATCCGGACGGCCGTAAGCGTTGCGGTCGCGATAATCCTGCGCGAAGCCGCGATCCGAGCCGCGAGCCTGCCCGCGCTCGTACGCGTTGTATCCGCCGTAGCTGCCGTACTGGTCGCCGCGAGACGGCTCGCCGCCGCGATAGGGATCCGCGCCGCGATACGGCTCTGCTCCGCCATAGGAACGGTCGGCGCGATAACCGCGGTCGCTGCCGGTGCCGCCATAGTCCTGCCCGCCGCGGTAGTCCTGCTGCGGGCGGTCGTGTCCGCCGCGGTAGAAACGCTCTTCCCGCTCCTCGTTGTAATGCTCGTCGCGATCGCGCCATTCGCGCGGTTTCCATCGATCCATTTCATGCACCTCCTGACGGAGATGTAATTCAGAGATCGCGCCCGTTCGCGCCGCGAAAATGGCCTGAACGAGCTCTTCCGGCACGTCGTCGGGATCGATGTGCGCGGCCGACTTTTCCATCCGGATCGTGGCCTCGTACGTTTGCAGATATGCCCTGCAGTCCTCTCACACGCCGAGGTGCTCTTCGAACTTCTGCAACTCCTCGGCGGGCAGCGAGCTTCGACGTATTCGAGCAGAAATCGGATCAGCTCCTCGCAGGAGATCATGGGCGTCCTCCCAGCTCGCGCTCGAGCAGCGTGCGTAAGGCCTGCCGCGCGCGATGCAGCCGGACTTTCAGCAGGTTCGTGGAGATGCCGAGCATCGTCGCGGCCTCGGCAGGGTCCAGCTCCTCGATGTCGCGCAGGGTCAGCACGGTACGGTAGGCCTCCGGTAGCTTCTGGATGTTGCGCTGTACGAGCTCGCGCGTTTCCTCGCGCTCGAGCATGGCAAGGGCCGACTCGCTCCAGTCGGTGGCCGGCTCCACGTGGTGGCCGTCTTCAGCAAAGCGCGGGAGCAGCTCGTCGTCGAGCTCCACCTCATCGCGCCGCGAGCGCAGGCGTATCAGGCTGTCGTTGACGACGATGCGATGCAGCCACGTGGAGAGCTTCGCATCGCCGCGAAAGCGCGGCAGCGCGCGCCAAGCCTGGACGTACGCCGACTGCAGAGCATCGCGCGCTTCGTCCTCGTTGCGAAGAAGCCGCCGCGCCGTGGCCAGCAGCGCGGCCATCGTGCTGCGGCGACCACTCTATTTTTTCACGACGACCGGGACGATGTCTTCGATCGACACGCCCCCATGTTCGGTGAGGAGCGTGAATCGCGTACCGCTGTTGTCGGTGGCCGGGCGACAGCTAGCGCGAAGCCTCTGTCGCGTCCGTGGATGGAGCTCAAAGGAGACACTGTCGTTTCCGCTGTCGAATTTGCAGCCCCAGTTCTCGCCGTTCTCATCGAGCATCGAGATGTTGCTCATCCAGAGCGAGTAGGGCTTCGACGAGCGTGATTGCGCGTTCAGCGTCAGCGTCACGACGTCCCCTTTCCGCTCCGCGCTCTCGACTTCGACGTGGATGTAGGCGTTGGAAAACGAGGGGCGCTCGTCGGGAGTGATGGCTGGCAACTTCGCGCCGGCCATCGCCACCTCTTTGATCGTGCCGCGGAGATTCGCATCTTTGGCGATGGTGGTGTTAGCGGCGCCGAACACCGTGGCAGTGGTGGTGTCGATGATGCGGCAGTTGATGCCGACATAGGTTGGAAAGTCAGTGATGGTGCCGGTGACGATCGCTTCGACACCGGCGATGCGTCCCACCTCCGCGGCGGTCTTTGGATCGAACGCCCCTTCTCTGCGCTGCTGCCGCACCTCGGCGATCACTTTGTCAAGCATCTGGCGCTCGACGATCTCGAACCGGCCGAGGCGAAAGAGATTGGTGACGAGCGTCTCCGGAACGTAGGTGGAGAGGACGCTCTCTTTCCCTTTGGCTTCGTCGAACGGGAGGATGGCGATCTTTCGCTTTTTCTGCTCCTTCACGGAGCTGCTGATCTCGCGCGCGAGGGTGTCGATCGCGTCTTCGAGAGGCTCGGCCGCTGCAGAGCAGGTGAGGAGGAGAGTCAGCATCAGGGCCAGTGTTCGCATGTTCATCGCTCCTTTTAATCCGCGGGTACTTCCCGCGACAGCCGTTCTTCGAGGGTGGCGACGAGACGCTCGAATGCCTGAATGCGCGCGTCTTCGTGTCTGTATCCACCGCCGCGTGAGCTCACGGTGAACGCGCTGATGATGGCGCCGCGACGGGTGATCGTCACGTCCAGCGTGAGGAAAATCGTGACCATTCCCTCGAACCCGGCACTCTGCTCCGAATCCTCGCGCAGTTCGCCTTCGGCGGAGTAGCCCTTCGCGGTGACGCGCTGCACGACGCGAGTTAGCTGCGCCACCGGCCGGCCGACGTGATCGCGGATCATCGCATGAGGGACTCGCGGTGCCGGCGGTGGGGCCGTGGCGCTCGGGACGGTCGAGGAAACGGGGGGAACGGGTTTCTGCGGTTCGATCGTGTCGGGACGAATCGTCTCCGTTTCGACCGGATCGTCGGCCCAGTGAATCCGCGAGTCGGGCGTGAGGGGTGTTTCGCGTGGGAGCGCGGCGCGGTATGCGGCAAATCCTGTGACGGAACTGATGATCAGGAGGAGGGCCGCCGCCACAATGCGTCGGCCGCGTTTCCAGCCCGCAAGCGGCTGTCCGGCGAGGTCGGCAAAGATCGGGATCAATGCACCGAGACTCGCCATCAGCGTCACGACGGCAACGGCAGCCAGTGCCCAGGAGGGTCGCATCCGCTATAGGAGTGACTCGCAAGCCTACATCCCTACCGGATGCGCTACGACTTCACGTCGATGACCACCCGTCCCCGCACCTTGCCGGCCACGATCTCCTCCGCCACCTCGTGGATGCGCGAGAGCGGTTCGATACGCGAGAGGCTGGCGAGCTTCTCCGCGTCGACGTCGTGCGCGAGCGCTTCCCACGCGGCCATTCGCTCGTCCTTTGGCGTGCGGAGAGAGCTGACGCCGAGGAGGGAGACGTTGCGGAGGATGAGCGGCCAGACGGCGGTGTGCAGCTCGTGGCCGCCGGCCATGCCACAACAGGCGATGGCGCCGCCGTAGGCGGTCTGGGCGAAGAGGTTCTGCAGGGTGACGCCGCCGACGGTATCGACGCCGCCGGCCCATGTCTCCGACTGCATCGGCGGGCCGTCTTTCGTCAGCGCCTCACGGGCGATGATCGACGTGGCGCCGAGCTCGCGGAGGTACGACTCGAGCTCCGGGCGGCCGGTGGACGCGGCGACTTTGTAGCCGCGCTTTGCGAGCAGCATCACGGCGATCGAACCGACGCCGCCCGCGGCTCCGGTCACGACCACCTCCCGCTCGTCCGGCATGACCTTGTTGCGAGCCAGGGCCAGCACGCAGAGCATGGCCGTGAGGCCGGCGGTGCCGAGCTGCATCGCCTGTTCGAGCGACAGATTGGCCGGCAGCGGCAGCAGGGCATCGGCGCGGACGCGCTGGCGCTCGGAGTAGCCGCCTGGCTCCAGCTCGCCGAGGCCCTGGCCGGTGGCGAGCACCTGGTCGCGCGGCTTGAAGTCGGGGTGCTCGGAGGCGATGACGGTGCCGGCGAGGTCGATGCCGAGGGTCATCGGGAACTTGCGGACGATCTTGCCGCGGTTGGTGATGGCCAGCCCGTCTTTGTAGTTGAGCGACGAATAGGCCACATCGACGAGGACTTCGCCGCGCAGTTCGGATTCGTCGAGCTCGGTGAGGGCGACGCGGTAGCCGTCGGTGTTGGTGGCGACGAGTGCTTTCATTGGGCGCGCAGTTTAATAAACTCCGCGCCATGGCAAAGCAATTCGACCTCGTCGTTCTCGGGGCCGGACCGGGCGGCTATGTCGCCGCGATCCGCGCCACGCAACTCGGACTCTCCGTGGCCATCGTCGAAAAGCAGTACTGGGGCGGGGTCTGCCTCAACGTCGGCTGCATCCCGTCGAAGGCGCTGCTGCGCAACGCGGAGATCGTCCACCTGCTCAAACACGACACGAAGACGTTCGGCATCAACGTCGACGGCAACATCACCTTCGATTACGCCGAGGCGGCGAAACGGAGCCGCAAAGTCGCCGACGGCCGCGTCAAGGGCGTGCACTACCTGATGAAGAAGAACAAGATCGCCCAGTTCCACGGCTGGGCGACCTTTCGCGACGCAAAGTCGCTCGACGTGCAACTGAATGACGGCGGCAGCGAGACCCTCGAGTTCAAGAACTGCATCATCGCCACCGGCGCGACGACGCGCCTCTTGCCGAACACCAGGCTGTCGGAGCGGGTGGTCACGTACGAAGAGCAGATCGTGCAGGAGTCGCTGCCGGGCAGCATCATCATCGCGGGCGGCGGCGCGATCGGTGTCGAGTTCGCGTACGTGATGAGCAACTACGCGACGAAGGTGACGATCGTGGAGTTCCTCGACCGTCTGATGCCGAATGAAGACGAGGAGATCTCCGCCGAGCTGGCCAAACACTACAAACGCGCCGGCATCGAGGTGATGACCTCCACGCGCGTCGATGCCATCGACGACAGCGGCGAGAAAGTCAAAGTCACGGTCACGAAAGACGGCAAGCAGCAGACGCTCGAAGCCGACAAGGTGCTGCAGGCCATCGGCTTCAAGCCGCGGGTCGAGGGTTATGGCCTGGAGAAGACCGGCGTCGAGCTGACCGACCGCGGCGCCATCGCCATCGACGGCCGCATGCGCACCAACGTGCCGGGCATCTACGCCATCGGCGACGTGACGGCGAAGATGATGCTGGCGCACGTCGCGGAGGCGATGGGGATCATCGCCGCCGAGACGATGGCCGATCACGAGACGCGCGAGCTCGACTTCATCATGATGCCGCGCGCCACCTACTGCCAGCCGCAGATCGCCAGCTTCGGCTGGACCGAGAAACAGGCCCGCGAGCAGGGCCACGAGGTGAAGGTGGCGAAGTTTCCCTTCACCGCCAACGGCAAGGCCCACGGCCTCGGCGAAACGGCCGGCTTCGTGAAGATCCTCAGCGACGCGAAATACGGCGAGATCCTCGGCGCGCACATGATCGGCCCCGACGTCACCGAGCTCCTGCCGGAGCTGACCCTCGCGCAGCAGTGGGAACTGACGACCGCCGAAGTCGCCCGCAACGTCCACGCGCACCCGACCCTGAGCGAGGCACTGAAGGAAGCGATCCATGGGCTCGAAGGGCACATGATCAATATGTAGATGGATGAGCTGCTCAGCTGCTCAGCTGTTCAGGCCGAATGTGCGGCGCTCGGCGCCTGAATAACTGAGTAGCTGAACAGCTGAATAGCTGAAGCGTATGACCATCAACACGAACTGGTGGAACCGCGTGCGCTACACCGCGTACGCGCCGTTCTACGACGTCATCGTGCGGCGGCTGGCGAAGGGGCGCCGCCGTTCGATCGAGCTGGCGAACGTGCAGCCCGGCGAGCGGGTGCTGATCGTCGGATGCGGGACCGGCCTCGATCTCGAGCTGCTGCCGCGCGAGGCGCGGGTGACGGCGATCGATCTCACGCCGGCCATGGTGGAGAAGACCGCTGCACGCGCCGCGGCGCTGCGCATGACGGTCGATGCACAAGTCATGGACGCGGCGCGGCTGACGTTCGACGACGGTTCGTTCGACGTCGTGCTGCTCCACCTCGTGCTGGCGGTGGTGCCCGATCCATACGCCACCGCGCGCGAGGCCGCGCGCGTGCTGCGTGCCGGTGGGCGGGCGGCGATCTTCGACAAGTTCGCCAGCGGGCGGGTGAGCGTCGTCCGGCGGATGGCCAACGTGCTGACGAATCTCGTGGCCACCGATGTGACCCGGCGTCTGGATGACATTCTGAACGGGACCGGGCTGTCGATCGTGCGCGATGAGCCGTCGATCTTCGGCGGCGTGTTTCGGGTGGTGGTTCTCACTTTATCCCGACCGTAGGGAGGGATCTTTGGTGCCGCTCGCGACATCTGTGGCGATGGCACCAAAGATCCCTCCCTTCGGTCGGGATAAACTTTGGATCACTTCTTGATCGTCTTCGCCAGATAGTCGCGAATCCGCGCGTGCGTTTCCGGCTGGTTCCAGAGCGCGCGCACGTCGTCGCCGAACTCGCTGTTGTGGCGTTTGGCGCGGTCGGCGGCGTGATCGCGCAGCTGCCGCTTGGTGAGCGCGAATGCTTCCGCCGGCAGGGCGGCCATCTGCGCCGCGACTTCAGCCGCGCGCGCCGGCAGATCGTCCGGCGCGACGATCTCGTCGACGAGGCCGATGCGCAGCGCATCCTCGGCAGTCACCGTGCGGCCGCTGTAGATGAAGTTCTGCAGATGCTGCGGCGGGACGGCGAAGCGGATCGCCTCGAGCACGCTCGGCGGGAACGGCACCCCGACCAGCATCTCCGGCACGCCGATCCGTCCGTTGCCGGCGGCCATGAGGCGATAGTCGGCGGCCAGGGCGAGGACGGCGCCACCGGCCACCGCGTGCCCGTTGACCGCGGCGATGACCGGCTTCGGAAACGTAAAGAGCTCGAGGAACATCCGCACCATCTCGGGATAGAAGCGCTCCACGTACGGCGCCCCTTCGTTGACGAGCCGGAACAGATCGACCCCCGCCGAGAAGATCGAGCCGCTGCCGGTGACGATCACCGCCCGCGCATCCGACGCCCCGATCTCGGCAAAGGCCCGCGCAAGCCCCTCGCAAAGCTCGAGGTCGAAAGCACTCGCTTTTCCATGCGCGAGGCGGAGGGTGACGAGATTGCCGTGGTCGGTGCGCTCAATCATGGGGCGTGATTGTAATTTGGGTTATTGGCTCTTAGCTGTTGGCTCTTAGCTCTTAGGAGTACCGGTCGCGCTCGCGGAAGCACGTCTCCTAAGAGCTAACAGCTAACAGCTAAGAGCTAACCGCCAAAGTTACAATTCCTCCATGCATCCAGCTCCTCGTTTTGCGGCCGCTCCGCGCCGCGTGCCGGCCTCGCTCGTCGTGGCGAACGTCTTCAACGGGTTCGGGCAGTTCGGCTGGTTTTTCTTCGGCTTCGGGATGATCTTCTTCTGGGTCTTCGGGGCGAGCGCCGACCTGTCGTTCCTGAAATTCGGCTCGCTGGCGCAGACGAGCGGGCAGGTGACGCAGGTCGAGGCGACGGCGGCGTCGGAGAACGAGCAGCCGGTCTACGCGAACTACTACGCGTTCTCGCTGGCCGGGCGGCGGCACACCGGCGTGTCGTATGTGACCGGCAGCGCGGCGACAGTCGGCGAGACGGTGGAGATCGAGTACGACGCGAGCGATCCCAGCTGGTCGCGGATCGCGGGCATGCGCCGGGCCATGTTCGGATCGTGGGCGCTGCTCTTCGCGTTGATCTTCCCGGGCATCGGTTTGACCATCGCGCTCTTCAGCCTCCGCTCCGGCCTGCGCCGCGCGCGCCTGCTGCGCAACGGTCAGCTGGCGATGGGGAAGCTGGTAGGCAAGGAAGCGACCAGCACCACCGTCAACAAACGGCGCGTGTACGAGCTGACGTTCGAGTTCATCACCCGCGAGGGGCAGCGCCGCGAGGCGAAGGCGCGCACGACCTTCCCCCACACGCTCGAGGACGAACGGCAGGAGCCGCTGCTCTACGACCCCCAGAAGCCGAACGTGGTTTATGTCCTCGATGAAGTGCCGGGGCGACCGCACGTCGACGGGATGGGAGAGCTCGAAGGGCAGCCTCTGACCGCCTTCGCCCGCTTCATCATCCCGGCACTGGCGATCGGCGGGAACGTGCTGGTGGCGCTCTATCGTTTCGACGTGCTCTGATCGGCGAGCGCGACGCCCGCTGAGCAGAATGCTCTCTCTTCACCCGTGGGCGAGTGCGTGCGTTCTGCTTAGAATCGCGGCATGCAGCCAGTTCTGCGCTTTGCGCCGCCTCCGCGGCGGGTCCCGTTGTCGATCATCATCACCAACCTCTTCCACGGCATCGCCCAGTTCGGATGGCTCTTCTTCGCCGTCGGCATGTTCATCATGTGGGGCGTCGTCGGGGACGCCGACGTCTCTTTCCTGCATTTCGGCCCCCTCGGTCGGGCGCGCGGGCAGGTCACCCAGGTCGAGAACACCGGTGCGCGGGAAGGGGAAATCGCGGTCTTCCGCAGCGACTACGCGTTCTCACTGGCCGGGCGGCGGCACACCGGCGTTTCGTACGTCACCGGCGATGCGCCGGCAGTCGGTGAGACGGTGGAGATCGAGTATGACGAGAGCGACCCCAGCTGGTCCCGGATTGCCGGCATGCGCCGCGCGATGTTCGGGCCGGCGGTGCTGCTCGTGCTGGTCTTCCCTGCCGCCGGCCTGGTCATCGCGCTCTTCAGCCTGGGCCCCGGAGTGCGCCGCGTGCGTCTCCTGCGCAGCGGCGATCTGGCGGTCGGGAAGCTGATCGCAAAGGAAGCGACGAGCATCACCGTCAACCATCGTCAGATTCACGAGATGACGTTCGAGTTCGTCACCCGCGACGGGCAGCGCCGCGAGGCGACGACCCGTACCGGCGTCCCCTACAAGCTCGAGAGCGAAGAGGGGGAGCCGCTGCTCTATCACCCGCGCAATCCGTCGGTCATTTACGTGCTCGACGAACTGCCGTCCCGCCCGCGGGTCGACGCGATGGGAGAGCTCGAGGGGCAGCCGCTGACTGCCCTGAAGCTGTTCGTCATCCCTGCACTGGCGATCGGCATCAACCTCCTGATCGCCCTCTACCGCTTCGACGTGCTTTGATCGTTGTCGGTGAGCGGGCGTCCCGCCCGGAGCGCCGAATCGGTAAGTCAGGTCATGAGCTGAGACTTCACGGATGACGCCGCCGGGCGGGACGCCGGGCGGGACGCCGGGCGGGACGCCTGCTCCCCCTGTTCTAAGCACGATCCCGGGATGTTGCCCGGACCTCAGTTTGAATCGGGAGCACGATCCCGGGACGTTGGGAGCACGAACCCGGGATGTTGCCCGGACCTCAATTTGAATCGGGAGCACGAACCCGGGATGTTCGGAGCACGAACCCGGGATGTTGCCCGAAACTCAATGTGAATCGGGAGCACGATCCCGGGACGTTGGAAGCACAATCCCGGGATGTTGGGAGCACCATCCCGGGATGGTGCTCCCAACGCGATTTGAACCGGGAGCACAATCCCGGGATGGTGCCAGAAACTCACTTTGAATCGGGAGCACAATCCCGGGATGGTGCCAGAAACTCAATTTGAGTATGGAGCACGATCCCGGGACGTTGCCCAGAACTCAATTTGAGTCACGAGCACGATCCCGGGAACTGGCCTGCAAGCTGGCTTGGAGTGGGGCATCGCCACCGGGCAGCGTCGTCGCGCAGTCGGTGCGATCGGCACCACGGCCGGATCGAGCGCCTGCAGCTCCTGCACGACCTTGCGGTCGAACGTTGCGGAGTCGCTACCGGGCGAATGCAGCGACGGACGAGAACAGCAGGACGAGCACGAACAACGCGATGAGTTTGCGCACGAGGGGGCTCCGCGAATTGTCTGAGATGGACCGCGGAAGCTTTGTAACACAACCTTCTGTACCGCGGTAGCTGTGAATCGTGCGCAGGAGCTCAGCGCGCCGCCGCCGCCAGCTGCGCCCCGAACCCGGGCCAGCCGCGCGATCTGCTCCGGATTGTTTGTGGCGGTGGCCGTTACCACCTGCAGGCCGCGGTGCCAGAGGACGATCGTGACCATGCGCAGGGCCGAGTCGGGATCATTCAGCCACGGGTCGGCGGACGCGAGAGCCTCCGCCGCGCCATTCTCCAGGAACGCGCGCAGACGTTGCGGGTCGGTGCTGCGGAGAGCGAAGGCGCCGAGGGCTGGCGTGTCAGGGTATTGCGCTTCCGCCAGCGGTTGCGCTCTCGCCAGGACCGCCGCGTCGTCCGGCGAGCCGCCCAACGCGCCGAGGAGCGGCCGAAGGGCGACCTGGATCACACCCGGCGGAAGGTTGACCGGGATCTGCAGCGAACCGCCGCGCGCCGGGACGATCACGATCGCCCCCTCCTCCCACTTCACCGCCGTGGTCAGCCACCGCGCCGGCTTCACCAGCGGCTGCGCCTTCGCCGGCCGCGTCTGTCCGCGGGCGCGCGCCGTGTGAAACGTCCACGGGATCCCCTCCGTTCGCCCGGAGTAGCGGTACTCGAAGCCGTCCGCATCGAGCTGCCAGTCGCGCATGGTGGCCTGGGTCCGCACCACCCGGATCTGGTCTTCCTCTTCCGCCCGCTGCCGCCGCGCGAGGAACCATCCCCCCACGAAGGCGGCCACCACCAGTATGGCAATCAGGGCGATGACGACAGCGGACATCTTCGCGGGATTGTAAGGGCCTTCGGCGGTTCCTCGGTTCCTCGGAAGTGCCTCGAGGAACCGAGGAACTCCGAGGAACCCGAGGAACCGCCTCTCTTACACCCCGAACAGCTTCACCAGCTCGGCATTGCTCATCGTGTAATCGGTCAGCGTGGCCAGATCGACCCCCTGCGGGATGGGCGGCTTGGCGAAGCGGATGTAGTCGACTTCCAGGATCGCGTCGGCCTTGCGGTCCTTGAGTACGGTGGTGTTGAACTGCTCCGGCTTGTTCTCGAAATCGAGGGCCGAGTTCCAGCCGGTATAGACGTTCAGGCCGACCTGCACGGTGCGGGGGAGGTCGAGGCGGAAGAAGCGCTCGCGGACCTGCCACGGCTCGCCGTCGTAGCGCGACATCAGGATGAAGTTCGGCCCGAGGCGGACGATGCGCAGGTCGACCCAGCCCGATCTCGCCGGGTGCAGCTTGAGGTTCGAGCGGCTGTTGACGGTGGTCTTGGTCTCGAAGACCGGCTTCCCCGTCTCGTGGGCGATGCCGGTGGTCAGGAACAGCCAGTTCTCGCCGCGCGGCTGCCAGTTCTTGCCGCTGGCCGGACGCGGCTCGCGGACCATCAGCCCGGCCAGCGACCACGGCTCGCTCGGGATCTCCGCTTCCTTGCCGCGGACGCGCACGCGCGCCGTGGCCACGAACGAGCCGGAGATCTCCTTGAACAGATACGGCGCGTGGAACTCGGCGTACCAGCCCGACGTCCACGGCTCGAGCAGCAGGTTGCCGCCTTTGATCTCGGCACGCTTGAGCATGTCCGGCCACCCTTCGACGCTGTCGAAGCGCGACCACGCCGCCAGCGACTCCGCCGCCGAGAACTCATCGCTCAGTTTCGCAATGTCCTGCGGCGGAGCGGCCTGCTGCGGCTGCGCGGAAAGGGGAAGGGCAAAGAGGGAGAGGAGGAACAGTGTCTTCATGCGCCGCCGAGGATAGGGGCCGGTTGTGTAGAAGTGATGAAACTGGCAGTGACGAATCCCCGAACAACCACGCGCAGCAGGTTTCGGACTGCGGGTAGCTCAATTCGGGCGCGAACGATCTGGACTGCGGTGGCAGCGCCACCGCTCTTCCCACGCCGGTCGCGTGTCCCAGAGCGGCAGCGCTGCTGCCGCAGTCGATATCCCGCACAGCGGGAGGTCACCCCCCGCTCTGCGCCTCAAAGTACGCCCTCGCCGCGTCGTCCGCCGCTTTGCGGTACTCGGCGAGGCGGCTGCGGTCGGCCTCGGCGAGCGCCTCCTTCAACCGCGGCGCCTCGAGGTCCTGGGTGTAGCAAGGGGTACCCGGCTGCTGCCGCCACGACTCGTCGATGCTTCCCGCGTCGACCGGGTCGAACCCGAGCTCGTCGACGAGGCGCAAGACCTTCGCTCGCGCATCGGGCGGATCGCCCGCGACCGGCAGCGCGATGCGCCCGGCCGTCCCTTTCGGCATCCCCTTCTCGAGCAGGCTCTGGAAGTAGATGTTGTTGAATGCCTTGATCACCGGCCGCCCGAGATGCTCGGCGACCCACGCGCTCTCGGGCTGTCCCTCATGGAGGGGCGGGATGTTGCCGTCCCGGCTGGGGTAGTAGTTGCCGGTGTCGATCACGACCACGTCGGCGGGCACACCAGCGAAGAGATCCTTCGGCAACTCCGCGACCGCGCGCTGGGGGATCGTGACGATCACAATCTCGCCACCGCGCGCCGCCTCCGCGGCCGTAACCGCGGTGGCTCCAACCTCCGCGGCCAGCTCGCGAATCGTTTCCGGCCCGCGCGAGTTCGCAATCACGACCTCGTGACCGAGCTCCACCAATCTCCTCGCCAGCGTTCCGCCGATCATGCCGGCCCCAATGATTCCAATCTTCACGCGTTTGCTCCTTCCAGCCGAGCAGTCCATGTTCGCTCGCCTGCTCGGCACTTCACGGCCGCACTATGTCATGCGGATCGAAGCTCCGTCGACCCGGAAACTCCTCGGAATGGAAGATGTCGCTATCGCGAAGATCCGATAGAGGGACAGGCCTTCAGGTGTCGCTCCTGAGACGGGTCGGCGACGCGGTAGAATCCTGCTTGTGACACGTGCAGTGGAAGAGCTTTACGAGCAGGCCTCGCGGTTGCCAGCCGAAGATCGGGCGGAGCTGGCAGGCAGGCTACTCGAGAGTATCGAAGATCCTCCCGACGAAGGTGTCGAGGAAGCCTGGGCCGCGGAAATCGAACGAAGGATGGGCGAATACCGCGCCGGTCGAGTCAAGACGATTCCCTGGTCGGAAGTTCGCGCTCACCTGCACCGCTCCAATCGGTGATGCGGCTCGAGCTCTTCGAAGACGCCGCTGCCGAGATCGAAGAAGATCGCGCCTGGTACCTCGAACGCAGTGAGTCGGCAGAGGCCGGCTTCTTGCGTGATCTCGATCATGCCATTCAGCAGGTAACTGATGCTCCGGCGCAATGGCCGCGGTATCTCGCCGGCACGCGACGATACGTTTTTCCGACGTATCCATACTCGCTCGTGTATTTCGTTGAGGATGAAGTGATCAACGTTGTTGCTGTCGCGCACGACAAGAAGCGTCCAGGCTACTGGCGCAAACGGTTGCGGAACGGCCGCTGACTCACTTTGGTGTAAAGCTGTCACGCGACTTTCGCGCCGCGCCGTCCCCCTGGTTGACCCTTCGGCTTCGCTCAAGGTATGGAGCGGCCCGCATGTCCATCTACGCCCCTCGCATTGCCGCCGAGTTGCAGATTCGTCCGGACCAGGTCGTCGCGACGCTGGAGCTCAGCGAGGGCGGCGGGACGGTGCCGTTCATTGCTCGCTATCGCAAGGAGGCCACAGGGAATCTGGACGAGGTGCAGATCCAGGCCATCCTCGACCGGGCGGGGGAGCTGCGGGAGCTCGACGAGCGGCGCGTGGCGATCACGAAGTCGATCGAGGAGCAGGGGAAGATGACGGCGGAGCTGGCCGCCCGCATCGCGAAGGCGCAGAGCCGCACGGAACTGGAGGACCTGTATCTCCCGTATCGGCCGAAGCGCCGCACCCGCGCCACGATCGCGAAGGAGCGGGGACTCGAGCCGCTGGCAGACGTGATCTGGGGGACGACGATGCAGCGCCTCGATCCGGCCGGCTTCGTCAATGCCGAGGTGCCGGATGCGGGTGCGGCGCTGGCGGGGGCGCGCGACATCTGCGCGGAGCGGGTCAGCGAGGATGCGGAGCTGCGGCGGTACGCGCGCAGCGTGTCGAACCGGATGGGCATCCTCAGCTCGACGGTCCTTTCCGACAAGAAAGAGGCGAAGAGTAAGTTCGAGCTGTACTACGACCATCGCGAGCCGCTCAAGGACGCGCCGTCGCACCGCATCCTGGCGATCTTCCGCGGAGAGGCGGAGGAGTTTCTGAACGTGCGCCTTCGCCTTCCGGACGACGACATCATCGCCGGGCTCAAACGGCGCGTGTCGCATCCGACCACCATGCCGGAGGAGCGGGAGAAGGCAATCGAGGATGGCTGGAAGCGGCTGCTCTCGATCTCGCTGGAAGGGGAGCTGCGGGCGGAGCTGAAGGCGCGCGCCGACGCCCAGGCCATCGAGGTCTTCGGCCACAACCTGCGCAACCTCCTCCTCGCCGCACCGGCCGGCAACAAGCGGGTGCTGGCGCTCGATCCCGGCCTGCGCACCGGCATCAAGGTGGCGATGCTCGACGGGACGGGCAAGCTGCTCGAGACGGCCACGCTCTATACCGAAAAGTCGGCGAACGAGCGCGCGCTCGCGGAGAAAGCGCTGAAGCGGCTCGTGGCCATGCACGCGCCGGAGTTGATCGCGGTCGGCAACGGCACCGGCTCGCGCGAGGCCGAGGCCTTCGTGCGCGGGGCGGTGGAGGGAGTGCCGATCGTCTCCGTCCCGGAGCAGGGGGCGTCGGTCTACTCGGCCTCGGAGGCGGCGCGCGAGGAGTTCCCTGACCTCGACCTCTCCCTCCGCAGCGCCGCCTCCATCGGCAGGAGATTGCAGGACCCGCTCGGCGAGCTGGTGAAGATCGATCCGAAGTCGATCGGCGTGGGGCAGTACCAGCACGACGTGAATCAGACCCTTCTCAAGAAGAAGCTCGGCGAGACGGTCGACTGGTGCGTGAACTTAGTCGGCGTCGACGCCAACACAGCCTCGCCGCAGCTCCTCGAGCATGTCTCCGGCATCGGCCCGGTGCTGGCGCGCCGGATCGTCGAGCACCGCAACACCACCGGGCCGTTCCCCTCCCGGCAGTCGCTGCACGAGGTGCGCGGCCTCGGCGCGCGTGCCTTCGAGCAGTGCGCCGGATTCCTGCGCATCCGCGGCGCGCACCCGCTCGACAACAGCGCCGTCCATCCGGAGCGCTACGCCATCGTCGAGCAGATGGCGCGAGATCGCGGCGTCGACGTGGCCCGCCTGGCCGGTAACGCGGCGCTGGTCGATACCATCGACTGGAAGCGCTACATCGGCGGCGACGTCGGAGAGCCGACGCTTCGGGACATCATCGCTGAGCTGAAAAAGCCGGGCCGCGACCCGCGCGGCAGCTTCGAGCCGCCCCGCTTCCGCGAGGAGCTGAAGAGCATCGCCGACGTCAAGGAGGGGATGATCCTGGAGGGGGTGGTCACCAACGTCACCGCCTTCGGCGCCTTCGTCGACATCGGCGTCCACCAGGATGGCCTCGTGCACATCTCCCACCTCGCGAAAAAGTATGTAAAGGATCCGAACGAGGTGGTGAAGGTCGGCGACCGCGTGACCGCGAAGGTGATGTCGGTGGACGTCGACCGGAAGCGGATCGGGTTGTCGATGAAGGAAGCCGCGTCTTGAACACCGTGAGGGAAGCCGAAGGGTCGATCAAGGCGCCGCGATCCGGGCGGTCATCGGCAGACGCGCCGCGCCTTGGCTGACCCTTCGGCTTCGCTCACGGTTTCCTGCGAACCGTCAGGTGATCCGCTCCCCCCGGGCCGACGTTGCGATGAGCTTGTCCAGTCGCGCCACCCGCGTCTCTTCCTTCTTCGCGCTCATCACCCAGTGCAGTATCACGCGCCGATAGCCGGGCGGCTGTGCCTCGAAGTAGGTCCAGGCTTTCTTGTTCGCGCGGAACTGTTTCTCGAGCTCGGGCGACAGCGTGGCCGGTGCGCTCTCGAACGAATACGGCGTCGAGACGACGCGCTCTTCGAAGACTTTCATCCCGGCGGGATGCATGCGGCCCTCGGCCTGCAGCTCGGCGATGCGCCTGATGTTGATCTGGCTCCAGTTGCTGCGCGGCTTGCGGGGGGTGAAGCGGTTCGTGTAGCTCGCTTCGTCGACCTTCTTGCGGATGCCGTCGATCCAGCCGAAGCAGAGCGCCTCGTCGACCGCTTCCTTGTAGGTCATCCCGCTCCGGCCCGAGTCGACCTTCCAGAAGCCGATCCAGAGCTCGCTCGCGCTGGCGTGGTGCCTGGTCAGCCATTTGCGGAAGGCCTCCGCGGAGGGGAAGAAGGTCGGCTGCATCGCTTTATCAAACCCTGAGCGAAGCCGAAGGGTCAACCAAGGCGCGGCGCCTCTGCCGATGACCAACGGAATCGCGGCGCCTCGGTCGACCCTTCGGCTCCGCTCAGGGTTGCGTCGGGGGACGCTATCATCCGCACCCGTGAGTCATCGTGTCGGGAGCGTCGGTCTTCTCCTGTTGGGTTCCGGTCTGTGCGCGCTGGTCTACCAGACCGTCTGGCTGCGCGAGTTTCGTCTCGTCTTCGGCGCGTCCACCGGCGCGACGGCGGCGGTGCTGGCGATCTTTCTCGGCGGCCTGGGGCTCGGCGGGCTGCTGATCGGGCGGCGGGTCGATCGCGCGGCGCGGCCGCTGCTGATCTACGGCCTGCTCGAAGTCGCGATCGCCATCTGGGCGGGGCTGACGCCGCTGCTGCTGCGCGGCGCGGGGGCGATCTACTTCCAGCTGGGCGGGTCGCTGACGATGGGGACGGCCGGGGCGACGGCGGTGCGGCTCTTTCTCGCGCTGCTCGTGCTCGCGCCGGCGACGCTGCTCATGGGGGGGACGCTTCCCGCCGCCACCGGCGCGGTGGAAAGCGACAGCGACACGCGGCGGCAGCGCTTTGCCATCGTCTACGGCCTGAACACGCTCGGCGCGGTGGCGGGGGCGATGCTCGCGACGTTCGTCCTGCTGGAGCGGTTCGGCAATCGCTACACGCTCTGGCTGGCCTGCCTCTTCAACCTGCTGATTGCTCTGATTGCGATCCTGATCGGCCGCCGCAAGGAGTCGCGCGGGTACGAGGAGGCCGCCGTGCCGGAGGTGGAGCGCCGCGCGCCGCTGACCTTCGTGGCCGTCGCGGCGGGGCTGGTCGGCTTCGTCTTCATGATGCTCGAGCTGGTCTGGTACCGCGCCCTCGCGCCGGTCCTCGGCGGCACGACCTTCACCTTCGGCCTGATCCTCGCGGTGGCGCTGCTCGGCATCGGGGCCGGGAGTTGTCTCTATCTCGCCGGCGGTGGGAAGCAGTCGGCGACGCTGCGCGCGTTCGCGCTGACCTGCGCGCTCGAGGCGCTGCTGGTCATCGTGCCGTTCGCGATCGGCGACGACCTGGCGATCACCGCGGCGATCCTCCGGAACCTGCGCACGCTCGGTTTCGAAGGGATGATCGCCGGCTGGGCGGTGATCACCATGGTGGTGGTCTTGCCGGCGGCGCTCCTCTCCGGCATTCAGTTTCCCGTCCTGGTCTCGCTCCTCGGCAGCGGCCGTCGTGACGTCGGCGAGCACGTCGGCATCGCCTACGCGGCCAATACCGCCGGCGCGTTCATTGGTGCGGTGGGGACCGGCTTCGGGCTCCTGCCGCTGCTCACCGTCGCCGGGGCGTGGCGCATGGGGGCGATCGTGCTGGCGCTGCTCTCGCTCGTCACCGCAGGGTTGGCGGTGCGCCGGCGGGAGCGGATGCCGATGATCGCCACCTCGGTGCTCGTGGCGGTCATGGCCCTGACGCTGGCCGCATCCCGCGGGCCGACCGCGGCGTGGCGTCACTCGCCGATCGGTGCGGGGCGCGTCGAGACGGCCACGTGGGGGCCGAACGACATCATCGACTTCATCCACCTGCGCCGCCGGGCGGTGTCGTGGCAGGAGGATGGGCTGGAGAGCAGCGTCGCGCTGAGCTCCGAGGATGGACATGCGCTGATGGTGAACGGCAAGTCGGATGGGCACGCCCGGATCGACGCCGGCACGCAGGTCATGAGCGGTTTGCTCGGCCCGCTGCTGCATCCGAATCCGAAGCGGGTGCTCGTGGTCGGACTCGGCACCGGCACGACGGCCGGCTGGCTGGCGGCGGTGCCGGAGCTGCAGCAGGTGGACGTCGTGGAGATCGAGCCGTCGATCGTGCACATCGCGCACAGGTTTGCGCCGGTCAATCACGACGTGATGCGCAATCCGAAGGCGAAGATCCACCTCGGCGATGCGCGCGAGGTGCTGCTGGTCGACGACGGCACGCGCTACGACCTGATCGCCTCCGAGCCGTCCAATCCGTATCGCGCCGGCGTGGCCAGCCTCTTCACCAGCGACTTCTATCGCAACGTCAGCCGGCGGCTCGCGCCGGGTGGCTACTTCATGCAGTGGATGCAGGGGTACGAGGTCGACAGCGACACGTTGCGCACCGTCTACGCGACCTTCCTCTCCGTCTTTCCGAACGTCACCACCTGGCAGACGCAGCGCGGCGACCTGCTGTTGATCGGCTCGAACGGCGAGATCCCGATTCGCGTCGACGAGCTGCAGCGGCGCATCGCGCGCGAGCCGTATCGCACCGCGCTCGAGAACGCCTGGCGCGTGCACGACGTCGAGGGCATCCTCGCGCACTACGTCTGCGGCACCAGCACCGCGCGGCAGCTCGCGCAGGGGGCGCGGCTCAACACGGACGACCGCACCGTGATCGAGTTCGGTTTCGCACGCACGGTCGGCGACACGCAGAAGTTCGACCTCAGCGAGCTCAAAGTCGCGGCGACGTTGCGGGCCGATCGCCAGCCGCGCATCCTGGTCGGCACGATCGATCCATGGCTGGTGGCGGTGCGGCGGCAGTCGATGATCACCGCGGTCTCGGAAGCGCCGCTGCTCGAGCCGACCATGAGCCCGGAGCTGCGCAGCCGGATGAACATCCACGCCGCGTACGGCGACGGGCGGTACCGCGACGTGCTGGTGGAGTGGCAGCGCCAGCAGCGCGGGCCGTCCGACAGCGCGGAGTGGGTCACGTTCGCGGAGGCGCTGGCGGAGGTCGGCGCGCCGCAAGCCGAGACGTTCATCGACCTCCTGTCTGCCCGGCATCGGGTCGAAGCAGACATCCTCCGGGCGCGGCTGCGCTTCCGCCAGGGGAAGCCGGAAGAGTCGGCCGACCTGCTCGTCCGTGCTTTCACTGCCTACCGGAACGATCCGTGGCCGCTGCTGGACGTCACCCGCCGCGGTCTGGCGATGCTCACGCCGATCGCGCGTACCGACTCGACCGGCAGCCTGGCGCGGCGCTTCTTCGAAGCGATCTCGCAGCCGTTCAGCGTGAACCTGCTGAATGAAGCGCGGCGCGGCACGATGCTCGAGCTGGCGCGGCTGACCCAGGCCGCGCCGTGCAGTGCCGCGACGATGAGCGTACTGGCCGGCTACGAGCCGTCCGTGCCGTGGAACGGCGAGTTCCTCGAGTACCGCGCCGATTGCTATCGGCAGAAAAGCGTGCCGCTCGCGGCCCAGGCAGAGCGCGACCTGGCCGACTTCCGGCGGCATACGCCGAAATCGCTCGTCGACCTCCTGAAGCGATGACCCGCGTGGCCGCACAGCGGTGGCCGCCCTCGCGCTGCCTGACGGCGTGCTGCACCGCATCAGGCGGCTGCCGGAGAGCCTGCGACTTCCTCCGGACGCCGCTCCGCGGTCACGCGACGGTCGCGGTACAGGCGCGGCAGCGTCGCGCGGGTTGGGGGATCATCTCCAGGCACTCGGGGCATTTCTTCGTCGGCTCGGCCGCTTCGACCGGTACCGGTTTGACCAGCATGCGGAGGATCAGGAAGAGCACCAGTGCGATGACGACAAAGTCGATGAGCGTCCCGATGAAGTGGCCGTAGAGAATGGCGTTCTCGGTCGCTTTGCCGGCCGCGTCGACACCTCTGCTGAGGACGATCTTCGCCTCGCGCCAGTTGCCGCCGGGGAGGGCGAGACTGATGATCGGCATGAGCAGGTCGGCCGCGAGCGCGGAGACGACGTTGCCGACGGCGGCACCGATGATCACGCCGACGGCGAGCGCCAGCGCGTTGGTCTTCGTGAGGAAGCCGCGGAATTCAGCAAGCATCGTCTGAGCCCCCTTGCGGGGGCCATCTTACGCTTACGGACCACTCCGGCGACCCCTTACTCCGGCGATCGACAGACCACGCCCGACGCTTCGAGAATCCGGCGCAGCGTCACGCGGCAGGCCAGCGTCTCGTTCGGTGTCAGCGTGATGAACGGCGGCTCGTTGTTCGCGCTGCAGAAGGCCGGAGCGGCATCCGAGATCACCGCGAACTCGCCGCTCTCGAGGACCACATAGATCGACGACGAGTCGGCGATGCAGCGGTCGACCGGAGCGCCGGCGACGATCTGCTGGAAGACCTGCAACTGATCGATGCAGGGGCAGCCGACCTCACACGGGAGGAACGGGCGGCCGGTCTTGCGCTCGTAATTCGCCTTCACCGCGGCGCAGCCCTGATCGGACGCGCGCTGGTTCGGATCGTCGCAATCCATCGCCTCGCAATACGCGTTGCAGAGGCCGTACGCGGCACCCTGTTCGTTATCGCAGATCGTTTCCTGCGACGGGGTCTTGCCATCGGGTGTCCTGGCGAGCGCATTGCCGCCGGACACCGCGAGCAGACAGACAGCCACGAAGAAAATACGGACTTTGTACCTGACCACCGGAACCTCCTCTCTCTCAGGGGGAGGCGGGATGATAGTCGAGATCGCCGCCTGCCACAACGCAGGGACGTTTGCAAGCAGCTCGCCGATTCTGCGAATAATCTTCAGATCTCTTCTTCGCGCTCCGGTTCACCGAGCATCGACGCGTTTTTCCGGCGGAAGCGTCCCGTCGACAGCAGCGCCGGCAGCAGGGTGATCGAAGCGAGGCAACTGAGAGTAATGCCGACCACCGAGGCCAGGCCGATCGAGCGCACGCCCGGGTAGTGCGACATCGCGAACGAGGCGAAGCCGACGATCGACATCATCGCCGCCAGCACCACCGCCCGGCCGGTTTCCAGCGCGTTCTCGCTGAACTCCTCCGGCGACTCGTCGTACCGCTGCAGCATGTAGACCGCGTAATCGGTGGCGGTGCCGACCAGCATCAGGCCGACGAAGACGTTCATGAAGTTGAACTCGATCCCGGCCGTGGCCATGAAGCCGAGCATGCACGTACAGCCGGCGATGAACGGGACGAAGACGAAGCAGGCCCGTGAGAACGAACGGAACCCGCCCCACACCAGGAGGAAGACCAGCACCAGGCCGAGCAGGCTGGCGCGCGTGGCGTCCGACTTGGTGATGGTGCGCAGCGTCTCGCTGATCAGGTTGACGCCGGTCAGCACCCCCTCGGGATGGTTGCGGCGGAACTGCTGCAGTTCTTCCGGCAGAAAGCGCGGCCACTTGCCGCCGGCCGGATAGACATAGACGATCGAGAGATAGCCGGCCGGCGTCTTCTTGAGGAAGCGCTGCACGGAGTCGCCGAGGCCGAGAGCCTGGATCTTCTCGACCGTCAGCGGCTCGCGCTGGGCCAGCGCCTGCTGGAAGAGCGGCAGCACGCTGTCGTACGCCTCCGCGCGGAAACCGTTGTCGACCAGCGCCTGCCGGAACGTCCGCTCGATGCGCGCGAACGAGAACTCGTTCCCCTCGCCGGCGCGCAGGCGGTCGATGACCTGCCGCTGCTGCGCTTCGCTCGGCAGGAAGGTGGTGAGCGACTGCACGGCGCCGATGGTCCCCTTCCGCGTCAGCGCTTCGAGCTCCGGCACCGCCGCCTCGGTCCGCGCGATCGCTTCGCTGGCCGTCCTGCCGCGTACGCCGTACATCATCGCGTCGAACGACTGGCCGAAGCGCGCCGTCACTTCCTCCTGCATGCGCACCGCGTCGTTGCCGGTCGCGCGGAGGCCCTGCAGGCTGTCGTTGAAGCGGACGTCTTTGGCCAGGAAGCCGGTGATCGCCACGATCACGCACCAGGCCACGATCACGAACTTCGGACGGGCCAGGCTGGCGCGCACGACGCGGCCGGAGCCGAGCGCGTGCACGTGCAGCTTCCGCTTTCCGGAGCGGCGCCGTTCCACGAGGATCAGCACGGCCGGGAAGACGAAGATCACCGCCAGGAGGAAGATCAGGATGCCGCTGCCGGTCAGGAAGCCGAGCTCGGTCATGCCGCGGAACTCGGTGGCCAGGAAGGCGTAGAACGTCGCCGCCGTCGTGAGCGCGCCGACGATGACGCCCGGCAGCGTGTGCCGCATCAGCGTCCGCACCGCACCGGTGACGTCGGCGCCGCGGTTGCGCTCGTCGACATAGCGCTCGTAGAGCACGGTCATGAAGTCGAGGCCGAGGCCGGCCAGGAGAGCCGCGAAGCCGGTCGACGCCGCCGAAAGGGTTCCGTACACCAGCGCGCCGAGGCCGAAGGTGACCAGGATGGCCGCGGCCATCGGCACGCCCGCGTAGAGCATCGCCGAGGGACGGCGGTAGGCGTAGAGATAGAGCAGCAGCACCCCGACCATCGAGCTGATGCTGTTGATGGTCATGTCGCGCTGGATGATCTTCTCGTCGGTCGCGGCGATCGCGTAGCCGCCGGTGTAACCGACGACCGGCAGCGCCGCGGAGGGGTTCGCGGCGCGGAACTGCGCCACCGCCCGATCGACGATGGAGCGCGTCTCGTTCATCACCGAACGGCTGTAGGGGAGGTCCTGCGCGGCCTTCTTCGGCCGGCCGATGATGATCGCGGCGCGGCGGTCCGAGGAGAGGTAGTAGCCGCTCGACAGGTCGATCTTCAGGCCGCCGCCGGCGCCCTGCATCTTGTCCATGTAGACCGGCGCCAGGTTGAACGGATCGACGCGCACGAGCTGCTTGAGCATCGACGACTGCGGCGTCTGCAGCAGCGCGCGGTTGCGCTCCACCGACTCGCGGATTCCCTCGTCGCTCAGCTTCTGTTTGACCACCTCCAGCTGCTGCGGCGTGAGGATCAGCATCGAGTACGGCACGACCTTGTCGATCAGCTCGAACGGGTCGGGCAGCTTCCAGGTGACGCTCTCCATCTTCTGCGACCGGGCGAGCTGCTCGCCGATGCCGTCGAGGAGAGGGAAGTAGGTGGCCGGCTCGCTGCCCTGCGGCAGCTCGACGACGATGACGTGAAAGTCGAGCGTCCCGGTCTCCTTGAGCAGGTCGCGGAACTCGTTGACCTCGCGGTTGCCGCGGGGGATCAGGTTCAGCACGTCGGGATCGAGGCGCAGCCTCGTGGCCAGCGCCCCCCCGGCGATGACGATGGCCAGCGCCACCAGCAGGACCGCGCGCGGACGGCGCAGCAGCAGGTCGGTGAGGCTGTCGAGGAGGCGTCCGATCACGCGTGCGTCTCCGCCGCGCTCATCTCATCGAGTACATGCTGCGTCATCGCTCGGGCCAATTCGTGCTCCCCCATGAATACCGTCCCGGCATTCTCATGCCGGAACATTGCCGCTTCCTCATCGCTGTGCGTCCGGAGGACGATCCGGATCTTCGGGTTGAGGCGGCGGGCGATTTCGATCATCGTCCGCACCCCTACTGTATCGGGGGTGGCGATGACCAGCATCGCCGCGCGCGCCACGTGCGCCTGGATCAGCACCGCCGGGTCGCTCGCGTCGCCCGAAACGGCGCGGATGTCGTCCTCGCGCAGCTTCTCCACGACCTCGCGGTTCTGCTCCGCAATGGTGAACGGCACGTTCCGCTCCCGCAAGGCCTCCGCGATCCGCCGCCCCACCCGGCCGTAGCCGACGATCGTCACATGCCCGGTCAGGAGTGAGGCGTCGACCGAATCGGGCAGCACCGCCAGCGGATCGGCGCGCATCTCCAGGCGGCGAGCGAGCTCCGATCGTGTGCGGAGCCACTTCTGCGCCGGCTGCAGCGCCGCGAAGAGCGCCGGATTGAGGGCGATGGAGATCAGCGCGCCGGCCAGGATCAGGTTCTGTCCTTCGACCGGCAGCAGGCGCAGCTCCACGCCCAGTCCCGCCAGGATGAACGAGAACTCGCCGATCTGCGCCAGGCTCACCCCGACCGTCAGCGCCGTGTTGAGCGGATAGCGGAAGAGCAGCACCAGGCCGACCGCGGCCAGCGTCTTGCCGAGCATGATGATGGCCACGACCGCCAGCACCGCCAGCGGCGCGCGCAGCAGCACGGCCGGATCGAAGAGCATCCCCACCGAGACGAAGAAGAGCACCGCGAACGCGTCGCGCAGCGGCAGCGACTCATCGGCCGCGCGGTGGCTGAGGCTCGACTCCCGCATCATCATGCCGGCGAAGAACGCGCCGAGGGCGAACGAGACGCCGAACAGCGCCGCGGCGCCGTACGCCACCCCGACCGCGGCCGCGATGACGCAGAGCGTGAACAGCTCGCGCGAGCCGGTCTTCGCCACCAGCCAGAGCATGCGCGGGAAGAGCCGCCGGCCGACCACCAGCATCAGGACGACGAATGCCGCGACCTTGGCGAAGGTGATGGCCAGCGTCATGCCGACGCTGCCGCCGCCGGCGCCTTTCCCCCCCAGCACGTTCGACAGCGCCGGGAGGAGCACCAGCACGAGCACCATCACCAGGTCCTCGACGATCAGCCAGCCGATGGCGATCCGTCCGTTGAAGCTCTCCAGTACGCCGTGCGCCTCGAGCGCCTTCAGCAGGACCACCGTGCTCGCGACCGACAGCGCCAGCCCGAACACCAGTCCGGCGCCGAAGCTCCATCCCCACAGCATGGCCGTGACCGTGCCGAGCAGCGTCGCCACGACGATCTGCACCACCGCCCCCGGCAGTGCGATGCCGCGCACCGAGGCCAGGTCGTCGAGCGAGAAATGCAGCCCGACCCCGAACATCAGCAGCATCACCCCGATCTCCGCGAGCTGCCCCGCCAGCGCCACGTCCGCAACGAAGCCGCGGGTATGCGGCCCGATCACGATGCCGGCCAGCAGGTAACCCGCCAGCGGCGGCATCCGGAGCCGCACCGCGATGAAGCCGAGGACCATGGCCAGCCCCAGGCCGGCCGCGATAGTGGTGATCAGATTGACGTCATGTGGCATCCGCGGCCGGAAGATGTCACGTTGGCGCGGCTGGATCAATGCGGCGGGCCGGCGGGGCGTGAGGCAAGGGCCGAGGGCCGAGGGCCAAGGGCCGAGGGAAGAGCACTGCGGTGCGGTGGGCGGCCGGGTCATCCCCTCGGCCCTCGGCCCTCAGCCCTCGGCCCTGCCTCACGGCCCTCGGCCCTCGGCCGTCGGCCCTGCCTCACGGCCCTCGGCCCTTGGTCTCGTTCGTGCGTCAGAGTAGTCTTATACCGCGCGATGACTACGCCGCCAGAACTGCACGCCCTCGACCTCGCGGTCCTCATCGATGCGATCGAGGACTACGCGATTTTCCTGCTCGGTCCCACGGGGGAGATCCGCTCGTGGAACGCCGGTGCGACGCGCACCATGGGGTACACCGCGGCCGAAGTGGTCGGCAGCCATTTCTCACGCTTTTACGGACCCGAGGATCTCGAGGGGAAGAAGCCGGAGACCGAGCTGCAGATCGCCGCGCGTGAAGGGCGCGTCGAGGACGAGGGGTGGCGCATCCGCAAGGACGGTACCCGTTTCTGGGCGAACACGGTCATCACCCCGCTGCGTGCCGACGGGCGGGTCACCGGCTTCGCCAAGATCACCCGCGACCTGACCCACCGCCGTGAGGCCGAAGAGAAAATCCGGCGGAGCGACGAAGTCTTTCGCCTGCTCGTCGAATCGGTGAAGGACTACGCCATCTTCATGCTCGATCCGACCGGGCGCATCGTGACGTGGAACGCCGGGGCGCAGCGCCTCAAAGGCTACACGCGCGACGAGATCGTCGGCCGCCACTTCTCGCAGTTCTATCCCGAATCCGACATCCGCAGCCGCAAGCCGGACGTCGAGCTGGAGGTGGCCGAAGAGGTCGGCCGCTTCGAGGACGAAGGGTGGCGCATCCGCAAAAACGGCACCCGCTTCTGGGCCAACGTCGTCATCACCGCGGTGCGCGATGAGCAGGGCGTGCTGCGCGGCTTCGCCAAGGTGACCCGCGATCTCACCAATCGCAAAGAAGCCGAGGAGCAGCTGCGCCAGAGCGAGGAGATGTTCCGCCTCCTGGTCGCTTCGGTGAAGGAGTACGCGATCTTCCTCCTCGACCCCGGCGGTCACGTCATGACCTGGAACGCCGGGGCGCAGAACATCAAAGGCTACCGGCCGGACGAGATCATCGGCCGCCACTTCTCGGACTTTTATCCCGAAGAGGACAAGGACAAGCCGGCCCGCGAGCTGGAGATCGTGCGGCGGGACGGGAGCGTCGAAGACGAGGGATGGCGCGTGCGCAAAGACGGCTCGCGCTTCTGGGCGAACGTCGTCATCACCGCCGTGCGCGATGCCAGCGGGGAGCTGCGCGGCTTCGCGAAAGTCACCCGCGATCTGACCGAGCGCAAGCGCGTCGAAGAGATGCAGCAGGCGCTGCTCGAACAGCGGGAGGCGCGTCTGCACGCCGAAGAAGAGCGTCGCCGCGCCGAGACCTCGTACCGCGTCGCGCAGGAGGCCAACCGCGCGAAGGACGAGTTCCTGATGACCCTCTCCCACGAGCTGCGCACGCCGCTCACCGCCATTCTCGGATGGGCGCGTCTGCTGCCGATCCTCCCCCCCGGCGAACAGCAGTTCGACGAAGCCGTGACCGCCATCGGCCGCAGCGCGCAACTGCAGGCACGGCTCATCGACGACGTGCTCGACGTCTCCCGCATCGTCTCCGGCAAGCTGCGCCTGACCGTCGAAACGGTGGACGTCGAAAAACTGCTGCTCGCCTCCCTCGATCCGGTGCGCCCGAGCGCCGACGCGAAGCGGATCACCCTGGTCACCGAGCTCGCGCCGCAACTCGGCTCCATCCTCGCCGATCCGACCCGCCTCCAGCAGGTCGTCTGGAACCTGCTCACGAACGCGGTCAAGTTCACGCCGAAAAACGGTACGGTCACGCTGAGTGCGCGCCGCACCTCCTCGCACGTGCAGATCTCCGTGACCGACTCGGGCGAAGGGATCGACCCGAGCTTCCTCCCGCACGTCTTCGAGCCGTTCCGCCAGGCCGAAAACCCCAGTACCCGCGTCCACGGCGGTCTCGGCCTCGGCCTCTCCATCGTCCGCTTCCTCGCCGAAGCGCACGGCGGCACCGTCGCCGCGGAGAGCAAAGGCCGCGGCACGGGCGCGACGTTCACGGTGACGCTGCCCATCGGCGCGCTCTCCGCCGCCCGCCCGCAGCCGGCCGTCGTCCCCGCCGCGACGCCGGCCCTCGCCATCGCCCGCAAGCTCACCGGCGTCGACATCCTGCTGGTGGACGACGATCGCGAGGGCCGCCAGCTAGTCAACGCCGTCCTCCGCCACGCCGGTGCCGTCGTGCGCGAGGCCGACTCCGCGGCGGCCGCCCTCGACGCCTTCAACGAACGCCAGCCCGACGTCGTCGTGACCGACATCGCCATGCCTGGTACCGACGGCTACGCCCTCGCCCGCCAGATCCGCGAGCGCGTCCCCCAACAGACGATCGCCGCCCTCAGCGCCTTTCCCGCCGGCCGCGCCGGCACCCCTGACGCCGGCTTCAACGCCTACGTGATGAAGCCGATCGAGCCGTCGGACCTGATCGAAGCGCTCGCGCGACTCCTCGGGCGGTAAGCCTCCCGGGGAGCGGGCGTCCCGCCGGCGTCCCGCCCGGCGGCCTCTCCCATGCTGTGGACTTCCGCGCGAAGCCCGCCGGCCGCCGCGCAATAGGCCCAGCGGTAGCCGACAGCCGCGTCGAAGCCTTTTCCATGCCTCGGTGGAAAAGCTCACGTCCATCCCCGTCTCTTCTCATGCATCGGAATCGCGTCGTTCGTCGACCTTCTTCGAAACCCTTGACGCATCGAGAGAGAGAGACAGGCCGGCGCCAACGCGTCACCTGAAGGAGTGATTCACATGACCATCACGCAGGACCTGAGCGAGACCGCGGCAACCTCGGCCTATCTACTCGGAACGGGGCTCGCCGAAACACGCTCGAATACCGCGGACATGACGTTCGTCTGGAGCATCGATCCGCTGGGGAATCATTTCCAGGTGAAATGCGCGTTCGGCGGCGGCAATGAGACCGACAATACGTCGCAGGTCATGATCCTGGTCGGGCACTCGGCTCCGGTCCGGATGCCGAACCAGGGTGGGGCGATCTACGTCAACGGCTCGGTGAACTGCTTCTGGTTCAACCAGAACCGGTCCGTCATCGTCAGCTTCTCGGGCCAGATGGTCAGGGGCAACTACAGCAACGTTTTCTCCGTCGGGCAGGGCATCATTGTCGGCGCGTTCGTCGTGTAGACCGGCAGGGCGGGAGCGCCGCGATGCAGTGGCGTCCCGCTTTCCCGCTCGCGCGTTCGGTGGCTTCGGCATCGGAGCCACCGTTCATCGGCCGGGGAAAAACCGCATGGATGTATGGCAAGATCGCCCTACATCCATGCATCCTCGTGAACTGCTGGAGGCGAACCTCGGAGTTGTCGAGCGGGCCATCGCTGCAGTCTGTGCTTCGGCGTCCATCTCCGGCGCTGATGCGGAGGACTTTGCCTCGAGCGTGAAGGTCGCGCTGCTGGACAACGACTGCGCGATCATCCGGCAGTGGCAGGGGCGCTCGTCGTTTGCCACCTACGTCACGGTGATCATCCGCCGCCTGCTCGTCGATCACCAGCGCGCGCAGGGGCGTTGGTACGCCTCGGCCGCGGCGCAGCGGCAGGGGGAGGCGGCGGTGCTGCTCGAGCGCCTGCTCGTGCGCGACCGGCGATCGGTCGACGAAGCGTTCGCCGCGGTCCTCGATGTGCACCCGCACCTCACGCGCTCCCAGCTCGCCGCGATGGCCGCCGCTTTTCCGGAACGCGCCGTGCGCGCCCGGCTCGTCGCGGTCGACGAGCAGGAGGTCGCCGAAGTGCCGGGCGTGCAGCGCGCTGACGAACGGGTCCACGAGCTCGATCTCCTCCGCCGCGCGCGCCGCGCCAGCGAGATCATGCAGGCGGCGATGGCGGAGATGAGCGACGAGGATCGCCTGATCCTCCGCCTCCGCTTCGCGAAGGACGTCTCGGTTGCCGACATCGCCCGCGTCCTCGACGTGCCGGCGCGTCCGCTCTACCGCCGCGTCGAGGCGCTGTTGACCACGCTGCGCCGCACGCTGGAACGGAGCGGTGCCGGCGCGCGGGAGATCGGCGACCTGATCGGCTCAGCGGGGGAGCGGCTCGACTTTCGATTCGACGGGCAACTCGCCGGGAAACCGGACGGGAAAACCACTGCTGCACATCCGTCTCTCCCACGAGAGGGAGAGGGCTCGGAGGACCTGCGATGAGTAACGAGCCCCAACAGAAGTGGCATCCGGATGCGGAGACGATCGGGCTGTTCGCCGAAGGACGGTTGCCGCCGGAAGGGCGGCGCGAGGTCGTCGGGCATCTCAACGGATGTGAGGACTGCACGACCGATGTCACGCTGGCCATTCACGCCGCCGGCGGGGAGACGCGCCGCTTTCGGCCGAACGTCCGATGGCTGGCTGCCGCGGCGGTGATCGCCATCGTCGCGGTCCTCGGCGTCTGGAGCGTTCGCGATCGCGGTCCGTCCGTCGATCGGCTGGTCTCCCTCGTGCCGCGCGGCGAGCGCAGCATCGAGCCGCGCCTGACCGGCGGCTTCGGCTGGGCCGAGTACCGCGGCGGCGATCGCGCGGGCGAGCGGCCGATCGACGCCGAGCGGCTCAGGCTCGCCGGTGCGGCGGGGGAGCTCGTCGAGCGCGCCGCGCACGACGACAGTGCCGCCGCCAGTCACGCTGCCGGCATCGCCATGGTGCTGGTCGACGAGCCGCTCGCCGCCGTCCGCCACCTCGAAGCGGCCGCGGAGAAAGCGAACGACGCCAAATCGTGGAGCGACCTGGCCGCTGCCCGTTCCGCCGCTGCCGCCGATCTCGGCCGGGCCTCGCTCTACCCGATGGCGCTCGCCGCAGCTGACCGCGCGCTGCGCATCGACCCGAATCTTCCCGAGGCGTTGTTCAATCGCGCGCTGATCCTCGAACGGATGCGGTTGACCGAGGACGCGCGCCGCGCGTGGATGCGCTACCTGGAAGTCGATCCGTCGTCGCAATGGGCGGCCGAGGCGCGGCAGCATCTCGCCGAGCTGCCGGCGTCGACCTCCGCGTCGCGGTTCGATCGCGAACGTTCCCGCCTCGAAGCGGCGGCCGCGCGCGGCGACGGGGCGACGGTGCGGGCACTCGTCGCCACCAACCCGCAGCGTGCGCGCGCTTTCGGCGAGACCGAATACCTCGGCCAGTGGGGGGAGGCGGTCGCACGCGGCGATGAGAGCGAGGCGTCGCGGCTGCTCGGCATCGCCCGCTCGATCGGCGACGCGCTCGCGCAGGAAACGGGCGAGTCCCTCCTGCGCGAGAGCGTGGCCTCGATCGATCGGACCTCCGACCGCCGTTCGCTCGCTGCCGCGCATGCGCTCTACCGCCGTGGGCGCATCGCCCTCAATCAGTACCGCCTCGCCGAGGCGCGGCGCGACCTCGTGGAAGCGAAGGCGCAGCTCGAGCGCGGCGGCGATCCGATGTTCCTCACCGCGGCCTGCTATGCCGCCGGCGCACGGCTGGCGCTGCACGACGTGCGCGGCGCGCGCGAGGAGCTCGATGCGCTGCGCCGGATCGCCGACGCGCACCCGCACTTCATCGCCGCCGGCGCGCTGGTGCGATGGGAGCTCGGGCGCGCGCACCGGCTCGACGGCGACGTCACCAGCGCCATCGCGGTGCTCACCGAAGGGGCGGCGATGTTCCGCCGCATCCGCGAGCACGCCGGCGAAGCGTTCCTCGAGACGATGCTCGCCAGCGCGCTCGCCACGGCGGGGCGGGGCGACGACGGCTGGAGCGCCCGCCTTCGTGCTTTCGGCGCGCTGAACGCCGAGGGCGATCCCGATCTCCTCCTGGCCAGCCTCGGCTCCGCCTGGCGCGCCGAACTGAGCGCGGGCCGGCGCGAGGCCGCGCTCGTCCTGGCGCGGCTCGCCGACGCACGCACCGGGGCCAGACCGGTCGACCGCCTCGACGTGCTCGTGCAGCGCGCGCTGCTCGAAGCGGCAGCCGGCAACGACGCCGAGGCGCGCGAAGCGGCCCGCGAGGCGGAGAGGGTGGCCGCGCGCATCACCGATCCCGCGTTGCGCGCCCGCGAAGAGGCCGACGCCGCGCTGGCCACCGGTGCCGCACGGTTGCGGCGCGAGCCGCGCGCGGCGATCGAATCGCTGACGCGCTCGATCGACTTCTATCGCGCGCACGATCTGCCCATCGGTCTTCCCGACCCGCTGCTGCTGCGCGCCCGGGCCTTCGTCGCGCAGGGCGACCACGCCGGCGCCGCGCGCGATCTCGAAGAAGGGATGAGCGTCGTGGAGCGGCACCGCGAGCGCGAAGCGGGAGCGCTCGATGCCGAGCACGCGCTGTACGAAGACGCGCTGCGCCTCGCGCTCGACAACGGCGATGCCCCGCGCGCCTTCGCCATCGCCGAGCGCTCCCGCGGCGCGTCGATGACCGTCGATGGCCTCGAGCGCCAGCTCGCCGGAACCGGGGTGGTGGTCCTGGAGATCGTCGCGCTGCCGGACGAGGTGGTGACGTTCGCCGTCAGCGACAGCGGCTTCCTCGTCTCGCGGCGCGAGCACTCGCGCGATGCGCTGGCGCGGCTCGCCGAAGAATCGCTGTCGGAAAAGGGAACGCGCGCGGCCGCGGCGCTCTACGCCGAGACCGTGCGCGGCGTCGAGCCGCTGCTCGCATCCGCGCGGCAGGTCATCGTCGTACCCGATCGCCTGCTGGCCACCGTGCCGTTCGCGGCGCTGCACGACACGCGGCGGCACCTCGTGGAGCGGCTGCCGGTGGCCATCGCCGCGAGCGCGGCGTCGCTGGTGCGCAAGCCGCCGCAACGCGCCGATTCACTCGTGGCGATCGCCCTCGCCTCCGGCACCGCCACCGAGACCAGGGGCCTGCCGTCGACGGCCGGGGAGATCGAAGACATCGCCGCGCTCTATGGCCACACCACCACTCCGGCGGCGGTGCCTGCCGTGCTGCAGAGCCGTGCGGACGTGCTGCACATCGCCGGTCACACGGCGCGTCAGCCGGGTGCGGGGGAGCCGGCGCTGCTCTTCGGCAGCGGCGCCGGCGTCGAGCGGATCTCCTCGCGCAGCATTGCCGCCGCTCCGCCCGTGCGCGCCGAAGTGATCGTGCTGGCGGCGTGCGAGACGCTCCGTCCCGCCGCGTCGTCGCTCACGCACGCCCCGAGCCTCGGCGCCGCCTTCGCCTCCAACGGCGCGCTCGACGTGGTCGGCACGCTGGCCGCAATTGCCGATCGCGACGCGCGCGTCCTCTTCCGTGCCGTGCATCGCGGGCTCGCGGGCGGCGCGGGGGCGGCCGAAGCGGTGCGCGCGGCCCAACTGGAAGCCATTCGCAACGACGGACCTCGCGCGTGGCGAACCGTCGCGCTCTTCACCCGGCGCATCGCCGCGCCATAGACGACGGAGGGGTCGATGGGTCACCTGACGGTCACGTTCCAGGGGTCATGCGCGCATTTCGTGGACTCGATCCCCCACATTCCGCACCGGGTCGTGCTTCCCGACGCCGTCCGTTTTCACCATGGCTTCGTGACGGTCGATCGCCCCGAGGGACCGAAAGAATCCGAATACTTCCTGGCACCGCATTACGCGCGGCTGCTGTGCGATGACGTGCAGGCGAGCCTCACGGTCGACGACGCGATGTACCACGGCTGGATTTACGAGTCGGTCCGTCTGCGGGTCGAGAACGCCTGCGAGCCCGCCTTCAAGTACGAGAACTGGGACGCGCTGCCGCGGCTGGTCCGCTACGACAGGAACTACCGGATTGCGCGTGGGGTGGTCGACGGTCCCGGGGCGCGCTGTCAGTTCGATTTCGACGGCGGCACGTTCACCGTCTTCATCGCCCCCGAGACGCGCGCCTTCTACGTCACCGCCAGGATCGCGACCGATGGCGCGCCGCAACTGCGCGTGCTCCGTCCCGGCTGGCCGACGGAGAGGATCATCACCCTTCCGGAGGGCGCGAACCTCGTCGTAGAGAACTCCGGCCCGATGTGCAGGGAGGAGACCGCGCGGTTCGATTTCCTCGTGAATTACCTCACCGCGGAGGGGGGCATTCCGCGCCACCTCGCCGAGCCGCCCCCGGGCATGTTCCCGGACCTCGAGCAGGGGTCCGGCGGCGGCGCCGGCACCGACACTTCCGCCGCCTGCTCGAACACCGGTTATCCCTGAGCACTGCCGTTCATCGACCGGAGGCACGCCGGCGCCTCGACTGCGGGAGCTCGAAGCGCTGGATGGGGAAGGGAACCGGCTGGCGTCCCGACAGCCGTTCGCATGAAGGTGCGCCCCGAAACGAAACCGGCGGCCTTTCGGCCGCCGGCTCTGGTTCCCGTCAGCGGTTGTCGCGCAAGCCCTCGGCGTCCGCGGTGCCGCGGTCGTTCGAGGCGTAGCGATACTCGTAGGCGTGGCGGATGTACGAACGGTCACGATCGTAGTCGCTGCCGTAGTCGTTGCGCAGCGTCTTGTCGAGGTCGTCGTTCCACGAGGCATGCTGCGAGCGGTATTGCCGCTGCGCCGCGTGCCCGAACTGGAAAGCCTGTTCGCGATTCTCGAACGCGTCGTCGGCCCCGGCCGCCTGCTTCACCGTGTCGTCGACGTCCTGATTGAGGTCGCGCGCCGACCTGGAGCCGAAGTCGTTCTTCGTCTGCTCCCAGTCGTTCCGGAAGGCACCTTTGACCCGCTCCCACATACTGTCGTGGTCGTTCGTGTACCAGCTTGGTCTGTTCTTCATCGGTTGGATCCTCCAGGTTATTTGTAGAGCAATTGATGAGCCACGCCACGCGCCGGCGCGGCGATTCCAGCGAGCTCCACGGCCACCGACCGCCACCTTCCAGATCCGCGCGTGCCCCTGTCGCGTGGCCTGGAAGCCACACCACACGCCCTCAGCGGCGCTTGCGCACTTTGCGCTCGACCGCGCCGACGAGAAAGTGGATGTCGGGAGCGACCTCGTAGAGGGTACGGATCGCCTCCAGCTCCACCTCGGCTGCCTCGTACTCCCGGCGGCGGATGGCGTCGTTCGCTCGCCAGTAATGCTCCGCGATCTGCTGGCGCATCTCGCTGTCCTCGCGCAGATGGTGGCGGGTCCGCTCGTACTGCGCCACCACCTCGGCGATGGAGGGCGGCGCGACCGCCAGCAGCTCCTCCTTCTTCCGCACGTACGCCGGATTGGCGGGTGACGCTTCATGGAGGAAGAGGTCGTGCAGCGCGACCGCGTACGGCGTCTCGCGCGCCGCGGCGCGGGCGCGCGCCAGCTTCGCCCGGATCAGCGCCGGCGCCAGGCGTGGCGTGTCGCGCGGAGCCGGTCCCGCCGCATCCTCCATGACCTCTTCGTTACCGGCGTCGATCTGGAACGTGGCCCGCGTCCTCTGGCCGAACGTCGTCTCGCCGCCGCCGAACGGAATGTCGAGCGCATCCCAGCAGTGGCCGATCTCGTGAAAGAGGTAATAGGCGAGCAGCTCCCCCGTCACCCCGCGCGGCGCGCTGATGAGCACCGCGTCCGAGCCGCGATAGGCGAGGCCGCCGATGGCCATGGCGTTCCGGCCGTTCGAGTACACCTCGAGCTGCCGGCCGGCCACCGTCACATGGATCGTGTCGCGCTCCTCGCTCGTGCGGTGGAGAAAGTTCGCCAGCAGGTACGACGCATCGAGCTCCCGGCTGGACGGCACCGTGCGCAGGCGCGCCAGCACGAACCACTCGCGCCGGTAGCGCCGCCAGTGCACGTTGTGGAGGGCGATCGCTTCCTGCAGGACCTCCACCGTCCGCGGCCCGTGCTCGGCCACGAACGCTTCATCGACCTCGATGCTGAGCCGGATGGTCCGTTCGATGCTCCACGACGCGGTGCGCTGCGGCGGCGGCAGCTCCGGCAGCGCCGCCGGCGGCACACCACTCCTCGTCACCAGCAGCACGACCGCGCAGACACCCAGCCACCCGCCATTCGTTCGCATCATTCAGGACCGTTGCAGGACCAAACGGCGCGCCGTGCCCGGCCATTCGGGAACGGAACGATGTTTCCGAATGTGTGTGGAACTCTGCTGGGGAGGAGCTGGGGAATATGGACTGCGGTGGCAACGCCACCGCTCTCAAACATGCCGCGGAGCGGCACCTGAAGAAGAGCGGTGGCGTCGGCACCGCAGTCCATACCGGCTTCCCCGGCTAAGCAGGATGCTCTTACTTCACCAACAGATCAGGGAACGACCGGGGGCGTCCGGCGTCTCCTCATCCGTGGGTGAAGTGCGTGCGTTCTGCTTAGCGCAGAGCGTCGATGTATTGACCGAGTGCGCCGAGCTCCATGTCCAGGAGGTCGAAACAGCGCGAGAGGTACTGACGGTCGCTCACCGCCAGCGCCTCCGCGTCGACCGTGCGGCGCAGCGCGCGGATCTGCTCTTCGATCGCGCGGACCTGCTGGATGAGCGCTCCGACCGTCTCGGCCTGCATCACGGGCATCCCGCGTGACACGACTAAGCAGAACGCACGCACCTGACCCACGGAGGAGGAGACGACGGGGAGGCCGCCGGAGGCCAGGCCAACCAACGGGGTCCGGGGCTGATGGCCCCGGCCGCCGGAGGCCCCCCGTCGTTCCCTGATCTGTTGGTGAAGTGAGAGCATTCTGCTTAGCGGCGGCCGCTCAGGACCATGTGCGCGCGGCGGTTCTGCGCCCACACCGCTTCGGTCGATCCGGTCTCGAACGGACGCTCCTCGCCGTAACTCACGGTGCGGATCCGCTCGCGATCGATGCCGAGCGTCACTAGGTACGACACCGCCGCATCGGCGCGGCGGTCGCCGGTCGACATCCCGCCTCGCCTCGCCCACGAGCTCTCCCGCATCCTCAACGAATCGCTCTCGAACGCCGCCCGCCACGGCGGCGCCTCGCACGCCGCCGTGCTGCTCGACCTGCGCGACGACGTCGTCCACCTGCGCGTCTCCGACAACGGCCGCGGCTTTCCGTTCACCGGCCGCTACGACCTGCGCGCGCTCGAGCAGAGCGGCAACGGACCGCGGACGCTGAAAGAGCGCGTGACCACCCTCGGCGGATCGCTGCTCGTCGAATCGTCGCCCGCCGGAGCGATCGTCGACGCCTGCTTCCCCGTGCGGCAGGGGGCGGCCGGATGACCATCCGCATCGTCGTCGCCGACGACCACCCGTTCATCCTCGACGGACTCGACCAACTCTTCCGCGGCGAGGACGACTGCCAGGTCGTGGCCCGCGCCACCAACGGCGAAGAGGCGCTGGCCGCCGTCGAGACCTGCCGTCCCGACGTGCTCGTGCTCGACGTACGCCTGCCCCGCATGGACGGCATCGAGCTGCTGCGCGTCCTCCAGCGACGCGGCACCACGACGCGGGTGGTCCTGCTCACCGCCTCCCTCGACGATGCCCGCCTCCTCGAAGCCTTCCGCCTCGGCGCGAGCGGCCTGGTGCTCAAAGAGTCCGCCCCGCGCCTCCTCGTCCAGAGCGTCCGCCAGGTCGCGGCGGGGGAGCAGAGCTGGAACGGCAAAGCGATCGCCGGCGCCCTGCGGCTGGTCCTGCAACGCGAACAGGCCGTCGCCTCCGTGTCATCACAGCTCACCCCCCGGGAGGTCGAGGTCACCCGCATGGTCGCCGCCGGCCTCCGCAACAAAGAGATCGCCGCCCGCCTCCGGATCACCGAGTGAACCGTAAAGTTCCACCTCCACGGCATCTACGAAAAGTTGCAGATCGACGGCCGCTACGCCCTGATGACCTACGCACGCGATCACGGCCTGGCATAGCCCGAGAGGGCCTGCAACCGCGAGCGGGAGGACGCCCGGCGGCAAAGACCGATCACCACGCTCCTCAGCGCGCGGCAGGATGCCACGAGCCAGCGGACCACACGCCCGCTCCCCGCTGGCCGAAGCCCTCGCGCATCTCCGGTCGCGCCGTGACGTGCGCCGCCCGTTTCACGTGAATGTCGTCGAGCTCGACGCGAAACTCGAAACGTTCGCCCCCGCAACCCAGGAGCCACCAGCCGGCAGCCGGCAGCCGAGAGCCGGGCAGCCTGGACCCTGCTCACCCCTCCAGACTCCGGCTTGGAATTCGCACTCCCTCCAGCTCATGCGGTTTTACGTGGAGCGCAATGTACTCGCGGACGACACTGGCAAGGTTCTTCCGGCGGACGACCCCAGCCGCATCTCCTATTCCATCGTCGAGACAGCGGACGTCGATACGGCGGTCCGAACGGTAGCGGCGGAGCAGGCCATGGAGATTCTGTTCGACGTCTATCGGATGTCCCCCGAGCAGGCCATGGCCACCGTGCGGCAGGGCCGGCGCGTCCTGACCATCCACGCCTTCCCTGAAGACGAGGCGCAGGACCGCATCCTGTGAGGCCGGTCCGAGCCCCAACCACAACCACAACGACATGAAAAACGGCGACCGAAAGGTCGCCGTTTCTGACCGTTGTGGCCGGGGCTACTGGTCGGTTTCGAAGGTGGTGATGTAGACGCGGGGGAAGCCGAAGTTGCCGGGGGGCCAGTCGCCTTTGATCAGCTTTTCGTCGAACCAGATGTTCGGGGTACCGCTGGCGTCGACGTCCTTTTCGAACATCAGCGAGCCGAAGTAGTGGGCGTTACCGGCCGATCCGAATTCGCCTTCGGCGTAGAGCACGCCGTCCAGGATCGGGGCGATCTCCACCAGGCCGCCGTCGCGGTCGTAGGCGTTGGAGGTGCACTCTTCCTGCGTCGAGGTGCTGGTGCAGGCGGGGAGGGCGGTGGGCGGCGAGACGGTGGTCGTCTTCCGGCGGCGGGTCTCGCTGCCGGGCAGTTCCCACCGCACCTGGATGCTGCCGGTGGCGGTGGTCGGATAGATGTAGTTGAGGTAGGGCTCGTGCGGCTCCGAGCAGTTCGCGCCGGCGAAGTCGTTGTCGCCCGGAATGCAGCCGGGCGTCCAGACGCGGACGAAGTATTCGTTGATCAGGTTGCCGCCCGAGGAGCGCGCGAGGCTGCCGTTCCGCTTGGCGATGTAGACGTCGAACTTTTCGTTCTTGGTCATGCCGCCGTTGCTCCAGGGGAGGTCCTGGTAGTCCCAGCGGTTGTTGTTGGCCAGGTAGCTGTTGTTCCTGCAGTTCGACGTGTCGGCCGCCGTACACGGCAGACCGGCCGCATCGCGTTTCGCCCACAGCCGCGTCACCTCGTCCACCTCGCGGAAGCCGATGTCCTGATACGCCTCGCCCGGCATGTTGTAGTAGCCGGCGTAGCCATCGAGACCGGTCACGTCGAAGCTGGCCGTGTTGATGTAGATGAAGCCTTTCATCTGCATCTTGCCCCCCGACATCGAGACCTTCGGGGTCAGCACGCCGCCGCGGTTGTTCTGCGGGTTGAGGCCGTTGGCGGTGTCGAAGAAGTAGAAGCCGGGCTGCGACTTGGGGCCGGTGCCGGCCGGCGGGTTCGACATCACGTCCACCCACTGCCGGAAGGTGCGCTGGTTGCCGTTGCGGTCGGCGAATTCGTCCTTGGTGACGTGGCGCAGGTAGTAGACGTTGTCCTGGCTGTCGCCGCTGATGGCGACCTGCTTCCAGAAGTCGTAGTCGATGCGGGGGAAGAGGGCGTTCCGGTAGTCGTCGCGCTCCGCCTTGGTCTGGCGCTGGAACATGTTGGACTGGCCGGGGCTGGCCCCTTTGCCGGCGTTGCAGGGATTGCAGGCCGGGCCGGAGGGGTCGAGGGCGGGGTTGGTGTAACGGAACTCGTGCGGGTCGGTGGTGCTCTTCATCTGTTCGATGTGACCGCGCGCGCGGGCCTGGTACCACGGGTCTTCGAAGGTGCGGCCGATCAGCTCGTAGAGCCAGTCGTGACGCACCGGGACGACGGCGGAGGTGGTGTCGGTGACCCACTGCCGCGCCTCGTTCGTCTCGGTGATGGCACCGGCCGCTTCGTAGCCGCGCTCGAAGGCCACCCGGTCGTAGCTGTTGTGCCACGGCAGGGAGACGTACGGCCGTTTGAGGTCGGTGTCGAGGGTGGAGGTGATCTGCCCCCAGTGGATGTGGTAGTTGCCGGTCGTGGCGATGTTGGCGTTGGACTGGATCGGTCCCTGCGGGCCGGGGAAGGGCCATTCGCCGACCACCAGCTTGACGCTGCGCTGGGCGATCTGCCGGCAGCCGGCCACGTAGGGGCCGCAGGCGGGGGTGTTGTATTTGGTGGCGGTCACCCGGATGGTGGCCAGGCCGAAGCGGGTGCCGCCGAAGTGGAAGCCGCTGGCGGCGGGGATGCCGCTGGTGGCCGGATCGGCCCATCCCGGCGCGGCGTTGACGAATCCGCCGTCGATCGGCGGCGCGTAGATGCGGATCTCGGTGACCCGTCCCCCTTCGGTGTTGTCGCAGCCGGAGCAGTTCGCCGCCGCGGCCGCCGTGGTGTCGCGGTTGAAGAGGGCGATGTTGAACTCCGCCAGAAACTGCGGCGCGGTGCGGTCGTTGATCAGGATGTCGGGGTTGTTCTCGGTGCCGAGGAAGCGGTGCTCGAATTGCGGCTTGAACGGTCTGTCGGCCAGCAGCTGGGTGGCGGCCGGTTTGTACCGCCCCTCGTACACCAGCGTGCCGTCCGGCTGGGTGACGCGGCGGAGGACCTTGATGGCGTCGACGTTGGCCGGCATGAAGTTCTGGTCGCGCGCCCAGCGGGGATTCTGGAACCACTCCACCACCAGCAGACCGCCCGCTTCCGCGACGTGCAGCGTCTGCGCGGAGTTGCGCTCGTTGACCGAGATCGCGCTCTCGGTCTCGGACAGCGCCACGAAGGCCAGCCCGATCAGCGAGAGGCCGACCATCACCATGAGCGTCACCAGCAGCGCCGATCCTTTCTGATCGAGCCGCCCCAGGGCGCGGAGGGAAAATCGTTTCAGTGCTGCCATAGCGGTGAGACTCCTCGTGTCAGTTGCAGAGATCGGGGTTGGCGAGCGGCGGTTGCGGAACGATGCGGCAGTTCTGTCCCGAGACCTCGACGCCGTCGCGGACATAGGTCACGCAGAAGTTCGTCAGCGGCGCGGTGGCATTCGGAAGAATGCTGTTGAACTGCAGCTGGATGCGGTACGTGCTGCCGGGGGTGATCGGGTTGGCGGCGTTGGCCGGCAGCGTGACGCTGAGCGTGCCGGACGAGTTGTTGACGACCTGCGTGACGCGCCCGGTACCGTTCTGGTGCGGGTATTCGATGTTGCGCAACTGCGTGCCGCTCGGCGTCGGCGCGGCGGTGCTCCAGACGATGTTGATGCCGTTCGGCTGGACGATCAGGTCGTTCGCGCACTGGTTCTTCAGGAACACGTCGATGGAGCTGCTGTTCGGCGAGTACTGCACGACCAGCGGATCGTTGGCCTGCGCCGCGAGGCAGCAGCCGCTGGCCGTCCCTTCTTCGAGATAGCGGATGGCGATGTCGAGACAGCCGTTCGCGTCGCGGGCGATGACGTAGACGCGATAGAGCTCGCCGTCGCTCGTGCCGCTGACCGGGAAGTCGTACGGTCCGCTGCCGCTCTGCGTCCCGAGGTTGACCACGCTGCCGCCGGAGAGCGAGGCCAGGAGCACCTGGATGGAGGCGATGTTGGTTCCGGTGGCGCGGATGATGGTCGTGCCGGAGGAGGTGGTCTCCCAAGCGTTGGCCGGTGACGAGCCGTCGCCGCTCTGGACCGGATTGGCCGAGACGGTCAGGCCGCTGCCGGCGAAGGCGCACGGATAGCGCACCTCGCTCGACTCACCGCTCTCGAACGGCGTCGGGCAGGAGAGGACCGCCCGGACGGTGTAGATGTACTGATACGGGGTGCCGTCCGGGTCGACGCTCGGCGGCGAGGAGGGATCGAGCCAGTACTCGTTTCCGGTGCCGGTGGTGACCCACTGGCCGACGCCCGGGGTGGTGTCGACCACCGCGAACGTGCGGACCGGGTCGGGACCCGGGTTGGTGCCCTTCATCTGCCTGCGCGTGACGATGTAGTCCTCGACCGCGATGCTCTTCTGCGGCACGGCGGTGTCGGTGGTGACCTTCGGCCAGGTGAGGTAGATCTCGCAGGTGACGCCGCAGTTCGACTGCGGAGCGGGCGCCAGCGGATGGATGAGCGTGGCCGGCGTGGAGGGGGCGGCCGAGGCGCTGGCGCGCCCCTTCATGGCGTTCGTACCGGCGAGCGGGAAGTAGGGGCTGTTCGGAACTGCGGGGTTGATGTTGTTCGCCGCCGTGGCCGGGTAGCAGCGCTCGAGCAGCCGGATCCGGTAGTAGTAGTCCTCGCAGGCTACCGCGGTCTTGTCGACCAGGGTGGAGGTGACGAGGCCGGGGGTGAAGACGTTGGGAGTGGTGACGCCGACCACCGTGTATTCGGCAGGGTTGGCGGGGTTGAAGTTGGCGGTGCGGCCGCGCAGGACTTCGTAGCGCAGCAGCTCGCCGGCGAGCACGTCGACCGGATCGGTGGGAATGGACGTGCCGCCGCCGATCAGGTAGCAGGTCTGCTTGTCTCTCGGGTCGATGTTGTCGACCGGGTTGGTCCAGCTGAGGGTGACCTGGTTCGGCTCCTCGGCGGGCGAGCCGGTGACGTCGCCGCCGGAGATCAGGAGGTCGGACGGAGCCTCCGGGTCGGTGTTGTTGCGAACGTCGATGCCGGGGCCGCTGGCCGGCAGCACTTCCGGCACGGCCGGCGAGCCGGTCATGGCGGGGGTGGTGCCGAAGCTGTTGACCGCGGCCACGGTGAAGTACCAGCGCTGGGTCGGGTCGAGTCCGTCGATGAAGGCGCTGGTCACCGGGCCGACCTGTTTCTGGTAGCGGACCGGCGGGGTGACGGTGTCGTAGATGACGATGTACTGGTCGACGTCGCCGGTATCGCCGGTGGCGGTCGGCGCGGACCACGTGATCTTGACCCCGCCGCACCAGCCGGCGCAGACGCTGAGGAGGGCCGGCTCGCCGGGAGCGGTCTCCTGCTGCTCGCGCGCCCCCATCTTGCCGAGGTTGCGCGGCACCACCAGGCTCTCGAGCTTGTAGGTGCGGTAGTTGCGGGCGGGGGAGGTGGTCGCTTCGTCGGGGTTCTGGTAGGCGGCGTCGCGCGTGGCGCTCATGCCGATCAGCGAGACGCGCACCGATTTGATGGCCGCGCGGCGCGCCCGTGCCTCGGCCGAAAGGTTGGGGTTGTTCGGGTTGTACTGGCCGCCGCCGGAGGTGCCGGCGGTATTCGTGGCCGCCGCGGTGAAGGTCAGGGCCGTGGCCGTGCCGATGGTATCGGGGTAGTAGTTGAACTCGATGCTGCGGATGTTGGCGGCCACGGGCGATTCGACCACCGTGCCGTCCTCCGGATCGAGAGTGAAGCGGAAGAGCGTATACGGCGGGTTGTTGCAGCCGCCGGTGCAGAGATTGACGTTGGGGATGCGCACGAGGTTTTCGGCGCGGCCACCCGGATAGGTGCGGCGGTCCGGCACGTCGGCGTAGAGCTCGATGGCGTCGGGATTCGGGCCGCTGACCGAGCGGAGGGCGTAGGTCACGATCTCGTCGTTGCCGGTGGTCACGACCGGGAACTGCGCCGACTGCAGGGCGGCCTCGCGGCCGTTGCCGCTGGCCGAGTCGGTCTCGAAGTCGAAGTTGCCGCGGATGGTGATGGCCCGCTGGTGGGCGTATTCGATCTGCTCGTCGGTCTGCTGGTACTGGTTCATGCCGGCCTGGGTTTGCCACCGCACGTCGTTGTCGGCGGTCGTCCCGCCGAGGGTGGTGTTCCAGGGGGGCTCGGTGTTGCCGCTCGTCCCGGGCGTCGTGACGATGTAGGTATAGCCGTTGGCGGTGATCGGCGTGACGACGTTATTGAGGCCGTAGGCCTTGTTCCGCTGCCAGACGGTGCCGGTACCGGAGCCGGTGGGGAAGCCGTCGCGATCGTAGTCGAAGCCGGCCAGCCGGAGATCGGCCACCAGCTTGTCGAAGCCGACCCGGACGTTCTGCTGCATGTCCGAGCGCTCGACCCCTTCTTTGAAGGTGCGGTTCGAGCGGTCGTACATCGCCAGCGCGGCGACGAAGATGACCGCGAAGATGGCCACGGCCACCAGGATCTCGCTCAGCGTGAAACCACGCTCGGAGGAACGTCTCTGCATCTGAAGCATCGGGATCTCCACCTGCTCTGCTCGATCCGACCTCAGGTCGGGTTCGGACGGTTGAACTTGGTCGTGTCGAAGATGACCTGGCGGCGCCGCACTCCCTCGCGCCAGCGGAGGATCACGCGCACTTTCACGATGGAAGCGTTCTCGGGAGAGAGCGCCAGGGTGGTATCGAGCCGTTGGCGCGGCGTGAAGACCAGCGTGATCTGCCCGTCGTTGATCTTGTCGCTGTTCGCTCCGGCCAGCTGGCAGTACCAGCGCTGCATGAACTGCCGCGGGTCATTGGTGAAGGTGATCAGCGTCGCGCCGGTGCAGCCGGTGCCGGCGTTCGCGACGTTGACGGAGCTGCGCTGGATGGCATCGTCGTACGTGCTCTCCGGCAGCGTGGCCGGGGCGACGGTGAAGTCGCTCAGCGCGGTCGCGTTGGTGATGTTGTGATTCGCGTAGATGTCGTCGATGGCCAGGCCGGAGAGGTCTTCCATGATGCGCGTGCCGACGGAGATGGCGTGCGTCATCTGGCGTCCGCTCGTCACGTTGCTGCGGGCCAGCGCGAAGAGGGTCATCAGCGAGAGCACGACCACGCCCAGCAGGGCGATGGCGATGAGCAGCTCGATGAGGTTGAAGCCCCCTTCGGAACGGCGCCGGGTCTCGATCGATGGTGATGCGTTCGTCACAGTCACTCCTCAACTCACCGTGATCGCGCCCGCCGGCGTGAAGGTCAGCCGGTAGGTTTGCTTCGGTACGCGGACATTGGTTCGCATCTCCAGCCAGGGCGGCAACTGGGCGCTGGGGATGCCGGTCGTATCGATGGTGCCGTTCGGCAGGAAGATGATGTCGGGGCGGCCGTTGTCGCCTGTGGCATCGGCCCGGTCGATGAAGACCGTGTTGTTGAAATTCACCACCTCGCCGAGGGAGCCGGTCTTGATCGCCACCCAGGAGGTGGTGTTGGTCGTGAAGTCGCGCACCTCGCGAAAGGTGGTGAACGTCTTGCCGGTGGCGTCGAAGGCCACCCGCGTGCGCTGGTTGCCGGCGATGGCCAGCTGCCGCACGTTCCGCACGTCGGAGGTGAAGGTCCGGGCCACCCCTTTGACGCGGCTGGACTGGTAGAGCGAGATGAAGTTCGGGACGGTCACGAGCGACAGGATCCCGATGATCGCCACCACGGTGAGCAGCTCGACGAGCGAGTAGCCGTGTTGCGATGCCGGACGGCCGTGCAGAACGGGTTTCATGGCGCGCTCCTCCTTAGCGTCATCGGTGCCATCGGCAACGTGACAGGTAACCTCTTTCAGGCTCGTATCTTACGCGGAATGGCCTCGATGGGCGAGTGATCGTTGGGTCCGGAACTGTCACTTTTCGCGCCAGCGGCGACGTCGCTCTGCAGCGGCAGCGTCACGGTGACGGTCGCTCCCTCGCCCGGCACGCCGGTCATCTCCAGCGTCCCGCCGTGCAGCAGGACGATCTTGCGCGCGAGCGGCAGCCCCAGTCCGATGCCGTCGGGGCGGTCGCTCTGGAAGGGGACGAAGAGGCGTGGCACGTCGGCCGGATCGAGGCCGATCCCTTCGTCGCGGATGACCACGCGGACGTCCGCCTCGCGGTGCAGCGCGACGTGGATCGCGCCGGCTCCTTTACGGGAGAGCGACTCGGCGGCATTGCGCAGCAGGTTCTCGAAGGCGGTGCGCAGCGCGGCGGCGTCGCCGGTCACTTCGACCGCTGCACCCTCCAGGTGAATCGGCAGCGGCTGCAGCTCCTGCATCCGGACGATCGCGCTTTCGAGCAGCTCGTGCAGCTCGATCGAGCCGCGCTCGAGCCGCATCGGACGGGCGAAGCTGAGAAGCGAGTCGACCGCCCCCGAAAGCAGCGACGCTTCGCGCTCGGCCGCGCGGATGCGGGCCACCGCTTCGTCGGGCAGGGTCTGGCGCGTGGCCAGGCGGAGGTAGCCGAGGATGGTGGAGAGGGCGTTGCGGAACTCGTGGGCGATGCCGGCCGACATCTCGCCGAGGGAAGCCAGCGCCTGCTGATCGCGCAGACGGAGCTCCAGACGGCGGACGTGCGTGACGTCGGTGAAGAGCACCATCAGCCCGATGAACGCGTCGGCCTCGCCGGCCAGCGCCACGCTGAGCAGCGGCACGGTGGTCAGGCCGATGATGCTCTCGCCGTCTTCGATCTCCATCCGCGACAGCGTCCGCCGGTTGGCGAACGCATCGGCCACCACCTCGGCGAACCGCGTCGCCGGGAGAAGCTGTTCGATCCGCCGGCCGGCCACTTCGCCGTCGAGATGGAGGATCTCGCGCGCGGCGCGGTTCATGTCGACGACGGCACCGCCGCGATCGAGGGCCACGAAGCCGGAGGTGAGGCTGCGGGTGAGGGTGGCGGTGAGGAGCTCGAGCTCGTTGGCGCGGGTGCGCTCCGCTTCATGGAGCTGTTCGAGCTCGACCGCCTGCCGCTTCATCGTCTCGATCGTGCTGCGGAAGGTCTCGACCAGATAGCGCGCCTCGTCGACGTTGCCTCCCTGATCGCTGATGCTGCGCGCCTCGTCGAGCATCTGTTCGATCGGCCGGGTGATGCGGGGGAGGAAGAGGAAGAGAGCCAGGATGCCGACGCCGGCCGCGCCGGTGCTGATGGCGATGGTCATCCGCGCCAGGCGGCGCGAGGCGTTGACCGCGGCGGCGTCGAACCACATGGTGGCGTCGCCGCGGGTGACCGCCGCCGCGTCATCGGGGGCGTAGCCGGAGCGTACGCCGCCCGCTTCGATCGCGGCGAGGTGATTCTCCGCCCGCAGCGTGTCGAGCTGCGGCAGCGCGACCGGCAGCGGCGTCCCCTGCAGCCGCATGGCGATGAGGTCGGCCTGCGCGTTCCAGCGGTCGCGGCTGGCGAGCTCGATGCGCGAGACCGTCAGCTCGAGGACGATGGCCAGGGCCAGGATCAGCACCACCAGGAAGCCGACCAGCGCGGCGAGGAAGTACCTCACGTCGCGCCGGAAGCCGATCTTCGTCAGCGCTGGAGCAGCGCGAGATACCATCCCCAGAGTGTAGGGCCGAAGAAGAGCACGGCCAAAAAGGCGATGCCGAGGAAGACGCCGAACGGCAGCGCGACCTGCAGCCCCTTGCCGCTCTTTGCCGCCAGCGCCAGCCCGACCAGGGCGCCGCTGAAGGAGGCGATGAGGAGCAGCGGAAAGAGCGGCTCCCACCCCAGCACCGCGCCGAGCATGGCCATCATCTTCACGTCGCCGAGCCCCATCCCTTCCACCTTGCGGACCAGTTGGTAGAGGAGGCGGATCAGCAGGATCACCCCCGCTCCGACGATGGCGCCGGTCATCGATTCGAAGAAGGTCCGCGCCAGCAGCAGGTCGGGATAGAGCGCACCGAAGTGCAGCGCACCCATGCCCAGCCCGATGGCCATCCCGGGGAGGTCGATCACGTCGGGGAGGATCTGGATCTCGAGGTCGATGTAGATCAGCGCCAGCGTCATGGAGACGACCGCGGCCACCGCCAGGAAGCCGGGCGTGGGACCGGTGCGCTGGTAGATGGCCAGGTAGAAGAGGGCGTTGGCGAGCTCGATCAGCGGATAGCGGAGGCTGATCGTCCCTCGGCAGTTGCGGCAGCGTCCGCGCAGGAGGAGGAAGCTGAGCACCGGGACGTTGTCGTACGGCTTGATGGCCGCGTTGCAGTGCGGGCAGTGCGAGGCGGGAAAGACGATCGACTCGCCGCGCGGCACGCGATGAATGACGACGTTGAGAAAGCTACCGACGATGGCCCCGAAGGCGAACGCGGTGCCGGCCAGCAGCAGGTCCATTGCGCGCGGATTGTAAGCGGGGGAGCGGAGCGGGGAAGCGGAACGATGAGAGATGAACGATGAGCGATGAACGGGCGGATGAGGTAACGATGAACGAGGAAGGATGAACGATGAACGTGGCGGCGCGAGCGGTTCCGCGTTCATCCTTCCTCGTTCATCGTTGAATTCTGGCGGAGGCGTGTCGGAATCGAACCAACCTTTCGACGCTTCCGCGCCGAAACAACGGTTTTGAAGACCGCGGAGGCCACCAGACCCCATTCGCCTCCGGGTGGTGGGCGGCGAACGATAACAGAGTCACGGGGAACAAACATCCCTGTTCGCTCATCTGCGGCGCGGGTCGTCAGGGAGGCGATGAGCGATGAGCGATGAGAGATGAGCGATGAACCGCTCGCGCGTCCGCGATGTTCATCGTTCATCGTTCATCGCTCATCGCTCGTCTGCCGTCCGCGGCGCGTCCGTCAACAACCCCACCTTCACCGCCCCTGCCTTCGTGGCCGCGTCCATGGCTGCAACGGCGGTGTCGAACGTGACGGTGTCGTCGGAGTTGACGAACACTACCCGCTGCGGCTCGGCGCGCTCCTTGAGCTGCGTTTCGAGCGCTTTGCCGAGCGCGGGGAGGTTCTCGACTCTGGCGTCGTTGAGGTAGAGGCCGTCGGTCCGGACCGTGACCACGAGCTGGGTCGCTTCCGGCTGCGGCGGCGGGGCGGTCGCTTCGACTTTCGGCGGGACTTCCACCTCGAGGCCCATCTGCATCATGGGCGTCGCGACCATGAAGATGATCAGCAGCACCAGCACGACGTCCACCAGCGGGGTGATGTTGATCTCGGAGCGCAGCTCGCCCCCTCCCGTGCCGAAGGCCATTACTCTTTCCCCTCGGTCAGGATGGCCACGCGGGAGAACGCCGCTTCGTTCGCGGCGCGGATCACCGTCCGCACGCGGCCGAACTCCAGCCGCTTGTCGGCCTTGAGCACCACCACCCGCGCGGGATTGCGCTTCTGCTCCTTCTTCAGATACTCGGAAAGATCGCCGTCCCGGATCCAGGCCTGGCCGACGAAGACCGTGCCGTCGGCTTTGATCGAGATCACCAGGTCGCTGGTCTGGCCGCGCTGCTCTTTCGCGTTCGGTCCCTGCGGCAGCTGCACGTCGATGCCCTGCTGCAGCATCGGCGTCACCACCATGAAGATGATCAGCAGGACGAGGCAGACGTCGACCAGCGGGGTGACGTTGATCTCGGCCTTGACTCCCTCGCTGCTACCGCTCCCGAACGCCATCCACTAGGCCTTGGCGCGGGCGCGCGCTTCGTTCTTCACGAAGTAATCGACGAGTTGCGAGGAGGAGTTCGACATCTCGACGTTGAAGCGCTCGATGCGGTTCATGAAGTAGTTGTACATCCAGACCGCCGGCACCGCGACGACGAGGCCGAGCGCGGTCGCGCCGAGCGCTTCGGCGATGCCGGCCGAGACGGCGCCGAGGCCACCGGAGCCGGTGGCGGCCATCCCCTGGAACGCGGTGATGATGCCGATCACCGTTCCGAAGAGGCCGATGAACGGCGCGGTGGTGGAGATGGTGGCGAGGCTGCCCAGCCCCTTCTTCATCTCGGAGGTGGTGGCCAGCGCCTCGCGCTCGATGGCGCGCCTGCCCGAATCGACGATGTCGAAGTCGGGAGGGAGATCGCGGGTCTGATCGGTCTGGAACTCGGTGAGCCCCGCCGCGAGTACGCGCGCGAGATGGCTGTGGCGGTAGCGGACGTCCTGCGCGAAGCGGACCGCTTCCTCGAGCTGATGGCTCTTGAGGAGCGGCGTGATGCCGAGGGCCACCTGGAGGGATTGCTGCCTGGCCTGGTGAAAGCGCCAGAGGCGCTCGATGACGATGGTCAGGGACCACGCCGACATGATCAGGAGGACGATCACGACCCCCTTCCCGATGGGAGTCATCGAGTTCCACATGCCCATGATGCTGAACTGGCTGTGTACGGTTTGTGGATCCATAGAAAGGGCTGTTTCTCCTTCCGGCTGACCTGTAGACGGGCCAGACCCGTGGACGTTCCCCCCGCAACGTGGATTCGTCTCGGAACTATTCGCCCCCGCCCCTCAAACACCCTGAGCGAGCGCAGCGAGTCGAAGGGTCAACCAAGGCGCGGCGCTGCTGCCCCGCTTTCGACGGACACGCGGCGCCTCGGGCGTCGGGCACGCCACGCCTCTGCCGATGACCCACGTGACCGCCGCGCCTTTGGCTGACCCTTCGACTCGCTGCGCTCGCTCAGGGTGTTGGGGACCGGGGGCTACTGCGCTTCGATCTCCACGCCGGGGCTCTTGTCGGCGGCCAGCCATTCGTTGGCTTCCTCGATCGTGTCGAAGAGGTGCAGCGACTGACCGGAGAAGCGCGCCACGGCGGAGGCGAGGATGCGCTGCACGCCGGTGATCCCGACCACGGCCTGCTTGCGGACATAGCCGTTCGTCCGTTTCGCGCTTTTCTTGAAGAGATCGACGACCTCGGTGCCGGTGACCGTGCCGCGGAGGTCGGCCAGCGCGAGGACGGAGTCTTTCGGCTGGCGGAGGATCTCCGCATCGACGTCGTCGACCTCGGTGCGCAACGCCGCGGTGTCCCGGCCGAAGCCCGAAAAGTCGGTGTAGAAGATGCGGCGGCCGTTGTGATTCGTCCACTTCGATTTCATACGTAACCTTTGCGAGTCGGCAGCATAAGGCAGGAACTGTGGAATGTTCGCCACCGTACCGTATCCGACGCGGGCGATCCGCTACCTTTCCAGAATGACGCGGTTCCTGGATGATGACCCGCTGATCGTGAAGCTCCGCCGCGCGTCGGGCGACCTGCGCAATATGCAGCATGAGGTGGATGCCTGTGCCGCCCGCGCCGCGGCGTTTGCCGGCTGTGCGGACGAGGACGAGTGGCGCTCGTTGCAGCAGCGCGTCAGGGAGCTGTACGGGCGGGCCACCCACCTGCTGATGATGCTGGACGACGCGTGAGCGGTCCCTGACTGGCGCAGGCCAGGACCTCGCCGCGCAGCTCGTTGATGTCGAACGGCTTACGGAGCATCTTCCAGATCTCGCCGAACTGGCCGAGATCGCCGATCATGTTCGGCGCAGCGGCGGTCAGGACGATGATCTGCCGCAGCAGCGCCGGCGCGAGGTCTCGCAGCTCGCGGAGGACGTCGAAGCCGCTCGAGTCCGGCATCATCAGATCGAGCAGAATCGCGTCGGGAGCGTGACTGCGGATCATCTCCAGCGCTTCGATGCCATTGGTTGCGCGGACGACGTCCCACCCTTCACGCTCGAAGAGAATTGTGAGCAGGCGCTGCACGGCGTCGTCGTCGTCGGCGATCAGCACACGGAAACCATTCGGGCGGGGTAGCGTCGTCATGTTCGGGTAATTGGACGAAGCACAAGTTATTCAGTTCTGTGCGCGGAGTCTGTACGGAGCCGGACGTTTAGGGCAGGGCCGAGGGCCGAGGGTATGAAGGATCTGCCGTTCCCTTGGCCCTCGGCCCTCAGCCCTCGGCCCTATTTTTTCCGCGGGGTGGTCAGCTGTGCGGCGATCGGCTTCGGAGGGCGGTTCACCTGCGGCCGCGGGCGGGAGGTGGAGGCCGGGAGGGCGGTGATGGAGAGCTTCGGCAGCGTCCGCGAAAGCGACACCGTCGTCCGCGCAACGCGCGGCTTGCCGACTTTGGGGGAGCGCATTGCACCATCGTAACGCAGTCGCGTAGAATGCGCCGGCTCACGCGGGCTGTGGCGGAATTTTGACGGCCGCAACGCGTTAGGGCGGTTGCTTCAAGCGTGGGGCCATAGCTCAGTTGGGAGAGCGCCTGAATGGCATTCAGGAGGTCGTCGGTTCGATCCCGTCTGGCTCCACCAAATCACGAATCATCTCAGCGGCGGCCGAAAGGTCGCCGTTTCTCGTTTGCGCGCGGATGTCCCCCAGCGCCCACCGCACTGCATCGTGCATTCAAGCGCAAACGACGGTGCGTCTTGGGCGCCGCTACCGTGCCTGGAAGCGGATCGTGGCGTTGTTTTCTCCCGTCATCACCGTCAGGGCGATCGGCGCGGCAAACTCCATCGCGGTCTCGTAGAGCATCTGTCCCTCGGCGGCGGTGCGGTACGGCCAAAACTCGTAGGTTCCGGCGGGGATGCGCTGGAGCGAGAGGCTCCCCTCGTCGTTCGTGACGAGGGAGAAGCCACGGCTGCCGAGCAGGCGGGCGATCTCCGGCGCGACGACCAGGCCGTCGATGCGCATGAGCAGCCGCATGCCGGAGAACGGCTCGCCGGTGTCGGTCTGCAACGCCAGTCGCAGCGACGAGGAGCCGTCCGGGACGCGGATGAGGAGCGGCTCCGATCCGTGAACTCGCTGAACGGCGAGCGAGCCTTCTTTCGGCAGCACGTAGATCGCGCACGAGGTGCCGCCCGGCACCGCGACGTCCGCACTGCCGAGGGTGTTCGTGACTGCCGTCGACTTGACGTGGCCGTCGCAGGAGGTGACCAAGGTGGCGCCGGTGATCGGACCACCGCGCGTGTCGACGACGCGTACGGCGCGCGGCTCGCCGCGGGTCAGCGCGACGTCGATGGAGCGCTGCGCCGGTGCGCCGCGGAGCTCGAAGCGGGTCGCGTCGCTGTCGAGGTACGACGGTGCGCGGGCGGTCAGGGTATGGTCCGCTTCGCGCACGCCGAAGAACTCGAACCGGCCATCGTCGGCGGAGCGCGTGCGCACGGACAGCGTCCCCTGGTGGTCTTCGGAGCGGAGGTTGACGATCGCGCCGGCGAGCGGCGTTCCGTCGGCGGTGACGACGCGTCCGCGTACATGCCGGTCGGGCACGTCGATGGTCAGCGGCTTCGATGTGATCGCGACGTCGACTCGATGCGGCGCTGAGGTGCGATCGCGCGTGACGTTCGCGGTGTACCCACCCGGCTCCCACAGCTCACCGGCGAAACGGCCGTCGTCGCCGGTCTCGAGCTCCGTGTGCCACCGCAGCTCGCCGTGGGTGAGCGCGATCCCGGCGCGGGCGAGCGGTTTGCCCGCCAGGCTCGCGCGCAGCACGGTCTTCGAGCGCGGGATGACGAGGCGGAGCGTGGTCGCGTCGGCGGCGAGGTTCGCCTTCGCGCTGAGACGCTGGAGCGGCCGCGGTCCGCTCGCCAAAACGACGTAGAGCCCTTCGGCCAGGCCGTCGAACGTCACCGCCGATTTGCCGGCGGCGAGGGTCTTCGTGGCCGACCACTCGGGCGGTTTCCCGTCGACGCGCGGGGCCACCGCCATCTGAATCGGCCCGGCGAAGCCCTGGCGGTCGATCGCCACGTGGAGGGTGGCGGCGGAAGCGGTTGCAGCGAGCACCAGGACAAATGCGAGGACGCAGAACGTGCGCATGATCATGATCTCCGGAAGGGGCGATCTCTCCCGCAATCACGATGGCGAAGGGAGTTACTTCTTTTCGATCGTTTCGGGCGTCCGCACCTGAATTTCGGCAACCGCGGCCGGAGCGGTGACCGTGATGGAGCTCAGCGAAGGACGGCTGATCTCGATCGAGGCGACCTTCCACTCGGCGGCCACTGTCGTGGCGGTGCGGCTGATGCAGAATCCGGGGTAGGTGTAGCAGTTGCCGGACGCGTCGTACGTGCAGCGTTCGTAACTCCAGTCGCCGTACACGCACTCGTTCCACCAGTAGTCACAGTCTTGGCAGGGGGGCGCGGCAAACGTCGGGAGAGCCGCCAGCAGCAACAGCGTACAGACCAGGATGACTCTGAGTTTCATCATCTTCTCCTTACACGCAAGGAAAGATCGCCCTGGAGTCATTCTGCATCGAAGGAAGGGTGGAAGAAAGTGCTTTCTTCCATGACGACCGGCTGCCTCGTCGCGCTGTCGACGGTGACCGGCGTGACTTCGTCCCCACCTTCACGGTGATGGCGCTGTTCGAGCGCGCGGTGACGACACCGTTGACGCGGCGGACGGTCTCATCGGTGCTCTTCCTGGTGGTGCTCTTCGTCGTTCACGTCCGGCGCAGGAACAGCACGTTGTCGCAGTACCAGTTCGCGACGCCGCTGCTGCGCCACTGCTCGCGCACGGCCTGGGTCGTCTCGTCATCGACGGTGAAGCCGCGCCGGCGGAACTTTTCGATCCAGTAGGCGTGCGGCTGTTCGTTGATGTGATCGAGGCCGCCCTGTCCCGGCGTGGCGGCGGAGAAGACGATGTGTGGCGCGGCGGAGGCGAGCGATGCGACAAAGGGTTCGGCCGTGCTTTCGGGCAGGTGCTCCGCCACTTCCAGCGAAATCACCACGTCACACGGCTCCACCGCGAACGGCTGCGCGAGATCGGTGAGATGAACGTTCATCTTCCGGCGGCGCGCACGGGCCACTCCGGCCGGACTCCCCTCCAGCCCCAGCGCCCGCACACCACGCGCGGCGAGTGCGGCCAGCAGGGCGCCGGAGCCGCAGCCGACGTCGACGACGAACCGCGGATGCAACCGCTCCACGATCGAGTCGGCCATGACGGCGTAACTGGCGGCCTGCATCTCGTCGAGCTGGTCGAAGAACGCCGGACTGTAGCCGGGGCGGGCCAGGCGACTGCGGACGAAGCGCCGCAGCGGCTCCGGAAAGATCATCCGGTAGAGGGAGCGGACGCGCCGCAGGAAGCTCACAGCATCTCCTCCATCCGGCGAACCATGCCTGCGGCGATTCCCGTCCAGTTCAGTTGCTCCTCATAGCAGCGGCGCGCAACATTGCCGAGTCGCGGGAGTGAAGAGACATTCGCCGCGATGATGGCCGCCCATGCGGAAGGATCGTCGCCGGCGATCACCAGGCCGCTCTCGCCGTCGCGAATCATCTCCGGGATCGCCCCGGCGGGCGAGGCGATGGCCGGACGCCCCATCATCGCTGCCTCGGCGATCACGACCGGGGTGAGATCGGCCGCCGTCGGCAGCAGCAGCGCGGTGGCCGCGGCATACCGCTCCGCCAGCCCATTTTCGGCGGTGAGCGGGCCGTGCACGCGCACCCAGGCCGGCGACGACGGCAGCTGCACCGGACCGACCAGGTCGAGCTCCGCGTCGAGTCCGCGCTCGCGCAGCGCACGCACCACCGCGATCGCAAAGTCCCCGCGTTTGCGCACCCAGTCGGTGCCCACCCACAGAAAACGCGGCGGCGTCGTGGCGACCGGCAGCGCTGCCGGTGTATGCGGAAGGTTGGCGCCCACCAGTGTGACGTGCAATCGCCGCGGGTCGACGCGATAGCGGAAACGAGCGACGGCGCGGTCCCACGCCCATTGCGACGTCGAGAAGAACAGCCGCATCTTGTCGAGCGCCCGCTGTTGCACGTCGATTCCCTCGCGAACCGAGCGCGCGCTGATGCGCTCGAGCATCTGGTCGGCATAGAGGTCGACCCGCGAGCCGAAGATCGAATCGCCGAAGCCGAAGATCGGCGTAGCGGTGCGGCTGAACGCACCGCTTTCGCTGCCGATCAGCAGCACGGCGTCGACGCGCTGCCGCTCCGCCAGCTCATCCAGCGCGCGCGAATGAAACGCGCAGCGGCGCGGATCTTTGTCCCAGAGGTACTGCTTGCGGTCGAGCCGTGCGGCCACTCGCCGCATCAGCGGTGGTTGATAGCGAGGGAGATCCCAGCGAACGACGTCCGCGTGCTGCTGCAACGCCGCGATCAGGTGCCGCGGGATTCCGGAGAACCCGTCGAGGTGCGCACCTGCAACCGCGATCCGCATCGTCATGTTCGGCTCGGCAGATCGTAACAGCTCTGCAAAGGAGCACCGAGCGTCGGGCCGTCGTTAACGACCACCGCGTCCCGGCGGCGGCAAAGCTGTTGAGCGATTGAGCGATTGAGCTGTTCAGCGAGTGAAGTGTCTCGAGCTCTCCCAATACATCTCTCGCTCAACCGCTCAACAGCTCCACATCTCCTCAACAGCCCGCTCGGCCGTTCAGCTGCTTCGGCGTGCGCTTGCCGCCGCCTGAACAACTGAATAGCTGAGGCCACGCTCTTCCGCGCGCGGCAGGATGCGCCGCGCCAGCGGCCGGGACGCCCGCTCCCCGTTCGGTCACGTCATGCGTTTGCGTACTGCACGAGTGCACTCGCTTCGGCCGGCCGGGCGTAGAAGAATCCCTGCGCATACCGTGCGCCGATATCGGCGGCCGCACGCGATGTTTCGGCGGTCTCCACTCCCTCCAGAATGACCTCGCACTCGAAGTCGCGAGCCAGCGACTGAATGTTGCGGATGATCTTCTTCCGCGACGGGTCCTTCTCGAAGTCGGTGCCGAACTCGTGACCGATCTTGAGGTAGCTGGGACGGATGCGCGAGATGAGATCGAGGTGCGCGTACGAGGCGCCGACGTCGTCGAGCGCGAACTGCACGCCGGCGGTGCGGAGCACGTCGACGGCAGGCAGCGTCGATTCGGTCGGCGTGAGCTTCTCCTGTTCGGTGATCTCCAGCACCAGCCGGCTCAGTGCGATCTGGTTCCGGCCCGCCTCGCTGACCAGCGTGTGCAGGAACACGTCCCCGTCCGCCAGGACGCGCGGGTGAATGTTGATGAAGATCTTTCCCTGCTCCGGGAGCTCGCGAGCCGCACGCAACGTCCGCCGGAGACACGCCAGGTCGAGCTCGGCCGTGCGGTCGCAGAGCCGCGCGTACTCGAACATGAACGAAGGATCGCAGAACGGCAGCGTCTTCTCCCGGAAGCGGGCCAGCGACTCGTATCCGACACCGCGCTCCGGATTGGCGAGGTCGACGATCGGCTGAAAAGCCGGCGACAGCGACTCGCTGGACGTGAACTCGTCGATCGTCGGGATGTGCAGGATCATCCCCTCGCCGTTCGGGTCGCCGAGGCCGAGCTGCTCGCGAAACTCGGCCCCCTGAAAGGGCCTGCGCACGACGTCGGACGCTCCGCGCCGCATCGCTTCCTCGGCCACGCTCTCCGGCAGGTCTTCGCCTGTCACGACGATCCGGCACGACGGCGTGGTCCGCCGGACGTCGGCCACCGCGTCGAGGCCGTCAAACGAGAAGCGGCCCGCGATCTGCGCCTCCGTGACCATCGACGAGAGCGCCATCCGGCGCCCCACCAGCAAGCCGACCACGGCGTCACCGCCGGTCAGCACCAGGTGGTTGTCGCTGGCGAACGCGCTCGCCGAGACAGTGGCTCGCTCGCGCACCCTGTCGAGGATCAGGACGACCGATTCGTCGGGACCGTTGATCTCTTTTGTCATTGTGAATAACTGTAATAGCTAATGAGCTGCCACAGGTCAATGCGTGTCGAATCAACGAGTTAGGTGTGCACGGTCGAGTCCGCGATGTCCTCGCGAATGGACGCTGGTGCCCTCAATCATCGAACGCCACCGTGCGCTGGCGGTTTTTGGAGATAATCGCGGCCGAGGGAGAGTTTCGGATGAACGGTGGGACAGAGCAGCGGCTGGTGCCAAGGCGCGATCGAGGCGTGATCCGCCACACCAGCTCGGTTTACGGCCAGTCGCTGGGCGGGATTCCTCTCACGGTCTATCTTCCGGACTCGGGGAGCGCGGAGATCGTCGTGCTCGCCGCCATCCACGGCGATGAATCGGAGACGACCGTCGCTGTCTCCGAAGCGCTTCGATGCCTCCCGGCGGGCGATCTGAAGGCCGCGGTGATCCTCTGCGGCAATCCCGACGGCATGCTGCGCGGAACGCGCGGCAACGGCAGGGGAGTGGACCTCAACCGGAACTTTCCGACCTCCAACTGGAGTCCCGATCCGGTCTTCTACAAGAGCCGGGCGAATGATGCGCGCGACATCGCCCTCAGCCCCGGGGCGCAGCCGGCGTCAGAGCCGGAGACGATCGCGCTGCTCTCGCTCATCGACCGGCTGAAGCCGCGCGCCGTCGTCAGCCTCCATTCCGCACTGGCGTGCATCGACGACGCCGGCGCGTCGCACCTCGGCCGGCAGCTCGCCGACCGCTGTGCGCTGCCGTTCCTGACGGAGATCGGTTACCCGACACCCGGCTCGATGGGCACCTGGGCCGGCGAACGGGGGCTGAACCTGGTGACGCTCGAGCTCGAGGATGCCTCGCTCTACACGCTCAAGGACCGTCACGTCCCGATCCTGATCGACCTCATGACCGGCCGCATCGAGCTCCAGGCCTGACGATGCACCTCCTCATCACAGACTCCGGCGTCGGCGGTCTTTCGGTCGTCGCGTACGCCGAGCGGTTCGTGCGCACGCACGGCTTCCGCGAGCCGGTCCGCCTGACCTTCGCCAATGCCGCGCCGGAAAACGACTACGGCTACAACTCCATGCCGGCGCGCGAGGAGAAGCTGCAGACGTTCGACCGCTTCCTGCGGAACGTGACGGAACGATTCGCCCCCGATTCGATCTACGTCGCGTGCAACACGCTCTCCGTCCTCCTCCCCGACACCCCGTTCTTTTCGGTCGGAGCGATCCCGGTGAAAGGGATCGTCGAGACCGGCGTCGAGCTTCTCCTGCGCGAGCTCGAGCCCGATCGCGAAAGCGTGGCGATCGTCTTCGGCACGCAGACCACCATCGACGCCGGCACCTATCCGCGCTTACTCGTCGAGCGGGGAGTCGAGCCGTCGCGCATCGTCAGCCAGGCCTGCCCCGGCCTCGCCGACACCATCTCCGAAGACCGCGAAGGATCGCGCACGGCCTCCGAGATCCGCCACTGGGTGGCGACGGCACTGGCGAAGATGCAGCGCCCCAACGCCCCGGTCGTAGCCTGTCTCGCCTGCACGCACTACGGCTACCGCTCCGAACACTTTGCCGCCGTCTTCGCGGAGGTGGGGATCGCCGCAAAGGTGGTCAATCCGAACGAAGGCGCCGTCGGTGACCTCTTCGGCACGGTCACGGGGGAGCATCACGACGTGAAGGTGGAGTTCGTGACGCGTTACGCCATCCCCGGCGCGACGACCGAAGCGCTCACCTTCTTCCTGAACGACATCTCGCCCCGGACGGTCACCGCGATGCGGCAGTTCGTGCATCTGCCGGATCTGTTCTGAATCGTTTGGAGCCGGTGCGCGTCATCCTCCCTGAGCACGGTAGGCGAGGTAGGCGACGATGGCCACGATGACGAAGAGTGCGACCCTGCCGGCGCCCATCATGCGAGTGTGAGCGACGTGTCGCGTCCCCTTCGGTTTGATGCCGGTGACGGCAGCGATGGCGACGATGACCACCGCGAGACCCAGCCAGACGATCCAGTTCATGCCTCAGCTCCCTACAAGAGACGAGCCATCCGCGAAAGCGGAGCAGCGCGTTGGGCTCTACAATGAGTTCGGCACTCTCCAGACGTTCTGTAGCGAAGGACGGCTCCATTGAAATCAAAAGAATCTTTCGGTTTGATGTTCTTCCTGTCCGCTCTCGTTTTCGGTCAGGGTGTTCATTGGTTCCTCACGCCTCACCCAACCGCCTCGGATCTGCGTGTCTGGGCCGTTGCGGCGCAAGTGATCATCGCGTTCGGCGTGGCGGTCTATTCGTTCCGAAGGATGCAGCGGCTTCACGGCACTCCGACCTAAAACTTTCCGCCCGCGCGCTCCTTCGGCGGGAGCACTTCCAAACAGGTCGTCCACCAGCCCGTCAGGACGGTTTCGATGAACTGCTCCGGCAACCGCTCCCTGCGCATTTCCTCCGCCAGGAGGAGGTGGTCGTAAACGACCGGCACGAACTCCACCGACAGCGCGCCATCGCGCGCTTCGACGACCGTGTACCAGACGTTGGTTCGGCCGTCGTTGGCAGGGCGGCCGATCACCCCGGCGTTGACCACGTGGCGTCCCGAGGGGAGCGGTTTGTGCCAGTGCAGGCCGGTGTGGGTGCAGACGATCACGTCGGCGTCGTGATCGGTGCAGAGTTTTTCGAGGAACGGATCGGGCGAGGTGGAGCGCCAGAGGAACTCGTTGATCTTCCTCGGTGACCCGTGGACGAGGAGGAAGCGCAGCTCACCCGCGGTGAAGCGAAGATTGCGCGGCAGGGTGCCCATCCACTCTTTGTACCGGTCGCTCGTGTTGGCGAAGGTGTAGTCGTAGGAGAGCTGGGCGAAGTGGTTGTCGCGAGGATCGGTGTAGCCGCAGTGGCAATCGGTGGCGCGCGTCGACAGCGACTCTTCGTAGTTCCCCTGGATGCCGGCGATTCCTCGCTCGAGCAGCAGTTCCGGCACGCGGTCGGGATGTGGCCCGAACGCGCCGAGGTCTCCTAAAAAGTACGTGGCGTCGACGTTCCGGCGGGCAATGTCGTCGAGCGTGGCCACGAGCGCGTGGTAGTTCGAATAGATGCCGCCGATGAATGCGATGCGCATCACGTCGTGCACGTCACTCCGTCGACCCAGCAGGTGTGGCAGGCGCCGTACTTTAGAGGAAATGCCCGCAGCGTCTCGGCCAGCGTGTCGCCCATCCGCGCTTCCGGCTCCTCGATGAGGATCGGACAGACGAACACCCCTTTGCTCGTGACCATGCGGCAGGACGAGCATTGCAGCACGCCCGCTTCCTCGCCGGTCAGCGACTCCGCCGTCAGCCGTTCCCACTCTTCGTACGCACGCGTGCGGGTCTCCTCCGCGCCGATGCGGAATAGCGACAGCACCTTCAGCCGCGGATACGGGAAGCCGAAGCCGCGGATGATCTCCAGGAAGCGCGTGCGCCCTTCGGCGCTGGCCACGCCGTCCGCGGCGGTGGTGACGGTGATGACCGGATTGAGCCCCGCCTCGGCGAGATTCTGCAGGCCGATCATCACGCGGTCCCAGACGCCGGCGCCGCGAATGGCGTCGTGCGACTCCGCGTCGAACCCGTCCAGGCTGACGCGGAGGTCGAGCGAGTACTCGCTCTCGTCGAACAGCTCGCGCAGCCGCCGGCACACCTCGGCGCGCAGGAGCATCCCGTTCGTGAGCACGGTGGCCGGGCCCTGCTTGAGCGTCGCTTCGAGGATCGGCAGCATGTCGCGGTTCATGAACGGCTCGCCGCCCGTGAAGTAGTACTCGCGCACGCCGAGCGCGCGCGCTTCCGCCAGCCGCGCCTCCACGTCCGCGAGCGACAGCATCTCGTGCGAGTGGTTCTTCGGCGAGCAGGAGATGAAGCAGTGCGTGCACGCGATGTTGCAGATCGTCCCCGCGACCTGGAACCAGAGCGTGTCGAGCGCGATCAGTGGCACACGCGGATGCGTGGCTAACGAGCTGTGGGAATGCATTCGAGGATCGTCTCCAATTGCAGCAAACCGGTCTTGAGCAGAAATCCATTCGAGCGCCCGTAACTGCGCGAGCCGACGAAGTAGAACCCCGGCTCCCCCGACTGCAGGTCTGCCGGTTTGACCGCGGGGACGGAGAGGCAATCGGTGATGTTCGAGATGGCGCGATACAGACGCCCGCCTCCCTCGGTCACAGGCGACGTCTCGACGGTCAGTTCGCCGAGGTACGAGGCATCGGGGCGATAGCCGGTGAACGCGGCGATGCGATCGACCTCCACGGTGCGGCCGCCGGTCAACGTGACGGTGCTGCCGGAGACGCGCTCGATGGACGCTTTGCGCTCGACGCGCAGGAACGGCGGCGGCGCCTCGGCCAGCGCGTTCGCGTGCGACACGACGTTCCTCCGCTCGGGCAGCGGATCGTTGAAGACCTCGTCGCACGGACGCCGCGTGGCACCGCGCACCGCCCAGACGAGGTCGATCGAGCCGTCGGCGAGCATCCCGATCGCGTTCGCGGCGGAATGGCCGTCGCCGAGGACGAGCACGCGCTTCCCGCGCAGGTCGGCGAGTTGAGCGGCAAGCTCGCCGAGCGTGCGGATCGGTTTCTGCGCGAGCTGCGATTCGCCCGGAGCGGGCAGGCCGCCGAGACCGATCGCGCGCGGCACGATGAAGCCGCCCGTGGCATCGAGCACGACCTCAGCCTCGAACGTTTCGTCGTTTGCACACACCACGCGGAACGGACGCTCCGCCCGCAGCGGATGTCCCGCGTAATCGCCGCGGGTCAGACCGCGGCGGCCGATGGCAATCACCGCGTGGTTCGTGCATACGCGCAATGATTCAGAGAGCGGCAGCAGCACGCGGTCGACGTACTCGTCACCAGTGAGCAGCGCCTCGTCGTCGATCCCACCCAGCAATTCGCGCATGCGCGCCGAGACATTCATGTGCAGCGGCGAGAAGAAGCGCGCCGGTCCCCACGTGTGCAGCGACGCACCGACCTCTCCCCGTTCGAGCACCGTCACATCGTGACCGCGGTCGGCGGCGCCGATCGCAGCCGCAATCCCCATCGGCCCCGCGCCGATGACCAGGACGCGCATCACTCTTCCCGGCGTGCGAGCGCGTTACACGACTGCGCCCAGTGGGCAATCGTGCCGCCGCCGCGGATCACGGCCGCGACGCCGACCGCTTCCGCCATCTCCTCGGGCGACAGCCCCGCATCGCTGCACGCCGACGAGTACGAGTCGATGCAGTACGGCTCCTGGATGGCGTAGGCGACGGCGAGCGCGATCAGCTTTTTGGTCTTCTCATCCAGCGCGCCGGGCGCCATGGTCTGCTGGTACCAGTTCAGGAATCCGTCCCACCCCTTGGGATTGGCTTTCGCGATTTCTCCGAAGCGCGCGAGGTCTTCGGACATGTAGTAGCTGGGCATGGGTTCTCCTCCAATTCGTGTGGCGTCGGGTGTCACGCGTGCGGGTGGTTAGGCCGGGGGAGGAGGCCGCGACGCTCGAGGACGGCAGACGCCGCGGAGAACGTGCGGGATGTACGGAGTGGAGGTCGCCGGTTGCGGCGGGATGTAGCCGCTCCACGACTTCTCACGCCTGGCGAGCTGCAGCGCCGCGGGGGAATCGACGTCGGTGGCGGCCTCGAAGACCACCGCGTGCGGCAGCGCGGCGCGGCCGCGGGCGAGCGTGAGATTCGCGAGCAGGGCGCGATCGGCGTGCGTCATGCCGATGAAGTTGATGCCGCCGTCGCGCGCCGGCCCGATGACCTCGACGCCGTTCGCGAGCGAGGTCAGCGCCTCACCCAGGCGGCGAGGGGGAGGTGCGTCGATCGCGGCGATGACCACCGAGGCGAAGCCGCGGGCGAAGGCCTCGGTCGTTGCGGAGCAGACGCGCTCTCCGAACGCGGCACGCGGTTGCTCGATCCAGTCGCGCGGAACCTCGGGGGCGATCGCCGCCAGCGCGTTGCGGTCGCGCGGCTCGCATGCGATCACCGGACGCGCGCCGTGCGCTTCCGCCGCGCGCAGCCACGCGGCGACGACGGCACGGAACAACGGCGCCGCGCCGCCCATCCGCTTCGCGGCGGCTTCCCGTTCCGGGCTGCGGGCGAACAGCACGACGGCTTGCCTCTGTGTCGCCGCGCGGTGCGGCTGGCTCGAGCATCCCGACGGATGCTTAGCGCGCGTCATTCAGCTTCCAATCGTAATCCGCATAGGTGAGGCGCGCCTTGCCGCCCGCCGCATCGAGCGCGGCCCGCCGCTGGCCGGTCAGGTACTTGCGGATGAATGGCAGCCGGCCGCCGCCCCACTTGTCGAAGTCCTCGCCGAACCAGTCCATGATCTTCGTGGTCTCGACGGTGGTCGTGCCGTTCGATTTCGTGATGCGCACGCCGTTCGGACCGTTCAGGAACTTGCTGGTCTGCTCGTCGAGCTGCGCATGGAGCTGCGCGCCGGTGAACGCCCCCGCGCCGCGAATGGGAGGGCAGCTCGCGGCGGCGCAGTTGATGGCGAAGTGAATGCGCGGCTCCTGGAAGCTTTTCCGGATCCGCTCGTGCTCGATCTCATTGAGCGAGATCTTCCCGTTGCCGAACGGCACGAGCTTCTTGTCGAAAATATTGAGGCGCCGGATCGGATCGGTGGAGAGGTCGCGAATCGAATCGACCGGGTATTTCTCCGCCACGATCGCCGCGACGTTGACGTTGTAGAGATTGATCCAGTAGGCGAGCTGCTGGTCGCGGTTCAGCGATGCGACGTCGACCGCCGCGAGCCGCTGCCGCAGCTGCTGCAGTGCCGCCATGTCGGCCTTGAGGCCGCGGTAGTTCATGCCGCGCCGCTCGTCGTAGTGCTTCTTCAGGAGCGCCGTCCAGCCGGAGTAATCGGGCTCTCCGCGCGTGACCGCTGCCGCGGCGCTTCTGGTCCGTGCCGCCGCTTTGGTGGTTTGCGCGTCAGCAACTTCGGACGCATTGCAGTGCACGCTGGTGGCAAGAATGAGTACTCCCAGCGCGACGTCCAGTTTCCCTCGTGCCATCGAATGCTCCTCGTTTCTGCTGTTTAACCCGTCCGGGACTCTACCGCGGAACCCAATGCTCGACTGATGCCGTACGACAGACTCACGGGTGAAGCAGGAAGCGGATTCCGACCGCGATCGAACCGAGCGCGATGACGAGCCTCAGGCCGCGGTTGGTCCACGTCAGCCGGCGCGCGGTTGCGGTGAGCGGCAGTGCGATCGCCGCGGTGAGCAGCGACATCCCGACGATCGACCCGACTCCGAACAGGAAGACATAGAACAGCGCGGCGAACGGGGAGTGCATGCGCGCGGCGAGGAGAACGGTCAGCGCCGCGGAGCCGGCCGCGCCGTGGGTCAGCCCCACCAGCAGGGTCTTCCAGCCGCCTTCGAAATGTTCGTGCTCGTGGTGTTTCGCGTCGTGAGCGGCCGCCGGTTCGTCGCGATGGCTGTGCGAGTGGAGATGCTTCGCGCCGTCTTCATGCGCGTGGACGTGGATGTGCACCCGGTCGCGCCAGAGCCGGTACACGAGACGAGCGCCCAGCGCGATCAGCAGCAGCCCGACCAGGCGCTCCAGCATCGCGGCAAACGACGGCGGCATCGACCAGGAGGAAAACAGGGCGATGCCGCAGATCGCCAGCAGCGCGACGGTATGGCCCAGGCCCCAGATCGCGCCATGCCGCGAGATGGCCCGGATCCCGCGCTTCCGGCTCACCAGCGCGGAGACGGCGGCGATGTGGTCGGCCTCGAAGGCGTGCTGCATGCCCATCACCAGGCCGAGGAGCAGGGTGGAGATCAACATGCGTGCGTTGCCAGCTCCCTGATGGTCCGATCCATGGCGCCCTCTTGACTTCAAGCGTACTTGAAGTCGTAGCCTGAACGGCAGGAGGAACATCCGATGCGGAATCACGCACGCGTCCTTGCGTGCAACATGAACGCGCTCACCGCGGAGCAGCGGGCTCGCCACGCCGCCATGACCAGGCGCCTGCTGCAGCACGCAACGCGCACGGAGCTCGAGGACGGTCATCTCTTCACGCTCGATCGCGCGCACATCTCCGTGGCCGAACTGGCCGAGTGGGTGGCGGACGAGTCGCGCTGCTGTCCGGCCGTCGACTTTCACGTCGAGCTGCCGGCGTTCGGCGCGCTGACGCTCCGGCTGGACGGCGGTGCGGACGTGAAAGCGTTCATTGCTGCCGAGCTGGGACTCTGAGGCCCCATCATCGCTGCATGCAGAACGTGCTGTGGTTCGTGCTCGCCGCCGCGTGCGAGATCGCCGGTTGCTACGCCGCCTGGATGTGGCTGCGCCTCGGACGGAGCGTCTGGTGGCTCGCACCCGGCGCCCTCAGCCTGATCGTCTTCGCGCTGGCACTGACGCGCGTCGATGCCGCCTTCGCCGGCCGCGCCTACGCCGCATACGGCGGCGTCTACATCGTCAGCTCCGTGATCTGGCTCGCGCTGGTCGAACGGACCACGCCGCGCACCTCCGACGTGATCGGGAGTCTGGTCTGTCTCGCCGGCGCCGCGATCATTCTGCTCGGCGCGCGCGGCGCAACGGCCGGCTGATCAGAAGGGGAGCGGCGTGCCGGCTGGGCCATAGCTGAACAGCTGAACAGCTCAATCGCTGAAAAGCTGCACCCCAGGACATCGGACCATAATGTCCACCCGATGCCGTACGACGTCATCATTCCCGCCAGAGACGAAGCGCCGACCATCGCCGCCGTCGTCCGTGCGGCGCGCGCGGCGCGCGGAGTGGGGCGCGTGATCGTCGTCGACGATCATTCGAGCGACGACACCGCGGCCGTTGCTCGTGCGGCCGGCGCGGAGGTCCTCTCCTCCCGCGGCAACGGCAACAAGGCGCTCGCGCTGGCGACCGGCGTCGATGCCACCTCGAGCGAGGTGCTGCTGTTCTTCGATGCCGACATCAGCGGCGCGGAGCCACTGCATTTCGAGCGTCTGGCCGCACCGGTGTCCGACGGTTTCGCGATGTCCCTCGGCCTCATCGATTACGGCCGGTGGCGCAATGCGATCTACGCACGCCTGCCGCCGATCACCGGCCTGCGGGCGGTCCGGCGCTCGGTCTTCGACGCGGTCGTCCCGGAAAAGCGCAACGGCTTCCAGATCGAGATCATGATCAACGAGGTGGTGGCGCGCGGCAGCATGCGCACCGCCATCCAGACCCTCGCCGGAACGGGTCACCGCTCCAAGATCGCCAAGCTCGGCATGCGCCGCGGCGTCCGCGCGCACTGGGCCATGACGCTCGAGCTCCTGCACTGCCTGACGTTCGTCCCGCTCTGGACGTACGTCAGCTATCTCCGACATCTCACCGTGCTGCATCCGAACCGCAGCGCCGCAACGTAGTCCGAAGTGGGTGTGGAACACGCATAACCACGCCGTACCACGACCAACGGGGGGAGAGATGATCGGAGAAGCGGCATCGCTGACGCGCGCATGGGCGTTGTTCCGGGACCCGGTCACCACCGAAAAGCGCAGACTGCTCGGCGATCGCTGGTCGGCACTCGATGACTCCCTGAAACTGCCCGGCCAAGGCCTCGGACAAAAGGCCACCGGTTGCGGCGCGACGATGGGTATTCAGCCCAGGTGCGATTTCTCCTGCACCGGCTGTTACCTCGGCAGCGATGCGAATAAGATCCCGGCCCTGCCGGTCGACGCGGTCCTGCGGCAGCTCGACACGCTGCGCGCGTGGCTCGGGCCGAAGAGCAACGTGCAGATCACCGATGGCGAGGTGACGCTGCGCCCGGCGGACGAGGTGGTGCAGATCCTCCGCTACGCCCGCTCCATCGGCATCGTCCCGATGCTGATGACGCACGGCGACACGTTCCGCCGGCAGCCCGGCCTCCTCGAACGCCTGATGCGTGAGGCGAATCTGACGGAGGTCTCGATCCACATCGACATCACCCAACGCGGGCGCGACGGATACTGCGCGCCGAGGTCGGAGCTCGAGCTGATGCCGCTGCGCGACGAGTTCGCGCAACTCGTGCGCAACGCACGCCGCACCACCGGCCGCAAGCTGCGCGCCGCGACGACGATGACCATCACCGACGACAACCTCCCGGACGTCGCCTCCGTCGTGCGCTGGACGATCGAGAATCGCGACGCGTTCAGCCTGATCAGCTTTCAACCGCTGGCGCAGGTCGGCCGCACGCGCCGCAACCTCACCGGCGTAACGCCGCAGGCGCTCTGGGGCGAGGTGGCCAGGGCGCTGAACGAGTACGGCAGCGAGCTGCCCGGCACCGCGCCGATGCACTTCGGCCATCCCGATTGCACCCGCTTCGTGCCGTTCCTGGCGGTGCAGGAACGCGGCGCGAAGCCGCGCCTCGTGCAGTTCATCCGCGATACCCCCGACGACGTGGCCATCATGGAGGAGTTCTTCCACAAAGGCCTCGGCGGTGTGGCCTTCCGCGACGACCGTCCGCTCGAAGCGATCGCCCGCGGCGCCGGCATGCTCGTGCGCGAGCCACGCTGGTTTGCCGGACGGGTGCGGCGCTGGCTCGACGCGCGGCTGCGCGAGTCGCTCGGCACGACCTTCTTCCCGCTGCTGGCGCGCGGAATCGCCCGCCGCGTGCGGGTCGACGGCGTGACGCTGACCAGCCATCACTTCATGTCTCCGGCCGAGCTGACCACGGAAGTGGGGCGGGCGCGCCTCGACGCCTGCGTCTTTCGCGTTCCGTACGGCGAGACGATGGTGCCGATGTGCCAGGCCAACGCCGGCGGCGTGCGCGACCGGTTCTACGGCGAGCTCACCGGAAGTTCGGGCGCCGCGGCTTCTTCCGGTACAAAGCTCTTGTAGTGCTCGAAGCGGTCCATGATCCGCTCCACGTAATCGACCGGTTCCGTTCCGCGGGCGAAGCCGTACTTGACGACCGGGTCGTTGTAGACGCCGCGCTTCGACTTGCAGATCAGCCAGTAGGCGACGTCGTCCCACTCCGCCGGGTCGTCGCCGTTTTTCTTCGCCAGGCGCTGCGCGTCTTCGACGTGTCCCAGGCCGACGTTGTAGGCGGCGAGGATGAAGCGGATGCGCTCCGACTCGCGCGGCACCGCTTTCTTCAGTCGATCGTCGAGCTTCCAGAGATAACGGCAGGCGCCTTCGATGCTCTGCTCCGGACTGCGTGGATCGACACGCAGCTCGCGCGCCGTGCGCGGCATGATCTGCATCACCCCGACCGCGCCGGCCCACGACCTGGCGCTGTTCTGGAAGCGCGATTCCTGGTAGGCCTGCGAGGCGACCAGGCGCCAGTCCCACCCGGGGATGCGGGCGTACTCGCGGAAGAAATCGTCGTACGGCGAAAGCGTGCCGGTCTCGCCCGTCAGGTAGCGGCTGCTCGCCCGCGACTGGAAGCCGCGGCGGTCGAGAAAGTACTTGCGGTAGAGGATGTTCGTCAGCCCCGACTTGCGCTGCGCCGCCAGCCAGATGTTCAGCGCGTCGTGTAGCTTCGGGGCGTTGCGGCGCACCGCCCACACCACCTGCTGGGGAGGACCGAGCGCCGGCTGAATGACCAGGTTCGAGTACTCGGACGACTTCAGCCTGGCGAGATTCTCCGCGGCGACCGTGTAGCCGATCTCTCCCTCGGACAGCCGTTGAATGAGCCGGTCGGCCGATTCGTCGACCTCCACCACGTGCACGTCGTCGGTCAGCGCGTCGTTCAGCTCGAGCAGCGTGCGCCGGTAGGGCGAGCGGCGCGAGATGTGGACGTCGCGTCCGCCCAGCTCCGCCGGCCGTGCCACGAGCCGCGCACGGATGGCAACCGCCGCGCCGGTCTCGCGCTCCTCGCGCTCCAGCGCTGTCGCCGTCGCGGCGGTGTGCCCCGCCGCTTCATGGCCCGCGCCGCGCTGCACGACCACGGCCGACGTGGCGTAAAGACCGTCGGTGACGAGCACCTCCTGCTCGTTGGCCGGCGCGACGAGCTGCGCCGCCACGACGTCGCCCTCGCCGCGATTGAGCTGCTCGAAGAGCGTCCTGCTGTCGCGCACCACCACCGGCACGAGCCGCACCTTCATCGCTTTCGCGAACCGGCTCAGCAGCTCGTGCTCGTAGCCGAGGGTCTCGCCGCGGAAGATGAAGTAGCCGGTGGAGTTGAAGGTGAAGAGGACGCGCAGCGTTTTCTCCGCCTGAATCGCATCGAGATCGCGCGCGATCGGCTCCGACCGCGGCGGGGGAGGAGGAGGAGCGTCGAGCGGCTTCGGCGTCGCGCTCAGGTCGCGCGGCGGAGGAGGCGCCGTGGCGGTCCGTTGCGGCCGCGGCTTCTCCTGCGCGCAGGCGGCGACGATCAGCAGGATCGCGATGAGACGGCGAGACACGAAGAAGGGAGAAAGCGCGAACCGTGCCTCAGCCGTGCGATGCCGAGACGGGGTGGGCTGGAAGCCCGGCTGGAAGCCCACCTCACACAGCGACTGCACATGCGGCGTGCGTGCGAGGCCGATTGGATGCATCGTGATCACATGCGCATGGTAGCCACCGCCCTTCTGCTCCTCGTCACCGCCGGCCTCCTCGCCCAGGACCGCGACTGGGTGCGGATGTGGGACGAGGCACAGCGCGGCCGGCCGCGCACCGTCCCCTCCACCGCCCGCATTGCACCGCCGAGCGAGCCGGGCACGCCGCTGGTCGTGCATGGCCGGATCGTCGGCCGCGATGGAAAGACGCCGGCCGCGAACGTGATCGTCTTCGCGTATCACACCGACGCCACCGGCGTTTACCACCGCCGCGGCGCGCGCGGCTGGCGACTGCGCGGATGGGCGAAGACGGATGCCGCCGGACGCTTCGTCCTGCAGACCATTCGCCCCGCGCCCTATCCCGACAACCGGGTCGCCGCACACATTCACTTCACCATCGAGGGTCCGGCCCTGCCGCGGCGCTGGACGCGCGACCTGCAGTTCGCCGGCGATCCCTTTCTGACCGAGCGCGAGCGAGGCACCGCCGCGAAGGTGACCACGCGCGGCGGCGTGCAGCACGTCAATTACCTGGTGCGGATCACGGACGAGGGACGCTTCTAAGCAGAACGCACGCACTTGAGCCGCGGATCAGGGAACGACGGGGGGCCTCCGGCGGCCGGGCCACGGGCCCGGACCCGTTGGTTGGCCCAGCCTCCGCGACACAGACTCGTATCTCGGGACAGCGTGTCGCGGAGGCTAGGCCAACCAACGGGGTCCGGGGCTATGGCCCCGGCCGCCGGAGGCCCCCCGTCGTTCCCTGATCCGTGGCTCAAGTGCGTGCGTTCTGCTTAGCGGACGTGAACTACGGCCGCCTCACCGCCCGCACCGCTCCGATCACCAGCGCGTCCTTTTCCACCTTCACCGTCCTCGTCTCCCCGCTGTACGGGTTCCACGTCGCCAGCTCGGTCGGCGAGAGCGCCACGAAACGGAACAGCTCCGGGTACTGCAGCGGCGGATTCCCCGCGACCTGCCCGTCCTTGCGCTGCACGTACTGGACGAGGCGCGTCGCTTTCTCGAAGCGGACCCGCAGGAACACCTGCATCTCGGTGTCCGATGACGCGCCCCCTTGGGCGTTGGACTCCACCACCCACAGCGGCCTCACGGAGACGAACTTCCCCTGCTCCTTCTGCACCCGCTCCGACCAGCTGCTCCAGAACTTCCGCTCCCGCTCCTTGTCGACCGAGGGAGGCAGGCTGGCCAGGAGCGGCTCGACGTCGCCGGCGGCGATGCTGGTGTAGACCGCCACCGCTTTCGCCTCCAGCGCCCGCGCCTCGGGCGTGGTCAGCGCCGTCTTCGGGGTGGCCAGCACCTGGATCAACTCGTGCGACTGCGCCGGATCGACCACCAGTTGACCCTCTTCGAAGCGAAGGTCGAAGTCGACCGCCTCCGCCAGGCGATAGCGCCCCGCCAGTTTCGGATCGACCGGCGCCGCGGCGCGCGGCGGCATCCCTTTCTTCCCGGCGCCAAAGAGGCGCATGGCCGCCTCGCTCTCATGCCCCCAGTTGTAGTCGGCGTTGTTCGTGGCGAAAACGTAGATCAGGTCGTGGTCGACGAAGCGGCGGAGGTTCATCCCGAAGTAGCCGTTGCCGCCCGAGTGGCCGAACTGCCGGCCACCCCACGGCGTGGTGCGCACGAACCAGCCGTGCCCCATCTGCTCGTTCGTGCGGCCGGTCGGGATGAGCGTCTCCCACGCCCGTTTCTTCGCGCCCGGCGACGCCTTCTCGACCGTGCGCGCCCAGATCGCCACCTCCCGCAGCGGCGCGAGGAAGCCGCCGGCGCCGCGCAGGTTCCACGACGGCCCGTCGCCGTACCACGTCTTCTGCAGCGGCGAGCCGTCGGCCGTCGCTCCCTGGTACCCCTGCGCCACCGGCTGGTCGAGGAAGTTCGGGATCACGTAGCCGGTGTGGGTGATGCCGGCCGGCTTCAGGAACTGCTCGTGGATGTGCTGCTCGTACGGCTTGCCGGTGAGGTCCTCGATCATCACCGTCAGCAGTTGATAGGCGGTGTTGCTGTACGCCCACTTCGTTCCCGGCGGCGAGGTCAGTTTGTCGCCCAGCGTCTGTCTGACCATCTCCTCGCGCGTGCTCAGCACGTAATCGTCGCCGCTGTAGAGCGGCAGGCCGGCGGTGTGGGTCATCATCTGCGAGATGGTGATCCCCTTTTTATCGTCGGGTGCGTCGGGGAAGAACTTCCCGAGCGTGTCGTCGAGCGACAGCTTCCCCTGATCGATCAGTCGATGAATGGCCATGGCCGTGTAGGTCTTGGTGATCGAGCCGACGTCGAAGAGCGTGGCCGGCGTGATCGGCTCCCGTTTCGCCCGATCGCCCATGCCGTAGCCGCGCTCGAGCACGAGCTCCCCCTTGTGCATCACCGCCACCCCGCCCGAGAAACCGAACGCCGCCGCGCGCGAGAGGTACTCATCCACGTCCGCGATCCGCGGCGCTTCCTGCGCACTGGAGGCCATCGACAGAGCTACCGTCAGAAGGAGCAGAAGAGTGAATCGCGCTTTGTGCATGTGCGCATTCTTACACGTGTAAGACGATTGCGGCAAGCGCGCACCAACAGATCAGGAACGACGAGGGGCCTCCGGCGGCCGGGGCCATCGGCCCCGGACCCCGTTGGTTGGCCTAGCCTCCGCGAGCGCAGCCTCGTATCTCGCGACAGAGTGTCGCGGAGG
>DASWOB010000067.1:0-96740 GCA_036398925.1 Thermoanaerobaculia bacterium
CGTTCCCATTCCGAACACGGCAGTTAAGCTCTGCATCGCCGATGATACTGCGCGGGCAACTGTGTGGGAAAGTAGGACGCCGCCGGGATATATGAAAGGGCCTTCGAGCAACTCGAAGGCCCTTTCGCTTTTTACACGCAAAAAGAAACCCGCTTCCCTGGCCGGGAGAAGCGGGTTGCGTCGCGCACGAGCGCGGCGGCTGGGTCGCTGCATAGATCAACGGATCAGCGACGCCTCCCAATGTACGCCCGCGCTGCTGCTCTGTCACCGCGCAAAGGTGGAAGCCTCTGGCGCCGCACCTCGGTACGCGTTCAGCGCACGCGCGTGCCAGCGGGCACCGAGGGGTCGACGCTGAGCAGCGACGGTTCGCCGTCGATCGACGCCGCCAGCACCATCCCGTTCGACTCGATCCCCATCAGTTTGGCAGGCTGCAGGTTGGCCACGATGACCACCTTCCGGCCGACTAGTTCCTCCGGCGCGTATTTGGTGCCGATGCCGGCCACGATCGTGCGCTCGGCGGTGCCGTCGAAGATCGACATCTGGACGAGCTTCTTCGATTTCGGAACGCGTTCCGCGGTCCGTACTTCGGCCACGCGGAGCTCGGTGGCCATGAACTGATCGATGGTGATCTTTGCGAGGTCCGGCGGCGCGGCCTGGGTCGTTTCGATGGGAGCGGCGGCTGCGGCCGGTGCGGGGGCCGGCTGCGGTTCAGGCTGCGGCTGCGGTTTGGTCTCGTCCACTTTGCTGGTTCCTCCGATGTACTGCGCGGCATCGATGCGCGGGAAGATCGGATCGGTCGCGCGGATCGGCACTCCCGTCTCGAGACCTCCCCACTGCAGTGCCGGCGCGTCAATGCGATCCGGATCGGCGCCGAGCCGTTGCAGTGCTTCGCGCGTCGAATTCGGCATGAACGGCGCGACCATCACCCAGACGATCCGCAGCGCCTCGAGGGCGTTGTAGAGGATGCGTGAGAGCGAATCGTCGGCGCCCGTGTCCTTGAATTTCTTCCAGGGCTCTCTCGTGACGATGTAGCTGTTGATGGCGGTGAGCAGCTCCCACGCGGCGTCGTACGCGCGCTGGAACGCCAGCTCGTCCATCTGTCGCAGGTACTCCGGCACGACCTTCTCCGCCACCCGGCGCAGCTCGTTGTCCTCGCAGCGCACCGGGGGGACTTTGCCGCCGAAGTAGGTGTCGCTCATCTTGATGGCGCGTGAGAGCGTGTTGCCGAGGTCGTTCGCGAGGTCGGCGTTGTAGCGCTGGATCAGCGACTCGTCCGAGTAGTCCTGATCCTGCCCGAAGACCATCTCGCGCGTGACGTAGTAGCGCAGCGCATCAGCACCGAAGTCGTGAATGATGTTGTACGGCCGCACCACGTTGCCGAGCGACTTGGAGATCTTCTCGTGATCGCGCAGCCAGAACCCGTGGCCGACCACCCGCTTCGGCAGCTCCACACCAGCAGCCATCAGGAACGCCGGCCAGTAGACGGCGTGGAAACGGACGATGTCCTTGCCGATGAGGTGAATGTCGGCCGGCCAGAAGCGGTCGAACCGCTCGTGCTCCGCGCTGCCGAAGCCGAGCGCCGAGATGTAGTTCGTCAGTGCATCCATCCAGACGTAGATGACGTGGTCGGGATTACCGGGGAAAGGGATCCCCCACTTGATCGTGCTGCGGGAAATCGAGAGGTCGCGCAGCCCCTGCTCGACGAACGTCACCACCTCGTTGAGCCGCGTCGGCGGCCAGACGAAGCCGGGATTGGCGCGGTAGTGCTCGAGCAGGCGATGCGTGTACGCGGAGAGCTTGAAGAAGTAGTTGCGCTCCGTTGTCCACTCGACTTTGTGGTTGTCCTGATCGTAAGCAATCGCCCCTGCACCGGGGCGGCCATCCTTGACCTGGTTCTCGGGGATGAACGTCTCTTCGCTCTGGCAGTACCAGCCGGAATGCTCGCCGAGGTAGATGTCGGTCGGGTTGCGTTCCTGGATGCGCTTGATCAGCTCCAGCACGCCGATGCGATGGCGCGACTCGGTCGTGCGGACAAAGTCGTCGTAGCTGATGTTGAGCAGGCGGTCGAGCTCGTGGTGTGTCGTGACCACGCGGTCGGCCAGCTCGATCGGCGCGATCCCTTCCTTCGCCGCGGCGCGCTCGATCTTCTGGCCGTGCTCGTCGGTGCCGGTGAGAAACCAGACCTCGTCCCCCATCCGCCGGCGGTGCCGCGCGAGCACGTCCGCCACGATGTTTTCGTACATGTGGCCGATGTGCGGATCGTCGTTGACGTAATGGATGGCGGTGGAGATGTAGAACTTCGGCATGAGGCGTCCTTCGGGACGCGCGATCTTACTTCAAGTAGCTGCGCGCCTCGAGCACCTTCATCCCGGGCATCTGCCGCGCCAGCTCGAGCAGCACCGGCACGTGGCTCTCGCCGTAGATGGCCAGGATGCGATCGCCCGGCCCCGCGAGCCGCACGATGTTCGAGAAGATCTTGACGTTGCGCGTGTACCAGACGCCGAAGACCTCGGAGCCGACGTAGTTTCCGTTGCCGCCGACGGTTCCCATCTGGATGTACTTCGAGTGGCCGAGAGCCTGCCAGGCCGGATCGTTCATCGCCCGCAGCGTCTCGTCGATCGGCGCTTCCTTCTGCATCTTTTTGATACGCGCGAGGTCATTCTGCATGAACTCGCCGAACGCCGCCATGAAGGCTGGATCGTGCTGCTGCGCGAAGGCGATCACCGCGTCCATGTCCATGTCGGCCCGAACGTCGGAGGCGTAGACACGCTCGTGCCCGAGCATCTTCGCGAGCCGGAAGCCGATCTGATACATCTCGTTGAGTCCGAGTTCGTATTTCCCCTCGCGGTAGGCGGCGTAGCGTTTGTCGAGGTCCGCCTGCCGGTCGGCCGGCCACTCGAGCACGATCTTCGTCGGCGCGAACGCGCGCATCTGCCCCACGACCTTCGCGATCTCCTTCTGCCGCTCCGGGGTCGTCACGTCGGGCACTTCGCTCTTCACGTAATCGAGGCCGGGATTGTCGAAGTGGAACGTGCCGAGGAAGAGCACCTCCGCCGGCTTCTTCTGCTCGGCGGCGAATGTGGAGAGGGCAAGGAAGGTGAGGGCGAACGCGACGACGAAGTTACGCATGGGAGCGTTGTACGGCGAAATGCGGCCGGCGTTGCAGCGAAGCCTCGGAAAAGCGTTCAGCGCCGGCTCGGCAGCCAGGCATTGTCATCAACGCGGGTGTTGAACGTCACGCGGCAGCGAATCCAGCCATCGGGCGCGATCACGGTGATCCTCCCCGCGTATTCGCCCTCCGATCCGAGGGACGTCTCGATGTCGTTCTCCTGCATCCAGGACGGCGGGACGTTGGCCGCCTTGCCATCGATGGTCAGCACGACGCGATCATCGACCAGCGTCACGCCATCGCGATCGCCTTTGCGCGCCGACAGGTGGATTGTACGGCCGCCGAGGTACGTCGCGTGTTTGAGGTCGATCGTCCGGCCGTTGATCTCGAGCCGGCCGCTCGCGCAGCCCTCGCAGACGTCGAACAGATAGTAGCCGGTGGAGGTCATCATGCCGCGGGCGGCGAGCGGTGCGCGCACGTTTCTGTCGACGAAGCGTTCGAGATTGATCTCCCACCAGGCAAGGCGCGACTCCGCTCGCTCCGCCATTTCGATCGGAAAGTTCGCGCAGAAGAACGCCGCGGCGATGATGGCGATTGCCGCGAAGATCGCCGTGGCGATGCCGGCATTCACGACCCGCCAGGCGGCGTCGATGCCGAACGACGCGCCGGTGCGCAGGGTGACGGGTGCGACGAGCGCGTGCCGGTCGGCGCGATAGGTGCCGAGGACGCAGACGTTCGTTTCGGGCGGCAGGATCTTCTCCATCAACCGGCAGGCGCCGACGTTCGTCTCGATCGGTTCGTTGGAGTAGTCGTAGCGGAGGTGGCCGTCCGTCTGCGCGAGATCCTTCTCCTCGGGACTCTTCGCCCCGATCGCCGCATTTTTCACCATGAGCCCCGTACTCTTCGGGGTGAAGGGCATGCTCTTTGGCGTGAACGTCGTGTTCTCGACGAAGAGCTTCGCGGCCGATTCGGCGTTTCTGCTCCTCCGCCACTTCGCCTCGAGCGACGGCAGCTCCGGTTTCGCGAGAATGCGCGTCCGCTCGGCGCCGTGCTCGATCGAGAGCGGCACCATCGCGAAGCCCTCGTACGCTTTCCGCTCCTGCGATTCACCGTCGACGATATCGGTGATGATCATTTCGTACGAATAGAGGACGCAGCGCTCGCGCGAGAACGGGGCCTGCAGCTCGCCATGTCCGCGCAGCGTGCCGATGATCGCCGCGGGGTGGCCGTCGCGTGGCTGTCTGCCAAAGCGCGCGCCGACGATGCGCCACCACTCGAGCATGCGTTTACCGATTGCACTGACCCACGCGAGCACGATCACGAGGAGCACGCCGCCGATCAATCCACCGAAAAGTGCAGCACCGCCGAACGGCGCGCGCCGATGGACGAACCACGCGGATACGCCGGTGAGCACAAGAAACACCGCCGTCCACGTGAGACAGGTGACTTTCGGATTTTTCACAGGAGTCGCGCATGACTATAGCGACTCCCGCGGCGATGATGAAGACAGGCGGTGTCCAATAGTGAACGGCCCCCCGGAAGGATCGGGAACGTCAGGCCGCCGGTGGAAGGGCGCCGCTCGAAAACTCTTCGTTGCAGATCACCGGGATCGCCACCAGGAGTTTCCATATAGGTATCTTTCCTGCACAGGGGCCACTCGTCCCCGCCATGAGCGATACGGTTCTCCCCGCGGTTCGGGTCCTCGTGACCGGTGAGTACTTTCTGATCCGTACTGCCTTGGCGCGTCTCATCGCGGGCGAGCGGGGGATGGAGCTCGCGGCGGAGTGCGCCAACCGCATCGAGTGCGTGACGGAGGCGATGCGCGAAGCGCCCGACGCCATGGTCATCGACATCGATCATTGCGAGTCGCTGGCGCTCGTGAGGCACGTTCGTCCCGTTCCGGTGCTCGTGCTCACCGCGCATGAAGACTCACCCGCGCTCGCGGTGGCACTCGGACAGGGCGCTCTCGGCGTCGTCCTCAAAAGCAGGCCTGCCGAGGTCCTGATGCGCGCCATTCGTGCCGTCGCGGCAGGGGAGGCGTGGATCGAGCCGTCGGTGCTCGCGCGCATGGCCGGCGTCGTGCCGCGGCCCGCGAGCCCGGAGGCGAGCCGCCTCACGCGGCGCGAGTGCGAGATCGTCGAGCTGGTGGGCCTCGGTCTCAAAAACAAAATCATCGCCCAGCGCCTCTTCATCACCGAGACTACCGTGCGCCATCACCTCACCTCGATCTTCAGCAAGCTCTCGGTCACCAGCCGCCTCGAGCTGATGCGCTACACCTATCGGGGAAAGCTGGCCGGCACATTTGTGCCGGATGCGCGCGACTGAAAAGGGCATCTTCGTCCGATGCGCAGAGGATGAGGCGGGCTCCATGTTGATCGTGAGCAACGGGTGCAGGCCCCGGTGCGAACAGATCAACCAAGGAGTGTCCAATGCGATTGATACGCGTAGCGGTAGCTTTGTCCATCCTCGCGGCGATTCCGCTCGCCGCACAGGACGCATCCACCTGCACCCGAACGATCTGGGCCGACGTGGTGGCGTTCGACCAGGTCTTCTTCTGGAATCGCCTCGGCGCTGTACAGCCGCAGGGGATGATGTACGCCCTGAGGCGTGACGTCGAGGCGATCGATTCGCTGAAAGGAATCGTGGCCGGCAACGTGCGGCTGCGCGCCGACAAACGTCCGCGCCCGCTCGTCCTGCGGATGAACGTCGGCGACTGCATGTCGGTCGAGTTCCAGAATCTCCTCGCCAGCGCGCCGGTCGACGAGCAGCAGCCCGCCACGCGCTCGGCCTCGGTGCACGTCATCGGGATGCAACTCGTCGGGAGCATCCTCTCCGACGGCTCCTTCGTCGGAAAGAACCCGAACTCGCAGGTGCTGCCCGGCCAGAAGCGAACCTATACGTTCTACGCCGAGCGAGAAGGGACGTTCCTCCTCTACAGCAACGCCGCGGTGACCGGCGGCGAAGGAGATGGTGGGCAGATCAACGCCGGTCTCTTCGGCGCCGTCTCCGTCGAGCCGAAAAACTCGGAGTGGTATCGTAGCCAGGTCACTAGGGCCGATCTCGAGCTGGCCACCGTCAACACGGTCAGCACCGGGCTGCCGCTCATCGACTACCAGGCCGTCTATCCTCCCGGCCACAAGTACGCGGGGCTGCCGATCCTGCGGATGGAGCAGGGCGGCAAGATCCTGCACTCGGATCTGACGGCGATCATCACCGGTCCGAAGGCGGGCCGCTTTCCGGAGGGAACGTATCCGCCCGTAGCCGTCGAGCCGGATCGCCTGCAGCCGTTCCGCGAGTTCGTGACCATCTATCACGACGAGATCGGCGCGGTGCAGGCCTTCCCGCATTTCGAAGATCCGGTGCTGAGCCACACGCTGCACAGTGCGCGCGACGCGTTCGCGATCAACTACGGCACCGGCGGGATCGGCGCGGAGATTCTCGCCAATCGTTTCGGCGTCGGGCCGATGAAGGATTGCACCGAGTGCAAGTACGAGGAGTTCTTCCTCTCCGCCTGGACGGTCGGCGATCCGGCCATGGTGGTCGACATCCCCGCCAATGCTCCATGCACGAAAGAGCAGATCAAGAACGGACAACTGAACTGCTTCACGCCGAACGCGAAGAAAGCTACCAAGGCCTTCTACCCCGACGACCCGTCGAACGTCTATCACAGCTATCTGCGCGACCACGTGAAGTTCCGCATCGTGCACGCCGGCTCGAAAGAGCATCACATCCATCACCAGCACACCCACCAGTGGCTGCATACGCCGGACGAGGACGACTCGCAGTATCTCGACAGCCAGGCCCTCGGACCGGGCAGCAACTTCACGCTGGAGATCGCGCATCACGGCAGCGGCAACCGCAATCTGGCCGTGGGCGACTCGATCTTCCACTGCCACTTCTATCCGCACTTTGCGCAGGGCATGTGGGCGATGTGGCGCGTGCACGACGTCTTCGAGCTCGGAACCGAAATGGACGTGAACGGGCGTCCGCTGGTCGGCTCGCGTGCACTCCCGGACGGCGAGATCACCAAAGGAACGCCGATCCCCGCGGTCGTGCCGCTGCCCACCATCGCCATGGCGCCGATGCCGGCTGCGATGGCCTTCATCGTCCAGGGGCAGGTCCAGATCAGCGGCGACGGGAACCCCGGTTACCCGTTCTTCGTCCCCGGCGTTGCGGGACATCGCCCGCCGAAGCCGCCGCTCGACACCATCGACGACGGCGGCCTGCCGCGGCACATCATCGTCGGCGGCACGTTCCACGAGGTGCACACGCGGCTCGATTTCTCGAAGGAGCTGCTGACCGCCGACGGTCGCGCCCTGCCGGAAGCCGGCACCGTGGTCGAACGATTCGCGATGGATTACCACGCGAAACGCACCCATCCCAGCTACACGCCGGAGGGGAGCATCGCCAGCTTCGTCACGAACGGTCTGCCGCCGCAGCCGGGCGCACCGTTTGCCGATCCGTGTGTCAACGACATCGGCGTTGCGGTCGGCAACCCGCGGCTCTACAAAGGGGCCGACATCCAGCTCGACGTCAAATTCAACAAAGCGCGCTGGCACTTCCCGCAGCAGCGCATCACCACGCTATGGGGCGACGTCGCCGCGACGCGTAACGGTACGCGTCCGCCGGAGCCGCTCTTCTTCCGCGCCAACAGCCGCGATTGCATCACGTACCACCTCGCGAACCTCATCCCGCACATCTACGAGCAGGACGACTTCCAGGTGCGCACGCCGACCGACATCACCGGTCAGCACATCCACCTCGTGAAATTCGACGTGCTCGCATCCGACGGTGCGGCGAACGGCTTCAATTACGAGGACGGCAGTTTCGCGCCGGGCGAGGTGCTCGAGCGCATCGCCGCGATCAACAAGCTCGGCGGCCTGCTCGTCGACGGCGTCCGCACGCCGCTCTCCGCGAAAGCGCATCCGTACTTTGGAACGCTCGGCGCGCAGACCACGGTCTCGCGCTGGTACGCCGACGACGTGAAGAACAACAACGGGTTCGATCGCACGCTGCGCACCGTCTTCACGCACGATCACTTCGGTCCGTCGACCCATCAGCAGACCGGCCTTTATGCGGGTCTGGTCATCGAGCCGAGCGGCTCGAAATGGCGCCATCCGGAGAACGGCACGTTCTTCGGCGGACGCTTCGACGGCGGCCCCACCAGCTGGCGCGCCGACATCCTCACGGTCAACCAGAACGACAGCTACCGCGAGTTCCTCATCGAGTTCGCCGACTTCCAGCTCGCGTACAAGCCGAACGAAAAGTTCCCCGATCCGGCCAACGCGATCAATCCGCCGGCGCGTAAAGAGATCAGTCTGCCGTTCCTGCTCGATCCGCCGGACGTCTGCCCGGGTGGCGTTGCGCCGCCCTGCCCCGAGGCCGTTTCGGCGGATGACGTCGGCACGATGGTGCTGAATTACCGGAACGAACCGCTTGCACTGCGGGTGCGCAACCCGAACACGAATACCCAGGCCTCCGGCCTCCCGGGCGACCTCTCGTACGCCTTCCGCAGTGACATCACCCGTGCCGATCCCGATCTCAATTCACAGCCCGCGTTCTATCCGCCGCTGACCGGCGGCGTGCAGCCGGGCGATCCCTTCACGCCGCTGCTGCGCGCGTATGAAGACGATCGCGTGCAGGTGCGCATCCTCGTCGGCGCGCATGAAGAAGGACACAACTTCGCGATCAACGGCGTGAAGTGGCTGTTCGAGCCGTCGTACGAAAACTCCGGCTTCCGCAACTCGCAGATGATGGGCATCTCCGAGCACTACGAGTTCGTCATCCCGTCGCTCGCCAAGCACGGCGTCGGCTCCGCGACCGATTATCTCTACTCCGCCGGCCGCGCCACCGACGATCTCTGGAACGGCCTGTGGGGAATCATGCGTGCGTACGCGAAGGCGCAGCCCGATCTGCTCACGCTGCCGAACAATCCCGATGGCATGGCCCCCGCCGTCACGAACCTCGGCGACTTCAACGGCGTCTGCCCGAGAAGCGCCCCGGTGCGCAACTTCGTCGTCCGGGCCGCACGTGCGAAAGACATCCTCAAAGATCAGACGCTGATCTACAACAGCCGCACGCAGCACAACGGCATCCTTCACGACCCCACCGCGATCATGTACGTCCGCGAGTCGGACATCGATCCGCTGACCGGCCTGCTCAAGAGCACCGTTCCGATCGAGCCGCTCGTCCTGCGCGCCGCGGCCGGCGACTGCATCGAAGTCACGCTGCTCAACCGGTTGCCGGCCGAACCGACCGACATGGACGGCTTCAACACGCTGCCGATGATCGTCAACCGCTTCAACAACAACCAGATCCGGCCGTCGCGTCACGTCGGCCTGCATCCGCAGCTCGTCTTCTTCGACGTCACCCGCAGCGACGGCCAGAACGTCGGCTTCAATCCGACCCAGACCGCCGATCCGGGCAACAAGACCACCTATCAGTGGTACGCGGGCGATCTCAACATCTCCTCCACCGGTTTCGCCACCGGCCGCCCCATCGAGTTCGGCGCCATCAACCTGATGCCGTCCGACCCGATCAAGCAGGCCCACAAAGGCGCCATCGGCGCGCTGATCATCGAGCCGCTCAAGTCCACCTGGGTCGAAGACGAGAAGATGCGCAGCGCCGCGACGGTCACGGTCGGCACGAGCGTCTTCCGCGACTTCGTCGTCCACCTGCAGACGGATGTGAACCTCCGCTTCGGCTATCCGGATGGGCCGGTGCCGAATCTCGCCGAGGCCGAAGATGCGGAGGACTCGGGGCAGAAAGCGGTGAACTATCGCACGGAGCCGATGTGGAAGCGCTTCAACTTCGCTCCCGACACGCCGCTCAACGTCACCCGTACGTTCGACTTCGCGAGCGCCTTCGCGAACGAGAAAGTGGGAGCCGAACCGCAGACGCCGATCTTTACCGCGAGGGCGGGACAGCAGGTGCGCTTCCGCATCCTCAACGCCGGCGGTCACGCGCGCAACAACGTCTTCACGCTGCACGGTCACATCTGGCCCGAGCTGCCGTACATCCTGCAGTCGACGGTGCTCGACCAGAACCTCATCTCCGAGTTCACCGGTGGATTCATGGGCATCGGCCCCTCCAGTCACTTCGACGTGCTGCTGCGCAACGGCGCCGGCGGCAAGTTCCTCGTGCCGGGCGATTACCTCTATCGCACGCAGCAATCGTTCATGACCGACGGCGGGATCTGGGGGCTCTTCCGTGTCCTTCCGTAGCGTCATCATCATTCTTCTCTTTCTGGCGGCGCTCCCCGGGGGCGCCGCCCCGCAGAAGGTCGAGCGCGAAGGCGTGGCCGTCGAGTTCCTCTCGTCCGAAGGGGTGATGGAAGGCAAAGACGTCGAGCTTCGCTTCGATGTCCGCGCCGCCGACGGCACGCCACTCGGCAACGTTCGTCCCGCCGCCTGGATCGACGCGCGCGAGCCGAACGCCGCCACCAGCGCCTGCCGCGAGAAGGTCCAGTCCTTCCTGGCCGGCTCGCTCCGCGCGCGGCCGCAGGTCGATCTCAACACCTACTACGTCGTCACGCTGAACGTCGAACCGTCGATCGCCGTCATCGATCCGCTGATCGGCTTCGGCGGCAGCAAGCTCCTCACCGCGGTGACGCTCGAGAGCCCCGGCGTCGACTGGACGCTCTCGCGCGACGAGCGCCATCTCTTCGTGGCCATGCCGCACGTCAATCGCGTGGCGGTGGTCGACACCGAGTCGTGGCGCGTGAAGACGAACATCGACGTCGCCTTTCGCCCGACGCGCGTGGCGCTGCACGGCGAGCAACTGTGGGTGCTGTCGGATGCGGCGGTCACCGTGATCGAGACACGATCGCTGACGCCGTCGAAGAACATCCCTATCGGCCGCGGACCGCACACGATCGCCTTCGATGACAAACACGCCTTCGTCAGCAACGGCCGCGACGGAACGGTGTCGCTGATCGACGCCTCGTCGTTCGCGAAGCTGGCCGATGTGCGGACCGGCGCCTCGGTGGACGGTCTTGCGTTCTCCTCGCTCGCCTCGACGCTCTTCGCCATCGACACGAACGGCGCGATCAGCATCATCGATCCACGGCAGCGCAAAGTCGTACGCCGCATCGAAGCGAAGGCGGGTCTCAACTCCATCCAGTTCGCTCCCGGCGGGCGGTGGGGCTTCGTCACGAACGCGAAAGAGAACGTCGTGCACGTCCTCGACGCGTCGAACGGCACCATCGTCAGCACCGCTTCCGACGTCGGCGCGCAACCCGATCAGATCGCCTTCACCGACGATTTCGCGTACGTCCGCGCGGCCGGCTCCGATCACGTGAAGATGATCCGCCTCGCCTCGCTGGCCACCGACCCGGAGGTGAACATGGCCGTCTTTCCGGCTGGGCAGCTTCCACCGTCCGCCGCGCGCGCGGAGAGTTTCGCCGCCGCGATCATCCCGGCGCCCGAGCCGAAGTCCGTGCTCGTCGCCAATCCGGCCGACCGTCTCGTTTATTACTACAGCGAGGGGATGGCCGCCCCGATGGGCAACTTCGCGGCGAAAGGGCGCACGCCGAAAGCGGTGCTGGTCGTCGATCGCAGCCTGAAGGAATCGGCGCCGAGCGTCTTCTCGATCCGCACCCGCGTCCCGGCGCCCGGCACATACGACGTCGCCTTCTTCCTCGATTCGCCGCGCGTCGTGCACTGCTTCGAGCTGGCCGTGAAGGCCGATCCGAACGCCTCGCGCAAACTCGAGCGCATCGTGAAGATCGAGCCGCTGCTCGACAGGACCGTGCACGCCGGCGAAGAGATCGAGCTGAAGTTCCGCCTCTCCGACCTCAACACCAAGGAGCCGCACCGCAACGCGAAGGACGTTCGTGCGCTGGCCTTCCTCGCTCCCGGCACCTGGCAGACGCGCATCAGCGCCACGCCGGACGGGGAGGGGAACTATCGCGTGAACGTGAAGCTCCCCGAGCCCGGCATCTACTACGTCTTCCTCGAATCCGCATCCCTCGACCTGCGCCTCAACAAGGGTCGCCCGCTCATCTTCGAAGCCCTCGGGAGAGAACCATGAAACTCGCCACCATCGCGATGCTGTTGCTGAGCGTCTCCCTCTTCGCCGACGCCACCACCAAGACGTTCACCCCGACGCTTCCCGACCTCGAAGTGACGACGCACGAGGGGAAGAAGGTCCGCTTCTACTCCGACCTGGTGAAAGACAAGGTCGTGGCCGTGAACTTCGTCTTCACCAACTGCAGCACGATCTGCCCCGCCTCCGGCGCGCTCTTCGCGTCCTTGCAGAAGCAGCACGAGCGCGTCCACTTCATCTCCATCAGCATCGACCCGACCGTCGACACGCCGAAGAAGCTCGCCGCCTGGAGCCAGCAGTTCCGCAAGAACGCCAGCTGGACCCTCGTCACCGGCAGCCAGGCCAACATCGATCGGATCGTGAAGGCCTTCGGCGCGAGCACGGCCCGCCCGCAGGATCACGTGCCGCTGACCATCGTCGGCTCCGATGTGACCCGCCTCTGGTCGCGTCTCTACGGCTTCCCCGGCAACGAGCAGCTGACGAAGCTCGTCGACGAGATCTCCGCGCCGCGCAAAGCGTCCGCGGCCCACAACTACTTCACCGACGTCGTGCTCACCGATCAGCACGGAAAGGAGGTCCGCCTCTACAGCGACCTCCTCGCCGGCCGCACGGTCGTGATCAATTCCTTCTTCGCGACCTGTTCCGGCAGTTGCCCGGTCATGACCGGCACCTTCCGCAGGATCCAATCAACCCTCGGCGACCGCGTGCATCTCATCTCCATCAGCGTCGATCCCGAGACCGACACGCCCGCGCAACTCCGCCGCTTCGCCAAAGAAGCGGGCGCGGAACCGAACTGGCATTTCATCACCGGCGACAAAACGCGCGTCGCCGCCGCGCTCCACAAACTCGGCCTGAAAACCGATCTGAAGGAGAACCACTCCGCGGTCGTGCTGATCGGCAATGAGCCGAAAGGGGTCTGGAAGAAGGCATTCGGGCTCGCCAAATCGGACGACGTGATGCAGCTCGTGCAGGAGGTCGTGGCCGCACAATGAAACTGCTGCTGGCCGTGCTGTTCGCCACGCCGCTGTTCGCGCTCACGCCGAGCGAGCAGCGTGGACGCGCGATCTACTTCGGTGGCGCGAGCCCCTCCGGCCGCGCCATCACTTCTCTCGTCGCCGGAGCGACCGAGCTCCCGGCGAGCAGCCTTCCCTGCGGCAGTTGTCACGGCCCCGACGGGGCGGGTGTCGCCGAAGGGACGATCACTCCGGCCGACATCCGCTCCTCAGTGCTCTCGCAGCCCCGCCTGACCGCGCGCATCCGTCCGCGCTACGACGATGCCGCGTTGCGCCGTGCCATCGGCCACGGCGCCGATTCCGCCGGCAACGCACTGTCGCCGGTCATGCCGCGCTACCGCATGCACGACGACGATCTCGCCGATCTTGTCGCGTATCTGCGCAAGCTCGGCGATCCGGTGCAGCCCGGCCTCACGGACACCTCGATCACCATCGCCACGAATCTGCGCGACGAGCCGACGCTCTCCACGCTCAACGCCTTCGCCAAAGACATCAACGCCGCGGGCGGGATCTACGGCCGCGCGCTGCACATCGACACGACCGTCGATCCCGGCCGCACCTTTGCGATCGTCTGCGCTACCGACATTGCGCTCGATCCTTACGAGCGCATCCCGCTGCTCACGCCGTTCCCTGTCGCCGCGCCCGAGGCGTCGTCGTTCTTTCTCTATGCCGACCTCGAGACGCAGGCGCTCGCATTGCTGCAGACGCTTCCCGAACCACGCGCCATCGGTATCCAGCACGATGGCAGTGAAGCCGCCCTTGCCGCAGCGGCGGCGCTCGGCGAAGTCTCTCCGTCGCCCACGCACCTCTTCGTGCTCGGCAACGCCGGCATACCGAAAAGCGAGCTCCCTCTACTCCTTGCAGGGGCTCCGATCACGCGCGATCTCCTCGAGTCGCGACGCGACATCACCCTCGCCATCCCCACGCTCCCGACTGACATCACCGCCGAGGGGAGGCGCGAGCTCGAAGCGTTCCTCGCACGACATCAGCTCCCGCGCACGCAGCTCGCCACACAGATCGCCACGTACGCCACGGCGAAAGTACTCGTCGAAGGACTCAAACGCGCCGGACGCGACCTCACCCGCGAGAAGCTCATCGCCGCGCTCGAACGGCTCTACGAGTTTCCAACCGGCCTCACGCCGCCGGTGACGTTCAACCGCAATCGGCACATCGGATCGGCTGGTGCGCACGTGGTCTCGGCCGACGGCACCAAGCGCACATTCGTCCACAGGGAGTAGAAGATTTGCATTTCTCGCGCGCCCGAGGGAGCCTCGGTGGCGGAGGAAATGATGCGAAAAGAGCGAGACTTTCTGGCAGACCTGGAACGCCTGGATGCGATTTTCGATGGAAAGGAACCGGGCGACATTCCCCTCGACATTCTGGCCGCGCGCGGCATCGACCTGCCCGACGAGGCGACCCTCACTGATGCGGAGGTGCATCGCCGGCTGTGGCAGGTCATCGGGGCCATGGCAGCGCTGGGCCTCTTTCTCAGCGGCACCGATCACCTCTCCGACCGTCAGCTCTATCGGTATCTCGGCGATGCCTTACAGCGCGAAACGATGATCAGCGACGATCTCGACAGCGCATGGCATCTCAGTCCGATCGGCGGCGGCAGCGAAGAGGACACCGACATCTACCTTCGCTACCACGCGGACGACGAAGACAGGGAGTGGTGGGCCGCCGAAGGAGTCGAGGTACCGCCGAAAGAAACCGCTCCTTTCGATCGTGACCGCCTGTTGCCCCAGCGTCGGACGCTGAGCCGTCCCTCGATGGCAGCACCGGTAGCGAAACAACACGCCTTCGACTGTTGAAACCTCCCTGTCGCCATCACCCGGTGCTGGAACTCGGAAGCCGGCGGACCAGCAAGGAGATATGGACCGCGGCGGCCCTCGCCGCCGCTGTTCCGCATGCGACAACGTGTGGTGTGGGCTTCCAGCCCACGCTCGTCTCCACGGAACGGAGGTCGGGCTGGAAGCCCACACCACACCTGCCTGACTACTTGCCGGCGACCATCGCCGGCACCACCGCCAACGTGCGCCGGCGGCGGACCTTCCACAGCCAGTAAAACATCACGCCGAACAGCAGCACGATCGGCAGCGCGCGCATCGGCCCGCTCGTGAATGGTTCCGGAAGGATCTTCGCCACGCGCTCGCGGATCGAAAAGAACGACCCGGCCGCGATGAAGAGCGCGAAGCACATCCGCCACAGATGCCGCGCCAAACGCGGCCCGCCGCGCGGCATGCCGGAGACCATGATGCGCACATCACCAATGGCCGCCAGGATCAGGACCGTGGCGAGGATGAACGACATCACACCGATCGTGCGGAACGGAACGCCGCCGGGGGAGAGGCCGGGGTTGCTGACGTCCTTCACGCCGCCGACGATCGAGACCAGCGCCAGTCCGGCCGCCACCGTCAGCGCCGCGATGTTGATCCCGCGCGTCGATCGCGACGTTGGACGGACGGTCGTCAGCGCCGTCCCGACAAAGTAGAGCGACATCAGCGCCGGGACGAGATTCGTGGCGGCTGCACTCCGGAAAAACTCCAGCACCGAGGCGGTCGCGCCCATGACCAGCATCGCGTAGACGAACAGCATCCCGCTGCGCCGGTGAATGGTTCCACCCTTCTTCACCGACAGCGCGATGCCGCCGAGGACGATGGCCAGCGCGCCGGCGGCAACGTGGATCCCGAGGAGCATGTGTACGCGTTGATACGAGCAGCGCCGAACGAATGTTTCGGCGCGGCCGTTCAGCGCACCGGCGGGAGGCGCTTGCCGAGATTCTCGAGCTCCTGGCCGGCGATGACGGTGTCGAGGACGCGGAGCGCGAGCTCCTGCCGCTCGGCCGGAATGGCGTCGAGCTGGCGCATGCGCTCGAGAAGGCGGTCGCTCTGGAACACCGGGGGAGGGGGCGGCTCGGCCGGCTCGCTTCCGGTCACGAGCTGATCGAGCGAGACCTTCAGCACCTGCGCCAGCCGGACCGCGGTCTCGAGTGACGGCAGCGTCTGCCCCTTCTCGTAACGCGAGACCTGCATGTAATCGACGCCGATCCGGCTGGCCAGCTGCGTGATCGAGAGCTGCTGACGCTCCCGAAGCTGGCTCAACCGAACTCCAAACTCCCGCATCTTCATCACGTGCTCTCCTGCTCTGATCGCTTGCAGTTTAAGCGAATTTGCTGGAAAGAGGGTCGCGGACGACCAGAAATCCAGCAGATTTGCTGAAATCGCAAGGATGAGGACGAGCAGCAGAGCCGTGCACGCATAGTTTCTCAGCACGTTTGCTGAAGGTGTATCCGTGCACAGCGTGATTTGTAGCAAGTTTGCGGAGAATGTCGTCAATCATGAGGTCATTCTCAGCAAGTTTGCGGACAACGCTCGCTGTGATTGGCAATTTGTTCAGCAGCCTTGCTGAAAAACTAAGGATGCTCGACGAGCACGTGCCCGTGCACGCCCAGCCTTTCAGCGTCTTTGCTGAACACGCAGCGCCGTCACGCACGTACATCCGCGAGTTTGCGGAAGACGACGCTGTACACGGAGAGATTTTCAACAAACTTGCGGAAAAATTCTGCATGTGCCGCACATTCGTCAGCAAGCTTGCTGAAAATTCAGGGCGTGGCGGCATCGCGCGGTCAGCGCTCAGGCATATTCGGGGTGATTGGGGTCAGGCCTTCGTTCTTCGTCTCATCACGGAAAAGCGCCGGATCGGCCTCCTGGCTAGGGCTGACAAGTCCCTCAGAATCAGCAATTAGTGTCGAGCACCGAAGAGCGAAGGCCTGACCCCAGTGGGGCGCCGCGACACGCTGTGGCGAGATACGAGGCTGTGTCGCAGAGGCTAGGCCACCAGCGGGTCCGGGCCCGCGGCCCGGCCGCCGGAGGCCCCCCGTCGTTCCCTGATCGGTTGGTGAAGTGACAGCATTCTGCTTAGGCGGCGCCACGGCCGTGTTGCTACCTCGAGCCAGCAGCAGGCGCGAGGACGGCGGGCCAGTTGACGATCAGTTGCACGTCCGGCTGGCCGCTTCGTTCCTGCATCTGCACGAGAAAGCGGTCACCCTCCGGAGCGACCTCGAAGGTCACGGTATCGCTCGCCTGGAAGAGCATGCGCGGGGTGCCGGCGGTGCTGCCGCTGGTCGGGTCCACCGGTGCGGAGTAGAGGCGACCGGCAGGACCGAGGAAGAAGAGCTCGCGTCCTGTTCCGCTCCAGCGGGGAGAGGCACCGCCACTCTGGGAGACGCGTACGCCCGCGGCTAGGCCGTCGAACGGCCGGACGTAAATCTCGGACCGGCCGGAGACGTTCGAGGCATAGGCCACCCATCGCCCGTCAGGAGAGAAGCGCGGCGACTCCTCGTCCATTGGAGTGACGAGGTACGGGCGCGGCTTTCCCGGCGGATCGAGCGGGAGCAACTGGATGTCGCCCGTCCCGACGTAAGAGGTGAAGAGGAGGAACTTCCCGTCCGGCGAGACATCCTCCGGATGCTCGACGCTCGGCCCGGCATGCAGCGGCGCCGGCCGCTGGCCCGGACGGAGCATGAAGATGTCGGGCGGACCTTTGTTGCCGTCGGTGCGGTAGTAGAGCGACTTGCCGCCGTGCGCCCAGACCGGCGCCTTCTCGTCGATCAGGTCGAGCGTGAGACGATCGGCGCTCTCGCGCTCCAGATCGTAGACCCACAGATCGCTGGTCCCCTGCTTCGGATCGATGACGCCGGCGGCATAGCGTTTCCCGTCCGCAGAGAGTCGGCCGAACCCGTCGAAGTTGCCGGTGGCGATGGCGGCGGTCTCGATCCCGTTCCGGTCCAGCCACACCAGCCGCGTTGGCCGTCGCGCGGAGCGCCACGCGAGGATTCCACTGTCCGAGACGCTGAACGCCGCCATACCGGTGGAGCGAAAGTAGTGCAGGTCGTCGACGAGCGGCCGTGCTTCCCCCGTGAAGCGCGCGCCCTCGGCGTCGAACGGCTGCGCCAGCAGCGTCCCATCGCGCACGTAGAGGAGGTGCCCGGCGGCAAAGACGGCGCGCGAATCGATCGCTCCGAGGCGGACTACCGGTGATCCGTCGAGCGAGCCGACGTTCAACTGATGCTCGATCCGCAGCTCGCCCGTCATGACGATGGTCATGTAGATGAAGCGCTCGCCGCCTGGAAGGAAGTGCGGCCACCACGGCAGATGCGGCTGACCCTCCACCACCGCCACGCCGATCAGCCGTTTCGGAACGCCACCCGCGGCCTCGACGCGATACAGCCCGGCTTCTTCGCGGCTGCCCGAGTAGCGGGCGAAGAGAATCGTGTCGCCGTACCACGAGGGGGTGCTCTCCGGCGGCGCGTCGCAGACGGTGCGCGCGGGCCCTCCTTCGGCGCGGATCGTTTTCAGCTTTCCGTCGGCGAAGAAGGCGATCGACGTGCTGTCGTTCGACCATGCGGCGCCGAAGCCGTTCTGCGCGATGAGGCGCATGTCACCCGTCGTGAGATCGGTCAGCCAGAGCTCGCCCGTTCCGCTCCGATTCCTTCCCTGGGTCACGAGGCGACGCCCGTCGGGAGAGATCGAGATCGGGACAGCAGTTTCACTGAAATTGGTCTGCAGCTCGCCGGTCGCGAGATGAAGGTGAAGCGGATCTGTCCTCTTCTCCGAGCTGCCGTTCCGCCCCCACAGCACTGCGGTTGCGAGGACTGCCATCACGAGCGCTGCCGCTGCTCCGGCGACGCTGAGGCGCCGCGAGGCGATCGTTCCTCGCGGTGCAAACGGCGCGTTGGTGACGGTTGTGGGCGTTCCGGACGCGGAGAGGCGGCCGCGAAGCGCCCTCAGGTCGTGCGCCAGGTCGGCGGTCGAGGCGTAGCGCTGCGCCGGCTCTTTCACCAGGCAGCGCTCGACGATCCACCGGAACGGCTCCGGGAAGCTCGCGCCGAGCGGCGGCGGCTCATCGCGCATGATCGCCGTCACCGTCTCGAACGGCGTTGCCCGCAGGAATGGCTGTTTCCCGGTGGCCATCTCATGCAGGATCAGGCCGAGCGAGAACTGGTCGGAGGCGATGCCGACGCTCTGTCCCTGCGCCTGCTCGGGAGACATGTACGCCAGTGTGCCGACGATCATTCCGCTGTTGGTCGCGCGCACCTCGGTGACCGCATCGCGATCGGGTGCGGCGGCCGCTTTGACGAGGCCGAAATCGAGAATCTTCGGCGTCCCGTCGGCAGTCAGCATGATGTTTTCTGGTTTGAGGTCGCGATGGACGATTCCGGCCGCGTGCGCCGCGGCCAGCCCTTCCGCGATCCCGCTGGCAATGCCGAGGAGCTTGTGGAGCGGGATCGTGCCGCGCGAGAGCAGCTGGCGCAGCGACTCGCCGCGGATGAGCTCCATCACCAGATAGCAGTCGTTCTCCGCGAACGCGAAGTCGTGGATGGTGACGATGTTCGGATGATTGAGAGCCGAGGCGCTGCGCGCCTCCCGCTCGAAGCGCACCAGCCGTTCCGCGTCGCCTGCCACGTCGCGCGGCAGCACCTTCAGCGCAACCTCGCGCCCGAGGCGTGTGTCGCGGGCGCGGTAAACCTCACCCATGCCACCCGCACCAATCGCGCCGGAGATCTCGTACGGCCCGAGGGTCGTACCGGGAGTAAGCCTCATGTGTGCGTGCAGAATACGCGAGGTCGTCCGTCAGGCGGGCTCTCCTGCGGCGGACGTCCGACCGACGCGTGCGGTAACGGGGAGCCTGGTCATGCGATCATGCCCAGCGCATGGTCAAGCACCTCCGCGTTGCCGCGCTCCTCGCCGTTCTCTCGCTGCCGTTGCTCGCGATCGCCCAGGAGGCGCCCGCGAAGCCCGCCACCTCGCCGGCTGTGCCGGAGGGAAAGACGTGGGTGACGAAGCACCGGATCACGATCGGCGGCGCGCCGCTGGCGTACACCGCGACCGCGGGGACGATGACCATCCGCGATGACAAGGACGAGCCGATCGCGCTGTTCGGCTACACGGCCTACGTGAAGGACGGGGCCGATCGCGTCTCGCGGCCGATTCTCTTCGCCTACAACGGCGGGCCGGGCTCCGCGTCGGCGTGGCTGCACGTCGGGGTGCTCGGGCCGAAGCGGACGCAGATCGTCGACCTCGAGCCGAACACGCGCGGCCCTTTCCGGCTGGTCGAGAACGACGCCACGATCCTCGATCGCGCCGATCTGGTGATGATCGACCCGGTCGGCACCGGCTTCTCGCGTGTGGTCGGAAAAGGGGAGGGGAAGGACTTCTGGGGCGTCGATCAGGACGCGCGCTCGGTGTCCGATTTCATCGTCCGCTATCTCAATCAGAACGGGCGCTGGTCGTCGCCGAAGTACATCCTCGGTGAGAGCTACGGCGGCATGCGCTCCGGCGCGGTCGCGTACGTGCTGCTGTCGCGGCACAACGTCACCCTCAACGGCGTCATCCTGGTCTCCCCGTACATGGACGCGGTGGCCGCCAACTCCGACCTTCCGGTCGACACCGCATACGTCAACTACTTGACCACTTACGCGGCGACGGCGTGGTATCACAAGATGATTCCGGAGCCGCGCCCGGATCTGCAGACGTTCCTCCGTCAGGCGGAGGCCTTCGCGCGCGACGTCTACGCGCCGGTGCTGTTCAAAGGGGCCCAGGCCACGGCCGAGGAGCGCCGCGCGGCGCTCGAAGGGCTGGCCCGCTTCACCGGCGTGAGCGCCGAGTACTGGAACCGCGCCAACCTGCGCATGAACGAAGGGCGCTTCCTGCAGGAACTGCTGCGCGTGCGCGGCCTGGTGGTGGGGCGGATCGACACGCGCTACACCGGCGGCAACCTCAGCTCCACCGCCGAATCGATGCGCTACGACCCGTACGCCGACGCCATCGCGCCGGCGATCGTGGCGACGTTCAACGACTACTACCGGAACGAACTGCAGGTCCAGTCCGACCGCGAATACCTCCTCTCCGGCCGCCTCTACTCGCGCTGGGACCACGGCCACCAGACCCCCGGCGAAGACGGCCGCTCCCCGGTGGCCAACACCGGAATCGACCTCGCCCACGCCATGGTGCGCAACCCGAAGATGAAAGTGCTGGTGCAGCAGGGCTACTTCGACCTGGCCTGCCCCTACGGCGCCGTCGAATACTTCGTCAGCCACCTCGACGTCCCCGCCGAAGTGCGGCGCAACATCAGCGTCGAATACTACGAGGCGGGGCACATGATGTACGTGCATCAGCCGTCGCTGGTGAAGTTCAAGAAGGATCTGGCGGCGTTCGTCGACGCGACGTCCAGGTAGGGGCGGGGGAGGGTGCCGAGGTCACGCGGCGAGCCGCTTCCGCGACCACGGCGGCGGTGACGTTCGGCGCGACCGGTGTGGCGACCGCCTGCGGTACGTGTACCGGCATCTGCCGCTCACCGATCGTGCCCGGCAACTTCGTGTCGTACTGCGGTGCGTCGACGTGTTGGTTTGAGTCAAACCAGCGACCATCGGGTACGATCACTCATGCTCAGCCGCCCACTCAGACTCTGGATCGCATGCACGTTTGCAGTCGCGCTCCTGCTCCGCACCACGACCGTTGCCGCACAGACGAGCAACTGCACCGCGGGCAGCAGTGTTCCGGCCAAAGCGGTCTGCGGCGCTGCAGAGAGTTTGCTCGCGACACTCTCGGCGACGCAGAAGAACGGCATTCAACACGCTTTCGATCGCACCACGGCCTCGACGAAATGGTCGAACCTTCCGTGCGGTGCTGCCTGCAACACTGGCCTGCAATTCAGCACGCTGTCGGCGACGCAGCTCGAGGCCGCGCTCGCCGTCGCGCAGGCGGCCCTCTCGACCGCCGGCTATGGCACGTTCCACGGCATTCGCATGGCCGACGACGTGCTCGCCCCCCTCGGTCCGAGCGGCGTCTACAGCAGCGGGATCTACTTCATCGCCTTCATCGGCACACCGTCGTCGACCGGGGAGTGGATCCTCAAGCTCGGCGGACACCACTACGCGCTCAATTTCTACTATCACGGCTCCGTTGAGAGTCCGACGCCGTACTTCACCGGCATCAACCCGCACGCGTTCACGCTGGGCGGCCAGAGCTACGAGCCGCTCAAACCGAAGATCGACGCGATGAAGGCGATGATCGCCGGCGTCGATGCCACGCAGCGCAACGCGGCGAAGCTCAGTGGAACGTTCGGCGACGTTCTGCTCGGTCCTGGCGACGACAACCTTTTCCCGACGCCATCCGGGCTGAAGGTCTCGACACTTTCAGCGACACAGCAGGCACTGGTCGTCGACGCCATGGAAGCCTGGGTCAATGACACGCCGAGCGGCGTCGCTTCCGATTTTCTCGCCGCTTACACGAGCAGCAGCGCGCTCGAGAACACCTACATCGGCTGGGCTGGCAGCAACGCCAGCCTCGCGACGCAAGGATCGTACGTCCGCATCGACGGGCCGCGTGTGTGGATGGAGATCGTCGTGCAGGGCCCCGCCGCGACCCTCGGCCAGGTTCACTATCACGCGATCTGGCGCGATGAGACGCTCGACTACGGAGGAGACGGCACGCTCGTGCTCGACCCGGGAACGATCACGTTCGCGGAGACGAGCTACTTTGTCGTCGAGAGTGCCGGCGTCGCCACGATTCAGATTCAGCGCAGCGGCGGCACGAGCGGAGCGGTGAGCGTCGCATACACGGTCGCCGGAGGGACGGCCACCGCGGGGAGTGATCTCGAATCGGTAAGCGGTGTGCTGACCTGGGCCGATGGTGAGAGCGGCAGCAAGAGCTTTCAGATTCCGATCCTCGACGACCAGGTGGTCGAGAGCGACGAGACCGTCGTCTTCACGCTGAGCAGTGCTGCCGGTGGCGCAGCGCTCGGCAGTCCGGCTTCGACCATGCTGACGATCGGCGACGATGATGGGCCGCGTCCACCACGACGCCGTGCGGTCCGGCACTGAGAATGAAGTCGATGCGGCCCCGGCCTGCCATGCTGCTGCTTGCTGCGCTGATGTTCACAGCGATTCTGTTCTCAGCAACGGAGGCATTCACCCACCCGCTCCCCGACAGCACGATCTTTCTCGACGTCGAGCGTGGGCAGGTCGAGGCGGAGCTGCGCCTTCCTGCCGCGCAGTTCGAGATCGGCTTCGGCCAGCCGGTGCCTCGCACCAGCAACGCGCTCTCCGCCGGCCTGCGGCGCGACATCGCACGCTACGTCGCCGATCATCTGACCGCTTCCGATCGCGACGGCACCGTGTGGTGCACGGAAGTGCGTGACGTCAAGATGGTGATGGAGCCGGGTGGGGGGCATTCGGAAGCAGGCGTCGCACATCTCTACGTGACGGCGGTGCTCGTTCCACCGTCACAGGCCACTCCGCGCAATTTCGTGCTTCGAACGGACCTCGTCGTGCACGAGTTGCTGACGCACCGGCTCTTCGTCTACCTGCGCCGCGACTGGAAGCTCGGGGCGGTGAACGCCGCGCCGTTCGTCCTCGGCCGCATTACGTACCGAACGCGCGCTCTCGGAATCGACCTCTTCGAGGGCAGCGGCCGGCACGGCCGACAGCGTTGATTGCTCCGCCCGATGAGCGTCAGCGCTTCGACTCCTATCCCCCTCCCGCCCTCACCTCGTTATCCGCGGGTTGCCGATCCAGCAGCTCGTGATCGGGGTCGACCACCGCACCGGCGGGAGGGCGGGGCAGGGTCAGCTCGATGGCCTGCTCGGCCGAGCGAAGACGGTGCGAGGCGCGGTAGAGCGGCTTGCCGTCGGCGTCGTACACGAGGATTTCGACGGGGTCGTGCATTGGGACCGAGCGTTCGGTGCCGGTGCTGTCGCCCTTCAGCTTCCGGGCGTCGACGTGCAAGGTGACGCGGTAGGCCCCCTTGCCATCCGGCTTCACGTCGATGCCCGTTGCGCTCAGCTCCCAGAAGGTGATCTCTTCGAAGAGATCCTTGAGCAGGCCGTGCATGGGGGTGGGGGTGACGGCGCGCAGCTCGGCGTAGAAGTCGAGCGACGTTGGATAGGGCGTACGTCCCGGCGGGAACTTTGACAGGAGATTGCGGAGGGCGCGGTTCACGGGCTCTACGCCCACGGCTTCGCGCAGGGCGTACATTGCGAATGGGCCTCTTCGATAGGCGTCCACTTGATCGTGAGCCCGGAGCAGCGGGACGGTGCGCGTCTGGTGCGGTTGCATGTAATCAGCGCGCATCATGGCGAGCAGGCGCTGCAGGTGCTCGCGGCCCAGGGTCTCTTCGACGACGAGCATTGCGCTGTACCAGGAAAGACTCTCCGCCAGGAACGGCGCACCTTCGACGACAGCCGGCGTGAGCTGATGGCCCCACCACTGGTGGCCCATCTCGTGCGCGACGACCGCAAACGGGAAGTCGATCTTGCGCGGGTCGGCCTCGGGCCGGATGAGCGAGGAGCCTTCCGCATAGGTGATCAAGCCGCTGTGCGCGGTCATCCCCACCACAGCCGGGTGGCTGGGGTGCTCCACGAGCCGGACCTGCCGGTATGGGTACGGACCGAACGCTCGCGTGTTGTATTGGAGCGAAGCCTGGACGCCGCGGACCATCCGCTCGAGATTGGCCGTATGCGTGGGGTGGTGGAAGATCTCGATGTCAACGTCACGCCACTTCGCACGATGAACGGCGTAGTTGGCCGAGGTGATTGTCCAGGCGTTGCTGATCGGCACCTCGGTGACGTAGTGGACATAGCGGCGGCCCTTTTCGGTCCAGGTGCGGCGCGTCGTCCCGGGCGCCACACCGATCTGGCCGGCGTCCGTACCGATGATCGCGTCGAATTCGATCGTTTCGTATCCTTTCTGCTCGTTGCCGACCGGGACGTCGCCGAGCCGCGGATAGGGGGAGCGTTCGCGCAGGCCGTACTGTTTCCTGACGAAGGGGTCGTCGAGCTCGCGAGCCGCCTGATAGCCGACGAGCGGCAGCCAGTGATCGCCATTCCGCGGCCGGTGCGAGAGGAACGAGCCGTTGCGGACCACCGGCGGCGTGCCGTAGTTGCTGAAGGGATGGGTCTCAATGGCCAGGCCGAAGTGCATCCGCAGCGACTCTCCTGGCTGCAGCGCTCGATCCAGCGCGTAGATCCTGTAGTCGGAGTCCTCGTCACTGACGGTGAGGCGCGAGGGGCGATCGAACGAAACGGTGGTCATCTCCACGCCGCCAGGGGTGGCGACATGGATTGCGTCGATCGTCGCGTTGCTGCGATTCTCGAGACGATAACTCCCGCGAATCGTCGCCGCGCGCCGCCGCGGATAAAAGTCGACGTGCAGCTTCGTCGCGGCGACGATCGGCTGCGGAAGCGAAGCGTACCGGCCGTACCGGCGCTCGTACTCGGCGCGGCGCTGCTCCGTCCTGGTGCTGGTCATGGATTCCTGGCGGACGTGCGTGTTGTAGAAGATGAAACCACCGGCGCCAGTGACGATCGCCAGTGCGATTGCACCGAGCGTCGCCGCGCCGCGCGTCAGGCGCCGTCGCGCGAGCGCGAATCTCTGCCGCAGGTCGCGCTCCTCGCCTCGAACCCAGAAGAGGTACGTCGCAAGCGCGAAGAGCAGGGCCCAACCGCCATAGTAGAAGGTGAGCCAGAGCCGCGCTTCAGTGACCGGACCAAAGCCGGCGATCTCTGAATGCGTCCACCGCGGCAGGTTGCCGTACAGCAGCAGGTTGTCCTCCACGCCAAGGCGGCGCACGACGTCTCTCGTGAAAGGCGCGAGTACGATCAGCACGTTGGCGACGTACTTTTGATTGACCAGCACGTGGATGATCATGGCCAGCGCGGCGAAAAGCAGATGCTCGGGCAGCAGCAACCCGTACAGGAGTTGGAGGTAAAGCGCGAGATCGTACCGATCGGCGCCGTAGATCGTCTGCACCGCCAGACCGGCGACGAGGAAGATCGTCAAAGCCGCGGCGAGCATCATCGCCAGCCCGAGATACTTGCCGGTGACCGACAGCGAGTCCGGTACTGGTGTCACGCCGGCCAGTGCATGCATGCGCGCACTGCGCTCGCGCCATACGAGCTCACCGGCCGATAACGCGATGAGCAGCGTAAATAGGATGGATACGTCGCTGGTGAGAAATTCGACCAGGCGAGCGGTCGTCAACGGGCCGGGGATGCCCATCTCGTTCCTGGCCAGCTCCGGCGCCTGCAGGACGAAGAGCAGCGCCAGGAGCGGCACGATCCACCACGCGCGGCTGGCGTGGAGCTCGCGGAACGAGCGCATGGTGATGGCGCGCAGTTGCCGCAGTCGTGTCGAGGCATCGAACACGCGCCGCGCCGCCGGCACGGCAGGCTGCGTTGGTTGCTCCCCCTTGCGGCTCGTGTCGCGAGGCGAGGCGTGCTGTGGCTCCGGCTGCAGTGTTGTCCCTTCGTGACCGACCGCGTGATGTGCAAGTCGGAAGCGGGCGTACGCCGCCGCCAGTACCGTCGTCGCAATTCCGAGCCAGAGCAGCCGATTCGTGAGGAGCGCACCGTCGAGAGCGAGGACGAACGTGTTCTTCTGGAGCGGAGTCAGTGAGACCAACAACGCGTCCAGCGTGGTGTAGCCGAGCGGGTCAAGCAGCGCCGCGACAGCGGCGTCAAGCCGCCGCGCCACCAGCTTTCCGCAAATTAACGCTGTAAAGAAGAGCAACGCGGCAGCCGCATAGCTGGCCGTGGCGCGGCGAGTGAGCAACGCGGCGCCGAAAAGCACGGCCGTCGCTATGAATGCGTTCGGCAGCGCGTAGAAGAGGTACGGCCGGAGATAGGCCGAAAGGACAAACGGGCCGAGGCTCGAGGGATCGACCCACGGCATCCAGGTCGCGATCATGCACCCCGCCGGAAAGGCCAGGAGGAGCAGCGCGCTCATTGCGAATGCTCCGAGGAAGCGGCCGAGCACGTACGCGCGCTTCCCGACGGCAGAGGTGTAGAAGAGGGAATCAGCGCGCAGGTCCGCGTCGCGCGACGCGGCATCGCCGGCGAAGGCGGCCATCATCGCCAGCGCCAGCATGCTCCCGAACACCGTAATCGCCACCAGGGTAAAAGGGGCATTGAAGCTGCCGTCATCCCGCATCCCGCCGGCCATGACCTGCATCAACGCGGTGCACATGCTGAGGACGACCAGGAAGTAGGCGAGGGTCGAAGCGCGGCGGAACTGGTAGGCGAGCTCGAAGCGGAAAACCTCCAGCAGCTTCGTCATCGCGCGGCCTTGAACGCGTTCGCGGAGGCGTAATGGCCGCCCATGACGCTGAAATAGACGTCGTGCAATTCGGGCTCGACGGCGTGGAACTCCGGCGCAGGCCGGCTTTCGCTATAGACCCGGACCACCGTCTTCCCCGCAAGAAGCTTGGTCGACAGCACGTTGGAATCGCGCTCGAGCGCCGGCAGCTCGTCTTTCGGCACCAGCCGTTCCCACACGCGACCGTCCATCGTCTCGACCGCGCGCAGCGGCTCGGCTTCGAGCAGGATTTGCCCCTTGTTGATGATGGCCATGCGCGTACAGAGCTCGGAGACGTCTTCGACGATGTGCGTGGAGAGAATGACGATGCTGTTCTCTCCCAGCTCGCTGAGGAGATTGAGAAAGCGCACGCGCTCGGCCGGATCGAGGCCGGCGGTCGGCTCGTCCACAATGAGCAGCTTCGGATTGCCGAGGAGCGCGAGGGCAATGCCGAAGCGCTGGCGCATGCCGCCCGAGAAGCCGCCGAGCTTCTGCTTGCGCTTCTCCCAGAGGTTGGTCTGTTTCAACAGCGCCTCGACCACCGCACGCCGTTCGCCGCGATCGACGATTCCTTCGAGGATGGCGAAATGGTCGAGGAGTTTCTCCGCGGCGATGTTCTGGTAAAGGCCAAAGTCCTGCGGCAGGTACCCGAGCGTTTCGCGCACGGCGTCCTTCTGGCGGACGACGTCGAGATTGCCCAATCGGATTTCGCCTGCATCAGGCTCCTGCAGCGTCGCCAGGATCCGCATCAGCGTCGATTTCCCGGCGCCGTTCGGCCCGAGCAGTCCGAACATGCCGGCGGGTACGGTGAGGTTGACGTTCTGGAGTGCTTTGACGCCGTTGCTGTAGGTTTTGGACAGGTGGTCGATGCGCAGTTCGAGCGTCATAGCTGTTGATTGACTCCGGGCGACGGAGAACGGACGAGGGGCCTCCGGCGGGCAGCGCAGCGCGCTGGCCGCCGGAGGCCCCCCGGTTGGTCTCTAATGCCGGTAGTAAATGAGCGTGGCTCCGGCCGCCGCGACCAGCGCGCCGATTGCGGCGAGCACCGCGAAGTGCTTCCGTTGCAGCCCGTCGAGCAGCGGCGAGAAGACGAAGCGGATCGGCCGCAGGAACGCGGCGCAGAAAGCGCCGGCGAGGATCCACCACGATCCGAACACCGCGCCGCCGAGGCCTGCCAGGAAACGGAGCTCGCCGGCCTTGCTCGTGGGGATGTCGAACAGTGGCTCGACATCGCCGTCGAGTGCCAACGCCATCGCCAACATCGGCGGCCCGATGATCATCAGCCCGGTTGCGAACGCCAGCACGACCAGCATCGCCGGATACACCAGCCAGCGGCGCGCGTCGAGCGGCTCGCCGCGGTCGCGCGCCAACTCGACCCAGGCGCGGCCGACGAACATAGCCGGGATCAGCAGCAGAAAGCCGAAGATCGGGAGGAGCACGATCGAGGCGACAAAGAGGCCGAACGAGAGGTAGGCCAGGCGCCAGTCCTCGGGGCCGGAGCGGACCCGGTCGAGAGCCTTGCGCCACATCGGCCGCTCTTCGTCCGCCAGCCAGCGCTCGGGCGGTCCGAGGCGGTCGAGGACGCCGATCACTTCCGTGGCGCCGACCGGAGTCTGCGCCTGCGCGAGCGCGATCTCGATGTGCTCGCGCACGCTCTGCTCCACTTCGTCCGCCACCACCGTTCGGGTGCCGCGCAGCTCGCTGCGCATCCGCTGCAGGTAGTTGTCCAGCCGCTCGCGTGCTGCAGGCGTCATCTCGATCATCGCTTCCGTTCCTTTCGGAGACCGCCAATCGCGTGGTGCAGGCTGTCCCAGTGCTGATTCATCCGATACAGGTCGTCGCGGCCGCGCGCCGTCAGCCGGTAGTACTTCCGCGGCGGCCCTTCCTGCGACTCCTCGATATACGTCTCCACGAGTCCACTGTTCTTCAGACGGCTGAGGATCGGGTAGACCGTCCCCTCGGTGATCACCAGATGATCGACGTCACTGAGGCGGCGGACGATGTCGTAACCGTAGAGCGGGGCGGCCGCGATCGAATTGAGGACCGCCAGCTCGAGGAGCCCCTTGCGAAGCTGGGTCATCCAGTTGTCGAACGACAGATCCGTCATGACTACACAATGATGCCTTGCAAGGTACTTGTCAATGCATGGTAGTGTTTCGTAACGGAACGGGCGGTTGCGCCAGACGAAAAGACCGGGCGCACCGAAGCACGCCCGAGATGCTGTAATCCACCGAGAGGCGCACGACGGACTGGGCTGTTCAGCCGGCCGTGCGGGAACCGTCATCCCCGCCGCGCGGCCTCGATCGTGGCGACGTCGATCTTCTGCATGGTCATCATCGCTTCGAAGGCGCGTCTAGCTTCATCGCCGCCGGCGGCGAGGGCATCGGTGAGGGCGCGGGGGGTGATCTGCCAGTTGAGGCCCCAGCGGTCTTTGCACCAGCCGCAGGCGCTTTCCTGGCCGCCGTTGCCGACAATGGCGTTCCAGTAGCGATCGGTCTCTTTCTGGTCGTCGGTGGCGATCTGGAAGGAGAAGGCTTCGCTGTGCTGGAAGGCGGGGCCGCCGTTGAGGCCGAGGCAGGGGATGCCGAAGACGGTGAACTCGACGGTCAGGACGTCGCCCTTCTTGCCGCTCGGGAAGTCGCCGGGCGCCTTATGCACGGCCTTCACCTCGCTGTCGGGGAAGGTGGCGGCGTAGAAGCGCGCGGCGTCGAGCGCGTCTTTGTCGAACCAGAGGCAAATGGTGTTCTTTGGCGTCATGGCCGGAGTGTAGCAAGGCGCTTCATGGCACGGCCACGGCCGAGACGTTGTCCCCCGCGTCCCTGTCGATATAGTAGTTGTAGGGGTCGACGCCGGCGTACAGAGGCTGTTTGTCGCTGACGAATTTCAGTACCTGTTTGCCGGAACGGATCGGGTGGCGCTCCATCAGGAGCACGTGCGATTTGTCGAACGCGAGGCCGCCCGGTTCGGCGGTGAAGAGGCCGACTTCGATGCGCTCGTCGAGGGGCGCTTCGGTCTCGACCCCTTTCCCGGTGACGTAGAACTTCTTCGCTTCGACCGGCAGCGTCACGTCCCATTTGCCGTCGGGGCGAGGGGTGGCGGTGGGCTGGCTGACTGCGAGGTCGTAGAGCGTGACGCGCTCGAAAAGGTCGGTGATGAGCGCCTGATCCTCATCGCTCTTCGCCTCCGCTCGAAAGGCGGCGATCAGGTCGAGCGTGCGCGGATATGGTGCGCCTTTGAACTTGTAGCGCGCCAGCATGTTGCGCAAGGCGCGATTGACGCCGTCCTCGCCGATGCGTTTCGTCAGGAGGTACATCACCAGTGCGCCCTTGCGGTAGGCGATGTACGACTGGCCACCGACGCGCGCGAGCGGCGGCTCGTTCGTCTCCGAGGCGCGGCCGCCGAGGTATCTGTGGAGCTCGTACTGCAGATAGGGGCGGATCCGATCCTCGCCGTGCAGCTGGTTCATCACCATGTGCGCGGAATATTGGGCGAGCGTCTCGACGAAGACCATGTAGCCCTCCATCTCCGCCCCCGCCATCTGGCCGGGCCACCACTGATGCGCGAATTCATGCACGGTCATGCCGGTGACGAAGTCGAATGAGTCTTCCCTGGTGTACTGGCCGGTGAACCCGGCCGACTCGGAGAAGGCGATGGTGCCGGCGAAGGCCTCGGCGTAGCCGCGATAGCCGGGAAACTCGATGACGCGGAAGTGATCCTGCTGATACGGGCCGAAATTCGGCTGGTAATAGTCGAGCGAGGCGGCCATGGCGTCGAGCATCCGGTCGACGTTCCAATGATGTCGCGGGTGGTAGTAGACGGCGAGGTCCACTCCGCCGTGCTCACGGTGCTTTTCTGCATAACGGGCGGACTGGATGGAGAAGCGCAAACGCGTCGGGGCGGTGGAGACGAAACGCGCGGTGCGCCGCCCGTCGCGCGTGACGTCGGAGATCTTCTTTCCAGGCGCAAGCGGCGTCTGGTCAGCGACTGTGGACAACGTAATGTCGAACTTTTTGATCCATCCGTTCGGGAAAGACACGCGCGACGTCGCCCGGAGGTCTTCCAGCTTCGGCGACGCGGGCAACTCGGGGAGGCCGTACTTGCGGCGTGTTTCGGGATCCTGAATCGGATCGCCGTAGTACGTCCCGAGGATGGGGATCAGCTCCTCTTCAGTGAGAAGGGTGCCGTTCTCGAGGATCATCGTGTTCTGGCTGCCGTTGCGGAAACCGCGGTGCCAGCGGCGCGTCTCGAAAGTGAGAGGCAGCGTGTCATTCGGCTGCATCGGGCGCGCGAGTCGGTAGATGCGATAGTTGTACTTCTCCTCATTGAGGATCTGCCGCGCACCGGCGACTGTGAAGCTGGTGAGCTCGAGACCATCCGTGACGGGCAGACTGACGTGCAGGTCGGCGATCGGCTGCGCGGTCAGGTTGCGGAGCAGGTAGCGCCCTTTCGTCACAGCCCGCCGCTCGTGAGGGTCGAGGGCGATGTCGAGCGTCGCCCCCTCGAGCGACGGCTGCGGCAGTCCCTTGTACTTTCCGAAACGCTTCTCGAAATCGGCTGCCGCGATCTCGCTCTCTTCCTTCGTTCGATATTCATTGAGGATGTTGGTGTTGTAGAAAGCGTAGGCGCCTGTCGCGGCGAACGTCAGGAGCGCGGCAGCGCCGACGATTCCCGGAGCTCCGGCCAGACGTCGCCGCGCGAGCACGAGCCGCGGCTTCAAACGAATCTCGGTACCGCGCCTCCACAATAGATGTGCGACCAGAAGCAGGATGACAGCGAGCGCTCCCCAGTACAGCCGCACCGTCCAGGCGCCCTTCCAGAAAAATGCCGCTCCATTGAGATCGCTGAGCGGCATGTTGGGCGTCTCGCCGTAATTGAGGAGGTTGTGATTGACGAAGCGGGCAACGCGGTTCAGCTCCTGCCACAGCATGAAGAGCAGCATCACTCCCCACCCGACCGCTTTGTGCGGGCTGAGCGATTGGACGAGGATGGCCACCGCGGCCAGGAGCAGCATGTCGAAACTCGCCGGCAGCACGTACCAAAGCAGGTATTTGCCGAGCTCGATGTCGGTGAAGCTTAGGGAGAGTTGCACGCCGATCGCCGCGGAGACGTTGCAGAGGACGATCGACACGAGCACGAGCGCCAGGGCCATGGTCTTCGGAACGACATACGCCCAATTGGGAATCGGCGCGGCGTCGATGAGCTCGTGCACGCGCCGGTCGCGCTCGCGCCATACGAGCTCGCCCGCGTAGAAGACGGCGACGATCATCAGCGCCAATCGAAACGTTTCCTCGATGAGCGGAATCAGCGACAGCGTGGTCGGGTACTCCGGCCTGTATTCCGGGTAGCGGTGGGTGAGCAGGATGGAGATGGTGTGGAACATCCCGAACAGCAGCAGGACGGGAAAGGCAGGACTGAGGATGACCTGCCGGAACTCGAACTTCACGCGCAGCCACAGGAGCGCGCGGCCGGCACGGCCGGCAGCGCTGGCCGGCAGAGCCTCGGGCAAGCCTGCGAGCTGGCCGCTCGCATATCCGGGCGTCGAGCTCTGCACCGGTGAAGACGCTTGCGCCTCGCGTTTCAGCTTCTTTCGCTCCCGTCTCGACATCCCCCGGTCGGCAAAGCGGTACACGGCGTATGCGACGGCGAGGCACAGCACCGAGACGCCGATCCACAGCAGGCGGTTGTAGAGCAGCGCGCCGCTGAATTCGGGAAGCATCGCGTTCCGTTCGGCGACGGTCCAGTAGCGCATAGCATCCTTGACCGCACGCGCCGCGAACGGTTCGCCGATGGCTACGGCCGCGTTCAGCTTCGGCCGGACCAGACCCTCCTGGAGGCTGAAGAAGGCGAAGACGAAGCTGATGACGGCGAGGTACGTGGCCATCATCGAGCGGGTGATCGTGGCCAGGGCGAAAAAGACGGCGGAGTGGAGGAGAAGGTTCGGCAGCGCGATCAGAAAGTAGGCATAGAGATGGTCGGTGATCCGGTTCGGCCCGAGGTTCGCGGGATTGGCCCACGGCATCAGCGTCCCGAGCAGACTCCCGGCCGGCACGACCAGCATGCAGGCCGCAGCGATGGCGTATGCGCCGAGGAAGCGGCCGATGACGTACTCGAACTTCGTGATCGGCGTCGAACGGATGATCGGGCCGTAGCCGGTCTCGTCATCGCGGATGACGGCGTTCGCGACGAACGCCGCGGTCACGAACATCATCATCAGCGTGAACATCACCGAGTTCCGCAACGTGGCGTAGGCGGAGTTCCGGAAGTAGCCACCCTCCGAGCCGAGCTCCCACCCTTCGAGGTTCATCGAGAAGAAAATCATGGCGAAGCCGACGGCGGCCGTAATCCAGAGGAGCGGATTGCGGAGCAGGTAGCGGAATTCAAAGCGGGCAATGTTGATGAGCATGTCGATGCCTCAGGCCGCGCGGCGCGACTGCGTAAGCGTGGAAAAGTAGACGTCCTGCAGCCCCGCGTCGGCGGAGGTGAAGCCGTTGCCGGGATCGCGATCGGAGAGGATGTGCACCACCGTGCGTCCGGCGAAGAGGCGGGTGGAGAGCACCTCGTACTGCTCGCGGACTTGCGCGAGCTCGGCACGGTCGACGACCTTCATCCAGATCCGTCCGCGGGTGGAGTGGATCAGCTCCTGCGGCGAGCCTTCGATCTGCACGCGACCATCGGCCATGACGGCCATGCGGGGGCAGAGATCGGAGACGTCTTCGACGATGTGCGTCGAGAGGATCACCACCACGTTCTCGCCGATCTCCGCGAGCAGGTTCAGGAAGCGGTTCCGCTCCTCCGGATCGAGTCCGGCAGTCGGCTCGTCGACGATGATCAGCTGGGGGTTACCGATCAGCGCCTGGGCGATGCCGAAGCGCTGGCGCATGCCGCCGGAGAAACCGGAGAGCATCTTCTTGCGGACGCCCCACAGGTTTACCTGATGCAGGAGCGTCTCGACGGTGGTCTTGCGATCAGCCGGCGCGATGACGCCTTTCAGCACCGCCATGTGATCGAGCATGTCGTACGCGGAGACGCGCGGGTAGACGCCAAAATCCTGGGGGAGATAGCCGAGCGTGCGGCGAAGTTTCTCGGGCTCGCGAATGACGTCGATTTCGCCGAAGCGGATCGTCCCTTCCGACGGCGTCTGCAGGGTGGCAATGGCGCGCATGAGCGTCGATTTGCCGGCACCGTTGGGGCCGAGGAGGCCGTACATGCCGCGGGGAATCGACAATGTGACGTTGTCGAGGGCGCGCGTTCCGTTCGGATAGATATGGCTCACGCCGTGAAGTTCGAGCATCGAAGTTCTCCTGGTCCGTTTTTCGGGTTGGTGTTCGGGAGTTAGTGCCGGCGTCGCTCGCGATGTCGCGAGAGCGCGGCCCAGAGCGCGGCGACGCTTGCCGCGATCCAGAGGAAGGTGCCGAGGGTCCACTGCGCGGAGTCGGGGAGCGACAGCCAGGCGGCCCTGACCTCGCTGATCGCGGAAAAGAAGGCGTCCGCGCCCGGGACGTACCGCCACTCGCGGGTCTCGGGCCGGCGGATCGCCTCGCCGGAAGTGCCCATCAGGAAGCGCACGCCGGCGGCGCCGACGAGCCAGCGCAAATGATGTTTCAGGCCGAGCACCAACGCGCTGCCGAAGAGGTACATGGCAATCGTGGTGATGAACGGAACGCGCGCGATCGTGTGCTCGGGCGGGGCGCCGGCGAGGAGTCCGAGCACGAGCAGCCAGAGAACGAAGAACGCCAGGGCGACCATGAACCAGACGAAGCCGGCGAGCACTTTCGCCAGCGCGAGCAGCCGCCGCTCGACCGGAAGGGTCCAGAGGAAGGCGGGGCCGAAGCGCTTCTCATTTCGCCAGACGGCGAAGGGAAAGAGGAAGGCGACGAGGGCGGTGGGGAACGTCTCGTTGGAGTCGAAGCCGCGGCCGCCGCCGATGATCTCGCCGCCGACCATTACGGTGCCGAAGGCGAGGACCGCGGCCACGATCAGAGCGGCCGGACGGAGCGTGACGCCGACCATGCGGAGTTGCTCGAGCAGGACGTCGCGCCGGCGCGGCGTGGGATGAAGCGTCACGTCCCTCATCGCGACACCTCCTCGTTCAGAAATGCCAGCGCTGCTTCTTCGAGCGCGAGCGGCGTCACGTCGCGAACGGTTGCTCCGGCCGCCGTCAGCCGCGCGGTGACGTCGCGCTCTTCGCCGATGAGCGTCCACTGCGCTTCGCGGCCACCAGCCGAGCGACGGATGCCCGGCGTCTGCAGCTCGGGCGGCGTCTGCCACCCCTCCGGCACCGCGGCGCGGTAACGGCGTACCGTCCGCCGCAGCTCGTCGCGCGACATCTGTGCGACCAGCTTTCCGGCGCTCAGCACGCCGACGTGATCGGCCAGACTCTCCACTTCATGAATGTGATGCGTCGAGACCACGACCGTCGTCGGCGTGTCGGCGAGATGCTCAGCGACATGGGCGAGCGTGCGATTGCGCACCACCGGATCGAGACCATCGGTCGGCTCGTCGAGCAGCAGCAGCGGCGGCCGATGGGCCAGCGCGAGCACGAACTGCAGCCGCCGGCTTTCGCCTTTCGAAAGCGTCCCGACCTTCCGTTCCGGCCGAACGCCGAGCACGTCGATGAGTCTTGCCGCGTACGCCTGGTCCCACGCCGGATAATGCGCTGCGACGTGCCGGATCAACTGTCCGCACGTGAGCCACGTATACGCCTGCTCGTGCGCCTCGGGGATGTAGCCGATCTGCGCGCGCACCGTGGGGCCGTGCGTCACCGTGTCGAGGCCGAACACTTCCGCGCTGCCGGCGTCCGCCCGCTCGAGGTTCAGCAGCACCTTCATCGCGCTGCTCTTCCCCGCGCCGTTTGCGCCGACGAGGACGTAGACCGCGCCCTCGGGCACGCGCAGGTCGACGCCGTCGAGCGCCACCTGTTTGCGATAGCGCAACGACAGTCCGTGCGTGGCCACGGCGAAGGCTTCCGGCGACCCGTTCATTCGTCCTCCTTCGCCGCCAGCTTCTGAATCATCATCACGAGCTCCTCGGCACTCACGCCGTTCCGCCGCGCCTCGAGCAGCGCACGCTTGGCCACCGCCAGCGCCAGGCTGCGCCGCTCCCCGGCGCCACGCCTGGCCGTCGGCGCAACGAACGTCCCCTGGCCGCGCCGCACGTAGATGACCCCCTCGCGCTCGAGCTCCTGGTAGGCCTGGGAGACGGTGCGCGGATTCACGACCAGCTCGCCGGCCAGCTCGCGCACCGACGGCAGCGGATCCTCGGCCTGCAGCGTGCCGACCACGATCGCCCGCCGCACTTCGTCCATGATCTGGAGGTAGAGCGGTCGTCCGTCCTGCGGATCGAGGTTCACCAGCATCGTTCACCAGTCGCGGTGTAGTACACGAGTGCAACACTACACCACTGTACGTGGCGATGCAACACGGGTTTCAGGGGGGGGGGGCGGAACGATGAACGATGAGCGATGAGCGATGAACATGGCCCCGGCGGAGCCGTTCATCGTTCATCGCTCATCGCTCATCGTTACACCGCCTGCACGTTCACGCGGGACGGGATCTGTCCGAGGACGTTCTGCAGGTCGACAAAGTCGGCCGGTTTGGTGAGGTGGACGTTGAAGCCTGCTTCCAGTGCCTTCTTCTTGTCCTCGGCCTGACCGTAGCCGGTGAGGGCGATGAGGTAGACGTCGGGGCCGCCCCCTTCGCGGACGCGGCGGGCGATCTCGTAGCCGTCGATGCCGGGGAGGCCGATGTCGACGAGGGCGGCGTCGGGCGGTTCGGCGAGGAGCTTGTCGAGCCCTTTCACGCCGTCTTCCGCCGTGTCGACTTTGTGGCCGAGCTGGCGAAGCTTGACGCGGAGCAGGTCGCGGATGTCGGGGTTGTCTTCGATGACCAGCAGGCGTCGCGAGGTTTGCGACTGCGCCTCGGGCGAGACGGTTTTCTGCGGCGGCGGCGTGGCGGCGTGCTGGCCGGGAAGGAGCGGCAGGCGCACCACGAACTCGCTGCCGCTTCCTTTGCCGCGGCTGTAGGCGTGGACGCTGCCGCGGTGCAGCTCGACGAGCTTCTTGACCAGAGTGAGGCCGATGCCCATGCCGCCCTCGGTGCGGTCGATGGTCGTCTCCCCCTGCATGAACATGTCGAAGATGCGGGTGAGCATCTCCGGCGCGATGCCCTTGCCGCTGTCGCGCACGCGGAAGACGGCGGCGTCGCCGTCGCGCTCGAGATACGCGTCGACCTCGCCGCCCGGGGGCGTGTACTTGATGGCATTGGAGAGCAGATTGTTCACCACCTGCTCGAGCCGCACGCCGTCGCCGCGGATCAGCGCGTGCTCGAGCGTGTGGTGGAAGGTGAGCCGCAGGTTGCGCGCCTCGGCGCGCGGCCGCATCATCTCGACGCAATGCTCGATGACGTCGGCCAGGTCGACGCGGCCGCGCAGGATGCTGATCTTGCCGGTGGTGACGCGGGCGATGTCGAGCAGGTCGTCGACCAGTTTGGCGAGGTGCCGCGTCTGCCGGACGAGGATGGCGTGCTCGTTCGAGAGCTGGTGCGGGTCCATCGCTTCGATGGCCAGCGAGATCGCGGCGAGCGGATTGCGCAGCTCGTGGCTGAGCATCGCCAGGAACTGATCGCGCTCGTCGACGCGCCGATGCAACTGATCGAGCAGGTCGCGGATCTCGTACTGCCGCCGCCGGGCGCGCAGGGCCGCCTGTGCCGCGGCGACCATCGTCTTCACGCGGATGGGGCGCTCGATGATGGTCACGTTCGCGCGCGCGCCGAGCTGCTCGAAGGAGCGCACCGTGATCTCCGCCGACGGCTGCACCGTAAAGATCATCAGCGGAAGGTCGGACCAGGGGGGCTGCTTTTCGAGCACGGCAGCGAGGCATTGCATCGCCTTCGAGTTCAGCGCTTCGTCGGTGATCAGCGCCGCGCCGGCACCTTCTTCGATCGCGTCGCAGAGGGCTTCCATGGTCGCGCAGACCTCGGCCGCGATGCCGGCGCCGCCGATGGCAGTGGCCGCAAGGGTCGCGTCCCGCCCGGTCGGGGCGAGCACGAGGATCCGCTCACTGTTCGTGTTCGAGGCTTCGGGACCCAATGCTGTCTGCCCCCAGAAGTGTGGCGATGTTCGGATCGAGCAGTGGCGTACCGCTGAGGATGCCGTGGAACTCGGTCAACGGCGGGCCGACGACCAGCCCCTCTTGCGAGATCGCCAGCGGACGGATGGCTCGTTCGTGTGCGCCGCTGCGTTTCTTCACGACCGATACGGCTTTCCGGATCTCGCCGGCCAGCTCGAAGTAGCGGAGGAGGATCACGCAGTCGGCCAGGTAGCTGACGTCGACCGGCGACATCATCCGGTCGCCGAGCAGGCCGTGCTGCGCCACGACCAGCAGCGTGGCCACGCCGTGCTTGCCGAGGTAGGAGAGCAGCTCGTGCATCTGAATGGTGAGGAAGCGCTCTTCCGGCATCGCATTCATGTAGCCATTGAGGCTGTCGATGATCAGCACTTTGATCTGCCGCTCTTCGACCTGGTCGCGCACGAGCTGGACGAACTCGCCCGGCGGGATCTCCGCGGGATCGATCTGCTGGATGGTGATGCGCCCGCTGTCGACGTGCTGACGGAGGTTCATGCCGATGCCGTCGCCGCGCGCGATCATGGTCGAGCGGCTTTCGTCGAAGATGAAGATCGCCGCGTTCTCCCCCCGCTCCGCGGCAGCGATGGCGTACTGCGTGGCGAGCGCCGACTTGCCGGAGCCGGCCGGCCCGAGGATGAGCGTGCTCGTGCCGCGATCGATGCCGCCGCCGAGGAGCGAATCGACCGCCGGGACGCCGCTCGGCACGCACTCGAGAGTCATGTCGTGGCGATGCTCGGCCGCGATGAGGCGGGGGAAGACGGCGATGCCGCCGGTGCGGATGGTGAAGTCGTGGTAGCCGCCGCGGTACTTCACGCCACGCAGTTTCGAGACGCGCAGGCGGCGACGCTCCGCGCCGTACATCGGCGCGAGCTGCTCGAGGTGAACGACCCCATGCGCGAGCGTCAGCAACTGCATGTCGCCGCTGGCGCCGTTACGGTCGTCGAGCAGCAGCACCGTGCAGTTCCTGCCGGAGAAGTAGTGCTTGAGGCCGAGGATCTGCCGCCTGTACCGCAGAGCGCTCTGCGCGAGGAGGCGCACCTCCGAGAGCGAGTCGATGACCACGCGCTGCGGCTGGACGCGCTCGACTTGGGCGAGCATCGTTCGCGTCGCTTCGCCGAGCTCCACCTCGGCGGGATGAAAGAGCGTGCTCTCTTCATCGTCGTCGAGGCGCGTACCGGCGGCGTATTCGAAGATCTCGACGTCGTCGAGCGACCAGCCGTGCGACTCGGCGACCGCTTCGATCTCCTCACGTGTCTCCGAGAGGGTGATGTAAAGAACGCGCTCGCCGAGGCGGACGCCCTCGCGGAGAAAGTGAAGGCCGAGGGTCGTCTTGCCGACGCCGGGGTCGCCCATCACCAGATAGACGCGATTGCGGGTCAGGCCGCCGGCCAGGATGTCGTCGAGTCCGGGCACGCCGGTGGGAGAGAGGTCACGTGGTTTCGGTTTGCTGCTGCTCATGGTTTTCTGCATCCTCGCAGAGGGTCAGAACTGCCTTGGTGAACTCGTCCACGTCGAAAGGCTTGGAGATGACCAGCTTCACGATGTCGAGGTCGAGCTGCGTCAAGGCCTGCTGGGAGACGGCCGAGACGACGGCCACCGGGATCTGGATGTTCTCCCGCTTGAGGAACTCGATCACCTCGAAACCGTTCACTTCCGGAACCATCAGGTCGAGGACCACGACGGAAAATTTTTCGTCGCGCAGTTTCTGGATGGCGGTCCGCCCGTCAGGGGCGACCTCGACGTCCATCTGCTTGCGCGAGAGGAGCTTCTCGACGAGCTTCCGGATGGCCGGATCGTCCTCGACGATCAGCGCCCGGTAGTTGCGCACTCTGGCTTCGCTCTGTCCCCTGCTCATCGGTCGCGACAGTGTAAGCGGTTCGAACCGCCTTCAACGGTCCCGCCCGCTCTCTAGCAAACTTCCGGCCCGCTCGCACGTACACTCCCGCACATGAGAAAGATGCTCTCTCTGCTGCTGCTCTCTCTGCTTCTGCCGGTCACGAGTCACGCCCAGGAACTGTCGGCCGCCGATCTCGATCAGCGCCGCTTCGCCCTCCAGAAGCTGCTCGATGAGCAGTGGGAGTACACGATGCGGACCTCGCCCGAGTTCGCGTCGATCCTCGGCGACAAGCGGTACAACGACCAGATCAGCGACTTCTCCGAGGCGGCGGTCTACCGCGACCTCGACGAGTCGAAGAAGTTCCTGCGCCGCTTCGAGGCGATCAAAACCACCGCCTTCTCCGACCAGGAAAAGCTGAATCGCGACCTGATGATCCGCGATCTCCGCGACGGGATCGAAGGGGCGCCGCTGCGCGGCTGGCTCATGCCGGTCACGCAGATGGGTGGCATCCACCTCAATTCCGCGCAGTTTCCGGCCTACCTCCCGTTCACGACCGAGAAGGACTACGACGACTACATCACCCGCCTGGGCAAGATGCCGAAGGCGTTCGACGACACCATCGCCCGGATGCGCAAGGGGATGTCGGCCGGCCTGATGCCGCCGAAGTTCCTGCTCGAAAAGGTAGCGGATCAGGCCCAGAACATGACCACGCTGACGGGGGAGAAGTCGCCGTTCGCCGTGCCGCTCGCCAAGATGCCGGAGTCGTTCCCGGTGGCGACGAAGAACCGCATCCGGCGCGAGGTGCTGGAAGCGATCGACAAGCACATCATCCCCTCCTACGTCGAGTTCGCGAACTTCGTCCGTGACGAGTACGCGCCGAAGGGACGCACCGAGGTCGGGGTCTGGTCGCTGCCGCAGGGACAGCAGCGCTACGCGCGCAACGTCAAGCTGATGACCACCACCGACCTGCAGCCGGACGAGATCCACCAGATCGGCCTGCGCGAGGTGGCCCGCATCGAAGGGGAGATGCTGACGATCGCGCAGAAGCTCGGCTACAGCGATCTGAAGAGCTTCAACAAAGCCATCGAAGAGATGCCGGCGCTGAAGGCGAAGTCGGGCCAGCACATCATCGACCTCTATCAGAAGTACACCGACCAGATGTACGCGAAGCTGCCGCAGCTGTTCGGACGGCTGCCGAAGGCGAAGCTGATCATCACCCCGACCGAAGCCTTCCGCGAGAAGGAAGCGGCGGGCGCCGACTACAACACCGGCTCGCCGGACGGCGCGCGCCCCGGCCGCGTCAACGTCAACACCTACGAAGCAACGACGCGGAAGATCATCACCTTCGAGTCGACCGCGTATCACGAGGGCGTCCCGGGCCACCACATGCAGCTCTCCATTCAGCAGGAACTGCCGGCGCTGCCGAAGTATCGCCAGCAGGGGGGCTACGGCGCGTTCACGGAAGGGTGGGCGCTCTACTCGGAGCGGCTCGGCAAGGAAGTCGGTTTCTACGAAGATCCGTACAGCGACTACGGCCGCCTGCAGGATGAGATGCTGCGCGCCATCCGCCTGGTGGTCGACACCGGGCTGCACTCGAAGAAGTGGTCGCGCGAGCAGGTCGTGCAGTTCTTCCGCGATCACTCGGCCATCGACGAGGTGGAGATCCAGAGCGAGACCGACCGCTACATCGTCTGGCCCGGCCAGGCCCTCGGCTACAAGATCGGACAGCTGAAGATCCTCGAGTTGCGCGAGCGCGCCAGCCGTGAGCTCGGCTCCCGCTTCGACATCCGCGAGTTCCACGATGAAGTCCTCGGCGCCGGTGCACTGCCGCTGGCAGCGCTCGAGGACCGCATCAACGACTGGATCGCGGCAAAGAAGCGTGCCTGAGCTCCCGGAAGTCGAAACGTTCTCGCGCTACTTTGCCCTCCACGCGCTCGGTCAACGGATCGAGCGCGTGGAGGTGCGCGATGAGCGCATCCTCACGCAGCGCCGCGACGCGTTCGTGCGCGCGCTGCGCGGGCGGTCGTTCGAGGCGGTGCGGCGTCATGGAAAGCATCTCTTTGCCTCGACCGAAAAGAGGTGGCTCCACCTCCATTTCGGCATGTCGGGCGATCTCTCGTATTACGAGCAGGGTGACGATCCCCGTTTCGCGCGGGTGATCTTTGCGTTCGACAACGGCGCGAAGCTGGCGTTCGAGGACATGCGGCTGTTCGGCCTGGCGGAGGTGCTCGACTCGCCCGACGCCTTCATCGCGAGCGCGAAGCTCGGGCCCGATCCGCTCGATCCGAAGTTCACCTTCCCGCGCTTCAACGCGCTGCTGGAGAAGAGGAAGGGGGCGATCAAGTCGCTGCTGATGACGCAGGAGATCCTGGCGGGGATGGGGAACCTCTACGTCGACGAGACGCTCTACGCGACCTCCATTCATCCGACCCGTGCGGTGCACAAGCTCCGCGACAGCGAGCGAAAATCGATCTTCACGTCGATGCGCAAAATTCTCCGGCAGGCGATCGCGCGTCATGCGAAGGGGAAGGACCTCCCGCCGACGGCGCTGATGCATCACCGGGAGGAGGGGGAGCGCTGTCCGATGTGCGGCGGGAGCATCCAGCGCTCGGTCGTCTTCGGCCGGACGACGTATTTCTGTGCGCGCCACCAGCGCTGACGTTACAATCGGCCGCTTCACACGATGGCCGAAGACGAACTGCGCGAGCGTCTCGCGGAGCTGGAACAGCAGATCGCGGATTTACACCGCGGTGTGTCGGTTGCTGCCCGGGCGGACGGCGCGAACGTCGTCGCCAGCGGTCCGGGCACCATTGCCGACGCGATGAAGCTCGTGCTCAGCGAGATGCGGCGGGAAGTGCCGTACGACAGTTGCTCGGTGCAGGAGCTGCGCGGCTCACGCCTGGTGATCGTCGGCGGCGTCGGATTCGCCCATCTCGACGTCATCGTTGGCGAGTCGTTCGAGCTCGACAACATCGACATCCCGAACGGCGAGGTGATCTACCGCCGCCGCCCGCTGCTGGTCTCCGACACCGAGCAATACCGCGCCTTCCGCCGCGGCCTGCACGTCGGCAGCGGCATCCGCTCCTGGCTCGGCGTCCCGCTGCTGGCCGGCGATAGCGTGCTCGGGATGCTGGCGCTCGACAAAGCGGAGTCCGATTTCTACTCGCAGGAGCACATGCGGCAGGCGATGGAGTATGCCTCGCTCCTCGGCCGGGCCATGTTGCGCGGGCGAAGCGACGACGCCGCGCAGACGGCGTAACCACACCACACGAGCTACACGATCACGGGCGGCGGTCCCTCGGACTCCAGCAGCGCAAACGCCTGCATCATCACCTCGCGCTGGATCTCCGGGTCGTGCGGCTTTCCCAGCGGATATCCGAACGGATATGGCACGCAGAGCGCCCGCGGCGGCCGGACGGCCTGCGCGACGTTGCGCAGCAGCACGATCGCGACGGTGGCGATTCCGGCGGATTCGATGGTGGCGGCGAGCAGGCACACGGCCTGGTTGCACATCGGTCAGACGGGGACGAGCAGCACCACGTCGACTTCGTCGGCAACCAGTGCCGCCGCGACCGCGGGCGCGCTCTCGCTCATCAGCCGCCCCGGGGCAGTGATGGAGCCCATCAGCGAAAAGTGCCGCGGCGCGACGCTGCCGATCGTGCCGGCGGCGGCCAGCTCGTGCAGCCGGTCGAGCGGCATGGCCAGGTTCGCGTCCGCCGCCAGGCCGCTGTGGTCGAACGACTTACTGCGGTGCGTCTCGATGAGCGTGCGTGGATCGGTACCCGACGCGATCTCCCGGTAGGTCCAGTCGCCGCCGCTGACGCCATCGTCAAACGGCGGCTGCCCCGGCGCGACGAGCCCGGCCGTGGAGACGAGCGCGACCTTCGCTTCGCGCAGCGGACGCGGCCGGACCCAGGGGACCGGATCGTTGCGCCGCCAGCGGTACCCCTTCAGAAAGAGGCGGGCGCTGAGAGGGAGTTCGGAAAGCTCGGCCATGTAATCTGAGCGTAATCTGACAGACCTAGATTACATGCGGAGGAGCCACAGTGAATCTGCAAACACCAACGACATCGAACCCGCTGCAGCACCTGAAGTCGGTCATCGAAAGCCTCACTCCGACGTCGCTCGATCAGCAGAAGAGCGAGATTCTCCGCCTCGTCGACACTCTCCACGTCGTCATGCCGAGCCACGACGACGACAAGCATCGCCGCCTGTCGCCGCGCGAGCGCGAGGTCATGACTATGATCCTCGGCGGCCGCCGCCTCAAAGAGATCGCCGCTCAGCTCGACATCTCCGTCAAAACCGTCACCACCCATCGCTCCCGGCTGCTCCGCAAGCTCGGCGTCGACGATAACCTCGGTCTGTACCGCTACGGTATCCGCAATGGCCTGATCGGCCTTTGATGACCTGGCCCGGTGAAACGGGCAGCTCTCTCCCGCCGGTCGCCGGCGGCGAAGATGCTGCCCTTTCACGGGTGCAGTTTCCCAGCTTGCGGCCGACCACGTCAAACATCGTACGAGAGCGCGGTGAGTGTCGCGACCATTGATGTCGCCGCCTCCATTCGCATCGCCGGTCCCGCGAGGTTGTCGCGTCGCGACTCCGTCGGCGCGGTGGCCATCTGTCCCTCCACCGAGACAACCTTGAAGCTCGAGAGTCGTGGCAGCAGCACGGCGAGCAGCAGGATGCCGCACAACAAGGGAATCGTCGCGGCGGCGCCCGCACTCTCGAGGTGTCCTTTCGAGACGGCCCACCACGTGAAGCCGGATTGCACGCAGACGAAGACGATGAGAATTGCCTGAAGGATTGGAGATCTCGCCAGCCGATCACTACGAATCTGCGCCCGCGCCGCGTACCGGTACTCGGCCAGATATGGCGCGGTGAGTGGTGTTTCCCGCACCTCGGCAAGCGTGCGGAGGGCTTTGCCGGGTTGGTCGAGCTTGAGCTCCGTCAATCCACGAAGTAACAGGGCGTCCTGGTGCGTAGGCTTGCGGTTGATGATATGGGCGATGTGAGAGAGCGCATCGCGGTAACGAATCTGATCGTTCGCCGTGTCACCGAGCCGGAGAAGAACGCGTGCGAGGTCGAGGTGCAGTTGCTCCGATTGCTGCAACGCGACGCGAGTGAGGCCATCGCGGAGCAGGATTTCAGCGGTCCTGTGCTGCCCTTCGGCGACTGCCACTTCGGCTGCCGCTCGCCATCCCAAAGAGTTGTCGGGTGCGGCGTCAGTAGCTCGACGCGCAGCCAGACGAGCCTCGGCCATCTTCTCCTGTTTCAGGCGAACCTGACTGAGCTCGACGAGGGCACGAACGTGGAGAGGCTCCTCCGCCAAAGCTTTTTCGAGCTCCGCTACGGCCGTTTCGTACTTCCCGATACGGGCGCATACCGCCCCGAGATTCACCGTCATCTCCACGTCGCGGTCTTCAGGGTTGACGGAGGCCAGGTACGCTTCTGCGCGCGGACGATCGCCGCGGAAGTAGGCAATCGATCCGAGGCAAGCGATCGCGCACGGGTTTCCGGCGTGCATCCGTAACACCGTCGTGCAGATTTCTTCAGCCGTCTGGAGACGCGAGCTGTCGCGCGATGCGACGATGGCCAAGGCATGATTCAGCAAAGTTGTCGGCGACCGCTGGATCTCGAGCGCACGGCGGAAAAACTGCTCGGCTCGATCGGTATCGCCCCGCTGCAGTTCGACTGCTCCAAGACCGGTCCATGGCAGGACCCCACACGCACCCATCTCCTGAGCCTCGAGAAAGTCACGTTCTGCAGCGTCGACGTCTCGCTCGGCAAAAAGGTGAACGAACCCACGCTGCGTGACCAGTCCCGCACTGAACGGGTACCGTGCGATTGCCTCTTCTGAAAGTTTCAACGCTTCCGCCGCGCGTCGGCTATTACAGAGTGCGGCAATCTTCATCTGCCATGGAATAGTATCGGAGAGATCAATCTCCAGAATTTCGTCGATTATGGTGAGTGCTTCCTCGACGCGATCGTTGTGGAGGTAGATCTGCGCGAGGTGGCTTTTCAGCTTCGTCGACAGCGGGAAGTGCTTCATCGCTTCACATGCGAGCTTCTCCGCATCCGCAAGCCGCCACTGCATGATCAGCGCGTCAATCTTGATCGAGTAGAGCCATTCCTTTGTCGTGAGGGCGCCGATGTGTGCGTCGATCGCTTCATGGGCCTGCTGATATTCGCCGCGGCTGGCAAGGAGCCATGCGTTGACGAGTTTCAGGGGGATGGAATGAGGAAACCGCTCCAGCCCAAGTTCCACGATCTCGCGCGCTCTGACGAGCCGGCTCATGATGACGAGAATGTTCACATAGTCGGCCCATGCCGGCTCATCTGCATCATCGAGGATCGAGACCATCAGGCGTTCGGCGTCATCGAACTGCCGCATGAGCACATGCGAGTAGGCGACTTCGATTTTCAAGATTCTGGAGTTCGGCGCCTCCCGGAGCGCCGTGTCCATTACTCGCGTCAATTGGTCCCAATGGCCCTGCCGCTGGAGCAATTCGATTTCCGTCCGATAGATCGATTGTAGGGGTGCCGCCGAAGCCTTCATCTCGTCCAGAAGTGTTTGTGCCTCCTCGAAGCGACCAGCTTGCGTGAGATAGCGCGCCGTCGTCTCGAAGAGCTCACTTGCTTTCGGCAGTTCCTTGCAAGCCTTGATGGCGTATTCCAGCGCCTCGCCCGGCCGATTCAGGAACAGGAGTGACTCGATACGGACCAACCGCGCGGCAATGTGTTGCGGGGCGATCTCTTCCGCAGAGGTCGCCATTTTCAGCGCGATTTCAGCATTCCCATCCTGCAGGGCGAATCCGCCGGCCGCTGTGAGGATACGAAAATCGTTCAGCGCCTTCTCGGTGGCTTGTTTGATGTGCGCCGATGCAGCCGCATTCTTTCCGCGCCGGATCAGGAGCGGCACGGCGATATTGAGGGCCGTATCGAGTGCCGGATCTAACGCCAGCGCCCGTTCGGCTTCTCCCAAGGCGGTCTCATAGTCGTGAAGGGGGGAGCGATAAAAGGCAGCGCGTTCGGCTGCCAAAAGGCCACTCTCGGGAAAGCGTTTCACTGCTGCATCGAGAAGGTTGCGCCCGAGGTGCTGGTCGTCCGGAAGCCCCCGCAAGCGGTACGAGCCTCCTTTTGCTTTGATGGCCAGTTCCAATGTGCTATCGGCGGCAAGAGCCTCTTCGGCGACGCGGATGGCCTCGCTGTAGCTGCCAATCATGTAATGCGCATACGCCAATTCGGCCAGCAGGTAGCCGGTGAGCGCCCGGATGCCTGGAGTCGCTAGCGTATCGACGATTTCGCGGAACCTGCCCGTTCTGCGGAACGCTTGGACGTAAAGCAGTCGCTCCTCATCAGTCAGTAGCGGCCGTTGCTCACACGTCCGGACCACCTCCGCGTACTTCTCGTTCGCGAATAGCGTTTCGACACCGTCGTTCGGCACGGCCATCGGAGTCCTCCTGCTGTAAGTGAGAGAGACCAGATTAGCTGATTTGCCCAATCGCGACATCTGGGTAACCACCATCGGCGCCCGGGAACGTCTTCTGCTATCTTTCCGCGCCGTGGGCATCCTGCGCAGCGCCATCGTCTTCACGATGCTGGTCGTGCTCAAAGTCCTGAGCAAGGCTTTCTACCGGCACGATTTCCGATTCATCGGCCCGACGCCGCCCGATCCGTGGGCCGACCTGCGGCTGGTGATCTTCCTCAACCACACCAGCCTCTTCGAGCCGGTGTTCCTTGGCGCGGTGCCGAACCGCTTCCTCTGGCGGCTGGCCGCGCACGGCGTCGTCCCGGCGGCCTCGAAAACCACCGACCGTCCGCTGGTGGGGCTGGTCTTCAAGTTCGTGGCGCACAGCGTCATCGCCATCACCCGGCAGCGCGACGACACCTGGTTCAAGGTGCTGCGGACGATCGACCCCGACTCGATGGTGGTCATCGCGCCGGAAGGGCGGATGAAGCGGGAGACCGGGCTCGACCTGCACGGGAATCCGATGACCGTCCGCGGCGGGGTGGCCGACATCCTCCAGGCCATCGAGGCGGGACGGATGCTCATCGCCTACAGCGGCGGTCTGCACCACGTGCAGATCCCCGGAAAAGTACCGCGCATCTTCAAGACCGTGCGCCTGCGCGTGGAGAACCTGGAGATCGCCGACTACCTGAAGGAGATGCTCTCGCGCGGCGGGGAAGAGGGCTTCAAGAAGAGCGTCATTCGCGACCTCGAAGAGCGCCGCGACCTTCACTCACCCGAGGATGGCAAACCGTCCGTGGCGGCGTGAGCGGAGAGGAACTTCACGAACGTGTCGGGCTCCATCGGGCGGCTGAAGAGAAAGCCCTGGATGTAGTCGCAGCCCTGTTCGAGGAGGAACTCGCGCTGCGCCTCTTCCTCCACTTCTTCCGCGATGACTCGTAGCCCGAGGTCGTGAGCCAGCCGAATCAGGTTGCGGGCGATCGCGCGGCAGCGGTCGTCCGTCAGCACATCGCGCATGAAGGCGCCCGGCAGCTTGATGCCGTCGAGCGGGAAGTGCTGCAGGTGGGTGATCGAGGAATGGCCGGTGCCGAAATCGTCGAGCCAGAGCTCCACGCCGCACTCTTTGATCGCCTCGAGCACGTCCATCGTCTGCTCGGGATCGTCGATGTAGCTGGTCTCGGTGATCTCGAGGTTGATGCGCGTCGTGTCGACGCCGCAGGAGGTGATGAGCTCCGTCAGGCGAGGGACCACGTCCCCTTCCTGAAACTCGCGCGGGGAGAGATTGACGTTGAGCCGGACCGCGTCCGGCCAGCGCGCGGCCTCGGTGTAGGCCTGCTTGACCAGCACGTTGTTGAGGTGGAAGAGCTCGGGGCCGGGGCTTTCTTCTGCCGCGTCGGTGATGATCTGCGCCGAGCGGATCTCGCCGCTGGCGCGCCGCTGGCGCAGGAGCGCCTCCGCGGCGTAGATCTTCTTCGTGCGGGAGTCGTGAATGGGCTGGTAGAAGAGGACGAGGTCTTCCGTCTCTTCGAGGGCACGGTCGAGCGCCGCCTTCCCAGCCTTTCCGACTGGCTCACTCATCCGGTTACGACCGCTTGAGCAACTGCCAGGTCGCGAGCACGGCGCCGATCAGGGCCAGCACCACCAGCGCGATGTTGCGGCGGAAGACGTTGCTGAGCGACGCTTCCTGCTGCTGCTTCTTCTCGACCATCTCCATTTTGATGGCCTCACGGCGTTTCACGGAGTCGCGCACAGCGCCTTCGAAGTCGCGCAGGCTGCGGGTTCCCTCGGCGCGCACGAGCTGGCCGCCGCGGGTGTCGACGTAGACCGCTTCCGAGGCGACCGGACGGACGACGCGATCGCCGCGGTCGTCTTTCTCGACGAGGTAGGCGCCCTGGTCGAAGTAGAGGACGGTCGGGCCGGCGTTCGTGTTCTTGACGAAGAGCACCCGCTCGTCGCCTTCCTTAAAGTCAGGGACGCCGATCGTGTCCTGGTAGAGATCGCCGACGCGGCCGCCCGGGGTGACGATGGTCAGCTCGCGGAGGGCCATCGAGCCCTTCATCAGCTTCTCGACCTGGAAGGTGGAGTAGGTGAGGATCCAGCGGCGGGAGTCATCCCACCGCGATTCCTGCCGGACGCAGGTGCCGACGAGAATCGCTGCCGCGTTCTCGACCTTCTCGTCGAAGGTGATCGCGCGGGAAATGGTCGCGTTCGCATCGACGGCAAAGGAGAGCGCGACTGCTGCAACGAGAGCGGACCAGCGGTTATTGGCAGTCATTCCGGAGGGGTTTGGAAGCAAGCGGTAGGCCAAAACCGAGGCGGGGGTAGCGGCTCGGCTGTTCAGCTGTTCAGCTATTCAGCGAGAGGGGGGCCTGAGTCGCTGAGCAGCTGAGCAGCTGAGCAGCTGTCCCTACAATGCCTCATGCGCAAAGGCTTCCTCCTCCTCGCTCTGCTCGTGGTCGTCCCGGCGGCGGTAGCACAGGTTCCGTCCGAGGGAGAGAAACTCCACGCCCTGTTTCGGGAGCATTGGGAGTGGCAGCTCGCGGAAGATCCGATCGGGGCGACGTACGTGGGGGACCGGCGGTACGACCACCTGATGGGGGACTGGTCGGGTGAGTCGATGGAGCGGATCCGGGCCAAGAACCGCGAGTGGCTGCAGCGGATCGACGGCATCGACCGTTCGAAACTGACCGCGGACGACCGGCTGAATTACGACCTCTTCCGTCGCGACGCGGAGATGTCGATCCGCGGCTCGATCTTTCCGGGGGAGTTGATGCCGATCCATCAGATGGGGGGCGTCTACAGCCTGCTGCCGGAGCTGGCCCAGGCCATCCCGCGCGACACGGTCAAGGACCATGAGAACTTCCTGGCCCGGCTGCGCGAGTATCCACGGGTCCTCGATCAGGTCATCGCCCAGATGCGGCGCGGGCTGGCCCGCGGCGTCACCCCGCCGCGCATGGTCCTCGGCAGAGTGGCGTCGCTGATCGAGGCGCAGCTCATCGAAGATCCGGCCAGGAGTCCGATCTACGAGTACGCCTTCACGAAATTCGGCGCGTCCATTCCGGCCGCGGAGCAGCAGCGCCTGCAGGCCGAGGCGCGGAAGGTGCTGAAGAACGACGTCGAGCCCGCCATCCGGAAGCTGCATCGCTTCTGGGTCGACGAGTACTACCCGAAGACGCGCGAGACCATCGCCATGAGCGCCCTGCCGAACGGCGCGGCGTGGTACGCCCACCGGGTGCGCTCCGCCACGACGACCGAGATGACGCCGGAGGAGATCCACGAGCTCGGCCTGAAGGAAGTGGCGCGCATCCGCGCGGAGATGGAGCGGATCAAGAGCGAGACCGGCTTCCAGGGGACGCTGCCGGAGTTCTTCACGTTCCTGCGCACCGACGAGCGGTTCTTCCACAAGAGCCGCGAGGACCTGCTCCTCGGCTACCGCGACATCGCCAAGCGGATCGATCCGGCGCTGATGCGCCTCTTCGGCAAGCTGCCGCGCATCCCGTACGGCGTCCTCCCGATCCCGGAGTACTCGGAGAAGACCGCCACCACCGCGTACTACAACGGCCCTTCCATCGAGACCAACCGGCCGGGCTACTTTCACGCGAACCTCTACGACCTGAAGTCACGCCCGAAATGGGAGATGGAAGCTCTGACCCTCCACGAGGCGGTGCCGGGACATCACCTGCAGATCTCGCTGGCGCTGGAACTGACCGACCTGCCGCACTTTCGCCGGCAGGGCTACTACCCGGCCTTCGGAGAGGGGTGGGGGCTCTACAGCGAGTCGCTCGGCTCCGAGCTCGGGCTTTATACCGATCCGTACTCGAAGTTCGGCCAGCTCACCTACGAGATGTGGCGCGCCATCCGTCTGGTCGTCGATCCGGCCATCCACGTCAAGGGATGGTCGCGCCAGCAGGCCATCGACTACGCCCGGGCCAACACCGGCCGCACCCTGCCGGTCATCGAGGTGGAGATCGACCGCTACATCGTCAGCCCCGGCGGCGCCACCTCGTACAAGATCGGCGAGCTGAAGATCCGCGAACTGCGCCGCCGTGCGGAGAAGGAGCTCGGCGAGAAGTTCGACATCCGCGCCTTCCACGACACGCTGCTCGGCGCGGGGGCGCTGCCGCTGAGCATCCTGGAAACGCGGATGAATGAGTGGATTGCCAGCCGGCGGTGAGGCCCGAAGGGATAGCTGTTGAGCTATTGAGCGGTTGAGCGAGAGATGTATTTGATCAACCAAACACTTCCTCGCTCAACAGCTCAATAGCTCAACAGCTCAACAGACTCGCTCCAGGAAGCTCTTCACGATCCCGATCTCCTCCATCACCACCTGATGGGCCATCGGGTACTCGTGGTACTCGACGTCGAAGCCGGCGTTCTCGAGGGTCATCCGGGCGCGGCGGGCGTACATCACCGGGACGACGTCGTCGGCGCTGCCGTGGGCGATCAGGATCGGCACGCGCGTGGCCGCGGAGAGATCGAGATCGGCCTCGTACAGACCGCCGCTCATCGCCACGATGCCGGCCAGTTTCTCTTTTGACCGCAGGCCGGCGTCGAGCGCCATCATCGCTCCCTGTGAGAAGCCGGAGATCACCAGCTTCGAGGTCGGATAGCGGGCCAGCAGCTCGTCGATGAACTTCAGCAGCGTGACGCGCGAGGCGGCCACCGAGGTCTGCTCCGGCGGCCAGCCGTCGAACCACGTCCAGCCGAAGGTCATACCCGGTCCGGCCTCGAATGGACGAGGGGCGTTGGGGAAGACGAAACGCGCGCCGCCGGCGGGGTCGAGCATCGGCGCGAGGTCAGCCAGGTCGTTCATGTCGGCCCCTCGTCCGTGGATCATGACCACTAATGGAAGCTCATCGGTGTCGGGACGATTCGTCGGAACGTTGAGGATGTAGCGGAGCGAGAGGTCGGCGAGTCCACGCATTCGTAACGTACAATATCTCTTCCGTGCCCAATCCTCCGAGGTGACCCGTGCATATCAATGATCTCCTGAAAATCGCTGCCGAACGGCGCGCGTCCGACCTGCACATCAAGGTCGGCTCCCATCCCGTCATCCGTGTAGACGGTGAGCTCGTGCCGCTCGTCGAGCTGAAACGCCTCATGCAGGAGGACACGATCGCCATGGCCTTCTCGATCATGTCCTCGCGCCAGAAAGAAAAGTTCAAGAACAACTACGAGATCGATATCGCCTACTCGGTCCCCGGGCTGGGCCGCTTCCGCTGCAACATCTTCCAGCAGCGCGGCACGGTCGGCATGGTCCTGCGCGTCATCCCGGTGAAGATCCTCTCCATCCGCGAGCTGATGCTGCCGGTGGTGCTCGAAAAGATCGCCGAAGAGCGCCGCGGCCTGATCCTCTGCACCGGCACGACCGGCTCCGGCAAGTCGACCACCCTCGCGGCGATGATCGACTACATCAACGCCCACCGCACCGAGCACATCATGACGGTCGAGGATCCGATCGAGTTCCTCCACCGCGACAAGAAGTCGATCGTCAACCAGCGCGAGGTCGAAGTCGACACCAAGACCTTCTCCCAGGCGCTGCGCAGCGCCCTCCGTCAGGATCCCGACGTCATCCTGGTCGGCGAGATGCGCGACTACGAAACGATCGAGACCGCGCTCACCGCGGCGGAGACGGGCCATCTCGTGCTCTCCACGCTGCACACCATGGACGCGACGGAGACCGTCAACCGCATCATCTCGGTCTTCCCGCCGCACCAGCAGAAGCAGATCCGCCTGCAGCTCGCGGCCGTCCTCAAGGCGGTCGTCTCGCTGCGTCTCCTGCCGCGCGCCGATGGCCTCGGCCGCGTGCCGGCCGCGGAAGTGATGATCTCGACCGCCTACATCCGCGACTGCATCGAGAACAAAGAGAAGACCAAGCTGATCAAGGACGCCATCGCCCAGGGCACCTCGCAGTACGGGATGCAGACCTTCGATCAGTCGCTCTACATGCTCTACAAGAACGGCCTGATCACCCTCGACGAAGCGCTGCGCCGCGCCTCCAACCCCGACGAGTTCCGCCTCAAGCTTTCCGGCATCCAGTCGACGGCCGACATGTCGCGCGAGGAGATGGAGTCGAAGCTGACCATTGCCGGTACCAACGACGATCCGTTCGGCGACGAATCGCCGTTCGACTTTTCGAACAACATCTAAAGAACACGCGCCAGCCTCGAACCCGGCGCTGATCTGCTAACCGTTGTCATCCTGAGCGAAGCGAAGGACCCCCTCCCCACAGGCGGACACACATCGTGCATCGCACGTGGGGAGGGGGTCCTTCGTCGCTGCGCTCCTCAGGATGACACGTCGGTGAGGGTGGCCGGCTGAGCCGCTTCCTCCCGAATGACGAAGCCCCGTTCCTGCAGCAGGGCCACAATCCTTCGCGCGTTTTCTTCGGCCGATTGCGCTTCCGTATCGAGCGTCAGCTCCGCGTCGAGCGGCGCTTCGTACGGATCGTCGATCCCGGTGAAGCCCTTGATCGTTCCGGCCCGCGCCTGGGCGTACATCCCTTTGGTGTCGCGTGCTTCGCACACTTCGAGCGGCGTGTCGACGAAGATCTCGACGAAGCGGTCGCTGCCCGTCATGCGGCGCACTTCGTCGCGGGTGGCGCGGTAGGGGCTGACGGCGGCGCAGATGGCGATGCCGCCGTGGCGGACGATCTCCGCGGCGACGAAGCCGATGCGGCGGATGTTGGTGTCGCGGTCTTGTTTCGAAAAGCCGAGGCCTTTGGAGAGGTGCGTGCGGACCACGTCGCCGTCGAGCATGGTGGCTTGGCGGCCGTGCTCGAGCAGCAGCTGCGCGACCAGCTCCGCGGTGGCGGTCTTGCCGGCGCCGGAGAGGCCGGTGAACCAGAGGCAGACGCCCTGCTGATGACGCGGCGGATAGCTCTCGCCGAGGATGCGGGCCACCTCCGGACGGGTAAACCACGCCGGGAGCGGACGGCCGCGATCGAGGTACTGCTCGCGGACTTCGGTGCCGGAGATCGAGAGGGTGCGCGTCTCCTTCGCGACCTTCGACGCCTCCTCGTAACGCTCCTCATCGGGGAGATACAGCAGCTCCTCGAACGGCACCATCTCCACGCCGATCTCCTTCGCGTATTGCGCCACCAGCGCCTGCGCGTCGTACGGCCCGTAGAACGGCTTGCCGGTGGAGTCGCGTCCGGGGCTGGCGTGATCGCGGCCGACGATGAAGTAGTTCGCGCCGTAGTTTTTCCGGATCAGCGCGTGCCAGAGCGCCTCGCGCGGGCCGGCCATGCGCATGGCCAGCGGCAGCAGCGAGAGGACGATGCGGTCCTTCTCGTAGTAACGCTCCGCCAGCGTTTTGTAGGTGCGGACGCGGGTGAAGTGATCGACGTCGCCCGGCTTGGTCAGGCCGACCACCGGATGCAGCAGCAGCACGCCGTCGACCGCTTCGATGGCGCGTTTGGTCAGCTCTTCGTGGACGCGATGGAGCGGATTGCGGGTCTGGAACGCCACCACGTTCTTCCGGCCGGTGGCGGCGAGCAGCTCGCGGACTTCGGCAGGCGTGCGGCGCAGCTCGCGAAAGTCGATCGGCGGCGTGATCGGGAGGAACTGCAGCGGGCCGCTGATGTTGAGCTTTCCCCAGCGCTGCGATTCGGCGACGAGCGGGTGATGGGCGTCGGTGGTGCCGAGGACCTTCTCCGCGAATTCGGCCGGATCCCAACCGTACACCTCTTCGACGGTCATCACCGCCAGCAGGTCGTTGCGCGAGTTGCGGAGGGCGATGTCGCGATGCAGCTCCACCGGCTGATCGACTGTCAGGGTGACGGGGATCGGGAAAACCTCGCCGGTGGGGAGGCGCATCTCATCGAGGACGCGCTGATACGCGGCCTGTCCCATGAAGCGGTCGAGCGGCGCGAAGGCTCCGGTCGCCAGCAGCTCGAGGTCGCACGCGGCGCGCTCCGAGATCTGAATGCTCGGCAGCGAGCCGGCGTAGCGTTTCAAGTCAGTCATTTCGAGTGGTGGTCTCCAATAGGGCTTCGTTCGGGACGACGTAGGCGGTCTGGGCGAGCTCCGACTCCGGCTCGAGGATCTCGGGATGACGGATGCCGCGCAGGATCTGGATGTCGAAGATCTCCTGCACGAAGCCGTCGAAGCGGAGGAAGCCGGCAATGGCGCCGCTGCGGATGTCGACCACCCAGACGCCGCAATGACGCTCGCTCTTCTGCGCGATCGGGATGCCGTCGAAGACCCGCTCGCGCACCTGCGAGAGGCCGATGAAGGCGTAGGGGCCGGCGAATGCCAGACCGCGGGTGAAGCCGGGCAGCTCCGCGATCCGTTCGATCTTTCCGGAGGCGAGGTCGATGGCCGACAACGCACCGACGGCCGATTCGAGCACCCACAGGCGCCCCTCGTACCAGCGAGGCGAGTGCGGCATGCCCAGCCCGCGGGCGACGATCTCGCTGGAAGGCACATCGATGAGTAGGCCGCCGGTGGCTTTCTGCTCGCGCCAGCCGCCGGCGGTGTCGGACTCACCGAGGGCAGTGACGAAACGGACGCGGTGGTCGATCACGCAGAGGCCGTTGAGATGGCAGCGGTCCTCCGCGGCGAGTTTCGTGATGAACTTCGGCCGCCAGCGAGGCACGAAGCTGTGCTGCGGATCGAGCGTGGCCAGGCAGGAGAAGCGGGTATTCGTGATCCAGAGCTCCGGCCCGGCGAAGGCCACTTCGTGGATGCGGATGTCGCCGGTCATGTGCGCGCTGCGCGGCACGTAGCAGGCGTCGTATTTCTCCGGCTTGTCGAGGCGTGCCGTCAGCGACGGCTGGTTCTGGTAGTGCCAGACGTGCGCCTTCGTGCCGATGGCCAGGCCGTTCGGCGCTACGGCGATTCCCATCGGACTGGGGAGCGCGCGAAAGTGGGTGTTGAGCAGCCCCTCGTCTGCGCGGACGGAGATCACCCGTCCGGTCTGATACGTCGAAACGAGCAGCGAGACGCCGAGCTGTTCGAGCAGCAGCGGGACGTTGCGGGTGTGCACGCTGCGGAAGGCGTTCTTTGGTGGTTCCTCGCGGTTCCTCGGGGTTCCTCGGGGTTCCTCGGGGTGGGCGAAGAGGGCGCGGGCTCGCTCTTCGATCTCGCGCACGAGGGGCAGGGCGATCGACAGCTCTTTCTCGTTGCGCCGCCACTTCTCGCGGTCTGGTGGGGTGAGGGTGGTCTTCGAGAGCGGCAGCGGCGCGGTGAGCTGCTGGTCCCAGTCGATGCCGACGAAGCGGCAGATCCGCTCGATCTCATGCTGCGGGTCGTTCACCAGCGCGTCGTAACTCGCGATGCACCAGCGGTCGGCCGGCAGACGCTCGAGGTCATCGAGCAGATAGCGCGTGGCCGCCGACCACTGCGCGGCGACGATTTCTTCGAGCGGCTTGCCGGAGAGCTCGCGCCAGCCTGGCGTCAGCAGCAGCGACCACGGCGGCCCTTCCCAGTCGGGCAGATTGCGATACGTCACGTAACGCCCCGAGCGCCACGCGTCGAGCATGCTGCTGATCGTGTCGCGCGCGTCGCGCTGCAGGTAGACGAACTTCGCGTCGGGGAAGACGCTGGCCAGGAAGGGGAGGCGCAGTGAGTTCTTCGGCGTCTTCTCGAGCAGCCGCAGCTCGCGGTTCGGCGCACCGGCCCGATCCTTCATCTGTTGCAGGAAGTGCCGCTCGAGCAGCCGCACCGCGGCCGGCCGCGCGTCGACCTCCGTCAACCGGTTCGAGTGCCACTCGCGATTCTTCGGATGAAAGTCGGGGATGCTCTCGAAGACGGCGTGGCTCTCGCCGCCGATGGTCGCCACGCTCGGCGATTGCGCGAGCGTCTCGAAGAGCAGCGTGCTTCCCGCGCGCGGTGACGACACGAGAAAAATCGGCCGCTGGATCTCGCGCGCCCGCGCCAGCGATCGCGCCGCGCGCGGCTTCCGCTGTTCGTCGAGCGCCGGGGCGAGGATGATCTGTCGCGCGGCGTTGACCGCATCGAGCCCGTTGCGCAGCGTCACCGTTCCGGAGAGCGGCGTCAGCGCCTCGAGCGCCTCCTGCCGCAGCTTCGCGTACGCCGGCCAGCCGGCCTCGTTCGCACCGAAGCGCGCCCACGCCGCACGCCATTCGCGATGGAGGCGCATCAGCACCGCGCGCACCGCCTCGCCGTCGCCGTTCCCGGCGCCGTTGACGTCGCGGACATGACGCAGCAGCAGCTCGATCTGCTGCTCCTGCTCCCACGGCGACATCACCGTCGCATGCGTGACCGACTCGATGTCGAGCGCCGGATCGCGATGCGGATCGAAGGCTACGTCCTGCCGCGCACCGCCCTGTTTCCCCGCGTCGACCAGCTCCCAGAACTTTGCCGAGCCGGTCGTATCGGCCACCAGGTGAATGCGCGCCTCCGGATGTGGATTGAGGACGTTGTGCAGGCTCCAGGTGTCGAAGATCCACGACTGTCCCTCGGCCATGTGTACCGATTTCGATCCGCAGAGGAACTGCACGGCCGGATTCGTGACGATCGGCACGTGCACGCGCGCGTGCTGCGTCCAGTAGTAATTCACATCGGTATGCGGCGTCGCCTCGGCGTTGCCATCGATCCGCATCAGCCGCGTGCGGCCCCACACGGTCTCGAATGCCGCCAGCACCTGCCGCAGGTAGGCGCAGCGCTGCAACAGAGGCGTGGCGCGCATCGGACCGCGTACCGAGTCGTTGTCCGGATCGCCGCCCGACGCGATCAGCGGCAACGCCGAATTGCCGCGATGCCCTTCCGGGTGCGGGCGCCAGTCGCTCTCCGCGAACCGCGCGATTTCCTGCCGCAGACGCGCGCCATCGAAGTGCAGCGGCAGCTGCACGAACTCCGTCTCGATATTCATCCGTCTTGATGCCCGAATCATTGCGGGCGATTTTGGAAAACGTATACTACCCGGCGTTCGTCCCCCATCCCGCCGCAAACACGAAAAACCGCCGTGAGGAGTACTCACCGAATGGCCAGGCAGCGTTCGCGTCGCACGCGAAAGGACCGTTCTCTCGCATCATCTCCGAGGCTCTCCCCACGCGCGCTGACCACCGGCGCGATGGCTCTCGGCGCCGCCCTCACCGGCGCATCGGAGGCAGAGGCGGCGACGTTCACCGTCACGAACCTCAATGACGCCGGCGCCGGCAGCCTGCGCCAGGCGGTGCTCGACGCGAACGCCACACCGGGTGTCGACGCGGTCGCGTTCCAGTCGGGTGTCAGCGGCACCATCGCGCTGACCTCCGGCGAGATCGCGATCGGCGAAGCGGTCTCGATCTACGGACCGGGCGCGGGGGTGGTCACGGTCAGCGGCAGCGACACCTCACGCATCTTCAACATCGACCTTCCGGTGGGAGAGGTCGAGATCTCGGCGCTCACGCTTGCCGACGGGCGGGCCGACGTCGGCGGCGCGATCCTCACCAACGACGCCCTCGAGCTGACCGACGTAGTAATGACCGGCAACTTCGCCGAGCTCGCCGGTGGCGCCATCTCGATGGAGACCGGCTCGCTCACGATCCAGAGCTCGCTCTTCTCCGGCAACGAAGCGCTGGTCGGCGGCGCCATCCAGCTCGGCTACTACTACTCCGGCGCCGGCGTGACGACGGAGATCGCCGGCTCGACCTTCACCAACAACCGCGCCAGCGGCGGCGGCGCGATCTACGTCAACTACTACTCGTCGCTCGACATCGCCGACAGCTTCTTCATCGACAACAGCGCGGTAGCCGGCGGCGCGATCCTCAGCGAAGGCGCGCCGATCACCATCGAGCAGACGACGATCTCCGGCAACGTGGCCAACCGCGGCGGCGCGGCCTATCTGGTGGGCGGCGACACCGTCATCAACGAGTCGACGCTCTCGGGCAACACCGCCGACGTCGGCGGCGCGATCATCGGTTACGACGCAGCGCTGCGCATCACCAACAGCACGCTGTCCGGCAATCAGGCGGAGTACGGCGGCGCGATCTATCTCTACAGCTACGGCGACGTGACGCCGTGGGTGATCGAGCACTCGACGGTCGTCAACAACTCTGCCCAGGTGGGCGGCGGCATCGTGGCCAGCTTCTACTACAACGAGGGAGCGGTCTCGTCGTTCACGCTCGATCACAGCATCATCGCCAACAACGTCGCGCACGCCGACCCCACCACGAACGACCTTCTCAGCACCGACGTCGACTTCCCGACCAGCTACTCGCTGATCGAGACGCCGGCCCCGTCGGTCATCGACAACGGCGGCAATCAGCTGGGCGTGGATCCGCAGCTCGGCCCTCTGCAGGACAACGGCGGCCCGACCGCGACGCATGCGCCGCTCTCCGGCAGCCCGCTGCTCGAAGCGGGCGATCCCACGTTCGCCCCGCCGCCGGCCGTCGATCAGCGCGGCTTCGTGCGCGAGGCCGGCATCATCGACATCGGCGCCGTCGAGACGACCGGCCTCATCTCCATCGACCCGTCCACCACCGCGATCGAAGGCGGCAACGCGACGGTCGACGTCACGCTGACGCGTGCCCCCGGTTCGACCGATGCAGTCACGGTCGACTACACCACCGTCAGCGGCACGGCCGGCAACGCCGATTACACCACCACGTCGGGGACGCTGACCTGGGGCGCTGGTGATTCCGCGCCCAAGACGATCCTCATCCCGATCACCGATGACGGCCTGGCCGAGGGAACCGAGAGCTTCACCATCGTCCTCAGTGAACCGACCGGCGGAACGACGCTCGCCCACGACACCTCCACGGTCACCATCGGCGGCGCCGGTGCGGGCGAATTGCAGTTCGCGACGGCTGATTACGCGGTGAGCGAAAGCGGCGGCACGATCACGCTCACCGTCACGCGCATCAACGGCTCGGCCGGTTCGGTGAGCGTCGACTATGCGACCGCGGACGGCTCCGCGACGCTCGGCAGCGACTACGGTCCCTCCTCGGGGACGCTGACCTTCGCGGACGCCGACGTCACGCCGCGGACCATCACCATCCCGATCGTCAGCGACGCCACGCCCGAGGGAGACGAAAACTTCACCGTCACCCTCTCCTCGCCGACCAACGGCGCGGCGCTCGGCGCGATCGCCGTGGCCACGGTCAGCATCACCGAAGCGCCGCTGACCTTCGTCGTCACGAACCTCAACGACTCGGGCGAGGGGAGCCTGCGCCAGGCGGTGATCCACTCCAACTCCGCAACGACGCTCGACACGGTCACCTTCGAGAGCGGGCTCACCGGGACCATCGTCCTCACCAGCGGCGAGATCGACGTCGTCGACTCGGTGGTCGTCGACGGCCCCGGCTCGAGCGTGATCGCTGTCAGCGGCAGCGACCTGTCGCGCATCTTCGACGTCGACGTACCGGCCGACGGCGACGTGCGCATCGAAGGAGTGACGCTCACCGATGGACGCACCAGCGGCGACGGCGGCGCGCTGCGCAACGGCGATGACAACCTCCTGCTTACCGACGTCGCCATTCGCGACAGCGTCGCGTCGGGCAGGGGTGGAGGGCTCTTCCAGGGGGAGGGCTCCCTGACGATCGACGCGTCGGTGATCAGCGGCAACGAAGCGATTCTCAACGGCGGCGGAATCGCGAGCGGCAATTCCTACTGCTACTGCGGCGGGCCGCTCAGCCTCGAGATCACCGACACGCGCATCACCGGCAACCGCGCCGGCGTGATCGGCGGCGGCGTCTATGTGGCCGGCAATCCCGACACGAACCTCGTCATCGCCGACAGCGCGATCAGCGGCAACTCGGCGGTCGGGCAGGGCGGCGGCGGCTTCATCGGCGGCGGGCGCCTCTATCTCGATCGTACCGACGTGTCGGACAACCTCGCGCGGAACGGCGGCGGCGGCGGTCTGGCGCTCTTCTCGACCGACACGATCATCAGCGACTCCACCTTCTCCGGAAACACGGCCAACGACAACGGCGGCGGGCTCGCGCTCTACGGCGGCGCGCTCGACATGACCAGCACCACCTTCTCCGGAAACACCGTCACGGGGGGCGACGGCGGCGGCATCTATTTCTACCTGTATGGCGGCGGCGACGCCGGCACCATCCGCCACTCCACCATCGTCGACAATCAGGCCGCGTACTACGGCGGCGGCATCGCGCTCAGCAACGCGTATTACGACACCCCGAGCACGGCCACGCTGCATCTCGACCACACCATCGTCGCGAACAACAGCGCGCCGACCGATTCCGACCTCTACGCCGACAGCGGCATCTTCGAAGCCCGTTTCAGCCTGATCGAGACCGTCGGCGCCGCGCCGATCACCGACCTCGGCGGCAACATCACCGGCGTCGATCCGCAACTCGGAGCGCTGCAGGACAACGGCGGCCCGACCCGCACCCACGCGCCGCTGCCCGGCAGCCCGCTGCTCGACGCGGGCAATCCCGCCTTCGTGCCGCCGCCGGCCACCGATCAGCGCGGCTTCGACCGCACCTTCAGCACGATCGACATCGGCAGCGTCGAAGCGGGGCCGTTCATCCAGTTCGATCCAGTCAGCCTGACGGTGTCCGAGGACGACGGAAGCGTGATGCTGACCCTCACCATCACCGGGACGCCGGAGAATCCGGTGTCCGTCCATTACACGGCGATCTCCGGCAGCGCGACGGCCGGCAGCGATTTCACCGCATCGACCGGCACCGTCACCTGGGGCACGGGTGACACGGCGCCGAAGACGATCAACATCCCGATCACCGATGATGGGGTGACCGAGGGGGCAGAGATGTTCTCGGTGGTCCTCAGCGGTCCGGAGGGAGGGGCGGTGCTCGGCAACGGCTCGACCGCCACCGTCACCATCGGCGACGCCGTCGTCACGCCGGGAGCCATCGAATTCAGTCCGGCCAACGTGACGATCGACGAGAACGGCGCCACCCTCACGCTCACCGTCACCCGCACTGCCGGCAGCGAAGGGGCCATCTCCGCGACCTACGCGACCGCCTCCGGAACGGCGACAGCCGGCAGCGATTTCACGACCACCAGCGGGACGGTCTCATTCGCGGACGGCGACACCACCCCGCGGACCATCGACATCCCCATCCTCGACGACACGCTGGTGGAGGGGGATGAGATCTTCACTGTCACGCTGACCGGCACGAACGTCGGCGCGCAGGACACCGCCGCCGTCACGATCAACGACGTCGAACAAGGCGTACTGCAGTTCAGTGCACCGACGTACAACGTCGACGAGAACGGCGTCAGCGTCAGCGTGACCGTCACGCGCAGCGGCGGCAGCGACGGCGAAGTCTCCGCGGAGTACGCCACCGCGAACGGCTCCGCCGCGGCAGGCAGCGACTACATCTCCACGAGCGGCAGCGTTGCGTTCGCTGGCGGTGACGCGACACCGCGGATCATCAACATCCCCATCCTCGACGACGCCGTCGTGGAAGGGGACGAGACCTTCACCATCGCCCTCAGCGGCGCGAACATCGGCGCGCAGAACAGCGCCACCATCACCATCAATGACGTCGAAGCGGGCGTGCTGCAGTTCAGCGCCCCGACCTACACCGCCTCCGAGAGCGGCGGCAGCGCGAGCATCACCGTCACTCGTAGCGGCGGCTCCGACGGCGCGGTCAGCGCGAGCTACTCCACCAGCAACGGCACGGCCGCCGCCGGCACCGACTACACCACGACCAGCGGCAGCGTGAGCTTTGCGGACGGCGCCACGACGCCGCAGATCATCAACGTCCCGATCGCGAACGACGGCATCGTCGAGCCGGACGAGACCTTCAGCATCGCCCTTTCCGCGCCGACGAACGGCGCCACCCTCGGCCCGAACAGCTCCGCCGTCGTGACGATCACCGACGTCTCGCCGGGCGAGCTGCAGTTCAGCGCCCCCACCTACAGCGTCGCCGAGAACGGCACGACCGTGACCATCACCGTGCAGCGCGTCAACGGAACCACCGGTGCCGTCGGGGCAAGCTACGCCACCTCGAACGGGACTGCTGCCGCGGGTGCCGACTACGTCCCGGCCAGCGGCACGGTGTCGTTCGACGACGGCGACAGCACGCCGAAGCTGATCGTCATCAACATCACCGACGACACGCTCGTGGAGGGGAACGAGACCTTCAACATCGCCCTTTCCGCGCCGACCGGCGGCGCCACCCTCGGCGGCATGAACAGCGCCGTCGTGACGATCACCGATGTCGAACCGGGCCTGCTGCAGTTCGGCGCGCCGGCGTACCACGTCGACGAAAACGGCGGCACGGTCAGCATCACCGTGACGCGCACCGGCGGCGCGAACGGCAGCGTCTCCGCCGATTACGCGACCGTGGCCGGCAGCGCGGGCGCCTCCGACTTTACGCCATCCAACGGCACCGTCACCTTCGTGGACGGCGACACGACGCCGCAGACGATCCATGTCCCGATCACCGACGACACGCTGGTGGAGGGGAACGAAAGCTTCACCGTCACCCTGACCGGCGCCAACGTCGGTGCGCAGAACACGACCAGCGTCACGATCGCCGATGTCGAGCCGGGGACGCTCCAGTTCAGCGCGCCGACCTACACCGCCGGCGAGAGCGGCGGCAGCGCGACGCTCACCGTGACCCGCGGCGGCGGCACGACCGGCAGCGTCTCCGCGACCTACAGCACCTCCAACGGCAGCGCCGTGGCCGGCTCCGACTACACCGCCTCCAGCGGCACCGTCACCTTCCCGGATGGCGACGCCACCCCGCGGACCATCACCATCCCGATCGCGAACGACGGCGTAGCCGAGCCGGACGAAGCATTCAACGTCTCCCTCTCCGCGCCGACCAACGGCGCCACCCTCGGCGCGAACGACAACGCGGTCGTCTTCATCACTGACGTCTCCCCCGGCAGCGCGCGGTTCGACAGCGCGACCTACTCCACCACCGAGAACGCCGGTACCGCGACGATCACCGTCACCCGCAGCGGCGGCAGCGACGGCGAGCTGACCGTCGACTACTCGACCGGCGGCGGCACCGCCACCTCCGGCAGCGACTACGACCCCGCCAGCGGGACGATCGTCTTCGCCGACGGCGACGCGGCGCCGAAGAGCTTCACCATCTCACTGGTCGACGACGCGCTCGTCGAAGGGGGCGAGACCGTCGACGTCACGCTCACCGGCGCGAGCGCCGGCACGCCGGCCACCGCCACCCTCAGCATCGCGGATGACGACGTCGACACCACGCAGTTCACGATCACGAACATCTCCGTCGGCGAAGGCGGCACCGTCACGCTGACGGTGCAGCGCAACGGGATCGGCCCCGCCACCATCAATTACGCGACCGTGAACGGCACCGCTACCGGCGGGAGCGACTTCACGCCGGCCGCCGGCGTCCTCACCTTCCCCGCCGGCTCGGGGACGCAGAACATCGTGATCAACATCACCAGCGACGGGGTTCCGGAAGGTCTCGAAAACTTCACCGTCGTCCTCAGCAACCCGGTCGGTACGACCATCGGAGGAAACAGCAGCGTGAACGTCGCCATCAACGCACACAACGGCAGCCACGAAATCCCCACCGCCAGCGAGTGGGGAAAGATCCTCCTCACCATCGGCCTCGCCCTGGCCGGCCTCTTCACCGCGCGCCGCGGCCGCCTCTTCGGCCTCCTGCTCGCCCTCTTCCTGGCGTTCACCATGGCCGCCCGGCCCGCCAGCGCCCAGATGAAGCCGCACATGAAACCGGCGAAGCAGGCCGGGGTGGAGCGCTCCCGCCGCGTCGCCGGCCACATCGCCGAGCTGACGGCGACCGGCAACGACCTCACCATCAAGCTCCACAACGGCCGCACCTTCACCGCCGACAAGAGCAGGATCAAAGTCCGCGACCTCCGCGAGCGCGGCAAAGGCAAAGGGAAGCCAAAGAAAAACGCCGGCACCGACGCCCTCGCCGCCGGCCAGGAAGTGACGGTCGTGCGCGTGGTCAGGGACAACAACGGCAAGAAGGAAACCGAGCGGCTGGTCGTGCGGATTTTGGGGTAGGGGGCCGCTGTCATTTAGCTGTTGAGCTGTTGAGCGAGGGAGTGGTTTGATCATTTCAAATACATCTCTCGCTCAACAGCCCAATAGCTCAACAGCCCAATAGCTCAACAGCTCAACAGCTCGATGTCCGTTGCCGCCCAACCGCCGTCACGCCTCCGCGCTCGCGATGGAGTAGGCAACTCGGCTGCCGGCCCGAAGCCGGGCCGCACGGTGAAGTCAGCCCGGCAGCCGGTTCACTCCTCGCCGCAGGCTCAGAAGCATCGCACACACGAGCCACTGAACCGTGCCGACTGCGACGAAAACAGCCGTTGCTACATCCGAATGCAGCCTCGATGTACCTGTCGGTCGCGCCTGTAGAGCATTGAACGTTGCATGTGCTGCGAGAACCGCCGGAAGATTCAGCACTTCGTAGAGCCGAACGGATACCGGCTCCCAACCGCCAAGCGGCCGGCGAGCCAGCGCAAAGTTCAGGCCGTCCGCGACGATGAAGAACGCCACCTGAGTACCATCCGACGTGATCGTCAGTCGTGGCCGTTGCCGCTCGAGGAATGCCCATCCATCCGCGTTGAGCGGAGAACGCGAAACGAGGAACACGACCATTGGGCCTGCATAGCCAAGCAAGAAGACACTGGCGAAGACAATGAAGCGTTTGCGGCTGATTCGCAATCTGTCGGCTCGGGAGACGGTGTCCGCGCGAAGCATGCTGGCGCCTAATTCTAGCAGTCGAAGCAGGACGAGCGACGCGGCCCCGACATGGACGATCTGATAGCTCGCGGGCGATCAGCGGTGTGAGCTTCATATCGTTACCCGATCGACTTGCTGGTCATCGACGTCCTCGTCGCCGAGCACGTGGAGAATCGTTCCGCCAGATGTGCGTTCGAGGTGTTTCACGCAGATCCAGAGGCGGACGCTGACAACCTGGACGATCGCAGCGATGGCGGTTTTGGCGCCGTCTGTTCGCCACGCTCCTTTCGGATCCCAAAACGGCCGAGTGCAGGGTCATGCCGGGTTGGTCGCCCCTCGCCTCCCTCACTTGCCGCGCCGGATGTCGATTTCGTGCTGGGCTACTCGGTCCCATTCTCGATTAGCGACCAATCCAGTACGTTCGAACATTGAGAGCCGCGCGTCGAGTTCAGCGTACGACTCGATGGCTTCGCTGTACGTCTTCTCGCGTCTAAGGTGGGGCAGTTCAGCTTCAACGTCGGCCAGCGCCGCGTGCGTGAAAGTCGGCTGGTACGATTCGAGTGCCTGCTTCAGATTGTCGTGATACGTGCTCTCAGCGTCCACGAATTGTTCGCGCGTCACAAGTTTGCCGCGTGCAATCCTAGCAAGCAGAGCCCGATACCGCCCCGATATCTTCGCCTCCCGGTCGCGGCAGTTCTCGTGCCATTCAAACCACTTAATCATGTGATCGATGTCGGCAATCGTACGGTTCGGAAGTTCTTGCTCGAGCGTCTCGCGAATTACGGCGACGCGTGAGCTTATGTCCTCTGCAAGCGCGGTGGCGACAGTCGTCCCGCGTGGCCGGAGCCCGCGCGCTAGGGTTTTCGAGATGTCTTTGGCGGCGTGATCGAACGACAGAGGCGACGTGTGATGCTTATAAGGCTTCAGCCAACGCAAAGGTTCCGTGAATCCGCCAACTGCCGACGTCTGAATTCCCCCTCGCGTTCTGACGAACAGCTTTAACGTTGATATGAGGGCGACGCGAGCCAAAAGCGGAAGTACCCGCGGATTGTGAGTGTCTCGGTGTAACACTTGGTTCCGGTAACGGTGGATGACAAGCAGAGTTGTGGTATCGGGCTTACGAATACGGTGCTTCGCTTCGACTACCTGAAGTTTGGCAGGAAAGGATTGCTCAAGGTTTCGACGCCGGGGTGCCGAATACTCTTCTCGCGTGAACCAACGAGTGTACTCGTCACTCTGAAGTTCGTGGTCTACGACACGCACCAGCATGAGCTCAGCGAGAGCATCGAGCAGTATCAGCGCGGCTCGGCATCGGCCTTCAGTCCTCGAGGCGACAAGATCACGCGCGAGCTCGAGCTGCTCTACAAGCGAGCGAAACCGGTCCACATCATCCCGTTCGGCGATCACGATGGCACGGTACCGCCCTTGGATCGTCCGGCAAATAGGATGTCTTGCTGACCGGCCGTTCACGCGGACACGTCTCGGTGAGGCCGAAAGGCTGGGCGGTCACCGGCGTATGGCTCACATCATGGTTGTCGCGAGTGCTCGTCCAGCCGTCGCCTTCAGTGTGTTGCGTCAGGGCGCTCGATTGTCAAGCCATCCGTCCGCCCACCCGGCTTGACAATCGAACGCCCTGACGCGGGGTTCCGCATCTATGCGACGGCTGGACGGTGGGCTGCCCGAAGCCAGGTCACCAGCCTCAGGCGTGAAGTTACGCCGCGCCCAGCTCCGTCGCCGCCGCCCGCACGTCTCCCACCGTCAGCGGCCGTTCCGCCGCCGCCGCACGCAGCGCACTGAACGCACGCAGTGCTTCGCGCGATATTTGCGCGGCAGCAGTGAAGAAGGGGGTCACACCTTCGATCTTTCCTGCGCGCTGGAAACTCCTCGGAATGGAAGCTGTCGCTACAGGCGGTAGAACTTGATCATGGGAAGAGAAGAACGAAGGTGTGACCCAATCTACCCGAGTGGAATCTGACGACTTTTCACCCCGAAAGTGATGACTCGTCATGTCGCTTCTGTCGACTCTTCATCTCGAACGTGACGACCCTTCATCTCGAACGTGATGACTCTTCATCACGCTTCTGGCGCTTCGTCACGTCGCATGTGGTGTATCTCCACGTCGCTGTGGTGCATCTCCACGTCGCATCTGGTGCATCTTCACGTTGGATCTGAGGCATCTCCACGGCGCATCTGGTGCCTCTCCACGTCGCATCTGACGATTTACCATTTCGAAGATGACGACCCGGCATTTCGAAAATGATGACCCTTCACGTCCTGGGTGAAGACCTGTCACGTCCCAACTGGCGACTCGATCCATCGTCATGACGATGCGGCACAACCCGCATGGCATCGTCCCACGAGCGAGAGCGAATCGATCACATCCTTCGTGCCTTTACGTCAGATCGAAGGTGATCAAACATCAGGTTGAAGATGACGGCGCATCACTTCGAAGATGCGGTTCCATCACTTCGAAGATGCCGTTCCATCACGTTCGAAATGACGGTCTCGACCCACGCGTGGGACAGGGCATCGCAACGGTGCGTCGGGTCGTCACGCCGATCCGTAAATTCCCAGGCGTGCGAGTCGCAACTCCACCGGGCGAGACGCGCGGTGGTCGCGGGCGGACGCCCGCTCGCCGTGAGTCGAGAGAAGTAAGAAGGTGTGACCCCCACCAGGCCCGCGCGCCTCTGGGTGCACTCCCGTCGGGCGAACGGATCTCACGCTAAACTGTGCGGCCGGTTCCGCGTGCCGAAGTCGAAGCGGCGTGACGCCACCGCGCTGGCCACGAAGGAGGCAGCTCGGCTGCCGGGCCGAAGCCGGGCCGCACCAGCTTCAGCGTGAAGTTGGCGGCCGCGAACTTGCCTTTCCCTGGCAGTGACGGAAAAATGGCGGGGTGTTAGCTGAACACCAAGTTCGGTTCCTGCTTGAACACTGCGAGGCAATTCTTGGGCAGGAACTCAAGCAGCTGCGCGGCAACCTTCGGTCGAAACGCCATGTGCGCGCAGCTATATGGGAGCTGATTCTGATCGATGCCGCTGCAGAACTCGGATCGGTGAAATACGAACCGGCTACGCCCAGCGGAAAAGCTCTCGACATATTTCTCGATGTGGATGGTGGCCTTTGGATTGAAGCGGCGTTCCTTGAGCCGCGGTTCGCGGAGGTACTTGAGCGACAAGAGACGTTCACGCAAAGGCTGCGAAAGACGGAAAAGGAAGCCGGGATTCCAGTAGGTTCAATCCAGCGCGACTTTTACGGTGGGAAAAGCGCAGCTGGGTTCGACGTTACGGTGGCACACGAAAGTGCGCTCGCTCGCGTCTTTCGATCACCGGAGATGCGCGCGTTCCTTGCTGACATCAAAGCTCAGCCGTCCGAACATCGTCGTATCGACCTTGGTGCGGCGGGCGTGACCGTCGTGCTCACCTATGTCGGCCCCCGTAGCGGACCTACATTTTCGGTTGGCGGGTCGCCGGTACCCGAAGCGCCGCGGAGCGTCGAAGAGCATGCGCTGTTCAGACTGCTGGATGAGAAAGGCCGCAAGTATCGGAAGGCAGGGATCACGCACCCGGTCGTGATTCACGTCGCCACCGAGCGGAATCCTAGTGTGAGTCGCTTCTACTCGGTGCATACAGTGCCGCATCGTGATGCCGTCGCGGCAGCGCTGCGGAAGCACCCCATTATTTCGGGCGTGGTGCTGATGTGGTTGGAGTCGCCTGTGCCCATGTTTGGACTGGCGCCGCCACGTCAGCCACGACTGGAAGCGTTCGTGAACGATGATGCGCCGCACCCGCTGACGGAACGTATGCGTGCGGTGCTCCCGCGCATGCGGTTCGATCGCGTCGACTACGGGGAGCTTTGGAATGAATGGGAAGGCGCCACAACGGCGGAGCAGCGCTTGGACCGGCTCGGAGGATCTATGAGCTATCGCGGCACGAAAGATGGATTTGCGGTAACGATTCCCGCCGATCTGCTGATTCAGGCGCTCGGCTCAACTAGCTCCACGAATCTCATCGACTCTGAGTACCGCGTCGACGGGTCAAAGAACCCATTTCGTCGCGCTCGGTCGGAAGGGCGACCGGTCGTCGGGATCACGCTTCTTCCGCACGAGAAACGACTCCGCGACCCGCAGATGGTGGAAATCGAGTTCGGCGCTCCTACCTCGCTGTTGTTGCAGGCGAAACGCTGATCTTCGGTCCGCCCAACGGCTCTCACGCTAAGCTGTGCGGCCGGTTCCGCGCGCCGAAGCCGAAGCGGCGCGCCGGTTGCCGCCAATGACGTTCGCAGAATCGAGTGGCGAACTGCAACCGGCGTGACGCCACCGCGCTGGCGATCAGGCAGGCAGCTCGGCTGCCGGGCCGAAGCCGGGCCGCACCAGCTTCAGCGTGAAGTTGGGCGGCCGCGGCTCGGAACACCAACCCCGAAATGCTCTCGCTGATCCGAGAGTTCCTCACGATATGGGTTGCCTCCCGTCGCGGTGTCGTTGCGAGGAACGGCTACTTGCGCCCTTCATTGCGCACCTTAACCGCCGCAGCGGTACCGCATACGAATTCAGGGAACGCTTGGATGTGGGAAGTCACACACCACAGCCCGAGGCTTTGTACGTTGAATCGCATTCAGGTGCTCGCCTGGTTGTTGAGCGGAAGAATCTGGTTTGGCCCCCGAACTTTGCACAGGTTCACGACAGCTTGCACATCGTGGCTGATCTGGCGGGTTCGAAGGCAAAGCCGCATCTCCGCGCCGATAAGCCGTATGAGCTGACGCTTCCGGACGTCATCCGCGGAAAGATGCAAGAACTGCGGAAGCACGGCGAGCAAATCGGAGATGCGATCATCCGGAACCTCGACGCGGTACATGCTGGCAGGACGATTCGGTCACGCGTGCCGGGTCGTGAATGGAGCTTTCGAATGGAAGGCGTGCACGAGCGCGATTGGGATGAGCCGCCGACCGGTATCCGCTACACGTTCACCGGTGAGATGACTGCCGATCTGACCGGTGTTGAATCGGGGGACATTCCGGACGGCCTTCCCCACGCATTTGAGCGGCTACTCGCGTCAGCCAGTCTGAAATTCGCCAGCCATGACAACGCCCGACGGATTCTCGTACTCGACTTCATCGGCGACCTCCGCCATCCGAGCTTGTTCGTTGAGAAGCTGTTTCAGGCGGTGGCGGTGCCCGGCAATGTCGATGAGATTTGGATGTCAACGCATGCGCTCGTAACGGAGCTCCACTACGGCTGGATTCATCAATGTCTCTGGCCGAAGCTCGACCGACCCGACTCGGACCTGTGCGGGGAAACCGTCGTGCCTCTTGCGTGACACGCGGCGTCGTCCTTCGGTCCGCCCAACGTCCTTGGTGTAAGCTGTGCGGCCGATCCCGCGTGCCGAAGCCAGAGCGGCGCGGCGGTTGCCGCCAATACCGTTCGACGAACCGAGTGGCGAATTGCAACCGCCGTGACGCCGTCACGCTGGCGACGGAGCAGGCAGCTCGGCTGCCGGGCCGAAGCCGGGCCGCATCAGCTTCACACCAAAGTTAGGCGGCGCTTACTTAAGAACCGTCACGCGGCCCTGATCGTCCACGCTCACCGGCCGACCCAAATAGATTATAAACATGACGTACGCGTTCTTAGGTCGCGTCTCCCACGTCGTCGCCTCGCCTTCGGGGCCCCCCGTCTGTACTGCGCGCGGACCGTACATGAATTCCTCGGAGTTCGCGTCAGCACGGCGCTTTGTGCCTGTCTCGCGAACTTCAGAGTGCGTATGAGGTTCGACTTTGGCGCGGTCCTGCTGCACTGAACCTACAGCGTCCCCGGAAGCCCCGGGCACGCCCGGCGCCGCTTGCTGCGGACGCGGCACGGTCCGATCGGCTGCATTCGCGTCACCTCCCATCATCGGTGCCTGACCGGGTAGCGACGCATGCTGCCAGCCGCGCAGAAACATGCCTCTCAGGTCAGGGAGATAGAACGTATTTGCGGCGTCCGCACTACCCCATGCGTTGTTTAGCAACTTTGCTAGCGTCGGAAAGTCGGTCTTTTTTAAGGACTGCCCCGCGCACTCGGCCCATCCAGCCGCCGCCAGTTCTTTGCGTACCTGAGCCGACGTAGAGCCGAAAGCAACGGTCCTTACTTCTCCTATGATGACACCGGATTGAATCTTTACTTGCGCCTGCCCGGTGGCACTGATGAGCATCATTGCAAGGATCGTCAACATCGCGCGTTTACTCACGTCTCCTCCTTTTTCATTTGCGAATAACGTTAGACTCATTCGTATACACTCTTTGTCCCAGCCAGGTTTCCGCTTCTACGCCACGCAGGAATATGCCGTCCGCACTCAGCGTGACGACGGATTTCTCACGCTCGTTCATATGTAGGAGTGACACGAAACACCGGTTCCCTACCTCGTTATCGCGGGCGCAAGGGAGACCGTCGACGGTGCGAGTTAATTTCGCGGCAACGGCCGCGTCCCGCGCCGGCTGGGCCCGAACGCCGTCACCACGCACGTCACGGCAAAGCCAGACCTTCCCTGGACTGATCAACAGTGTGGCGGCGGCGTCACGCTGCTCTGCGACCGAGCGTGCATGAACGGTCTCATAGAAATGTGCAGCCGCCAAAACGGTGCCTCGTCCGCCTAACTTGTACTTCACTTGGTCCGCGTAGCAGGGATCGTTGCGCGGAGGTTGTCCTCTCTGCGGTGGAACATACCGCGCTTTGCGACGGAAGAGACGCGTAGCGCGGTGAACGAGTGTGGAAGCGGCGGATAGTGCGGGAAGTCGCCTCGCACCCGTTCGGTCGCATAGCGCGGGCGCGCCAGTGAGGCGGAAAAATCCGGTGAGGCCAAAAGGCTGGGCGGTCACGGCCGTAGAGCGCACAGTGCGGTTTTCGCGAGAGCCGTCGCCTTCAGTGTGATGCGTCAGGGCGTTCGATGGTCAAGCCATCCATCCGCCCGCCCGGCTTGACCATGGAACGCCCTGACGCGGGGTTCCGCATCTATGCGACGGCTGGACGGTGTGCTGCCCGAAGTCCGGGCGGCCCAGCTTCAGGCGCGAATTGGATCCAGGGCAGTTCCGCCGCTGCCGCCCGGACGTCCGGCACCGTCTCTGCCAAGCGTGGAGTCGTAACGGTCAAGCGTGGAAGTCGCAACTCCACCGGCGAGACGTTCGGTCGTCGCGGGCGGACGCCCTCTCCCCGTGAGTCGCGCGCTACACTCCGCGGTCGTGAGCGACGACACTCCCGATCGCTGTTACCTCGCCGCGCTGCGCATCCTGCAGTACCGCTTCAACAGTGAGGCGGAGCTGCGCCGGAAGCTGCAGCGCAAGTCGTTCGAGAGCGATGAGATCGAGGCGGCCATCGTGAAGTTGCGGGGCGAGAAGTGGCTCGACGACCAGCGCTTTGCCGGGGCGCTCGTCCGCACCCGCGCCGGACGCAAGGTCGGCAAGCGGCGTATTCAGCGCGAGCTGCAGGCGGCCGGGGTCGACCACGAGACGGCCGGGACTGCGCTCGCGGAGAACCTCGACGCCGAGCGGGAGCGGGAGTCGCTGGTCGAGGTCGGCGTCAAGCGCGCCCGCCTCCTCGCGCGGCGTCATGGTGAGGACTTTCTCACCACCTCCGAGGGAAGGAACAAGCTCGCCGGATATCTGTTGAAGCAGGGTTACGATGCCGCGCTCGTCCGCGAGGCACTGAAGGAGATCACCGTTGTTCACCACCAGCGAAATCCGTGAGAAGTTCCTCGCATACTTCGAGTCGAAGGGTCATCGCCGCGTCACCAGCTCGTCGCTCGTCCCCGCGGGCGATCCGACGCTCCTCTTCACCAACGCCGGCATGAACCAGTTCAAGGACACTTTCCTCGGCCGTGAGCCGCGCGACTACACCCGCGCCACGACGTCGCAGAAATGCGTCCGCGCCGGTGGCAAGCACAACGACCTCGAGAACGTCGGCCGCACCGCGCGCCACCACACCTTCTTCGAGATGCTCGGCAACTTCTCCTTCGGCGACTACTTCAAGCGCGACGCCATCAACTATGCCTGGGAGCTGATCACGAAGGTCTACGGCCTCGACCCGGAGCGCCTCTGGTTCTCCGTCTTCGAGGGCGACGAAAACGTTCCGGCCGACGAAGAGGCCGAGCGCCTCTGGGTCGAAGCGGGCGCACGTCCCGAGCGCGTGCTGCGCTTCGGCAAGAAAGACAACTTCTGGCAGATGGGCGACACCGGTCCGTGCGGACCGTGCTCCGAGATCCACTACTTCCGCGGCGACGATCTGTCGAAGAACGTCCCGGAGCTGGTCAACGGCCCCGGCGACGACACGATGGAGATCTGGAACCTCGTCTTCATGCAGTACGACCGCGACGAGAACGGGGTGCTGCATCCGCTGCCGGCGCCGTCGGTCGATACCGGTATGGGGCTCGAGCGCCTCGCGCTCGTGCTGCAGAACGCGGGGACGAACTACGACACCGACCTCTTCGCGCCCATCCAGCGCCGCATCGCGGAGCTCTCCGGCTACGTGTACGGCGGGAAGATGGAGGACGACCTCGACACCGCGGTGCGCGTCCTCTGCGATCACGCTCGCGCGGCGACGTTCCTCATCAGCGACGGCGTCATTCCGTCCAACGAAGGGCGCGGCTACGTGCTGCGCCGCATCATCCGCCGCGCCATCCGCTTCGGCCGCAAGCTGCCGAAGGAGGTCTTCCTCTCGCACGTGGTCGACGCGGTGCTCGAAGCGATGGGTGGCGCCTATCCGGAGCTGCGCGATCGCCGCGAGGCGATCCTGCGCACGCTCGAATCGGAAGAAGAGCGTTTCTCACGCACGCTCACCAGCGGCATGGAACGCGTCGGTCAACTGCTGGACGACGTCCGGGTCCGCGGCGAGCGCGTTGTCAGCGGCGAGGCGGTCTTCCGCCTGTACGACACGTTCGGCATTCCGATCGATCTGATCGGCGAGATGGCGGAAGAAGAAGGGGTGACCCTCGACCGCGAAGGCTTCGAGCTGCTGCTCGCCGACGCGAAGAAGCGCGCGAAGGCGTCGTCGAAGTTCGCCCTCTCGGCCGATGCGGCGACGTTCGCGGCGATCGCCGAGAAGATCGGCCCGATCGAATTCGTCGGCTACGAGCAGCTCTCCGACGTGCCGTCCGAGGTGAAGGCGATCGTCGTCGACGGCCAGGAGCGCGATGCGCTGCATCACGGCTCGGAAGGGGAGGTGGTCCTCTCGCCGACGCCGTTTTACGCTGAGTCGGGCGGGCAGATCGGCGACAGCGGGACCTTGGTGTGGGACGGCGGAAGAGCGACGGTGCTCGACACGCAGAAGCCGGCCGGCGAGCTGTTCGTCTCCCGCGTCCGCGTCGAGGAAGGCTCGCTGACGATCCACGCGAAAGTGGCGGCCTCGGTGCCGGTGCCGACGCGCCTCGACACGACCGCCAATCACACCGCCACGCACCTCCTCCACAAAGCGATGAAGGACATCCTCGGCGCCGCGGTGCAGCAGGCCGGCTCGCTCGTCGCGCCCGACCGGCTCCGGTTCGACTACACGCACCACCAGCCGCTGACGGACGCGCAACTGCGCGAGATCGAGGCGCAGGTCAACGAGCGTATTCGCCAGAACCTCGAGGTCTCCAAGCAGGTCCTGCCGATCGAGGAGGCGAAGAAATCGGGCGCCGTGGCGATGTTCGGCGAAAAGTACGGCGAGATGGTGCGCATCGTCAGCGCGGGCGACTATTCGCGCGAGTTCTGCGGTGGCTGTCACGTCAATCGCACCGGCGACATCGGTCTCTTCAAGATTGTCAGCGATCGCTCGCTGGCGGCCGGCGTGCGGCGCATGGAGGCGGTCACCGGCCGCGGGGCGCTCGAGCTGTTCCAGAAGCTCGACGACACGACCCACCAGATCGCGTCGCAGGCCAACGTGGCCGTCGACGAGCTGCCGGCCTACGTCCGCTCGTTGCAGGAAAAGCAGAAGACCCTCGAGAAGGAGCTCAAGCAGCTGAAGGTCAAACTGGCCACCGGCGGCGGCGCGGCCACTACGTCGAGCGACGAGGCGGTGGTCGACGTCAGTGGGGTGAAGCTCATCGCACGCCGGGTCGATGACGTCAGCGGCGGCGATCTGCGCAACCTCGCCGACACCTTCCGCTCGAAGCTCAAGAGCGGCGTGGTGGTCCTCGGCAGTGCCACCGACGGGAAGGTCACGCTGCTCACCGCGGTGACCAGCGACCTGCTCGGACGGGTGCAGGCCAATACCCTCATCGCCAAGCTCGCACCGATCGTCGGCGGCAAAGGCGGCGGCAAGCCCGACCTCGCACAGGCGGGGGGAAAAGACGCCGATCGCCTGAACGAGGCGCTGGAGACTGCACAAGGAGCGTTGCGCGAAATTCTGGGCGTCTAGCGCACAGCCAGCTGCTCAGCCGCACAGCCCTTCAGCTGTTCAGGGCTGCGCTGCACCGCGCTCGCCGCCTGAACAGCTGTGCGGCTGAACGGCTGAGGAGCTGAGAAGCCGCCCGCTCGACAGTTCTCGCCGCCTCCGCTACCAGATTCTGGGCGTCTAGCGCACAGCCAGCTGCTCAGCCTCACAGCCCTTCAGCTGTTCAGGGCTGCGCTGCACCGCGCTCGCCGCCTGAACAGCTGTGCGGCTGAACGGCTGAGAAGCCGCCCGCTCGACAGTTCTCGCCGCCTCCGCTACCCTATCCTGTCGTAACGACCAATCGGGGGTGGAAGGATGCGGACTCCTCAGGCCATTCGGGCCTTCATTGTTCTTGTGCTGGTGCTCGGGTGTGGTGCGGTGGTCCACGCGCAGACATGCGGGCCGATGGATGTGGTCTTCGTCGTCGATAACACCGGCTCGATGGGGAACGTCATCGCGGAGGTGCAGGCCCAGGTCAACAGCATCGCTGATACGGTGGCTGTCTCCTCCGGCGGCGACTACCAGTTCGGCCTCGTCACGGCGCCGGCCAACAACGTCAACGTGCTGCTCGACCTCGCGCCGAACAACCACGCTGCGCTGACGGCGGCCGTCACCAAGATGACGACCGAGGGAAGCTGCGGCGAGCCGGCCGAGTGGGATGAGGCGCTCAACACCGTCCTCAACAACCTGCAGAAAGATCGCAGCATCGCGTCGGGCGCCGGCGCGCAGATCGGCAACTTCAACGGCCGCTTCCGTCCGAACGCGACCAAGATCATCATCGTCATCACCGACGCCCGTCCGGGCGGCGTTACCGGGTGCGACTTCGGCCCCGGCGACCGTGCGCTGACGCTGGCGATGGCGGACAACGCCGCCTCGCGCAACATCCTCATCCCGACCGTCTTCGTCCCGACCGAGAGCGCCGTGGCCTTCGGCTTTACAGACACGGTCCGCAACGTTCTTTCGGACGTGGCCGGGACGACCGACTCGCTCTTCATGGCCACCAAGCCGGATGCGAGCGACCTCGCCTCGATCATCCGCGAGGTGATCATCAGCTGCGGCAGCGGCCGCCTGCGCGTCGAGCCGACCGAGCTCGTGCTCGACATCGGCCAGACCGGCAGCGTCAATGTGACCAACTTCCGTCCGGGCGCCGACCTGAACGACCTCACCTATCGCGCCTTCGGCCTGCCGGGCGACTCCACGTACACGTTCACGCGCATCGCGCCGCAGATCGCCGATACCGACCTGCAGAAGCTCGACATCACCATCGGACCCGAGACCCCGACCGGCACCTACGTCGTGCCGATCGCCGCGCGCCGCAACGCCACCGGCCGCACCTCGGTCGACTACGTCCTGGTCTACGTCGGCTGCCTCCCGCCGATCATCCTCGGCGCGCCGGGCCACCAGCCGGAAAGCCAGAGCGTGCCGGCCGGCATGCGCGCCACCCTGAAGGTCGCACCGGAAGGCAGCGGCGGCTTCCGCTACCAGTGGTACCGCGGCTACCGCGGGATGACCTTCTCGCCGATCGAGGGCGCCACCGGCCCGACCTACACCACGCCCGTGGTGACCGGTCAGGAGAGCTACTGGGTCCGCGTCACGAACGCCTGCGGCAGCGTCGACAGTCTGACCGCCGTCGTCAGCCCGCAGTAAGCTTTTTCCCGTCTGCAACTGGAAGGGCCCGTGCAATTTCGCACGGGCCTTTCTGTTTTGCGCTCCTTCGAATGACCACCACCCACGCCTGGGGCACGCAGCCGGAGATGTTCGGCCCCCGCCACGAGCATCGCCTCGGCATGATCGTCCGCGAAGTGGAGCGCCTTCCGCGCGGCGCGCGCCTGCTCGACGGCGCGGTCGGCCTGGGACAGCTCGCCGGCCGCATGCAGCACTCCGGCTACCGCGTCATCGGCATCGATTACGCGTTCGACGCCGCGCTGCACGTCCGCCGCACCTCGACCATCCCGGTCGTGGTCGGCGACATGACCCGCATGCCGTTCCGCGAAAGTACGTTCGACGGTGTCACCACCGGTGAGACGCTCGAGCACCTGCGCGACGATGCCGCCGCCGCGCGCGAGATCGGCCGCGTACTGCGGGAAGAGGGCACCGTCATCGCCACCGTTCCCGCGCTGCAAAGCCTCTGGAGCGCGAGCGACGACTACTACGAGCACCTCCGCCGTTACTCACGCGGACAGCTGGGCGGGTTGTTCCGCGCGGCCGGCCTGTTCGTCCAGAAAGCCTCCTACTGGGGCTTCCCGGTCGTGCTGACCTACGACACCCTGTTCCTCCTGCCGATGAACAAACGCCGGGCCCGCCGCAAAGTCGACGAAGACGCCGCGCTGCAGTCGGTGGCGAAAGTCGGCAAGGCGCGCTGGCTGGTGCGGGTGGTGCGGGCGGTGTTCTCGCTCGATGCGCTCTTCGCCTGGCTGCCGTTCGGCCCGGGGTTGTTGCTGGTCGCGCGGAAGGCGAAGCGGTAGAGGCTACCTGAGGGGATTGACGACCCGCACTTCCGGGAATCGCCTGCGGAAGTCCGAGTCGGCCGTGTAGAGGGTGGCGTCGTGCTCGATGGCGAGGGCGGCGATGTGCGCGTCTGTGACCATCCCGCCGCGTACGTTGGCGTTGATGATCAGGCGACGCAGGATCTCCCAGTGCCGCGGGCCCGGCTCGATTGTGTCCACCACTGGACTCGCGAACCAGTCATCGACGACGCTGATGGCTGTCGGCATCGGCAGAGGCGTCGGCAGCATGTGTGTCGTGGTCATGATCCGCAAAAAGGCCTGAATCACGACCCACGGCAGTCCGACGGCGTGCGAACCGGACAGGACCCCTCGCAGCCATGCTCGTGCCGAATCGTGCTGCGGTGCTGCCTCGTTGTGAGAGTAGATCAGCAGGTTCGCGTCGACGACGATCAATCCTCGCGCTCCAGCCGGTCGAGCTCCTCGAGCGCACGGCCTGTGCAATCGAGATCGATGCGCGGCATGCCGAGATTGAACGTCCGCACGACGAACGGTCTCGGTTCGATCACCCTAGGTATTGGCTCCGGCGCCTTCCGCAGCATCTCGTTTGCCACCTCGTCCAGGGGCCGGTGGCTTCGCTCGGCCGCGCGTTCGATCCGTGTCGCGACATCCTCGTCCAGGGTGATGGTGATCTGCCGTGCCATCCCTCAACAATAGTCACGTTAGAATCCCGCCGCAACAACGGAGGGAACGATGTCCGACTTTGATAAGCCCAGCCGTGCGGAAGACGAGTACTTTGCCAAGCAGGAGATCGAGCGCCGGAAGAAGTGGGCGCAGGAGCAGGCGGGGAAGATGGCCGCCGACGAGAAGGACCGCCTGAAGCAGGCTCACTGGATGAAGTGCCCGAAGTGCGGCATGGACCTCCAGGAGATCGGGCTGCACGGGGTGAAGGTCGATCAGTGCGCGAACTGCGGCGGGATCTTCCTCGACGCCGGCGAGCTCGATCAGCTCTCGAAGCAGGACGAGGGCGGCATCGCCAGCAAGGTCTTTTCGATCTTCCGCTGATGCGCGTCATCGCGGCCGGCGAGGTGAGCGAGCGCGCTCTCGAGGAGCTGCTGACCGCGCGCGAGCTCGTGGTCGTCATCGGGGAGGGGGAGCTGCGCGGTCTCGCCGCCGCGGCGCTCCTCTTCGCCGACTTCGCGGTTCTGCGCGACGGTGCCACGCTGCAACTCGACGAGCCGCGGGTCTGGGCCGGCGCTGCCTGGCGGCTCGGCCGCGGAGCGTTGAAGCTCCTCGGCAGCGAGAGCCTCACCGCGAGCGAAGCGATCGCGCTCGGGCTCGCCGACGGCAGCGACTTCGACGCGGCCGGCCGCAGCACGGCCGCGCTCGACGTGACGGCCACGCTGTTGCGCGGCCGAGGGGGCGATGCGCTCGAGCGCGCCACGTTTGCATGGATCTTTGCCACCGGTGAGCCGCGGGAAGGGCTCGCCGCCTTTCTCGAAAAACGCCGCCCTGGCTTTCGGAATGGGTACGTTTCGAGCTAAGTTGAGGAAGACGAGGGGAAAACAGACACATGAGCCGTAACGACACGGACGTCCAGAACGCCACTGCCACCATTCCGCAGCCGGTCATCGAAACAGCCGGCGCGAACGACGCCCAGCAGCTGCCGCTCTTCAGCCGCGAGACCATTGCCGCCGTCCAGAAAGAGGACGCCCGCTGGCGCCGCGAGGTCCACGACCCGCTGGTGAGCAAAAAAGGGGCGTGGAAGAAAGACTTCACGACCGTCAGCTCGATGGAGGTCAATCCGTTCGCGACCCCGCTGCACGTCCAGGATCAGGACTTTCACGAGATCGGCTACCCCGGCTCGTTCCCCTACACCCGCGGTATCCACCCGACCGGCTATCGCGGCCGGCTCTGGACCATGCGCCAGTTCGCCGGTTTCGGCACGGCCCGGCAGACCAACGAGCGCTTCAAGTACCTGCTGACGCAGGGGCAGACCGGCCTGTCGACCGCCTTCCACCTGCCGTCGCTCTACGGCTACGACTCCGATCACCACTACAGCGCAGGCGAGGTCGGCAAGTGCGGCGTCGCCGTCGACACGCTGGCGGACATGGAGACCCTCTTCGACGGGATCAACCTTGAGGAAGTGACGGTCTCGATGACCATCAACTCCACGGCGCCGATCGCCCTGGCGATGTATCTGGCGGTCGCCGAAAAGCAGGGCGCCGACTGGAAGAAGATCTCCGGCACGCTGCAGAACGACATCCTCAAGGAGTACATCGCGCAGAAGGAGTACATCTTTCCGCCGCGTCCCTCCATGCGGCTCGTCACCGACACGTTCCGCTTCTGCGCGGAGTACGTGCCGAGGTACAACCCGATCTCCATCAGCGGCTATCACATCCGCGAGGCCGGCTCGACCGCGCTCCAGGAGCTCGCCTTCACCCTGCGGGACGGCATGGAGTACGTGGAGTACGGCATCCGCGCCGGTCTCGACGTCGACGAGTTCGCGCCGCGGCTGTCGTTCTTCTTCAACTCGCACAACGATCTGCTCGAGGAGGTGGCGAAGTTCCGCGCCGCCCGCCGCATCTGGGCGAAGGTCATGCGCGATCGCTACGGCGCGAAAGACCCCCGCTCCTGGCAGCTTCGCTTCCACACGCAGACCGCTGGCGCGTCGCTGACCGGTCAGCAGCCGTACAACAACATCGTCCGCGTGACCATCCAGGCGCTGGCCGCGGTGCTCGGCGGGACGCAGTCGCTGCACACCAACTCCCTCGACGAGACCCTCGCGCTTCCCACCGAACAGGCCGCGCGCATCGCCCTGCGCACCCAGCAGATCATCGCCCACGAATCCGGCATCATCAACACGGTCGACCCGCTCGGCGGCTCGTTCTACATCGAAGAGCTGACCAACAAGATGGAGCAGGGCTGCCTCGAGTACTTTGAAAAGATCGACCAGTTCGGCGGCATGGTCGAAGCGATCGAAGCCGGCTTCCCGCAGCGCGAGATCTGGGACGCCGCCTATCAGTACCAGCGGGCCGTCGACGCGAACGAGAAGCTCGTCGTCGGCGTCAACGCCTTCCGGATGGAAACCGAGGACCCGTACGAGATCCTCTACATCGACGAATCGGCCGCCACCGAGCAGCTCGCGAGCCTCAACCGCATCCGCGAGACCCGCGACAACGCCCGCGTGCAGGAGACCCTGCAGACGCTGCGCAACGTCGCCGCCGACCCCGAGGCCAACACCATGCCGGCCATTCTCGACGCGGTGAAGGCGTACGCCTCCATTGGCGAGATCTCGGATGCGCTGCGTGACGTCTTCGGGACGTATCAGGAGCCGGCCGCGTTCTAAGCAGAACGCACGCACTTGAGCCACGGATGAGGAGACGACGGGGGGCCTCCGGCGGCCGGGGCCATAGCCCCGGACCCCGTTGGTTGGCCCAGCCTCCGCGACACTCTGTCGCGAGATACGAGTCTGTGTCGCGGAGGCTGGACCAACACGGGTCCGGGCCCGCGGCCCGGCCGCCGGAGGCCTCCCGTCGTTCCCCTGATCTGTTGGTGAAGTGAGAGCATTCTGCTTAGCTACCTTCAGCCGCTCCTCGGCTGTTCAGGCGCGAAATCTCGCTGCCTGAACGGCTGAACCGCTGAGCGCTGTCCTCGCTACAATGCGGCCTCTCATGGCACGCACCGAGCTGTTCTCCTCCCTCCGCCGTTCGCTGCGCATCGCCGCTGCCCTGGAGCGCGACCGCACCTCGACCGAGGAGCTGTTCGAGCAGGCGTGGAGCCGGCGCCGCTTCCTCGGTACGACCGCGACGACGCTCGCCGCGGCGACGGTCGCTCCGCTCACGTTTGCGCCACGCGCCAACAGTGAGACCGCGCCGCGCGTGGTGATCCTCGGCGCAGGCACGGCGGGGCTCACCGCGGCGTATCGCCTGCAGCAGAGCGGCATCCAGGCGCAGGTCGTCGAGGCCGCGCCGCGCGTCGGCGGGCGGATGTACTCGCTGCAGCATTACTTCCGCGACGATCAGGTGGCGGAGCTGGGGGGAGAGTTGATCGACGGCGGACACCACGCCGTCCGGAACCTCGCCCGCGAGCTCGGGCTGGAGCTGCTCGACCTGACGTACCTCGACGGCGCGAACGGCCACGATTACTTCATCGGCGGAAAGCTCTACAAGGCCGACGTCGACTGGATCGACGCCTTCCGGCCGGTCGGCGATGCCATCCGCCGCGCGATCGGGGAGGACGGCTGCCAGGTCGACTGGCGCGGCGGCAGCGAGCGCGCGAAGCGGCTCGATCGGATGAACGTCAAACAGTGGCTGGACGAGAACGGCGTCCGCGGCGCGATCCGCTCGGTCATCGACGCCGCCTACACCGGCGAGTACGGCCTGCCGCTCGAGCAGCAGAGCGCCCTCAATCTGCTCTGCCTGATCGGTACGAGCGATGACGCGTTCCAGATCTTCGGCGCGAGCGACGAACGCTATCGGACGAAGATCGGCAACGGCTCGATCCCGATTCGCCTGGCGCAGGAGCTCGAGCGGCCGGTGGAGCTCGGGACGGTCGTCGAGGCGATCTGCAACAAGGGCGACGGCTTCGAGGTCTCGGTGCTGCGCGGCGGCAAGCCGGTGGCCATTCCGGCCGACGTCGTGATCACCACCATTCCGCTGACGGTGATGCGCAAGCTCGATCTGTCGAAGCTCACGCTCACGACCGTCCAGCGCGAGATGATCCAGCAGCTCGGCTACGGCACGAACTCGAAGATGATGATCGGCCTCAATGCACGGCCGTGGGTGCAGATGAACTGTACCGCCTACACCTTCACCGACCTGCCGTTCCAGGCCTGCTGGGAAACGAGCCGCGGCCAGAACGGCACGCACGCGATCCTCACCAACTTCGCCGGCGGCGCGCTCGGCCTGAAGCTCGGCGAGGGCGCGCTGCAGGATCGCGCCCGCGAGTTTGCCGGTCAGGCCGACAAGGTCTTTCCCGGGGTGGCCGAGGCGTACACCGGTCAGGCGGTGCGCCAGATCTGGCCGAAATACGAGTACTCCCTCGGCAGCTACACCTGCTACCTCCCCGGCCAGTACCAGCGCTTCCTCGGCGCATTGCGCGAGCCACAGGGGAACCTCATCTTCGCCGGCGAGCACACCATGGAGGAATCGGGCTTCATGAACTCGGCGGTCGAGTCGGGCGAGATCGCGGCGACGCGGGTGCTCGGGAGACTGGGGCTGTACCGGCGCGCGGCATAGCATGCCTGCACGCCGGAGGCGTGTCGTAGATTAGCCGGTGGCAAGGGCCGAAGGCACGCAGCCACCGGTTCGGTTCCGGAGGAAGGGTTGCACCCCGGAGGGGTGCGGTGGATCGATGCCATCGACCCACCTGCAAGGACGCGACCCCTGCCGGGGTCGTGGAGGAAGGCCGATCGTGTCCGGTGGCGGCGTGCCTTCGGCCCTTGCCACCGGCTAATCTACGACACGCCTCCGGCGTGCAAATCCCACATCGGACTGCCGAATCGTTTCACAGCCTTTCAGGGATGAACAGCAGCGCGTTACAGCCGATGCTTCGCGTCGTAGATGCGCCGTCCGGCGGCGATGGCGTCGTTGGGCAGCGGACGGATGGCCTCGCGGGTCTGCAGCGCCTGCACGTAAACACGCGCCGTCGACTCCATCGTCAGGGCGACGTGCATGGCTTGATCGAGGTCGCGGCCGATGCAGACGTTGCCATGGTTGGCGAGGATCACGCCGGCGCGATCGCCGAGGGCGCGGAGGACGCTGGTGGCGATGACGTCGGTGCCGGTGAAGGCGTACTCGGTGATCTCGATCGTGCCGCCAAAGTACATCGCCATCTCGTCAATCACCGGCGGCAGCGGGAGGTGCAGCACCGAGAGCGTGGTCACGAACGGCGCGTGGGTGTGCACGATGGCCTGCACGTCGGGGCGGGCGCGGTAGATGCCGAGGTGCATCGGCAGCTCGCCGGAGGGAGCGTGCGAATCGGGGAGGGGAGAGCCGGTCGACAGGCTGACGATCGAGATCTGCTCCGCGGTCATGCTCTCGTACGGCACGAAGGTCGGCGTGATGGCGATGTGCTCGTCATCGACGCGCCGGCTGACGTTGCCGGCCGAGGCGACCACCAGGCCGGATTGCCACATGCGGCGCGCGTGATGGTGGACGTCGGAGCGGGCGATGGCGAAGCGATCCGTGGCGCGATTCATGACGGCGCGGGAGTGTATCGCGGCACAGGCGTTGCTCCTTTCAAGGCATGAAACGCATCCTTCCGCTTCTGTTCGCCGCGTTCGTCGGCCTCGGCTGCTACAGCGACAACGCCTCGCCGCAGACGCATGGCGCGCACAACAAACCGAGCGACGTCACGGGCGGGAACACCACCGTCGACCAGGCGCCCGCTACCGCCAGCGGCCAGACCACGACCGGCGCGAACGACTCGGCCGGCGGTGCGACGACCACCTACGGCGGCCAGGCCGGAGGAGCGCAGACCTCGCCGAAGCAGTAACCTCGCTCTCCCAACATCACCCTGAGCGAAGCCGAAGGGTCAACCAAGGCGCTCGCGATACCTGTGGCAACGACCTCGCGAGCGCCTTGATTGACCCTTCGGCTTCGCTCAGGGTTTGATGTCGGGAGCGACGTGAATCTCCTTCACCTCTTCGACCTCTCCCTGCATGGCCGCGCCGACACGCCGGCCCTCGAGTGGGAGAACCGCACGTTCACGTTCGGCGCGCTCGAAGCGCGAAGCAATCGCGTGGCGCGGGCGCTGGTGCAGCGCGGGTTCGCGCGCGGCGACCGGCTCTGCGTCTACCTCGCAAACCGGATCGAGCTGATCGATCTCTTCCTGGCCTGCGTGAAGCTCGGCGTGATCTTCGTGCCGGTCAACATCCTCTACCGCGAGCGCGAGCTGCAGCACATCACCAGCGATGCGGAGCCGCGGGCGATGATCAGCGCGGACGATCTGGCGCCGCTGTACGAGCTCGAGGCGGCATCGCGGCCGAACGTGGTGCTGGACGGCGACACTCCGGCCGCCATCATCTATACATCGGGTACTACCGGTGCGTCGAAAGGCGCGGTGCTGACGCACAACAACTTTCTGGCGAACGCGGTGAACCTGACCGCGGCGTGGCAGATCACCGAGCGCGATCGCTTCCTCCTCGCGCTGCCGCTCTTTCACATCCACGCCCTCGGCAACGGGCTGCACACGTGGCTGGTGAGCGGCTGCCGGATGCGCCTCCTCGAGCGCTTCGACCACACCAGCGCGACGCGGGAGTTTCTCGACTTTTGTCCGACGCTCTTCTTCGGGGTGCCGACCGTCTACGTACGCCTGCTGGAGACCGCGCCGGGGGATGCGAGGACCATCGGCGCGACGATGCGCCTCTTCGTCTCGGGATCGGCCCCGCTGCCGGCGCACGTGCTCGAGCAGTTCCGCGAGCTGTTCGGCCACACCATCCTCGAGCGCTACGGCATGACCGAAACGTTCATGAACTGCAGCAACCCGTACGTCGGCGAGCGGCGGGCGGGAACGGTCGGCTTCGCGCTGCCCGGCATCTCCACGCGCATCGAGGAGGGGGAGCTGTTCGTCCGCGGTCCGAACGTCTTCGCCGGCTACTGGCGCCGCCCCGATGCGACCGCGGCGGCGTTCACGAGCGACGGCTACTTTCGGACCGGCGACCTGGCCACGCAATCGGACGACGGCTACATCACCCTGCTGGGCCGGCGCTCCGACCTGATCATCTCCGGCGGCTTCAACATCTACCCCCGCGAGATCGAAGAGCTGCTGATGGAGCAGGAGGGGGTGCGCGAGGCGGCGGTGATCGGCGTGGCCGATGCGTTGCGCGGGGAAGTGCCGGTGGCGTATCTGGTCGGCGAGTTCGATGCCGCGCAACTGGAGTCGGTCTGCCGCGAGCAGCTGGCGTCGTTCAAGGTGCCGCGGAAGTTCGTGAAGGTGGAGACGATTCCGCGGACGGCGTTAGGGAAGGTGCAGAAGCATCTGTTGGGCTGAGTGGTGTCACGGAACGGGCGGCACGCGCAACGCTCCGATCGGGTGACGCAACGATCGCGCGACGCAACAGTGCGATCGAATGACGCAACGACGGGGGGCCTCCGGCGGCCGGGGCCATAGCCCCGGACCCCATTGGTTGGCCCAGCCTCCGCGAGCGCAGCCTCCGATCTCGCGACAGAGTGTCGCAGAGGCTGGGCCAACCAACGGGTCCGGGCCCGCGGCCCGGCCGCCGGAGGCCCCGGTCGTTCTCTAGTCTGCAGAGCGCGACTCACCAGCGCAACGACACCATCACCCGCTTCCCATCGGTCTGCACCCGCCACTTCTGATTCGCCGTCACCACCGTGTGCCCGACGAACGTGCCGATCGCCGCACCGGCGATGACGTCGGAGGTGTAGTGATCGTCGTGGTAGATGCGGGCGAAGCCGACGCCGGTGGCGACGCCGTAGGCGAGCCAGCGCACCCAGCGTCGGTCCTCGTAATGGCGGGCGATGACGGTGGCGACGGTGAAAGCCTGGGTGGCGTGATTGGAGGGGAACGATTCGTCGTCGCCGCTGCCGTGGGGACGCCTGCGGTGCGTCAGCGCCTTCAAGGCGGGGGTGATCCCTTTGGAGGCGATGATGCTGCTGACGAAGGCGTCGAAGGCGGTCTGGCCGGCGCGATCGTTCCGGGCGAGCGCTCCGTAGAGAAAAAAGGCGGCCATCACTTTGTCGGAGTGGCCGCCGCCGAACGGTTCGATGAATTCGGTCGCGTCGTCGAGCAGCGGCGCGTCGTTGCTCCTCACCAGATCGGCGATCTCCTCGTCGAGGAGGAGCGCCGCGCCGACGGCAGCCGCGGTCGCGGCGGTCTGCTTCCACTGCCTGGGCGTTGCGCGCGCCGGAGCCGTAGCAACGGCGGCGACATCATGAACGGCGAGCTTCGCCGTGGAGCATCCGAGGGAGAGAATGACCAGGATCAATGGGAAGAAGCGCACGATCGCGGGAGTCTACGCGAACGAATCGTTACGACGTGAGGCGGATCACGCCGCCCCCACCGGCGCTGCATAGATTGCGGCTGGTCATGAAAACGGTTTCGCTTTTCACGTTGATCGTCTCCCTCCTGACCGCGCCGGTCGCGGCGGAGACGGTCTGCGGCACGAGCCGGGAGACGCAGCGCCGCGTCGAGGAGCTGCATCGCCGCACGCGTGCCGCACTCGGCGCGCGCGTCGCCTCGCTGGCGAACGACGAACAGCCGCCGACTACCCGCTTCGCGAACGACGTCCTCTTCGTGCGCGCCGACGAGCTGACCGCGCCGAACGACGATCCGGCCGACCTCGAAGGAATCTCGCTGCAGATCACCCGCCGCAACGCATCGACCTTCGCCGTCACGAGGAGCGCGTTGCAGTACGACCAGGAGGTCGGCCCGCTGTACGCGACGTTCGGCCGCGGCCAGGTGACGAAAGAGCTCGCGCTGCCGTTCGCCTTTCCGTTCGGCGCGGGGTCGTACGGGAGCGCGACGCTCTCGGTCGCGCGCGGCGTGCACTTTACGAAGCCGGTCGTGCCGCAGACGAACGTCGACGCGGTGACGCTCGCGCTCGGGAGCGATCCGATGCTCTCGCCGCTCTTCGATTACATCGGTTCGCCCGGCGGCTCGCCGAATGTCTACGTCAAATCGACCGCGAATGCGGTCACGATCACCTGGCGCCGTGCCGATGCGAACGCGATGACGTACGACCTGCAGGCGGTGCTCCATTCGAGCGGCGACCTGCGCTTCTCGTATCGGGTCGTGCGACGCATCGGGTGGGGCGGGGTGGTGGTGAAGACGGGGAATGATGCCTGGCTCGCGCAACGTACCCCGCTCGCCACTCTGACGGATGCGCGCGGGGAGGTCGATCCGCTGTACGGCGCGGAACGGGGGATGCTCGACATCACCGGCGTCGACGTTGCGCGGGTCGGCGGGACGTCGCTGCTGGAAGTGCGCATCCATCTCGCGGCGCCGATCGACCGCAGCGTGCTGCGCGAGGGGGCCTCGTACCTCGCCTTCATCGGCGACTCGCTGAATCGTTTCGAGCTGTTCGTCTACAGGGATCGGCTGATCTACGGCAACGTCATCGACTCGCCGGCCGCGCGCATCGAAGGAAGCGACGTCGTGCTGCTCGTCCCCGAGGAGTCGCTGTCGCTGACGTCGCGGACGGTGAAGGTCTGGATGTACACGAATGCCTTCAGCACCGCGGACCAGCTCGAAGCAACGGTCAACCTCGGCGGTGTGCCATCGGAACCGCTGGAGATCGACTTCAGCGAACTGACCTCGCTCGAGACCGCGAAGCCGCTCGTCGAGAGCTATCGCCTGCCGAGCGTGAATGTCGCGGGCGTGTGGGAGCGGCTGCAGCACGACTTCGGGTATCGCAACGACGAGATCGACGCGGTGGCGATCTACAGCGACTTTCCGAGCGACATCCTGCTTTCGCCGTACGGCGCGTTTGCCACGCTTGCCAATCCGGGGGCGGACGGGATCTCGCAGTTTTCCAGCTCGACGCATCCGCGCACGCCGACGCTGATGCACATGAATTCGGTCTTCGCGTTCAGCGGCCAGGGCGCGGCGCAGATCCTCCTACACGAGCTCGGCCATCGCTGGCTCTATTACTTCGAGATCGATGAAGCGGGGGAGCGCTCGCACGCGCACAACCCGCGCGGCTACCACCCGGCGCAGTGGGTGCACACGCCGGGAGCGTTTCATCAGGATTCCTCGCCGATGGGCGGCACCATCTTCCGCGACAACGGCAACGGCACGTTCTCCACGCCGAGCAATCCGGCGTACATGGCCTACTCGTGGCACGAGCTCTACCTGATGGGGCTCGCGCGCACGGAGGAAGTGCAGCCGTGGTACTACCTGACCGGGACTCCGTTCGGCGACGAATACTTTCCGCCACCCGGCCAGACCGTCAGCGCGAAGCGGGTCGACGTGAACGTGCAGCAGATCGTGAGCGCGATGGGGGAGCGCCGTCCCTCGTTCGACGCGAGCCAGAAAGAGTTCCGCGTGCTGTTCGTGGTGATCGAACGCGCGGAGGCCACGTCCGTGCCGCCGTTCCGCACGCAGCTCGAGGAGGCGTTCACGCACGCCACCGGGTCGCGCGGCCGCGTCGTCACCGCGCTGTCGCTCGCCGCACCGGTGGCGGCATTCGATGCGGTGACCGCGGGAACAAACGTCAAGTTTACAGATCAGTCGGAGCAGCGTCCGCTGGCCTGGGAGTGGTCGTTCGGCGACGGCAACAGCTCGCGTGCGCGCAACCCGCGGCACGTCTACAGCGCGCCCGGCACGTACAACGTCACGCTGAAGGTGACGAACGGGCGGGGGACGTCGACCACCTCGCGCGTGGTGACGGTCACCGGCGCGAAGAAGCGGCGAGCGGTCTGAACGCGCGTTACGATTGCGCGCGAATGGGCATTCTCATCGGCACGCAGGGGTGGAACTACGCGGCCTGGGTGGGGCCGTTCTATCCGCAGGGGACGCGCCCCTCCGAATTTCTCCCGCTGTACGCGCGCGTCTTCCGAGGCGTCGAGGTCGACTCCACCTTCTACGCCGTTCCCGACGCGCGCGCGGTTCGCTCGTGGGGGGAGCGCACGCCGCCCGATTTCACCTTCACCCTCAAGATGCCGCGGGAGGTGACGCACGACCTTCGGCTGCGCGGTGCGGACGACCTCGTGCGCGACTTCCTCGAGCGCGTGCGGCAACTCGGTCCGAAGCTGGGGCCGATCCTCCTGCAGATGGGGCCGGAGTTCGGGCCGGAGGAGCTGCCGGCACTCGAGCAGTTCCTCCCGACGCTGCCGCGCGACCTTCGCTTCGCCCTGGAGGTGCGCGACAGCCGCTGGATGCGCGCCGAGGTGCGATCGCGTCTGCTGGAGCTGCTGGCGCATTACGGCATCGCGCTCGCGCTCAGCGACGGCAAGTGGATCCGGCGGCAGACGATGCTGGAACTGGTGGAGCGCGCGACCGCCGACTTTCTCTATGTGCGCTGGATGGGCCCCGACCGCGCCATCACCGACTACTCGCACCTGCAGTTCGACCGCTCCGAGGAGATCCAGATGTGGGCGGAGGTGCTGAAGAGCGTCGCGCACACGAAGGAAATCTACGGCTTCTTCAACAACCACTTCGCCGGTCACAGCCCCGCCAACGCGCGTCAGATGCAGCGACTCCTCGGACAGGAGCCGGTCGATCCGGAGTCGCTGCGGGTGCAGAGGTTGCTGTTCTGAGACGGTGGCTCTGGCCACTGTCTCCTCGTGTGTTGTGGGCTTCCAGCCCACCCCCCCCGTCTGCTGGGAACGGGGGTGGGCTGGAAGCCCACAACACACCGGCGCTGTGCTACTCACGGCCGCGTCAGATGTGCTTAGAATGAAGCATGGGTAAACTTCTCGAACAAGCAATCGAGGAAGCTCACAAACTGCCTGACAGCGAACAGGAAGCCATCGGTGCATGGCTTCTGGCTGAAATCGATTCGGAGCGGCGTTGGGATGAACTCTTCTCGCGCCCGCCATCAGAGACGCTGAAGCGGATGGCGGAGGAAGCGCTCGCTGACCATCGTGCCGGCCGAACGCTGCCGCTCGATCCTGACCGACTTTGAAGTCGCACACGAATCCAAACTTCCGCAAACGCTTCGCCGCTCTCCCGGCCGAAGTGCGAGAGCAGGCACGTGCGGCTTACCGACTCTTCCGCAACAATCCACGTCATCCGGGGCTGAACTTCAAGCGCGTCCATGGGGCGGAGCTCTACGTATCAGCGCGCGTTGGCCGAAGCTACCGTGCCGTAGGCATTCTCACCGCCAGCGACGAGGTGGTCTGGTTCTGGATTGGTCCGCATGAAGAATACGAGAGGATTCTTTATACGCTGTAATCCCATCATCCGAGTCTCGCCTGAGTGACCGTTCCTACGCCGCCACCTCGTTCCGGTGATCGCTGGTAATCCGTCCGTCCTTGATCTCCACCACCCGTGAGGCCCGCCGTGCGAGCGCGGGGTCGTGGGTGATGATCACCAGGGTGCGGCCGGCTTTCCAGAGGTCGGTGAAGATCGACATGATGTCGCTGCCGCTGGTGGAGTCGAGGTTTCCGGTCGGCTCGTCGGCCAAAACGATGTCCGGATCCATGGCCAGCGCGCGGGCGATGGCCACGCGCTGCATCTGGCCGCCGGAGAGCTCGGTCGGTTTGTGATCGAGGCGCTCGCCGAGGCCGACGCGGGTGAGGAGCTCGGTGGAGCGCTCGCGGCGCTGCTTGGGCGGGACGCCGCCGAAGAGCAGCGGCAGCTCGACGTTCTCGGCAGCGGTGATGTGCGGCAGGAGGTTGAAGGCCTGGAAGACGAAACCGACGCGCCGGTTGCGGATCTCGGCCAGCTGGTCGCGGGTGACGTTGCCGACGTTCTCGCCGCCCAGCTCGTAGATCCCCTCGCTGGCGGTGTCGAGGCAGCCGAGGAGATTCATCAGCGTCGATTTGCCGGAGCCGGAAGGCCCGACGATGGCCACCATCTCGCCGGCGAAGACCTCCAGGTCGATGCCTTTGAGCGCCTCCACTTTCACTTTGCCGGTGTCGTACACCTTGCGGATGTTGTCCATCCGGATGATGGTCTGGTTTCTGTTCATGAGGTTCTCCGTCTTACTCGTAACGCAGCGTGGCGGCGGGGTCGACCCGGGCGGCGCGGCGGGCGGGGAAGTAGCCGGCCAGGAGGCCGATGATGCCGAGAATGAGTGAGGTGGCGACGCCGATCTGCGGCGAGAGGGTCGGCCGTCCGAGAAAGGACATGACCTTGTTGCCGTCGAGCGGGATGAACGTCGTGGCGGCGACGAGAAGCGTCGCGATGACGATGCCGAGCGCGCCGCCGATGAGCGTGTAGACCACACCCTCCAGGACGAACGGCCAGATGATCCAGCGCTGCTTCGCGCCGAGGGCCATCTTCACGCCGATCTCGCGAGTGCGCTCCTTGACGACCGCGTACATGATGTTGGCCACGCCGACCCCGCCGATGATCAGGGTCAGTGCGCCGACGATGCCGAGGAACATCTGGATGCCGGTCATCATCATGCCGAACTGCTTCGACGACTTGACCATGTCCCAGGTGCCGAAGGCGCGGTCGTCGGTCGGGTCGTAGCCGTACTTTTTGCCGAGGATCTGGTTGACCCGCTCGAGGGCCGGCACCATCTGATCCGGCTTGTGCGTCTCGATCACCAGCACGTTCAGGCGATCGCGTCCGAACTGCGCGCGAAAGGTGGTGTACGGAATCACGGCGTGCGCTTCATCGGGGCCGCCGTAGACGCCCATCTGCGTCTTGTGCTGCATGACGCCGATGACGGCGTACGGCGCGTTGTTGATGAGGAGGGTCTGCCCGACCGGATTCGTGTCGCCGAAGATGTCCCTGGCCAGCTCGTCGCCGAGAAAGACCACCCGGCGGCGGTCGATCTCATCCTGCGCGTTGATCCAGCGGCCGCCCGCCACCGGGTAGTGCACGCGCGACTCGCCGTAGGAGCGGTGCGCGCCGAGGACGCGGCCGTTGACGGTCTTGCGGCCCCACTGCAGGGCGGTGCGCCACGAGACGATTTCGCCGTGCACGCTTTTCAGCTCCGGCATCTGCGCGCGAAGCATTTCGACGTCGTCGATGCGCGGGCGAATGGGGCGGCCGGGAGGCATCCCTTCCCATGCTTTCGAGGTTTCACCGGGCCAGAGCACGGCCAGGTTCTCGCCGGTCGAGCGGCGGTTCTTGTCCATCTGCCGCTTGAGTCCTTCGCCGAATGCGAGCAGCAGCAGGATCGCGACCGTGCCCCAGGCGATGGCGGCGATCGTCAGGAAGGCGCGCTTCCGCTGGAGCTGGCTGGAGCTCGAGAAGAGGGAGAGGATGACGTGGAAGTCGCCTTTCATCTTCGTTCCTTTACAGCTTCATCGCGACGACGGGATCGAGCCGTGCCGCCTCGCGCGCGGGGAAGTAGCCGGCCACCAGGCCGACCAGTCCGAGCGCAACCGTGGTGAAGAGAGCGACGACGGGGGAGACTTCCGGCTTGCCGACGAACTCCTCGAACTGGGCCGGGAAGACCGCGCAGATCCCGAGCGCGAGGACGAAGCCGATCACGCCGCCCATGGCCGTGACCAGCATCGTCTCGAGGAGGAACTGACCGAGGACGTAGCGCTGCTTCGCGCCGAGGGCCATCTTGATGCCGATCTCGCGGGTGCGCTCCTCGACGACGACGTTCATGATGTTCGAGACGCCGATGCCGCCGACGATCAGCGTCAGGATGCCGATGATGGCCAGGAAGGCGTTGAACGCGAGCATGAAGATGTCGAAGAACTGGAACTGCTCGGTGGTGTCCCACATCGACATCGCTTCTTTGTCGTTGGCGTCGAAGCGGAGCCGTTTGCCGAACGCGGCGCGCACGCGATCGTTCAGCGCCTTGGTGTTCCCCGAGTCGACGGCCTGGAAGACCATGTTGTCGACGTACTTGTCGCCGGTCAGGGCGCGGAAGGTCGAGGAGGGGATGAAGGCTTTTTCGTTGTCGCGACCGGAGTAGCTGGAGTCCTGCGACTTTTTGATCAGGACACCCACCACCTGGAAGGGCGACTGATTGACGAGCACCACTTTGCCGATCGGATCGGTCTTGCCGAAGATGTTCTCCGCCAGCTGGTCGCCGAGGAAGATGCTGCGGCGCTGCAGGTCGTCGTCGATCGGATTCAGGAAACGGCCGCCCATCTGCGGGATGAGGTTGCGCATTCCGCCGAATTCCGCGGAGACGCCGGAGACGTCGAGCGACATCGTCCTGGTGCCGTAGTCGAGCCGCATCGAGGTCTGATACTCGCCGGAGATCGCCTTCAGCCCCGGCACTTCGGTGCGGATGGCGGCGATGTCCTCTTCGGTGATGCGCAGGCGGCGTCCCTTGCCCAATCCTTCGAAGGGGATGGAGGTGAGGCCCGGCCAGGCAATGACGATGCGATCGCCGAGGCCGGCCGTCTGCTCGATCAGGTTCTTGTGCAGGCCGGTCCCGAACGCGAGCATCAGGCTGATCGCCATCGTGCCCCAGACGATGCCGAAGACCGTCAGGAACGTACGCAGCTTTTCACTGCGCACATCGCGGAAGAGCTGTTTGAGGACGTCGTTCATATCGGTAGCGATGAGAGATGAGAGATGAGCGATGAACGGGGAGGCGGCGGAACGATGAACGGGGAGGCGCGACGGCTCCGGCGATGAGCGTGAGAGATGGCGAAGTGTTCATCGCTCATCTCTCATCGCTCATCGTTCGCTACGAGATCTCTTTCGGCGGACGCTCAACCACCTTGTCGCCCTTTTTCAGGCCCGACACGATCTCGACGTTCAGCCCGTCGCTGACGCCAGTCTTGATTTCGGTCTTTTTCGGTTCAGCTTTCGGGTCGCTCTGGGGGAGCTCGACGAGCGCTTTCTTGCCGCCGTCTTCGAACGACACCAGGCGCTCCGGCAGGACCAGCACGTCTTTCTTTTCGCGGATGATCACGTCGGCATTGGCGGAGTAGCCGGCGCGCAGGGTGATCTTCTCGGAGGGATCGAGCTCGACTTCGACGTCGAAGAGGGTGGCCCCTTCTTTCTGCTGCGCCTGCGGGGCGATGCGGCTCACTTTGCCGGTCACCACGTCCGTCGGCAGCGCGCCGACTTTGATGCGCGCGATCATGCCGACCGAGAGCTTGCCGACGTCGATCTCATCGACGGTCCCTTTGAAGATGAGGTCCGACATGTCGGCGATGGTGGCCATCTCAGTGCCCGGCTGATACGAGGTCAGCGGAACGATCGGATCGCCCGGGTTGACGGTGCGGCTGAGGATCGTGCCGGCCGCGTTCGCGCGGACGATCGACTCCTGACCGCCGGTGCTCGCGAGGCGTCCCTTGCGGGTCAGCTCGCGATCCTGCTGCGCCTTGGTGAGCGCGACGCGGGTGAGCTCGAATGCTTCTTTCTTCTGCTCGACCTCGGAGGCCGGCAGCACGCCGCTGCGCGAGAGCTCCAGGGCCCGTTTGTAGTCGCCTTCCGCGCGCCGGAACGACGCCTCGGATGATTCGACGCGGCGATCGACCTCGGAGATTTCGAGCGGAGTGGGGTCGGGAGCGATCTCGAAGAGCGGATCGCCGGCCTTCACGGTGTCGCCCACTTCGACGAGGGCGCGCCGCACGATGCCGGAGATCTTCGACTTGACCTGGAACTTCTGGCGCGGCTGGATCTGCCCGACGGCCACTGCCTTCTCGACGATCGTGCCGTTGGTGACCTCGACCTGCTTGAGGCCGTCGTCACCTTTCTTGCCGTTGCGCGCGTACGCGTAGACCGCGACGCTCACCCCCGCGAGAACGAGCAGTACCACCAGTGTTTTTGCGAGTCTGGACATGCTTGCCTTCTCCTGACGAAAACCTGATACGGGAGGCAAGTACGAAAGTTTTCAGGGAAGGTTAGGGCGTTGCGGAAAAAGATAGTTGGCGGCGACCGACGGGCGCATTCGAGACGCCGCGATGCCCGACTTCAGCATCGGCCTTCCTGCCCCGCTGTATACCTCCCGGCCCAACGGACGTAACAGATCAGGGAACGACCGGGGGGCCTCCGGCGGCCGGGCCGCGGGCCCGGACCCGCTGGTTGGCCTGGCCTCCGCGACACAGCCTCGTATCTCGCG
>DASWOB010000068.1:0-40430 GCA_036398925.1 Thermoanaerobaculia bacterium
GTTGGCGCGATAGGTGACGGTGGCGTACGAGCCGACCGACGTCAGGAGGCCGTTGGTATAGCTGTTCGTCACGCTGAGGGGGCGCGAGGCGAGAGGCGTGGTCGGATAGGTGAGCGTGTCGAGGTTCCCGAGCTCGTCCCACGTTTGGCTGAGGGTGAACGTGGCGCCGTTGAACGACATCGTCGAGTCGGCAGTGGTCACGCGCGAGCTGACGCGGCCACCACGGCCGTCGTACGTGTATTGCTCGGTCACGATGACGTCGCCGAGGTCACTCCGGTTGTGACGCTTGGCCGTTTTCAGTTTGCCGTTCTCGTTGCCGGCGACGCCGAAGGTGAACTCCTTGAGCGAGCGGGCATTGCCACTGCCATCGGTGTCGTAGACGTTGGTCAGCCGTTCGGCGGCATCGAAGGCGAACGTCAGCTTGATCGACCCCTCGCTGCGTTCTTTCGCATGGCCGCGCGCGTCGTACCTGGCGTAGTCGACCCAGCCGCTGCCGGCGAAGCCCTTCTCCGGGTGCTGCTCGGCCAGCAGCAGGCCGCGGCTGTCGTACGTGAAGTTGCGGACCTGCGCGCCCTGCGTCACCTTGATGAGGCGATCGGCGTAATCGTACGTATACGACGTCGTGGTGGGGGTGCCGGTGTTTTCCGCGACGGAGACCAGGCGGCCGTGGCCGTCGTAGGTTTCGGTGGTCGTGACATTGCGCTCGGAGACAGCCGGCGTCGCCAGCTGGACGTTCCAGTTCGCCGGCCCGCCGATGGAGACCGTGCGCGCGATCTGCCGCGTGCCGGTATACGTCACCGTCGAGGTTTTGCTGTCGGGTGTGGTGCTGCTCTTCGGGCGGCCGAACGTGTCGTAGGTGAAGGTGGTCTCGTGCGCAGGCGTGAAGGCCGGCTCGTAGTCCGCCGTCATCCGGTATTCGGGCATCGAGACCGCGACTTTCTGCCCGAGGATGTCGTAGCGCGAACGAACGGTCGACCAGCCGGCCGGCATCTTCGTCTTGACCTGCAGCACGCGTCCGGAGCCGTCGACGTAGATGCGCCGCTCGGTGAGCGGTGTCCCGCTCGTCGAGGATGCGACGCCGTAGGGCCACTGCCGCACCGCGACGCTGGCCGGCGTGCCCGGCGCGCTGTAGGTGGTGTACGCGTATTCGGTCCAGGCCTCGTTCGCCGGCTGCGCCCCGTTCACCGGCTGCACCTTGGTCATGCGGCCGAGGACGTCGTACTCGTAGTTCGTGGTCGCGCCCGCGGTGTCGCGGCTGCTGGTCGGCAGTCCGCTCGGATCGACGGTCAGGTCGAGCGCCTTGAACGTCGCTCCGTCGTGTTGTGAGCTGTTCCGCACACCATTCGAGTAGCCATGACCGATGCGGTACTGCGCGGCCGGCATCGTGGTCGTGCACGTGGCGAAGTCGGTCGGAAGCTGCTGCTCGTCGCCGCCCGCGTACTCCTCGGCGGTGACGTTCCCGCCGGTGTAGGTGAACGCGGCCAGCAGGTCGGATCGCGTCCCGTCCGCGGTCGCTTGGGTGCGGCGGCGCTGCAGTAATCCTTCGGCGCTGAAGCAGAGCGAGGTCTTTGCCGATCCGGTGGAATCGCTCGACGCCACCTCTTTGTAGACGTTCAGGAGCCACTCACTGCCTGGCGCGATCATGTAGTTGCCGGGCGACGAGCCGCCGGACGGCACGTAATCCCCTGCCGCGGGGTTGGCGTTGTAGGCGGTGGTGGTCGTTCGGGTCGGCGTCGACGGGAAGTTGCTGCTGCGCGTCTCGACGCGGTAGTGCCCGAGGCCGTCGAAGTTGCTCGAGCGGCTCTCGGTGTAGCACGGCACGCCGCCACAGCCGGTGTCGTCGAGGAACGTCGTCCGGCTGGCGCGGAGGCGTGAGTTGTAGCCGGTGCCGCCCGCTCCGGCCGGCGAGATCGTGTCGTGTTCGTACGCGACGTAGACGCGCCGGATCGGCTGCACGGCATCGCCATTCTCAGCGCGGCAGGGATCGGCCACCGGGCAGGTATTGCTGTTGTCCCAGGTCACGCACCGTTCCGGATAGACGACCTGCGAGAGGAGCAGCTCGCTGGTGGCGTTGGTGCCGATGGTGCGGCTGTACGGCAGGCCGTAATCGAGCGCGGTACCGCCGCCGTAGCAGCTGTCGCCGCCGATCTGCAGCGAATTGCTGTTGAAGTAGTGAGCGGTCGTCCGTGCGAGCGGGTCGGTCACCCGGACGACGAGCTCCCGATTTCCACTCCGCTGGATTCCATCGACGTCGTAGTAAGAGGCGGCGTTCTGCTGCACCTGCTCGTACGTCCACTCCGCAGACGTACCATCGATGTTGGTCACTTTGCGCGTGCGGACCGCCGTGGAGATGTTGTGCGGGTCGGGACCGTCCTGATCGCGGGGCGTGCCGAATTTGTCCGAGGGGAAGAGACGCAGTCCGGCCGTGTAGGAGATCTGTCCCCCGGTCGGCAGCGTGATCTTCTTCAGGTGCCCGGCGCTGTAGCTGCAGTCGTTCGCATTGTTCGTATCGGTGACCAGTTCCTCGTGGTCGAACGACCAGGTCATGAGCGACGTCGCCGGCGCCGCGAAGTCCCGCGCCTTGACGGAGCTGAGGAAGCGGGTCGACGTCGTCAGCGTGCCACCGGCCCGTACGGTTCCGTCGGAGCACGGCCGGGACGTGGTCTTGTACGGTCCGTAGGTGAAGCTGTACTCGAGCGTCTTTCCATGCGGCGCCGTCAGCTTGACGTGCGACACCAGGTCCTGCTGCTGGGCGGCGCCGCCGAACTGATAAAAAGTCTGCCGCACGAGCGTCACCGTGTGCGAGCGCCCCCGGCTGTCGGCGATCGTCCAGGTCAGGCCGTTGTAGGCAGCGCTCACGAAGTTGCCGCTGCGGTCTTCGATCTTCGTGAGGCGGTACCAGTTGTCGCGCTCGTAGAGGCGATTGACGTTGTCATCGAGCGTGTCGCTCTCGTACTCCTGGCCAGTCAACGTGTGTCGCGTGCCGTCGGGGAAGTCGATCCGATACGCCGGCACGAAGTAGTAACTGGGATTGTCCGGGTCGATGATCCCACGGAACTTTCGTGTGGGCGTGAGGCGCACGAGGCGCAGGTACGAACTGTCTCTGGTATAGCCGACCACGTCGCCCGGATCGGTCTGAACGGGCAGTGCGCCCTCGTAAGCTGTCCCCTCCTCCTCCGCATGAAGCGCGCGCTTGAAGACGCGTTCCGCACCGTCTGGCGCGGCATACACCCAGTCGCCCTGCCGGTTGAGATTGACCGCAGTGGCGTGATTGGGCCCGATTAATTCGCCGAGGGTGAGCTGCCACCCCAACCCCGCATTGGCGAAGCGGCTCGGAACCGCCTCACTCCCCTCCTGACCGTCGGTGCGGTAGTCCCACGGATTGCCGTTGTTGATCAGCGTGAGGCCGTACGAGAGCGCCTCGCTGACCGGAAACTTCGGGCCGATCGGCAGCGTCACGATCAGGTTGCCGTTGAAGACGTTGACGTGGTCGATGTCGGCGGTCTGGTAGACCTTTTCGGGATCGAACCCGCGGGCGTTGTTCGGATGTTGCTGCGCGGCGAGCGGCAGTGCCGTGACCAGGAGCAGGAGGAGGAGCGCAAGAACGATCCGTTTCATCACTCGCCTCACTTGCCGTGCACCGCGACGTGGTATTCGAGCGTGGCGCGGTCGATCAGCACCAGCAGATCGCCCGGCATGACCCGCTCCGGCGCGGCCGGCGCGTTCCCGACAGGCGTCAGCGTCGCGACATCGGCCTCGATCGCGCCGTCGATGGTCTTGTCCTCGTCATGCTTGCCGCCGTCCCGCAGCGAGCCGCTCCACATCCCGACGGCGGGGCGGATCAAAATGGCCTCGACGCTGTAGCGCTCCGCGAGCGCGAATCGTCGCAGAGCCCCGCTTCCCGTCGGCGGAAACCCGTTCCCGGGGAAATCGATCTCGCGCAGCAGCGTGCCGCGCGGCGCAGCGACCGTGTAGCCACCCGTCGCGCCGTCGACCGCGATCCAGACGCCGCGCGTCTCCACCGGTCGCTGCGGCGCGTAGCGTGCGGCGCCCGCGGCATCCGCGGTGACGACCCCCGCTTCACTCTGCACGATGATCTGGTAACTGCCGGAGCCGAGCGAGACGTTTGCGACGTACAGCCTCGCGCCGGGCGTGGCCTCGGCGAGGGTGATCGAGTCCTCCGCGAAGGCGATGGCCGGCCCGCCGGCGCGCGTCGGAAAGGATTTCGGCAGACGGGGTGCCGCGATCGCCGCGACGGAAACGAGAAACGAAAAAACGACGATGCCGACAGCTCGCATGGACACGACTCCTGAGGCCCGAAGAGGGCGGGTGATCTGAATTCGATTGTGTTGATGGGACCGAAGCTGAGCTCAGGAAAGCACCGCTTTACCGAACTGTCAATGACGATGCCACTGTTCTGTAACCGTTTACCGTATTGCTTCTACCCTTCCGCCCCTCGCTTCGTTCCATTGCAGCGGCGCGCGGCGGCACTATGGATATACGGCCGACGATGTGCGGCCGTCGCGGAAGATGCGGGTGTTCGACCTTTGGCCAGTCGCTCGGCGACAGCGCGCTGCAGGTGATCGCCAGCATGATCCGCTGACGACGAGCGATGAAGGATGAGCGATGAGCGATGAACGCCGGCGCGGCGTCCGGTTCATCGTTCATCTCTCATCGTTCATCGTTCACGCCAAGTCTTCCCACAGCCGCACGTACGTCTCGTACCGCGCCTGGTGCACCTCGCCGCGCTCGACGGCGTCCTTGACCTCGCAGTTCGGCTCGTGGACGTGCGTGCAGTTCGTGAAGCGGCAGAGCTCTGACGGCGCTTCAAACTCCGGAAAGTAGTCGCGCAGCGTTTCGCGGTCGAGATCCCACAGGCCGAACTCGCGGATGCCGGGGGTGTCGATGAGGTACGTCCCGCCGCCGCAGTCGTAGAGCGTCGAGGCGGTGGTGGTGTGGCGTCCGGTGCCGCGGCGATGAAGCGTGTTCACGGCCAGCTGCAGGGAGTGGTCGATGGCGTTGAGGATCGATGACTTGCCGACGCCGCTGTGACCGACCAGCGCCGCCATCTTTCCCTCCACTTCGATGCGCAGCTTCTCGAGCCCCTCGCCAGTCTTGGTCGAGACGCCGATCACCGGCACGCGCAGGTCGAGGTACGGCGCGAGCTTGGCGATCTCCTCGTCGCGCGTCTTCTGGTCGAGCAGGTCGATCTTGTTGACGCAGATGACCGGCTGCGCGCCGCCGCGCTGAATGGCGATCAGGTAACGATCGATGAGGCGCGGGCGCAGCGGCGGTGCTTTGACCGAAACGACGTGAATGACCACGTCGATGTTCGCCGCCACCAGCCGCTGCCGGTGCGCGTGCAGCGGGTCGGGACGGGCCAGGACGCTGCGTCGCGGCAGGATGGTGGTCACCCGCATCTGGCCGCTCTCGTCGCTGATCTGCACGCGATCGCCGACCGCGAGCACGCTCTTCTGCCGGATGGCGATCTCCGGCGGGATGAAGCAGTCGACCTCTTCGCCGTCGAAGAAGACGCGGCATCGCCCGCTGGCTACGCTCATCACGACCGCGGCGGTGGCGAAGTCGATCGGGTCTTCAATGTACGTCGGCTGTTCGTGGTGCAGCTCGCTGACGAGTTTCTCGAGCGACGGCTTGCGTCTGCGCGAGCGTCCATGCTGGTCGAGCAGCCCTTCCCAGTTCTCCTCGGTCACGCGCTGCTCGCGGACGTCGCCCTGATCCTTGCCGCGCAAGGCACGGCGCACCTTGCCGGCCTGCTTGCGGTTCTTCCGCTCTTCGTCCGGCAGGTGCCTCTCGATGTCTTTCTGGTATCGCTTACGCTGTCGCTCGTCCATTTGGTGGTGCGCTCTATAGGTTACAATCGACTGTCTCGTCCACATCATCCGGGAGATCTACTTGGAAAGACCCCTCGTTCTGCTGGCAGACGACAACGACGCGACGTGTGCTCTGGTCGCGGCAATCCTCCAGCGAGACTTCAACCTCGACATCGCCACCGATGGCTCCGAAGCCATCGAGAAGTTGCGCGTGCGCGAATACGCCGCGGTCCTGCTCGATTTGCGCATGCCGCACATCGACGGCTTCGGCGTGCTGGAGTTCCTGGCCTGCGACCGTCCGGAGCTGATCCAGCGGGTACTCGTGCTGACCGCCTCGCTGAGCCGGCAGGAGATCGATCGCGTCCGCACCTTCGCGGTGGCCGGCATCATCCCGAAACCGTTCGAAGTGGAGATGCTGCTCGAAACCGTACGGCAGTGCACGTCCTCCGAGGGCGTCCAGCCCCATCTCCGCGGCCCGCTGCTGTCGGGCGGCATGATTCTCCTCCTCGGTGAAATTCTCCGCAATCGCTGGCTGCTGCCGTAGCGCAACCACCGGCTGGCGATCACCCGAACAGACGTTCGTACTCGTTCGCCACCATGCGATAGCACTCGCACGACGTGCTTTCCAGCCGCGGGCGGTCGAGGATCTCCACGAAGCCGCGCGTGTAGCGGATCATCCCCTCTTCCTGCAGTTTCACCGCCGCCTCGGTCACGCCGGCGCGGCGGACGCCGAGCATCGCCGCCAGAAACTCCTGCGTGATGGCCAGCTCGTTCGAGCCGACGCCGTCGCTGCTCATCAACAGCCACCGCGCCAGACGCTGCCCGACGTGATGGCGGCGGTTGCACGCGGCCGACTGCGAAGCGACGACGAATACGGTGTGGATGTAGCGGTGGATCACGAGCTGCAGCGTGCTACTGCTGTGGAACGCTTCTTTGAACGCGCTCGCGCCGATGGCCCACGCGTCGCCGGCGATCTGCGTCAGCGTCTGCATCGGCGTTGAAACGGCGCCGAGGACCACCGGGATGCCGACCATCCCCTCGCGGCCGACACTGCCGGCTTCGATGGTCGCACCGTCTTCGAGCACGGTCACGAGCGAGCCGAGGCAATTGATCGGAAAGAAGATCCGCTTGATCGGCTCGCGCGGCGCGATCATCGCCGAGCCGAGCGCGAGCGGAATCCGCTCCAGCTGCGGATGAAGGCCGTCGCGCACGTCGGAGGGCAAATTGTCCAGGAGGCGGTTGCCAAGCACGCCGTGCTGTACGGCAAGAAGCATGCGCGGCTGCCTACAGCCTGCTATTGGACAGCAGGGCCAGCAGAGGCGCGCTTGAGAGCATCGTTGCCAGCGCCATCGTCTCGAACTTGCTGCGGCCGCGCAGTTCGGCGCAGGCGGCGACGATCTCCGCGACCTCGAGCGGGTCGAACGGCTTTCGCACTACGCCGTGAATCCGTTGCGCGTCGAGCGAATCGACGCGGACGCGATCGGCAGCCGTGATGACCAGCACGACCGGATGCACCGCCACGTCGAGCTTGATCGATTCCAGAACCGCGAAACCGTCGACGTCGGGCATCATCAGGTCGAGCAGCACGACGCTGTAGCTATGCTCGTGCAGGAGAGAGATGGCCTCGCGGCCTCCCGCGGCCACGTCGACCACGAGGTCACGTCGACGGAGGACGGTCACCAGGAGCTCGCGGATGTCGGCGTCGTCATCTACGACCAGGACGCGCCGATGCTGCTCGGCATTCATCGAAACCTCTGGGCCCTGGCTGGGCTGGCGGATACTGCGCTTCGACCATCGCATGTGTCAACCTCGGCGTCCGTGCCGCCGCGGCGAGACACTAAGGATGCGGATGCAGACGACGGGTCGTGTTGACGCCACCGTTGGTCCGCAGCGCTCTCTCGAACTCCGCCGCCGGCAGCGGCTCACTATATAGAAAGCCCTGGATCTCGGAACACTGTTCGCGGCGCAGGAACGCGAGCTGCGCCTCCGTCTCCACCCCTTCGGCGATGACGCGCAGGTTGAGCGCGCGGGCCATGGAGATGACCGCGGAGATGATGGCGGAGTCTTCCGTCGCCGTCACGTCGCGCACGAAGTACTGGTCGATCTTCACCGTGTCGACCGGCAGCCGCTTGAGGTAGCTGAGCGACGAGTAGCCGGTACCGAAGTCGTCGATCGAGATCCGCAGCCCCATCTCTTTGAGGCGCATCAGCACCGACAGCGAGAGGTCGGCGTTCTGCATGGCCGTCGACTCGGTGATCTCGAGCTCGACGAACGTGGCCGGGAAGCCGGTCTCGCGGAGGATGCGCTCCACCGTCGTGACCAGGTCGCGATGCTGGAACTGCCGCGGCGACAGATTCACGGCGATGCGCAGCCACGCGTGTCCCGCGTCGTGCCACGCCTTCATCTGCCTGCAGGCGGTGCGCAGCACCCACTCGCCGAGGGGGACGATCAGCTGCGTCTCCTCCGCGACCGGGATGAACTCCTCCGGCGCGACCAGGCCGCGCTCCGGATGGTTCCAGCGCACCAGCGCCTCGGCACCGACCACGCGCCCCGTGGCCACCTCGATCATCGGCTGGTAGTGGACGACGAACTCCTCGCGCTCGAGCGCGTGGTGCAGGCCGCGCTCGAGCTGCAGGCGCCCCTCCCCTTCGTGCGGCGTCGCGTACTGATAGTTGTCGCGGCCGAGCTCCTTCGCGTAGTACATCGCCCGGTCGGCGTTCTTGAGCAGCATCTCCGCGTCGTCGCCGTCATCGGGGAACGTGGAGATGCCGATCGACGTGCTGACGAAGAGCTCGTGCTCGTCGACCGTCACCGGGTGACGGACGGCGTCCAGCACCTTCAGCGCCACGGTGGCGGCGTGCCTCCGGTCGGCGAGATCGGTCAGGAGGATCGTGAACTCGTCGCCGCCCATGCGCGCCACGGTGTCTTCCGCGCGAACGCAGTTGACCAGCCGCGCGCCGATAGCCTGCAGCAGCCGGTCGCCGACGGTGTGGCCGAGGGTGTCATTGACGTTCTTGAACTGATCGAGGTCGAGGAACATCACCGCCACCGTGCGGTTGGCGCGGCGCGCGTGCGCGAGGGCGATGCCGATCCGGTCACGGAAGAGCAGGCGGTTCGGCAGGCCGGTCAGCACGTCGTGGTAGGCCTGATACTCGATCTGCTCCTGGGCGTACTTGCGGTCGGTGATGTCGATGAGCGTCCCCTCGAGCACGTCCTCCATCCGGCTGACGTTCTCGAGCACCCAGACGGTCGTGCCGTCGCGTCGGCGCAGGCGCAGCTCGTGGTTGGTGAGCGAGCCCTGGTGCTCGAGGATCTGCACGATCCGCTCGCGCTCGGCTTCGTCGAAGTAGAACGACGCGGCGTTCTTGCCGATCAGCTCCTCGCGTGACTCGAAGCCGAAGATGCGCGCGCTGGCGTCGTTGCAGTCGAGGATGGTCCCATCGCTGGAGGTGCGATAGACGCCGGCCAGGTTGCGCTCGAACAGATGCCGGAAGCGCGCCTCGGAGGTGCGCCGCTCGGTGACGTCGCGAGCGATCCCCTGCACCCCCACCGGCGTGCCGTTCTGATAGATCAGCCGCGAGCTCAGCTCGAGCGCGACGCGCCGTCCGTCCTTGGTGATCATGTCGATCTCGTAGGAAGTCGCCGTGGCGTCGCCGCGCACTTTCTTCGTCAGCGCATCGACGGCGCGGTCGACATGCTCCGGCGCGACGAGGGAGTGAATCGGCTTGCCGAGGAGCTCCTCGCGCGAGTAGCCGCTGATGCGCTCCGCGGCCAGGTTGAGCGAGGTGACGTTCGCGTCGAGATCGTGCGTGAAGACGAGGTCGTTCGCGTTCTCGAACAGCTCGCGGTAACGCTCCTCGCTGTTGCGCAGCTCCTGCTCGGCTTTGTTGCGCGCGGTGATGTCCTGCGCGATGACCAGGCGCGAACGGCGCCCGGCCGAGACGAACTCGAACGAGCGGATCTCGACCTCGATGACCGAGCCGTCTTTCTTCTGATGCCGCCACTGTCGCGGCTCTCCCCCGTCGCCCAGCTCTTTCATCCGCTGCCGCAGCAGCGGCACGTCGTCCGGCGGGCGGATGTCCTCGATGGTCATTCTCAGGAACTCGTTCCGCGAGTAGCCGTAGTGCGCGACCGCCGCGTCGTTGACGGCGATGAAGCGGAGCGAGTCGTAGTCGTAGAGCCACATCGGCAGCGGGTTGCCGTCGAAGAGCGTGCGGTAACGATGCTCGCTCTCGCGCAGCGCCTGCTCCGCTTTCTTGCGCTCGGTGTAATCGCTGGCGACGTAGACCACGCCGACCGGCACGCCGTCGCCGTCACGAAGAAACGACGAGGAGGCCAGGACGTCGATCCGGCTGCCGTCCTTGTGCTGCCAGGCCATCGAGTGCTCGAGGACCCCCATGCTGTTGAGGAGTTGCCCGGTCGAAAGGTTGTGCTCCGGCAGGAGGATCTGCCGGATGTGCTGATTGGTGAGGACCCCGGCGTCGTAGCCGAGCAGCTGGCAGACCGCGCGATTGACGACCCGGATGTTCCCCTTCATGTCGACGACCAGGACGGCGCCCTTCATCGTCTCGAGGATCTGCGGTGCGGCGTACTCCGGCGTGATGTCGGTCAGCTCGAAGCGCCAGATGGCGGTGGCGGCGACGACCACGAAACCGACGCACGCCATGAAGCCGACCGGCGGCATGGCGATGCCGACGGAGGGGATGTAGTCGAGCATTCCGAACGAGCCGAGGACGAACGCGAGCAGAAGCATCGACGCCCGCTCGTGTGCGGCCCCTTCGCTGCTCTTGTACGCCCGCCAGAAGAGATAGATCGACGAGACGAGGATGGTCCCGAAGGTGAGGATCAGCGCGCCGCCGTACGGGTGGCCGATCGGGTAATAGCCCCACGGATAGCGGTGCACGGTGACGATCAGCGCGTTGGTGGTCAGGGTGATGAGCGCGATGCCGCCGCAGACGATCCAGAAGGCGGTGGCCCAGCGGCGGTGACTGCGCCGCCGGCCGACGTACTCACTCGCGAACTGAAAGACCGCGGCCGGAAGGAGCGCGGCGAAGAAATGCCCCACCTTCCCCCAGCCGACGGCCACGTCGGGGGTGACCGAGGCGAGCATCATCGCGAACGGCGCCAGCCAGCCGAAGTTCGTCAGCGTGACCAGGAAGAAGGAACGGCCGGTACGCCACTTCCGCCCACGCACGACCACCGCCAGCCCAAGCGTGAGAATGGCCAGTGCCGCGAACGCGATGGCGATCGACAGGGGATTCGACGCGTAGTCGGCGACGGACAGCGAGCGGATGAGAGAAGACACGTGCTGGACCAGAGCGCATGGTAGCGCGCCCCGGCGGGAGGCGTGTGGCGGGGATCACGCAAACGAGCCGCTCAGCCGTTCAGTGACACAGCTGCGCAGGCGGCGGCGCGCACGCTGAACAGCTGAATCGCTGAGCAACTGGGCAGCGAGGCCTACTCGTAATCCCGCTTCCGAAAGTACGAATCGCGCTTCGCTCCCCCGTCCCGCCCCGTGACCTTGCTGACCGTGTCGTGCGGCTCGGTGGCCTGTCCGGTCGGCTGCGCGGCCGCTTCGGCGGCCTGATAGGAGACTTTGCCGCCCTGGTCGGGGGCGCTCTCTTCCGATTCGCGGCGCTCGTCGTAGAACTCGCTGTGCTCGGCGGGCGGCGCGCTCTTCTGGTCGTTGACCTGCTCGCCGGTCTTTCCCGTCACCCAGTCGCTGCCGCTGCCGTAGCTCTGCGGCTCTTTCGTATCTCCAGGCATGGTCGTCTCCGCCACCTGTCCACTGCATGGCGCTTACCAACCACGAAATTGAGGATTGAGGATTGAGGAAGCGCAAATGGCGCCCGACGCGCGAGCGCTTCCTCAATCCTCAATTCCTCAATCCTCAATTCCGCCGCCGCCCCGCGGCGGCGGCGGCACCTACCAGCCGCGCACCGGCCGCCACTGATCGACGATCTTCCCCCGGTCCACCACCTGGTAGACGTCGAACATCGCCGCCGTCAGGCAGGAGTGGTTCGGGAGGATGCGCAGCCGCGTGCCGACGGGTACGTGCGTCGGCGTCTCGATCCTGCCGTGCTCCTGCGAGAGGGCGGCGATGCGCATCGGCAGCGGGTTGAGGTCGAGGTCGCAGACAATGCCGTAGCCGAACCGCGGGTCGACGTGATCGGGTCCGCTGTCTTTCGAGAGGGCCAGCGCCCCCGCGTCGACGATCAGCGACCCGCGCTCCGGGTAGGAGCCGACCACCGTGGTCAGCACCGACACCGCCACATCTTCCCGGGAGCACGAGCCGATCGTGGCCTGGAAGGCGTCGTAGAAGACGTAGTTGCCGGGCCGCACCTCGTCGCAGTCGCTGAAACGTTCTACGACCGATAGAGTCGGCGTCGATCCGATGCTGCGCACCGTGTCGCCGAGGCCCTCGGTTGAGAGGAGCGCGCGGAAGCGGCTCAGGCTCCCCGATTCCTCCGCCGCAACGCGGCGGATCTCCTCTACATCGCGGGCGTGGTACGAGTGCCCGGCGTGCGTGAGGATGCCCTGGAAGCGGACATGCTCCGAGCGGGCCATGGCCATCGCCAGCCGCACGCTGTCGGGACTGTCGGGGTCGACCCCGGCCCGGTGATAGCCGCAATCGACCTTCAGAAACGCATCGAAGATCGCGCCGTGCTCCTCGACCGCACGAAGCGTAACCTCGTTATCGATCAATATGTTGAGCCGATCGATCTGTTGCGCGAGCGCGGTGGCGCGCGGCAGTTTCTCCGGCGCGATCGGCATCGCGTAGGTGATGTCGCGGAAGCCGTCCCGCGCAAAGTATTCAGCCTCGGCCAGCGTCGAGACGGTGATCGGCCCGGCGTGGCCGCCGTGTTGAATCCGGCCGACCTCCACCGTCTTGTGGGTCTTCACGTGCGGCCGGAAAAACACGCCCGATTCGCGCGCCTTCGCGCGCATCCGGTCGCAATTCCGCTGCAACACCTCGCGGTGCAGTAAAAGCGCAGGAGTGGAGACGTCGAGCATCTGTCGCAGAATGCCGGAAGCGGTGAGAAAAATCATCCACGTCGACATGGACGCTTTCTACGCGTCGGTCGAACAGCGCGACAACCCCGACCTGCGCGGCAAGCCGGTCATCGTCGGCTGGCCGGGCGAGAGGAGCGTCGTCTGCGCCGCGTCGTACGAGGCGCGCAAATTCGGCGTGTACTCCGCGATGCCGGCCTCGCGCGCGAAACGCCTCTGCCCCACCGGCATCTTCGTGCCGCCCGACTTTGAACGGTACCGCGCGGTCTCGAAGGCGATCCGCGAGATCTTCGAGCGGCACACACCGCTCGTCGAGCCGCTCTCGCTCGACGAGGCCTACCTCGACGTCACCCAGGAGCTGACCGGCATCCCGACGGCCACCGAGACCGCCGAGAAGATCCGCCAGGAGATCCGCGAGGAGACCGACCTCACCGCCTCCGCCGGCGTCGCGCCGAACAAGTTCCTCGCCAAGATCGCCTCCGACTGGAAGAAGCCCGATGGCCTCTTCGTGATCCGCCCCAATCAGGTGCTGCGCTTCCTGGTCGACCTCCCGGTCCGCAAGATCCCCGGCGTCGGCAAGGCGACCGAGAAGGTGCTGCACGAGATGAACATCGTGACGGTCGGCGACATCCAGCAGTTCGAAGAGCCGGAGCTGATCGCCCGTTTCGGCAAATGGGGCTCGCGCCTGTACGAGCTCTCCCGCGGCATCGACGAGTCGCCGGTCGTGCCATCGCGCAAACGCAAATCGTGGTCGAGCGAAAACACCTTCTCCACCGACATCACCCGCGACGAAGTGGCCACCTGGATCCGCGAGCAATCGGTCAGCCTGTGGGAAGCGATGGAAAAGAAGGCGATGCGCGGCCGCACCGTCACTGTAAAGCTGCGCACCCCCGATTTTACGACCCTCACCCGCCGCCTCACCCCTCCCGAGCCGCCTTCGAGCGCCGACGACATCGCCACGATCGGCATCGCCCTCCTCGACCGCTTCCCCTTCCCCCCCGAAGCCCGCTACCGCCTGGCGGGCATCGGGCTGTCGAACTTTTTGGATGAGGAAGAGGAGGAGGGTGGGAGCGACAGCGGCCCTGAAGAACAGCCGGAGCTGTTCGCGGAACGATGACGGACGAGCGATGAGAGATGAACGATGAACGATGAGCGGGGAACTCGCGACCGTTCATCGCTCATCGCTCATCTCTCATCTCTCGACTACAATCCGCCCTCGATTTTTCGAGGAGAACGAACGCACATGCCGAACATCCAACCCATCTCTGTCGCCCAGTACGGCATCGGTCCGATCGGGGCGGAGATCACGCGCCTGCTGCTCACCAAATCGTGGGTGAAGCTCGTCGGCGCGGTGGACATCGATCCGAACAAGATCGGCCGCGATCTCGGTGAGGTGATCGGCCTGGAACGCGAGGTGGGGGTGAAAGTGACGTCGGAGCTGGAAGGAAAGCCCGACGTGGTCTGCCACTCCACCGGCTCACGCCTTCGCGAGGTCGCCCACCAGCTGCGCGACCTGCTCGGCCGCGGCTGTCACGTCGTCTCGACCTGCGAGGAGCTCTCGTTCCCGCTCGATTTGGAGATCCGCGAGGATCTGCAGCACGTGGCCCGCTCGCACAACGTCACCCTCCTCGGTACCGGCGTCAATCCCGGCTTCGTGATGGACAAGCTCCCGCTGACCATCACCTCGGTCTGCCAGGAAGTAACGGCGGTCGACATCATCCGCATCCAGAACGCCTCCACCCGCCGCGAGCCGCTGCAGCGCAAAGTCGGCGCGTCGATGACCGTCGACGAGTTCCGCGCCGCCGTCGCCTCCGGCCGCATCAAGCATATGGGCCTGCGCGAGTCGCTGATGATGGTCGGCAACGGCCTCGGCGTCGAATTCGACTCCGTCACCGACGAGGTGATCGAGCCGATCCTCGCCGAGCGTGAGGTCGTCACGCAGTACCTGCGGGTCGAGCCGGGGCAGGTGGCCGGCGTCCACCAGACCATCTACGGCAAGGGGCGCATCGACGTCTCACTCGAGCTGCGGATGTACGTCGGCGCCGAAGACGTGGCCGCCGATCGGGTGATCATCCGCGGCGTCCCCGACGTGGAGATGGAGATCAAGCACGGCGTCCACGGCGACCGCGCCACGGCGGCCATGGTCGTCAACAGCATCCCCCGCGTCGTGCAGGCCCGCCCCGGCGTGCTGACCATGGACGACATCCCGGTGTCATTCCGGTGAAGGTTCCGATCCTGAGCGAAGCCGAAGGATCAACCAAGGCGCCTCGCGTCGTCCGGTCATCGACAAACCCGCGGCGCCTCGACTGATCCTTCGGCGTCGCTCAGGATTACCTTGGAAACAAAATGAACATCTTTCTCACCGGCGCAACCGGCTACCTCGGCTCCGCGATCCTGCGCGCTCTCGAAAGCGCCGGGCATCGCGTAACGGCCCTCGTTCGCTCCCCTTCCGCGGCGGTCCGTCATCCGCACATCGGCGACCTGCGCTCCGTCGAGTCGTTCCGCGACGTGGCCCTCTCGCACGACGCGATCATCCACGCCGGAATCGAATCGGGCAGCGAACGGCTCGACACAGACCGCCGCGTGGCCGAGGCTCTGGCGTCGCCGAAGCTGATCTACACGTCGACCCTCTTCGTCCTCGGAAACGTCGACGACGGCGACGAGTCCTCCCCCGCCACCGGCCCTCGCGCCGAAACCGAGCGCGTCGTGGTGGACGCCGGCGGAGCAGTCATCCGCCCCGGCATGATCCACGGCGGAGACGCCTTTCTCTTCGCCCACCCGATCGTCATCGGCGACGGCTCGAACCGCTGGCCGCTCGTGCATCGGGATGACGTCGCGGCGTTGTACGTGCTGGTCGTGGAACGCGGCGCACGCGGCGTCTTCCACGCCGTCAGCGAGGTCCGCCGCGCGCGCGAGGTCTTCCCGGACGTAGCGCCGACCGCGATCGACGTTGCGCGCGGTGAGTTGGGCCCGTTCGCGGACGCGCTGGCGCTCGATCAGAACGTGCGGGCGGAGCGAAGTCGCGCGCTGGGGTGGATCCCGTCGCGACTCTGATATGGACTGCGGCAGCAACGCTGCCGCTCTGACCACCGGCGGCTGTCGATGGCAACCACGCTCCGCGGATGCAACGGTGTGCTCCCCGGTCGTATCGTTACGTTCGCTGATCGCACTATTGCGTCATCCGATCGCATCGTTGCGTCACCCGATCGCGTTGTTACGTCACCCGATCGCGTTGTTGCGTCACCTGATCGCGTTGTTGCGTCATGTGATCGCGTTGTTACGTCGGCCGATCGCGTTGTTGCGTCACTTGATCGCGTTGTTGCGTCATGTGATCGCGTTGTTGCGTCACCCGATCGCGTTGTTGCGTTCCACGAACGCGTCGTTGCGTCGCGCGATCGGGCTGTTGCGTTTGAGGAACGCATTGTTGCGCTCCGCGATCGGACGACTGCGTGCCGCGATCGGACGATTGTCACCGCCGTCCGGAATTACGATCTCAGCGTTTGCGGAACCACAGCGCCAGCGCCACCGTCCCGAACACCGCCCACACCGCCACCCACGCCCAGTGCGACGACTCCAGCCAGTTCCAGCCGGCGAGCGTGAAGGCCCACAAGCCGTACACCAGCAGGAAGACCCGCCGGTGCCGTGCGTCGTCTTCGACGCCGGCAGCGATCGAGGCGCCGAGGATCAGCGTGGGGATGAAGCCGAGGACGGCGTTGAGGAGGAGCGTCACCGGTAGCGCACGTCGATGACTTTGCGCACGACGTCCTTGGCCACGCCGGGGAGGTTCTGCACGCGCGTGAGCACGTCGTTGAAGGCGTGCGATTCGCCGCCGTGCTTGAAGCACTCGCCGCAGCGTGGCAGGGCGGTGAAGTCGCGGCGGGTGAAGGCGGCCTGCATCTCGGCCATGCGCGGTCCTTCGAGGATCTCGCGCAGGGTGTGGGTCTTGAGATCGCCGAGGACCTGATCGCCGTGGGCGTCGTAGCAGCAGTGCGTGACGCGGCCGTCGGCGAAGACGACCACCCAGGTGAAAAAGGCGCCCTGCACGCAGCCGTAAAACTTGCCGTGGAGGTCGGTCTCCTCGTTGACGTCGAGCGCCTCGCAGGTCTTCTCGATCACCCGCGCGTTGCGGTACTGCTTGAGGTCGAAGACCCGCTTGAAGTCGTCGACCGTTTCGTCGAGGGTGAGGCGGGAGCGCATCTTCTGGATCTCGATGCGCATCGGATGTCCCTTGGCCTGCTTCAGGAACTTGCCGGTCAGGTCGACCAGCTTGTCGAAATCGCCCCCCGTGCGGAGCTGCGGGTACACCTTCGGATTGATCGAGTCGACGCAGATGCGGATGCGCTTGAGCGGCGTGGCCAGCAGCTTCGCGCCGATGGTCTCGGTGAGCACCAGGCCGTTGGTCGACAGGCTCGCCTCGGGGAAGAGGCGGATGGCATCGTCGATGCGGGGATAGAGCAGCGGCTCCCCCATCTCGTGCAGCCACTTGAGCTTGAAGCCGTTGCCGTGGATCTCCCGCTCGGCCTTCTCCACGAGCGACCACTCCATGTCCTCGTACGGACGGCGCAACACCGGCAGCGGGCACATGCCGCAGCGGAGATTGCATTTGGAGGTCAGCTCGAGGCCGACTTTGATCCTGCTCGGGGAGAAACTCATTCGCGCGTCACCAAGCGCCGAAACAGCGCACCATATTCCTGCCACGAGTACTTACGGGCGGACTCGGCCGAGCGTCGCTCCATCGTTTCGCCGTCGTCGCGCGCGAAGAATGCGTCGAGCGCTTTCGCCAGCGCCACCGGGTCTTCGGGCGGCACGAGCATCCCGTTCCGCCCCTCTTCGATGATCTCCGGCAGCCCGCCGACAGTCGTGGCGATGACCGGCCGTGCAAAGTGAAAGGCGGTCAGCGCGACGCCGCTCTGCGCCTCGATCCGGTACGGCGCGAGGACGACGTCACACGCCGCAAAGTACGTGGCGATCTCCGCGTCGGGGATGAAACGGAAGTCGAGACGGACGTTCGCGAGCCCCCGCGCGAGCGCGCGATACTCCTCCTCGCTCTTCCACCACGCCTCGCCGGCCACGACCAGGGTCACCTCGCTCGTCAGCAGAGGCCAGGCGCGCAGGGCGATGTCGAGCCCTTTGAACGGGCGGACATGACCGAAGAAGAGCGCGACGTTGCCGCGCAGGCCGAGCTGACGGCGGGCATCATCGCGCGAGGGGATCGCTCCGCCCAGTTCGTGCACCGGCAGAAAGGTGGTCACGATCTGTGAGGAAGAAACCCTTCGCCGCGCATCCTCCGCCTCCGTCTTCGCATGCACCACCAGCACGTCTCCACGCCGCAGCACGCGATTGGTGAGGAAGCGCTTCCACGCGGCCGGCTCTTTGTCGCCGATGTTGTGGCACTGCAGGACGACCTTCGTCGTGCGCGGCAGAAAGAAGAGCAACGTCAGGTACGGCAGCGCCCACACCCACACCCACCACACCAGGATGACCGCGTCGTAGCGCTCGCGCCGCAGCAGCAGCGCTGTGCGGATCCAGGTCACAGGGTTGATGATGTCGAGGAGGAAGCGCGCCCCTTTCGGCGTTTTTGAGCGCAGCGATTCGTCGATGTCACTCGAGCCGGGGTAGAGCGACTTTGGGAACTGGCGGTGGAAGGAGATCACCTCGGCGCCGATCTGCTCGGCCAGGCGCGTCGTGCAGTAGGCGATCCCGGCGCGGTACGGAAAGACGGGGCCGATGATCGCGGTCCTGCTCAAGTCAGTGCGCCGAGAGGAAATTCACGACCGTCGACGCAAAGTAGGTCCCCCACGTCCGGACGTCGAACACGAGCGAGGAGCTCATGAAGCAGGAGTGCGTGCAGTGGCACTCCTTGGCGCGGATGGCGCGGCGCTGCTCGTCGGCCTCTTTGGAGAACCAGAGCTGGTCCCAGTTGTAGCCGGTGTCGCGCACGTTGCCGACCGGCTCGCGCAGCTCGCACATCCGTACCTCGCCGCGCGCGTCGAGGACGCCCGAGACCAGACCGGCGTGGCACGGCCGCACCTGCGTCTCCTGCTCCAGCACCTCCAGCTCCATCTTCCGCGAGTAGACCTTCACGAACTTGAGGAAGCCGTCGTAGTTCCGGTAGCTGTTCCAGTACGCCTCGAGCCGCGGCAGCACTTCGCGATAGCGCTCGGTGGTGATCGGCTGGATGTTCTTGTCGGGCTGATCGCCGCGGAGCATCTCGAACGAATGGAAGGAGATCTCCGGGAAATCGCGCTTGACCGCGTCGCAGAGCACGTCCAAGTCGTCGACGTTGTAGGTGCACAGGCAGGTGTGCACGTTGACCGTCAGGTTCGGGTACTGCGCTTTCAGGGGGATCAGCTTGGCGTAGGTCTTCTTCGCCTTCTCGTAGTTGCCCGGCACGCCGCGGATCCAGTCGTGCTTCTCGCCGACGTGATCGATCGAGAGATTGACCACGATCTGCGTCTTCGGGCAACGCTGCAGGGCCGACTCGACCTGCCGCGCGATGAGGTCGCTGGTGATGGCGCCGGTGGGGATGGTGATCTGCTTGACCCCGTTGTGCGTCGCCAGGTACTCGCAGATGTCCGGCAGGTCGCGGCGGAGGAACGGCTCGCCGCCGCTCATGACCACGAAGAGCAGGTCGTCCATCGACGCCAGGGTCTTCCGGATCTCCTCGAACGACAGCTCGTGCTCCTTGTTCTTGCGCAGCTGCTCCCAGTTGAAGCAGGTGCGGCAGAAGGAGTTGCAGTCGTAGGTCAGGCCGAGGATGAGATAGACCGGCCGCATGCCCCGCTTGGAGACGAGGTATCGGAGGTACGGAAGTTTGTCGGAGAACTTCATTCGCTGAGCCGGACAACCGCGCGAGCTGCCGCGCGATTCTCGCAGGGGGAAAGATACCGCGAATGGGGGCCGGGCAAGCTGTCGAGGCGTTTCAGCTGTTCAGCTGTTCAGCTGTTGAGCTGTTCAGCTGTTCAGCTGTTCAGCTGTTGAGCTGTTCAGCTGTTCAGCTGTTCAGCTGTTGAGCTGTTGAGCTGTTGAGCTGTTGAGCTGTTGAGCTGTTGAGCGAGGAGTGTATTGGTTTCATTCACGTACTTCTCGCGGCGCGAGGAGGATGGCGATCGCCCTCCCCCGCCACGCCGAGCCGGACAACCGCGCGGCGAAGACGCCAGGCGTGACGGCAGGTCACAACGTGGCCCGGCCTCCGCTTTGCTGCGTCCGACGTATGACTCAGCCGGAAGCGACCTTCTACGCGGCTCTGACGGCAGCAGCGCTCAGCTTCATCGGAACGACCGTCGTGGTCCTTGCGCAGCGCCGCAATACGCGGCTCACGTCCGATCTGGAACAGCACCGGACCGAGAAAACAGCCCGGCTCGACTACGAGTACGAAGCGCGAAAGCGGCTTTACGCGGAGCTCGAACCGCTCTTCCTTCAGCTCAGCGAGCAGAGTGAGCGCGCCATACACCGCATCGAAGCGGCAGCTGCGAGCGCACGCGCCCGGCACCTCCGCGAGGAGTCGCGCTGGATCAACGATCCGTACGACTACTTCATCCCGATGCTCGCCTTTCACCTGATCGCGCCGCTGACGATCGTCCGGCTCATCCAGGAGAAACTGACCTTCGTCGACCTCACCGTCAGCTCGACGCTTTCGGAGCGTTACGCCCTCGTCAAGTTGCTCCAGCGCGCGTGGGCCAGCGACTTCGACCTGGCCGAGGGTCCGCCACGGGTCGACTACGACCCTCATCACGATGACTGGGAGGAGCGGCAGCGCCAGAACGGAAAGATCTACGCGAAGCAGACCCTCGCCGCCGGCTTCGTCGACCGCGCCTCGGGTGCGTTGATCGTTCGGGACGATCACGGCGCGCGTTGCCTCACCTTCGGCGATTTCCACACCCGCCTTCAGGACGGCGACCCGACTCTGGTTCGCTCTTTCGATCCGGTGCTGCGCCTCTTCCTCGGCTTTCACCCGGAACGCCGGCCAGTGCTCTGGCGCGTGCTCCTGCTGCAGGCGACGCTCTATCGCGCGTTCATCGACGCGGCTAAGCGAACCGATTTCGACGGAACGGCCGCACGGCCCGCGACGATCCGCCTTTTCACCGAAGAAGAGCAGCTCGCGCGATTCGACTGGCATCCGCAGCGCACCGATGCCACTGACGAGGAGGTGCGGAAGCACTTCACCGCCGTGGCCGCCTACGTCGAACGCCTTCGCTAAGCAGGATGCTCTTACTTCACCCACAGATCAGGGAACGACGAGGGGCCTCCGGCGGTGAAGTGCGTGCGTTCTGCTTAGCGCCGCGCCGTAACCATCCCCGTCACGATGCCGAACCAGTACACCGCATGATGCATCGCAAACGCGACCGGGAGGAACGGCCACCAGCGCACCGGCAGCCTGGTGGCGCGGACGCCGAGCACGAGGGTCAGCAGCGCATACGGGAAAACCACCAGCGGCGCGAGGAGAATGGCGATCGCCCCTGCTACCAGAAAGGCCTGCACCTTCCCGCTGCGATGCGATTTTGAGCCTCGTATCAGCATCTGCCCGGTTTTGACCCGGTAGCGCCAGCGCTGCCGCAGGTACGGCCCGGGGAAGGCGCGGCGGCGATGAAAGACGCGTACGTCCTGGTGGTAGACCACCCGGCCCCGCGCCATGAGCTGTTCGAGCAGCCCGGTGTCTTCGGCGATGTAGCCGATCGCCTCGTCGAAGCCGGTGAAGGCGCTGCGGCGGACGAAGAGGTTGACCAGGGCGATGTCGGTGGCGTGGCGGAGGTCGAAGACGCCGCGGCGGTTCTCGTGCGCGGCGACGCCGCTGCCGATCCAGCGCGTGGCGAGCAGCGTGTCGGCGATCAGTTCGGGCACCGGTGAGTCGGGCGGAGCGGGATCGGGACCGCCCAAAGCGAGCACGTCCGAATGCTCGTCCAGATACGCGCAGGCGGTGGCCAGCCAGTGCGGATCGGCGCTCGCATCGTCGTCGAGGAAGGCCAGAATCTCCCCTGCCGCGACCGAAACCCCTCGATTTCTTCGAGTTGCGGGATTACGATCCTCTACCGTGACGTTTCGTACGCGGTTGTCTGCCCAGAGCTGAAGAGGCTCGGCCGAGACCACGATCAGCTCGAATCGAAACGGCGCTTCCTGGGCCAGCACCGACGCGATGGCACGTTCTGCATCGCCGCCGATGCGCTCGACCGGCATGATCACCGAGACCTTCAGGATTGAGGATTGTGGATTGAGGATTGAGGAAGTCACTTCGGGCGACATTCTCTTTCCTCAATCCTCAATCCTTCAATCCTCAATCCGCGACTGACGCAGAAAACTATGAAGCTCATCATTCAGATCCCCGCCTTCAACGAGGAGGCGACCATCGCGCAGGCACTGCGCGATCTTCCGAAGAAGATCGACGGCATCACCTCGATCGAAACCCTGGTCATCGACGACGGCAGCAGCGACAGGACGGCCGACGCGGCGCGCAAAGCGGGAGCGACTCACATCCTCCAGCTCAAGACGCACCGCGGACTCTCCGCCACCTTCATTGCCGGCATCGATGCCTCCCTCCGCCTCGGCGCCGACATCATCGTCAACACCGACGCCGACAATCAGTACGTCGCCGCCGACATCGCCCGCCTCGTGCAGCCGATCGTCAAGGGCACGGCGGAAGTGGTGATCGGCGACCGGGAGGTCTCCCGCTCGCCGCACATGTCAGGCCTCAAGAAGTCGCTGCAGCGCCTCGGAAGCTGGACGGTCGGCAAGGCCTCCGGCCTGGACGTGGCCGACGTCACGAGCGGCTTCCGCGCCTTCTCGCGCGATGCGGCCATGCAGATGAACGTCTTCAACCCGTTCACCTACACGCTCGAGACGGTCATCCAGGCGGGCAACCGCAACCTCGGCGTACAGAGCGTCGCGGTCCGCACCAACGCGCCGACCCGCCCCTCGCGCCTCTATCGCGGGATGGGAACGTATCTGCGCAAGTCGATCGCCACCATCTTCCGCATCTACACCCTCTACAAGCCGCTCAAGACCTTCTTCGCCATCGGCACGGTGCTGATGTTCCTCGGCGTGGCCCTCGGCGCGCGCTTCCTCTGGTACTTTTTCCAGGGCGATCGTGGCGGCCACACGCAGTCGCTGATCCTGGCCGCGGTCTTCCTCATCACCGGCTTCCACACCTGGCTGATCGCGCTGCTGGCCGATCTCATCGCCGTCAACCGGCGGTTATCCGAGGATCTGCTGATCCGGATGAAACGCCTCGAGTCGCCGGAGACCGAGCGGAAGGCGAAGCCGCAGCGGGAGCGCGAGCGGAACCGCGAGCGTCCGGACAGAGCGGAACGCGCGGAACGCCCGGAGCGCCCGGAGCGTCCCGAGCGCACGGACAAGCCGCAGCCGCCGCAGCAACAGCCGCCCCGTCCCTCCACGCCGAAGCCCGAAGCGCCCGCCGCCGCGAAAGCGGAGCCGGCCACGCAGTGGGTCTGGTTGATCGATGAGGACAAGCTCCAGGACCGCGTCGGCAAGCCGACCCCGGAAATCCGCACGCCGATCTTCGATGAAGACGACGAGGACGAGGTGGAAGAAACAGCGGCCGCGGGGGAGAACGCCCCCACCCCGGGAGGCGGCCCGCGCCGCCGCCGGCGTCGTCGCGGCGGGCCGCGCCCGCACAACGACCTGCCGGGCAATCGCGGGAAACACCTCGCGGGAAACAACGACAGCGACTAAAACAAGAGGGCCGCGCGAATCGCGCGGCCCTTTCGCTTTTCGGGAGTGGATCAGTAGTAATAGCGTTCGCCGGGAGGCTGGTTGTCGATGTCGGGATCGATCGTCACGATCAGGGTTGGGTTGTCCTCATCCTGCACCGCGATCGTGTACGACCACTGCGGCGGCGTGTCGGGACCGTTGTCGTACGTGAGCGTCAGCCTTTTTCCGTCGGCGCTGCGCGTCGGAACGGCCGGCGGATCGATCGCGCCCGGCTTCCACGCGAAGTAGTCGCTCTCCGGGAACCGGATGCCGTGCCCGCAGTGCCAGATCACCGTCTCGCCGGTCCCCTTGGGCACCGCCCGTTTGAACGGCGCGAGCGTCAGTTGCAACGCGCTGTCGTTCACCTGCATGTTGATGTTTACCCCATGTGTAGCCATGAAAATCTCCTCTCTACCTCAGCAGCCTCGGTTGCTGCAGAGCCTCTGCACCTCAGTGATGTCGTAGCCGGTGGCGGCGATTCGATCGAGGACGCCCCTTACTTCAGATAGACGGCTGCGTCCGACCAAAATCCTCAACCAGAGGTCGAGCTCGTACGGATCCGCGCTGTTTTTCAGAAGGGATTCGCCGATCTGCTCGGCTTCGCGCGTTTCACCGAGGGTGTAGAGGGCGCGCGCGAGCTGCACGCGAGAGGTTCGGTCGGTGGCTTTGCGGAGCGGCTCGATGGCGGCGGAGAGGACCGCCCGCGCACGGACATTCTCGCCGCGTGCGAGCAGCAGCTTCGCGTACTCCGTCTCCACAATGGCGATGTCGCAGGGCACGGTGTTCGACATCCCCACCTTTTGCGCGAGCGAATGGATGTCGGCACGTGCGCTGGTGAGCACGGCCGCGGCGCCGGCGAGGTCGGCGCGACGCGTGAGAAACTCGCCGATGCGCCGCTTGGTGATGGCGACGTTGCGCCGCCACTGGAAATTGTCCGGATCGAGCTCCGCCAGCTTTTCCTCGATGGCCAGCTCCTCCTGCCAGAGGCTGTACGCGCGTTCGCCGTTGCCGGTGTACCAGAGGATGCGCGCGAGGAAGGCCATGCTCGTGGCGAGGCGGCTCATCCACTGTGTCTGCCGCGGTTCGATCGCGAGGAGCTTGCGATAGAGCTCGACCTCGCGTTCGTGGTAGCCGCGCGCCTTTTCCAGTTGTCCGAGGCGATAGGCGACGACGCCGACCTTGTTGATGGCGCGCGCGAGCTCGGCCTTGGCGTTCGTGTCGCCGGCCGCCTGCTCCGCGACGGCGTTGCGCACCTCGAGGCTGGTCTCGTAATGCCGCAGGGCCTCCGGGATCTTACCCTGCGCTTCGAGAATCACCCCGACCGTGCTGTGGCCGGAGGCTTTTTCGAGGAGGTAGATCTGATTCTTCGGATCCTTCGCGGCGAGCCGCTCACCGACCCGCATGTACGCCTGCATGTGCGCCAGCGCCTGCGGCAGTTTGTCTTCCGTACGCAATGCATTCCCGAGCCAGAAGTGGCTCGTCCCGAACACGAGCTGCGCTTCGGCGTTCTTCGGCTCCCGCTGCACCGCCGTTCTCGACAAGCTCAGTGACTTTTCGAAGAGCGGAATCGCCGCGGCCGTATCACCGCGGGCGATGCGTACCTCACCGAGCTGCTGCAACGCTTTCGCACTCCTCGCCAGCTCGCCCACACTGGTGCGCCCCGGATCGAGATCATCGATGTACTCGAGGGTCTTCGTGGCCACGTCGTCGAGGATCTCGAGGCGTCCCACCGGTTCGAGCTTCGTTCGAAGATCGCCCACCATGAAGCTGATCAGGTCCTCCGCCTGGGCGCGCCGCTGCTCGGCGTCTTTACGGGCGTGCTCCGCGACGGCGCGCTCGTGGCGCAGGTCGATGGTGTAACGCCAGACGCCGAAGATCATGATCGCCGCCAGGAGCGCGATCACGCCATACCGGACGATCCGTTTGGGCTTGTTCGCCACCCACTGCAGCCGGTTCAGCGTCTCCACGGCAGTCGGACGGTCCGAGGGCGCGATCATCTTCAGACGCGCGATCAGCGCCGCCACGTCGCGCGGGATGCCGGAGACGGGGAGCGAGTCGCCACGCGAGGCGCGGATCATCACCTCGCGAGCGGTCGACTCGGCCGGGTACGGTTCGGTGCCGGTGAAGAGCGTCTGCAGCAGGAGGCCGAACGAATACATGTCGCTGGCCGACGTCAGCGCCTCGCCGCGGGCCTGTTCGGGACTCATGTAGAGCGGCGTGCCCATGGTCACGCCGGCGGCGGTCACGAGGAAGCGCCGCTTCGCATCGAGGCGATTCGGCTCGTCGGCGTGCAGCACCGAGGTCGTCTCCGGATCTTCCATCGCATACCACTGGTCGATCAACGCCCCCTGCACGTGCGCGAGCGCTTCTTTGACGTGCGGCGGCGCCTGATGGTCGGAGAATGACATCGCCGAGCGCCGGCCCGACTGCGCGGTCAGCCAGCGCGCCAGACCGAAGTCCAGCACCTTCACCTCACCCGAGCGGGTGAGCATCACGTTGTCGGGCTTCAGGTCGCGATGGATGATGCCCACGCGGTGCGCGGCCACCAGCACCTCCGCGACGGCGGTGGCGATGCGCATCTTCTCGGCGTGCGAGAGGCCGTTGTCGAGCGCCTCGTGCAGCGTGTAGCCCTCGATGTACTCGAGCACCAGCACGTCGACGTCGCCGCTCTCGATGTAATCGAAGATGCGGCAGATGTTCGGATGGTCGAGCCGGGAGAGGGCGCGCGCCTCGCGCAGCAGGCGCTCGCGCGCTTCGCCGTCGAGCCGCTGTTCGGAGTGCAGCGCCTTGAGCGCTACCTTCCGCTGCAGCTTCTCATCGAAGCCGGCGTAGATCTCCCCCATTCCGCCCTCGCCGACCACTTCGACGACGCGGATATGACCGAAACGGCGACCAATGAGCTCCATCGCGCGGCGCTCCCGGAACGGCAAACAAGTTGTTTTTGTGACTACAGACCCGCGCGCATTGTAGCCGAGATTTGTAGCCGAGATTTGCAGCGGCGATCAGGCGTACGCGTTGATGAAGCGAGCGCTGACTTCGGTTGCCAGCGTCAACGCGAACGGCACGTGGATGAGCGGATGGATCGCATTGTAGGTATGGCTGGCATTGTCGATCGTCACCATCGAGCCGTCGCGTGCGCGCTCCACGATCGCGTGTGCTTCCGCGATTGGCACGCTCTCGTCCCGCACGCCGTGCACGACCAGCAGCGGCTGCTCGAGGCGTTCCGTCGCCGCGAGGATATTCAGGCGCTCGCTGTTCGCGTCGTAGTCGTCGAGGATGCGCGGCGACATGCGCATGACCTGCTTCGTGCGCGAGTTGACCTCGTCGCGGTAGCCGGCTTTCCGCCAGGCGCGCACGGTCGGCTCGTCCCAGCGCTCGACGTGCGAGATGGCACTCCACGTCACCACCCCCTGCAGCCGCGGAATCTCCTCCGCTGCCAGAAGCGCCACGCCGCCGCCGCGCGAATGTCCGAGGAGGAAGGTGGGCAGGTGGAGGCGTTTCTGAACGTGATGCACAGCCGTACGGAGGTCGGCGATCTGCGTCGAGTAGGTGTCGTCCTCGAACAGGTCGAGGCGGTCGAACGAGTCGAGGCTGGCTCCCACGCCGGAGCGCGACATGTTGAAGCGGCAGACCGCCAGGCGATGCCGCGTCAGCTGCTCGGCGACGAACGGAAAGAAGCCCCAGTCCTTGAAACCCTTGAAGCCGTGCACGATGACGACGAGCGCGCGAGCGCGCCCGTCCGGCATCTGAAGGTTGCCTCGTATCGGGAGGCCTTCGTCGCTCGCGATCTCGAACGTGGCGTCAGACATTGAAGCGGAAAAGGATCACGTCGCCGTCCTGGACTTCGTATTCCTTTCCTTCGCTGCGCATCTTACCCGCGGCTTTCGCCCCCTGTTCGCCTTTGTACGAGAGATAGTCGTCGTAGCCGATCGTCTCCGCGCGGATGAACCCGCGCTCGAAATCGCTGTGGATCTTGCCGGCCGCCTGCGGCGCTTTCGAGCCGCACTCGATCGTCCAGGCGCGCGCCTCTTTCGGCCCGGCGGTGAAGAAGGTCTCCAGGCTGAGCAGCTTGTACGCGGCGCGGATCAGCACGTTGAGGCCCGGCTCTTCGAGCCCCATCTCGTGGAGGAAGCCGTCGCGATCGTCGGGCGGCAGCTGCGAGATCTGCGCTTCGAGCTCGCCGCAGATCACCACCACTTCGCCGTTCTTTTCCGCGGCGAGCTTGCGCACCTTGGCGAGCTGCGGCGTCTCCTGGCCGAGCTCGTTCTCAGCCACGTTGGCCACGTAGAGCACCGGCTTCATGGTGATGAGGCTCAGCTCGCGCAGCGCCTCCTGCTCTTCCTTCGAGAGGCCGGCCGCGCGCAGCGGCGTTCCCTTGTCCGCGGCTGCGATCGCCTTCGTCAGCGCCTCGGCCTGGGCGACGTACTCCTTCTGTCCGACGCGCGCCAGCCGGCCGATCCGGTCGTTGCGCTTCGAGAGCGCGTCGAGATCGGCCAGCAGCAGTTCGGTCTCGATGACCTCGATGTCGCGCTCGGGGTCGACGCTTCCCTCGACGTGTACGACGTTCGGGTCGTCGAAGCAGCGGACCACGTGCAGGATCGCGTCGGTCTCGCGGATGTTTGCCAGGAACTGGTTGCCCAGCCCCTCGCCCTTGCTCGCGCCGCGCACCAGGCCGGCGATGTCGACCACCTTGAGGTCGGTGTAGACGATCTGTTTGCTCTCCGCCAGTGCGGCGATCTTCTGCAACCGCTGATCGACCACCGGCACGATGCCGACGTTCGGCTCGATGGTGCAGAACGGATAGTTCGCGCTCTGCGCGCCCGCCGCCGTCAATGCATTGAAGATCGTCGACTTGCCGACGTTCGGAAGCCCGACGATGCCTACGCTCAAACCCATGAAATCACTCCCATTTCTCTGTCGCGCGCCTCAACCGGAGGGCGTTCGCGGGGATTCCAGACTCGGAGGAACCACCCCACCTCACCCCATCGCCCGTCTGGCCCCTTCCACCGCGCCGATCAGCCCGACCTGCTCGTTCGTGATCAGGTCGACCGGGATCGTCTCCACCAGATCGCGGAAGCGGCCTTTGCGGAGGTAGGCCTCGACGAACTTGCCGTCGGTGAACCAGCGGGTGTTCTTCGCGGCGATTCCTCCGGCCAGGTACACACCGCCGCGCGCGAGGACGCGCAGGGCCATGTTCCCCGCCTCCGCACCGTAGAGGTCGACGAAGATCCGGAAAGTCCGCTCGCCGAGGTCATCACCGCGGTCGGCGAGATCCGCAATGCAGGATGGCGTGGTCTCACGATCACCGCCGAGAAAGCTGAAGATATTGACCAGTCCCATGCCGGAGAGAAGACGTTCCCAGCTCACATGGCCGAGCTCGCGATGGAGATGGACGAACAGGCGCGCCTGCTCTTCATCCTGCGGCGCGAAATCGCCGTGACCTCCCTCGGTCGGGAGGACAAAGTAGTCGCCCCGATGCTGGGCCACGATCGCCTCGCCCAAGCCGGTGCCGGCGCCGAGGATCGCCTTCGGCGCGTGAGGGTCGCGGGTGCCGGGGTGGAGCGACAGCAGATCCTCGTCGCGGAGCAGCGGCACGCCGAGGGCTACCGCGTAAAAGTCGTTGATCAGCGAAACGCGTCCGATGCCGGTCGACCGCGCCAGCGCCTCTTCTTCGATCGTCCAGCCGACGTTCGTCACCTCGGCCTGGCGATCGTAGACAGGTCCGGCCACGGCGAAGCAGGCCGCGTCGACCGGACCCGGAACCTGCGCGAGGAACTCGTGCACGAGCGCATGGAACGTCGAGTAGGCCGGACTCTCGTAGCGAGCTTCGGCGGCAACCTCTCCGGTTGCTTCTACGCAGCGCAGCAGCGTCTTCGTTCCACCAACGTCACCGGCAAGGAATCGCATTCGGGCGTAGTCTATTAGCGATTCACAGAATCATTTCGCTGTGCGAAAAAGCGCCATCCCCGTCCGTCCGCGCGCGCGTGCCGCAGCGCCACCGGACGGTCAAGCCGAAAGGGCCACAAATCCCCCCTTCCGCACCTCCTCCAATCACCGAAAACCGTGTCTATACTCTCGACATGGGTCCCGAAAGTGACGGCGAGGTGCTCTCGCCGGAGATCGATGGCCAGGCTGTCTGCCTGGAAGACACCTATCGGTCACACGCGACGTTTCTGCGCGAGATCGCGCACCGCAAGTTCCGGATCCCGCCCGGCGATGCCGAAGCTCTGGTCAATGACGTCTTCATGTCCTTCCTCCTGCGGCGCGACGTCGTGCGCAATCCGCGGAAGTGGTTGATCGGTGCGGTCTGCCACGCCAGCCGCGGCTACTGGCGAACCGAGGCGAAGAGCCGTCCGCTGCCGCCCGACATCGACGATTACGCCGATCCGGAGTCGCCGAACGAAAAGAGCCTGGTGGACCGCGTTACGATTGCGGCGACGCTGAACCGGCTCTGCCGCCGCTGCCGCAACACCCTGCACCTCTATTACGCCGAGGGATACACCGCCGCCGAAATCGCGGAGCAATTCGACACGACCAGCGGTTACGTGATGCAGTTACTCCATACCTGCCGCAAGCAGGCGCGCGAGATCTACAACAAATTGAAGCAGGAGCCGAAGTGAGCGGGCACTACGACGAAAGCACGCTCCACGAATATCTCGAAGCCCCCGACGCGCATCCCGACCGCGCGGTGATCGAGGCTCATCTCGAGCGCTGCGCGCGCTGCCGTGCCCTGCTCGACGAGCTTCGCGAGTTCGAGCAGGCCCTGGCCAGCAACGCGCTGTGGGAGCTCGCCGACTCGACCCGCTGGATGTACGAGGCGCCGGAGGAAGTGCGCTCCGCGGCCGAGCTGCTCGAATCGGAGGACGCCGCTGCCGCGCAGGAGCTGAGCGCCATCCTGGCCAGCCCCGCCGCCTTCCGCCGCGCCAACCCCGCGGCGCAGCCGCTGTTCCGCACCGCGGGAGTCGTCCGGGTGCTCTGCAATGCCGCGCGCGAGCTGCGGGAGCGGCAGCCGATGTTCGCGCTGTCGGTCGCCGACGCCGCGGCGAACATTACCGAGCAGCTCTCATCCGCCCGCTATCCGGCGGTGCTGCTCGACGATCTGCGCGGCTCGGCCTGGCTGGAACGGGCGAACATCCTGCGCTATCTCGGCCGCTATCCGGAGGCGCTCGACGCGCTCGATCTCGCGGAGCAGTCGTTCGGACAGACGCCGGTCGCCCCGTTCTCCATCGCCCTGGTGCAGTACCTCCGCGCGATCGTCTTCATCGAGACGGAGCGGTTGACCGAGGCGCTGGTGCTGGCGCGGCAGAGCGCGCGGGTGTTCCGGCAGTTCGGCGAGGAAGAGCGCTACGTCCACGCGAAGATCGTCGAGGCGAGCGTGCTCTACCACCAGAACCGGTACCGCGAGGCACGCGATCTCTTCCTGACACTGGTGCGGGTGGCGAAGAACCTCGGTGAGGCGGCGACGCTGGCCAGCCTCTATCAGAACATCGCCAACTGCGCGCTGCGGCTCGATGACCTCGACGCCGCGGCCGATCACTTCCTGCGCGCGCTGTCGCTGTACGAGGCGCTCGGGCTCGAGACGGAGAAGATCCGCACCCGCTGGAACATCGGCCGGCTGCAGATCGCCTCCGGCGACGTCGAGGCCGGCATGGCGCGGCTGCGCGACGCCCGGCGCGAGCTCGAACAGATCGGCGCCCGGACCGATGCAGCGCTGGCGGCGCTCGATCTCGTGGAGGCGCTCCTCGGCGCCGGCGGCTCCCGCAACGCCGCCGAGGCGGTGCAGCTCTGCAGTGGCCTCGTCGAGAGCTTCACCTCTGTCGGAATGACCGGAAACGCCCTGACGGCGCTCGCGTACCTCCGTGAAGCGGTCGCGAGCGGACAGGCGACACCGAAACTGGTGCGTGAGGTGCGGACCTACCTCCAGGACCACGCCGCGAGCGGTCCCCCCTTCCTTCCAAACCCGAACTAAGGTTTTCCCTCCTCGCGACACTCTCCCTCTGAGGGCCCTCCACTAACCCGCTCCGGCGGGCGCAAGGAGGGAGCAAATGGAATTGTTTTTTTTCTGGACGATCGTGATCGTCTATGGACACCTTTCCATCCCCGGGACGAATCCGTAATCGAGTTGCAAGCCCCCGCTGCGTATGGGTCCTGAGGTGGCCGGGGGCAGGCCGGACGTGACATGCGGTGCTTCGAACTCCTTCGAACACTCACCACCGCATCGGCACGCTCGTGACAGTGAGGGCGCAGGGGTCCGTCCTGCGCCCTATTTTTTTGATCGTGCGCGCCTTTCTGATTATTTGCATCTCGTTTGCAACGTGCGTCGTGCATGTTCGGAAAACGTGCATCGCGCAAAGATGAGCTGAGTCTCGACGGCGGCGAAGGCCGCGGCGTTCCTCTCGGCGGGCGTGACGATCGTCCCCCCACCGGTTACCTCAACACGGATGACGACTGGGACGACCGCGATTTCGGCTGGGCGGAAGAAGGCGACCCGGCCGACCGGCGCCGCGATCCGCTGCGGCGCTAACGCCTCCGGCGTCCGCCGATTACCACCACGTCGCTCTGCATCGGAGTCTCGTCCTCGGTGTGTTCCATCGCCGGGAAGCCGAGCTCCGCGGCAACGATGGACCAGTCCTGTCGAAAATCGCTCCGCTGATGGTGCGGCAGCGGGATGCTCTTCGAATAAAAGTAGATGTGCAGCATCTCCGCGGCCCATGCCGCGGCCATGTAGTCGGCCGAGTTCGCCGGCTGGTTCGGCAGCGGCGTCATCGTCTTCGGAATCTCCCGCGGCGTCGGATTGAGGATCAGCGTGAACTGCTTGGTTGCGCTGTCGTCCGACATCTTCACCAGCGTGGCAATGCCCGGTTGCGGAGCGCGGCCCATCCCGATCTCTCCGGCATCTTCGACCACGTGAACCTCGCAACGCCGCTCCGCGAGATGGCGAAGGATCCGCTGCCCCTGCCGCGTGCCCGCCCACCGCACGAAGCCCTCCCGTATCGCGGGCGCCGTCATCGAGATCTGCTTTTCCGTGAACCGCACCTCGGGAGTGAGCGTCACCGGCTCCCCGGCGAGAACGATCGAGACCGCGATGGCGAGCAGGTGCATGGAACGACTCTACCGAATCCCTTCCCGCCGTGCGCTCCTTCGGCGGAAGAATTTGCAGAGATGTCGTCCACCAGCCGGGCGATATCGTGCATTGCGGCCGACCTAAGCAGAACGCACGCACTTGACCGGATGAGGAGACGACGGGGGGCCTCCGGCGTTCCCTGATCTGTTGCTGAAGTGAGGGCATTCTGCTTGGTGGAGGACCTGCACCGGACGGTGGAACGGCACGAGCATTCACTGCAGTCCTGATGCTCCTCGTCGTCAACGGCAGCGTTCACTCCCCCGCTCCCCTCGGCAGGCAGACGCTCGTCCTGGCTGGTGGCTTCATCGAGAAAATCGGCGATGTGGACGTCGACGCGCTGGTGAAGATGTTCGACGCCCGGATCGTCGATGCCACCGGCTGCATCGTCGCGCCAGGACTCATCGACGCGCACATCCACCTCATCGGCGGCAGCGGCGAGAAAGGCTTCGCCTCCGCAACTGGCGGCATCAGCGCGCGCGAGCTGCTTGCGGCCGGAACGACCACCGTTGTGGGCCTCCTCGGCACCGACACCACCACCAAGACGCTCCCCGCGCTGCTCGCGAAAGTGAAGGCGCTGCGCGAAGAAGGGATCAACGCGCGGATGTGGACGGGCGGGTACGACGCGCGGACGCTGACCGGCAGCCTGCGCGACGACATCGTGCTGATCGAAGAGATCATCGGTGCCGGCGAGATTGCCATCGCCGATCGCCGGGGAATGCACTACGACGGACGGACGCTGGCGCGATTTGCCAGCGACTGCTACATCGCCGGCACGCTCACCGGTAAAGCGGGCGTCCTCCATCTGCACACCGGCGATCGTGCCGATAAGTTGTCGGTCGTCCGTGAGGTGCTGGAATTCGGCGTGCCGGCCGCGGCCCTCCATCCGGCGCACGTCAATCGCAACGAGGAGCTGTTTCGCGACGCCATCGAGCTGACGCGCCGTGGCGTGGCGGTCGACCTCGACGTGGTCGAGGAGAATCTCACGCACTGGCTGCGGATGTACGACGGCAACCGCTCGATGCTGACCATCTCCACCGACGCGCCGATCGGCCGCGTGGCGTCGCTGCTCGAACAGGTGCGCGAAGCGGCCAGGCTCTGGTCGCTCGAAGAAGCGCTGGCGCTCGCTACGAGAAACCCGGCACGCGTCCTGAAGCTGCACGAGGTGGGTCTGATCGCCGAAGGCAAACGCGCGGATTTGCTGCTGCTCGACGAAAAGTCGCTCGAGCTGAGACAGGTGATCGCCAACGGGAGGATCGGTTGACGGAGATGCGCAAGAGCGCGACGCAGGAATCGGGCGAGCGGAAGATCGGACGCCTGCTGCTGATCGGCGGCAACGAGGACAAGAACGAACGAAGCATGGTCATCCTGCGGCACTTTGTGGACATGTGCGGTGGCAAGAACGCGCGGATTCTGGTCTGCGGCACGCCGTCGAAAGACGTCGAGGAGCGAGAGCACACCTACCGCGAAATCTTCGAGAAGATCGGCGTCGCCGAAGTGATGGAGCCCGACGTCACGCAACGCCGCGACGGCGAGGACGAGGAGCTCGTGGAGATGGTCCGCCGCGCCACCGGCGTCTTCTTCACCGGCGGCGATCAGCTCCGCCTCACCGCCATCGTGGCCGGCACGCCGTTCGGTGAGGAAGTCCGCCACCGCGTCTTCAACGAAGGCCTGGTTGCCGCCGGCACCAGCGCCGGCGCGGCCGCGATGTCGTCGACGATGTTCATCAGCGGCAACTCCAAAGGTACCGTCCGGCGCGCCGACGTCAGCCTCGCCCCCGGCCTCGGCTACTGGCGCGACACCGTCGTCGATACCCACTTTGCTCAGCGCGGCCGCGTCAGCCGCATGCTCGTCGTCTTCGCCCAGAACCCCCAGATTCTCGGGGTCGGCCTCGATGAAGACACCGCCATCGAAGTCCAGCCGGGCGAGAGCTTCAAAGTCATCGGCAGCGGCGCCGTCTTCGTCTTCGACGGCACCGTCACCCACAGCAACGCCCCCGAAGCCGGCGACGAAGACGTCATTGCGATGACCGACTCCGCCATGCACGTTCTGCCGAGCGGCTATTCATTCGACCTCACGACAAAACGCCCCATTCTCCCGAACGGCGAACGGGTCGCGCCGAAGAAGATGCCGTAGCCGGAGCTGGGGAAGCCCACACCACACCATTCAGCCGCTCCGCGGCGTGTTGAGAGCGGCGGCGAGGGCCGCCGCAGTCCAGATCAGAGACCTACACAGATCGAATCCATAACTCGTTTTCGAGCTCATGCTGCCGCAGCGATTCGAGATCTCAGGATCGACAGTAATGTGCGCGCGCCAGTCCATAGCGGAATTCGACGCCCTCTCAGCGGGGAGCTAAGGCCAACAGCCAACAGCCAACAGCCGCCTCAATCAGCCACAAACTTCGCACCCGGCTGCAGAATCTGCAGTCGGTACGAGCTGGCGTGCGAGTCTTTCCGGTGATCCGGCTGGACGACCGTTACTTCCCCTTCCCCTTCCACCGTCACCATGCCGTCGTGATTCCAGACGATGGCGGTGTTCTCGTCGATGCCGATGCCGGTCATGGCGTGAGCGTTCGAGGCAGTGAGGAGGCGCGAGAGACGGCGGCGCTCGCTGAAATGCTGGTCGACGATGGCGAAGGGGATGAGCCCCAGGCCCTCATCGAACTCGACGTTCTCGGTACCTTTGGTGCGGGTCGAGCCGGCGATCATGCGGCGGCTGAGGGCCGATGCGCCTGCGCTGGTCCCGGCGTAGACGGCGCCGTCGCGGACGGCGTCGCGGATCAGCTCGACGCACTCCGTCGCGCGAAGCGCGTCCATGAGGCGGACCTGGCTGCCGCCGGTGACGAAAATACCGGTCGCGTTGCGAATGGCCTCGCGCTCTTGCTCGCTCACGCCGTTGTGGGCGTCGACGGTGCGGATCTCCCCCGCGCCGAGCTTGCTGAAGATGCGCGTGTATCGCGCCGCCCGTTCCGCAGGCTTCATCGAAGCAGACGGAATGATGACGATGCGCGCTTCCGCGGCACCGGAGCGACGAACGAACGCGGCGAGAATCGAGGCGCGCACGGGACGCTTCTCCTCGTTACCGCCGATGGCCATGACACACCCGTTTCCGATCAATTGTTCTTCGTTCACCTTTCCCTCGGACCGATGGGACGCGAGTAGTATAAATAACCGGTAGCAGACAGTGGTATTTCAATTTGAGCTGCTCGGCTGTTCAGCTCCTCAGCTCCTCAGCTCCTCAGCTGTTCAGGCCGCGAGGGCCAGCCTCGCCTACCTGAATAGCTGAATAGCTGAGCAGCTGAGCAGCAGAATAGCTGAGCAGCCGAAATCGCTCACTTCTTCACCCGATAGCCCATCTTCTCCAGCTCCCCCACCACCGTCGCCAGGTGATCGCCCTGGATCTCGATCTCCCCCTCTTTCGCCGTGCCGCCGGCGCCGCATCGCTTCTTGAGCTGCTGCGCGATCTTCGCGAGCGTCTCCGGCGTCTGCTGGAAGCCGAACGCCACCGTGACGGTCTTGCCGGCGCGCCGCTTCTTGTCGAGGCCGACGCGGATGGTCTGCTTCGACGGATCGGCGTCGCGCTTCGGGTCGAGCTTCCCCGTTTCGCGCAACTTCTTCGCCGCTTCGGGGTCAGAGGTCCAGACGAGTTTGGAGTCTGCCATGCGCATCGCAGTCTATCCTTCATGCAATGAGTGACGACGATTCCTACCGCGGCTGGCGACGGCCCGGACCGGTGCCGCCGGGCGGCATCGAAGCGGGCGAAGGCGAGACGCGCGACTTCCTCTGCGGCCACTACCGGATCTTTCAATACGCGAAGGGCCATCGCTACTCGACCGACGACGTCCTCACCGCCTGGTACGCCACCGTCTGCGCGCCGCGCGTCGAGCGCGCCGCCGACCTCGGATCGGGCATCGGTTCGGTGGCCATGGTCACGGCCTGGCGGCTTCCCGGCGCGCGCTTCTGCACCGTCGAAGCACAGGAGATCTCGATCCAGCTCGCGCGCAAAAGCGTCCGCTACAACGGACTGGGCGATCGCTTCACCCTCTACCACGGCGACCTGCGCGATTCCTCGGTTCTCGCGAACGAAGCGCCGTTCGATCTCGTCACCGGCTCCCCTCCCTACTGGCCGGCAGGCACTGCCACGGAGGCCGAACATCCGCAGGCCATCCCCGCCCGCATCGAGATCCGCGGCTCGGTGGTCGACTACGCGCATGCCGCGGCGCGCCTGCTCGCTCCCGGCGGTGTCTTCGTCTTCGTCTTTCCCACGGCCCAGCTCGATCGCGTACTGAACGCGGTTGCCGACGCACAGTTGAAGCTCATCCGCAGACGCGACGTCATCTTCAAAGAGGACGAGCCGCCGCTGATCACGCTCTTTGCCGCGGCGCGCGCCGAGGACCTCCCGCCGACGTACGACGCCCTCGTCGAAGCGCCGCTCACGATCCGTGCACGGGACGGCGCCGTTCCACCGGAGTATTCGGCCATCCGGATGTCCTTCGGCTTCCCGCCCGGCAACGTTCCTGCGTAACCGCCTCTGCGTAACAGCATCGTTACTGAGCGTGACCATACAATCCGCGCTCAGTCACAAACGTTCTAGGAGGAATGGCATGCAAGCAGTCCGGAGAGGAACCATCGCTCTGCTGTTGCTGCTGGTGATGGTTGGCGCCGCCGAGGCGCAGGACCTGGCATCGTTCGAGAAGCGGACCACCGTCCGCAAGCTCGACAACGGCCTGACCGTCATCATCATGGAGCGGCACGACGCACCGGTGTTCTCGTACGCCACCGTCGTCAACGCCGGCTCCGCGCAGGAGCAGCCCGGCATCACGGGTCTCGCGCACATGTTCGAGCACATCGCATTCAAAGGCTCGGATCGCGTCGGCACGAAAGATTGGGCGAAAGAGCGCGAGGCGCTGGCCCGCGTGGAGGCCGCGTATCAGGCTTACGACCGCGCCCGCGGCGAGGCGCGCCCCGACCAGGCCCGGGTCAAAGAGCTCGAGAAGGCGTGGCGCGACGCGATGACCGCGGCCGAGGAGTATCTGTCGAACGACGAGTTCTCGCAGATCATCGATCGCGCCGGCGGCGTGGGGCTGAACGCCTTCACCGCCAACGACATCACCGCCTACTTTTTCTCGATGCCCTCGAATCGCTTCGAGCTGTGGGCCTACCTGGAGTCGGAGCGTTTCCGTCAGCCGGTCTTCCGGCAGTTCTACAAAGAGCGCGACGTCGTGAACGAGGAGCGGCGCATGCGCGTCGAGAGCAGCCCGTTCGGGCGCTTGATGGAGCAGTTCCTCGCCACCGCCTACACCGCTCATCCGTATGGCTTCAGCGGCATCGGCTGGCCGAGCGATCTGCAGCGCTTCTCCGCGACTGACGCGGAGGCGTTCGCGAAAAAGTACTACGTCGCCTCGAACATGGTCGTCGCGGTCGTCGGCGACGTGAACACGGCCGAGGCCATGGCCACGATCGAGAAGTACTTCGGACGGCTGCCGAAAGCGCCTGCGCCGGAAGAGCTGCGCACGGTCGAGCCGCCGCAGCAGGCGGAGCGGACGGTCATCCTCCGCGAGGCATCGCAGCCGATCTACATGGAGGGCTACCATCGCCCTGCCTCCACGCATCCCGACAGCGCCACGTATGACGTGATCTCGATGCTGCTCTCCAGCGGCCGCACCTCGCGCCTCTATCGCTCGCTGGTGCGCGACAAGAAGATCGCCGCTACGGCGGCCGGCTTCAACGGCTTCCCGGGCGAGAAGTATCCGAACCTCTTCACCTTCTACGCGGTCACCACGCCCGGCCACGCGCCGACCGATCTGGTCGCGCCGCTGCGTGCGGAGATCGAGCGCCTCAAGACCGAGGACGTTCCGGCCGAAGAGCTGCAGTCGGTCAAGACCCGGGTCAAAGCGGGTCTCCTGCGCCAGCTCGACAGCAACTCCGGACTCGCGCTGCAGCTCGCCACGTATCACACGCTGCACGGCGACTGGCGCGAGCTGTTCCGCGAAGTGGAGCGGATCGACAAGGTCACGGCCGCCGACGTGAAGCGGATCGCGAACACCACGTTCGTGCCGACCAACCGCACCGTGGCCATGATCGAATCGACGCGGCGTCCGGCCGCCCCGGCTGCGGCCGCTCCTGCTACAGGCAAGGGAGGTGCGCAGTGATCGCGAAACGCATTGCAACCATTGCCGTCGCGGCGCTCGCCGTCGCCGGCCAGCTGGCGGCGCAGGTCACCGACCACCGCCAGATCAAGACCCCACCCCTCCGCACGTTCAACATGCCGCAGCCGAAGCGGATCGCACTGCCCAACGGCATGGTGATCTTCCTTCAGGAAGACAAAGAGCTGCCACTCATCCGCGGGACGGCCATGATCCGCGGCGGCGCGCGCGACATCGAAGCCTCGAAAGCCGGCATGGCCGGCATCTACGGCGGCTCCTGGCGCACCGGCGGTACCGCCACGAAGACCGGCGACCAGCTCGATGAGCTGCTCGAATCACGCGCGGCCACGGTCGAAACCGGCGCCGGCACTGACTCCGCCAGCGTCTCGATGAACGTCCTCAAGCAGGACTTCGATACGGTCTTCCCGATCTTCGTCGACGTGCTGCGCAACCCCGCCTTCCGCCAGGAGAAGATCGACCTGGCGAAGACGCAGGCCAACACCGGCATCTCCCGCCGGAACGACGAGCCGGGCGGCATCCTCTCCCGCGAGTCGACGAAGCTCGGCTACGGTCCGAGCTCGCCGTACGCGCGGCAGGCGGAGTACGCGACGATCGCTTCGATCACGCGCGACGATCTGCTCGCCTTTCACAAGCGGTTCGTCCACCCCAACAACATTATCCTCGGCTTCACCGGCGACTTCGACACCGCGCAGATGGAGAAGAAGCTGCGCACCGCCTTCGCCTCGTGGCCACGCGGTCCGCAGGCGGCGAAGCCGGTCGATGAGTCGACCCCCGCCAAGCCCGGCATCTACTTCGTCGAAAAGGGCGATGTGACCCAGGCCAACATCGCCATGGTCCATCCCGGCACCACCCGCAACAGTCCCGACTATCCGGCGATCGTGGTCATGAACGAGATGTTCAGCGGCGGTTTCTCCGGCCGTCTGATGCAGCGCCTCCGCACGCAGCGCGGACTCACCTACGGCGTCGGCGGCGGTCTCGGTACCGAGTGGGACCGCAGCGGCATCTTCCGCGTGCAGATGTCGACCAAGAGCGGCACCACCCTCGAGTCGATCGAGGCACTGCGCAACGAGGTGCAGGGGCTGCTCACGAGCCCCTTCTCCGAGGCCGACCTCGCGCTGGCGAAGGAGTCGATCCTCAACGCGCACGTCTTCTCGATGGACTCCCGCGCGAAGATGCTCCAGCAGCAGATGACCCTCGAGTTCTACGGCTACCCGTCCGACTGGTACCAGCGCTATCCGTCGCTCATCGAGAAGGTGACGCTCGCCGACGTCTCGCGCGTGGCGAAAAAGTACGTCACCCCCGACAAGCTGGCCATCCTCGTCGTCGGCAACCCCGGCGATTTCGAGCGCCCGCTGTCGAGCCTCGGCAACGTGACGCCGATCGACATCACCATCCCCGAACCGCCGGCCGGCAGCATGCCGGCGCGAAGGCCGTAAGTAGACCGTGTGGTCTTGAGCCGCAGGGGCTCAGGACCACACGGCAACGGGAGGCCTCCGGCGGCCGGGGCCATCGGCCCCGGACCCCATTGGTTGGCCTAGCCTCCGCGACACTCTGTCGCGAAATACGAGGCTGTGTCGCGGAGGCTAGGCCAACCAAG
>DASWOB010000069.1:0-10485 GCA_036398925.1 Thermoanaerobaculia bacterium
CGGATGAGGAGACGACGGGGGGCCTCCGGCGGCCGGGCCGCGGGCCCGGACCCGCTGGTTGGCCTAGCCTCCGCGACATAGACTCGTATCTCGCGACAGAGTGTCGCGGAGGCTAGGCCAACCAACGGGGTCCGGGGCTGAGGCCCCGGCCGCCGGAGGCCTCCCGTCGTTCCCTGGTCTGTTGGTGAAGTGAGAGCATTCTGCTTAGCAACTCCCCCCGAGGAACCCGAGGAACTCCGAGGAACAGCCCGAGGACCCGTATACTCCCCTCTACACCATGAAGATCGCCTTCCTCAAACCCCCGGTGGGGGGGATTCTCGGTCTTGAGATGCTCACCTTCGTGGAGCCGCTCGGCCCCATCTGTGTCGCGGCCTGTCTCGAGCAGGACGGCCACGAATGCAAGGTCATCGACCTGCGCATCGACGGGGAGGAGCAGGGACTTGCCGACTGCAGGCGCTTCGATCCCGACGTGGTCGGGCTGCAGTGCAACTTCACCACGGAGCGCAACCGCACCATCCGTCTCGCGCAGCGCATCCGACGCGAGATGCCGAAGGCGTTCATCGTGGTCGGCGGACACGATGCCTCGCGCGATCCCGACTGGTTCCGCAACGACGCGGTGGATGCCATCGCAAACGGTGACGGCGAGGAAGTGATGCCGCCGCTCGTCAACGCCCTCGCGGAAGGAGGCGACCTGGCCAGCGTGCGCGGTCTCGAGATCCCGCGCAAGGACGGCACCTGGCTCTTCACCGGGCACGCCGACGCGCGGCCGAACCTCGACAGCTACCCGATGCCGGCCCGGCACCTCATCGCCCACTACGCCGACAAGTACTACATCAACTTCCGCAAGCCGCTGGCCCTCATGGAGACCGCCCGTGGCTGTCCGTTCAAGTGCAACTTCTGCTCGGTCTGGAAGTTCCACGACTCCACCTTCCGCGAAAAATCGCCCGAGCGGGTGGTGAAGGAGCTGCAGGGCATCAGCGCGCCGAACGTCTTCATCACCGACGACATCTTCTGGATGAACGTCCGCCGCGGCGAGGAGATGGCCAAACAGATCAAGGCCGCCGGCATCAAGAAGTACTTCACCGTCCAGACCCGCACCGACATCATCTGCAAGTTCCCGCACCTCATCGAGATGTGGAAGGACTGCGGCAGCCTGGCGATCTTCCTCGGCCTCGAATCGGTGACCGACGAGGGGCTGAAGGCGGTCAACAAAAAGAACTCCGCCGACAACAACGTCCGGGCCATCGAGATCCTCAAGGACCTCGGCGTCGGCTTCACGCCGAACTTCATCGTCGACCCCGCCTGGGACCGCGACGACTTTGCACGGCTGCGCGACTGGATCGAAACGATGGGCGCCTACAACAGCGGCTTCTCCATCCTCACGCCGCTGCCCGGCACCGACCTCTGGGACGCGGCCAAAAAGAACGTGACCACCGACGACTGGGAGATGTACGACATCGTCCACACGGTGCTGCCGACCAAACTGCCGATGGAAGAGTTCTACGCCGAGTACTCGCGGCTGTGGAAGCACGCCCTCGACGTCCGCTACCGCATGCGCGGCCGGGTGCGGACGTGGGTGCAGCTCGGCGCCGCGCTCGCCACCCGGCAGGTCACGTTCAAGGCCGTTCGCAAGGGGATGAACATCGCCAAGGTGTTCTCGAAGCCGGAGACGTTCCTTTCCGCCCATCGTTGAGTGCGCGTAGGACATCCTCGGATTGCGCCTGCTTCTCGCAGACGTTATCGTGGACGGAATGAAGTCGGAGTGGATCGAGCACGCGGGACATCGCATCATTTACTGTGACTTCCGCAACTTCGCCCGCGACGTCGACGCGCTGCGCATTGAAGTCACCGAGACCGACGACGAGATCACCCGGCAGCCGCCGATGTCCGTACTGGCGCTGATCGACGTCCGCGGCACGACCACCTCCCTCGAAGCGGTCGACGTCTTCAAGAGGAGCGCGGCCCGCTCGAAAGGCTTCATCATCCGCCAGGCCGTGGTCGGCGTCGCCGGCATCCAGAAGATCCTCGCTCAGGCCGTAGCCCGCTTCTCCTCGGAAGAGCTGCACCTCTTCGACACCGTCGAAGCAGCCAAAGAGTGGCTGGTCAAAGGACACGACGGCGGCGGCACGAAGGTCGCGCCGGACGTTTAGAGGCAGTTCCTCGGTTCCTCGGGTTCCTCGGTTCCTCGGGTTCCTCGGCAACCGCCGCGGTTCAGCCTTTCCCCCCGAGGAACTCCGAGGAACTCCGAGGAACCGAGGACCACAAGGTGGCACGCCCGGCGCTAACATGTCCCCCATGCGCCGCCTGCTGCCGTTTCTCCTGCTCGCCCTCGCCGCCTGCGCCACCGATACGACGGACGATTACACGCGCGTTCGTACCTCGGAGCGAGGGCGCTACGGGGAAGAGGCGGGGACGTTCTCGGTCGGCTCGATTCCCGACGTCATCCTGCGTGACGACGTCCGGAACCGCGACGTCCGCTTGACGATCGACTACCCGATCAACGTCACGCAGGCGCAGCCGCTGATCCTCCTGGCGCCGGAAGAGGGGAGCACCAACCGCGGCTATGTCGGGGTGGCGGCCTACTGGACGAGCTTCGGCTACAACGTCATCCGCCTCGCGCACGGTGAGGCCGGCGACGTCACGTTCGTTCTCAACTCGCTCGACCGCCTCGAGCGCGACTATCCGGAGCTGGCGGGGAAGATCGATCGGGCGAAGATCGGACTGGCCGGTCACGCCGCCGGCGCTCTCTCGGCCATTCGCCTCGGCGGGACCGATCCGCGCATCAAAGCGATCGTGGCGATGTCGCCCGCCGGTCCCGGCGGCGCGAGCGGTCTCACCAATGAAGCCTTCGCCGCCCTCCGTCTGCCGGCCATGTTCCTCACCGGCACCCGCGACGTCACCGAGACCGAGACGCTGGAGTGGCGTCAGCAGGCCTTTCAGCTCGCGCCGGCAGGCGACAAGTGGCTGGTGACGCTGGAAGGGGGCGGGCCGATGGCCTTCAGCGGACGCGCCACGCCGCCACCGGCCCACGTCGACCGGCGCGACGAGTACGACCCGTTCACCGGGCAGCGGCGGGTCGACCCGCGCTCCTCGCGCGGGCAGGCGCTCTTCATCGAAGAGCGCACCACCTTCCATCTCGTGCGCAGCCTGACCCTCGGATTCTGGGACCTTTACCTGCGCGGCGACGCAGCCGGACGCGAGTACCTGACCCGCGCCGACGCCCGCGATGACGCCGTCGTCCAGCAGCGGTAAACGGTTCCATCGAGCCATAAAGGCGGATTGCGGCCAATCTTACGGTTAAGTTTCCGTAATTAGTCGTTGACTCATTTGTGACCGCCGGTACACTCCATGTCATTCCGACTGGATCAGGGCAAACCCATCGCGAGGTGGGGACGCAAAGCTGAGGGTCTCCGTGGCATCGCTGTACCCCTCGGAGACAGCCTGGCCGCCGACGCCGGACAACCAACCTCTCCCTCTCAACAACACGTTCTTCGAACGAAAGGATTGCTCGTCTATGGTCCTGGCCCGTGTAATGTCATTGGTCGTCCTTCTGGTTGCGGTCAACGCGGTCGCTGCCGATCGCCACATCGTCACGTTTACGACCGAGCCCCTCGAGTTCACGACCGGCATCTATGAGGTCGGCGGAACGGTGGAGGCGATTCATCCCGACGGCTTCGCGGTCGTCTCCGGCCTCACGGATGACGCCGCCGCGACGCTCTCCTCGAAGCGCGGCATCTCCGAGGTGCTGCCCGATCAGAGAATCGACGTACGCCTCGGTACGCCGACCGAAACCGAAATCGCGTTCTCTGACTCCGACGACGCGGAGCTCAGCCCCTCCGTCCCCAGCACCGCCGCCTTCTACCCCCGCCAGTGGCACCTCCGCGCCATCGGCGCGCACAACGCATGGGCCGCCGGCCGTCTCGGCTCCCCCGACGTCCGCGTGGCGGTCCTCGACACCGGCATCAGCTACACCCACGCCGACCTGGCCGGCCGGGTCGACCTCGCCTCCTCCGCCTCGTTCATTCCGGGCGATGACGCGATCGTCGCCTCGCTCTTCCCCGGCTTCCATCCTGTCACCGACCTCCGCTACCACGGCACGCACGTCGCCGCCACGATCTCGAGCAACGCCCTGGCCGCGGCCGGCGTGACCTCGCGGACGACGCTGGTCGGCGTCAAAGTGCTGGCCTACACCGGCAGCGGCCCCCTCAGCGCCATCCTCAACGGCGTCTACCACGCCGCCGATCAGAACGTCGACGTCATCAACCTGTCGCTCGGCGGCGCCTTCTCGAAGGCCGGCAACGGCGTCTTCCTCGGCATGATCAACAAGGCCTTCAACTACGCGTACCGCAAGGGCGCGCTGGTCGTCGTCGCCGCCGGCAACGAGACGCACGACCTCGATCACGACGGCAACATCATGAAGACCTTCTGCGCCGCGCCGAACGTCGTCTGCGTCTCCGCCACCGGTCCGACCGCCTCGGCCGGCACCAACGGACCGTGGACCAACGTCGACGCGCTGGCCGGCTACTCGAACTTCGGCCGCTCGCAGATCTCCGTCGCTGCCCCGGGCGGCACCAGTGCCGGCTTCGTGTGGGAAGCGTGCTCGCGAACCTCGATCGTCCTTCCGGTCTGCCAGACCGGCACCTTCATCCTCGGCGCTTCCGGTACCTCGATGGCCTCCCCGCACGTGGCCGGCCTCGCGTCGCTGATCGTCGCCGACATCGGTCACGGCAAGCCGGCCCAGGTGCGCGCGCGCCTGCTCCAGACCGCCGACGACCTCGGCCAGCCGGGCGTCGACCCCGCCTACGGCCACGGCCGCATCAACGTACCGAAGGCTCTCGGGCTCCAGTAGGAAGGGCACCGGGACGATCGCAGTAGGTACGCCGCGGCGGCAACCGCGGCGTATTTTTTTGGACCAGTTCCTCAGTGGTCGGCGAGCGATGAACGATGAGAGATGAGCGATGAACCTCCCCGCCAGTTCATCGCTCATCGCTCATCTCTCATCGCTCGCCAATTCCTCCGAGCAACCGCCTCCCGCTGTATCATCCAACGCTCTCATGACCGTCGATTCCGGCGAAGTCCTCCAGCGGCGGCTGACCGAGCGGATTCAGAGCGAACAGCTTCGCCTTCTCGGGACCGCCGTCCATGTCACAGGGGAGGGGATTGCCATCCTCACTCCCGCCGTGGAAGCGCTCGGCCCGCGCATCGCCTTCGTCAACGACGGCTTCTGCGCGATCTACGGCCGGCGCCGCGAAGACGTCATCGGGCAGACGCCGCAGATCTTCGGCATCGTCGAACGCCACCAGGCCATCTTCGACTCGCTCCTCCAGCACGTCTTCGAATACCGGCCGTTCCAGGCCGAGGCGACCGCGCGGCGGGCGGATGGCCGCGAGTTCGAGCTCGAGCTGCGCCTCGCGCCGGTCGAAGACGCCGGCACGCTCACGCACTGGGTGGCCTTCCTCCGCGACGTCACCGAGACCCGGCACCAGGTCACCTCGCTGCGCCATCAGGCCATGCACGACGCGCTGACCGGGCTGCCGAACCGCGCCTCGCTCTTCGAGACGCTCGAGCAGGCCATCGAGCAGGCCAGGCGCAACGGCCAGCGGCTCGCGCTGATGCTGATGGACCTCGATCGCTTCAAAGAAGTGAACGACACCTTCGGCCACCAGTTCGGCGACGCCCTCCTCAAGCAGGTCGCCTTCCGCATCCAGAACCAGCTTCACTCCGGCGATTCGGTGGCGCGCCTCGGCGGCGACGAGTTCGCGGTGCTGCTGCCGGAGCTCGGCGACGTCCAAGACGCCGCCCTGGCCGCGCGGCGCATCCTGAACACCCTCGAACAGCCGTTCGTCATCGAGACGCAGGTCCTCGAAGTCGGCGCCAGCATCGGCATCTCCATCTATCCCGATCACGGCCACGACGCGCGCACGCTGCTGCGCCGCGCCGACGTCGCCATGTACTCCGCCAAGCAAACCCAGAGCGGCTACACCTTCCATCGCGACGAACAGCAGGAAGCGCCCTCGCGGGAGCAGCACGTCCTCGTCGTCGAGCTGCGCCACGCCATCGAGCACAACGAGCTCGAGCTCTACTACCAGCCGAAGCTGCACCTCCGCACCGGGATCATGACCCGCGCCGAAGTGCTCATGCGCTGGAACCACCCGCAGCGCGGCCTGCTCGCCCCCGCCGCCTTCGTGCCGATGGCCGAGCGGACCGGCGTCATCAAAAGCATGACCGACTGGCTGCTCGATCACGCCCTCGAACAATGCCGCATCTGGCAGGACGCCGGCGCGCCGATCCACGTCGCCGTGAACATCTCCGCCAAGAGCCTCCTCGACCAGAGCCTCCCGTCGAAGGTTCAGACGCTGCTCGACCGCTGGAACGTCGACCCCCGCTTCCTCAAAATCGAGATCACCGAGAGCAGCATCATGGCCGACCCCGCGCACGCCCTGGCCATTCTCTCCCTGCTGCAGTCGATGGGCGTCCGCCTCTCCGTCGACGACTTCGGCACCGGCTACTCCTCCCTCACGCACCTCCGCGAGCTCCCGATCGACGAGATCAAGATCGACAAATCGTTCGTCATGGGCATGACCACCAACGAAGCCGACGCCGCCATCGTCCGCACCGTCATCGACCTCGCCCACAACCTCGGCAAACAGGTCTGCGCCGAAGGCGTCGAAGACAAAGAGACGTGGCTCGCCCTCCGCGAGCTCGGCTGCGACCTCGCCCAAGGCTACTGGATCAGCCGCCCCATGCCCGCCACCGCCCTCATGGACTGGCTGGTCGCGTCGTCCTGGGGCCTCAACGTCGCCCCGGCGTGAGGTGAAGACTCAGGCGGCAGCGTGCTCCGGCGCCATCCGATAGACGTAAGCGTCATCGATGAAATGGCCATCGACCATGCGCTTGGACAAACGAATGCCATCGATCGTGCGGCCCGTCTGAATCGCCGAAGCAAGCGTTTGCACCACATCATGTGTGGGCGCCACGACCGAGATGAACTCGAGACTATCGAAATACTCGCGAAGGGTGCTGACCGCTTTGCTGATCGCCTCGTAGGACTGCTTCGGCCCTTCGGACTCGAGGTTCGGTGATGCAAGCATCAACCTCCACTGATTCGCATCGGGAACGAAGTACCAGAAGGACGCGATCACCGGCCACGCGGCATCATCCAGCCTGCGCGTCAATTCAGCGCCAGCCTTTTTCATATCCTCGGTGAGCGCTTCTTTCACCACTGTGTCTTCAGCCATGTGAGCACCCCGTTCGCCGTGTCCGTAACGGCAGCATACATGTCGCGAGCTACGGCTTCCGCCACTGCCACCTCGTAACGGCTCTCTTCGGACCAGTCTTTCACCACGAGCCAGTTATTCTCAAAAGCTGCGTTCGTCTTGATCTCAGCGTCGTGCAAATGTCCGATGCCGGAGAGGCGGAGCAACTTTGTCAGGTCGTGACTGTAGCTCTCGGTGATCAGCTTCTTGTCCGGGAAGTCGAACTCCCGGATCTGCTTCGTAATACATGCCTTCAGCGCGCACTCAACGGCATAACCAGCGAGGTAGTACGCCCCGGCGAAACGGCGTGCATCAAGCAAAATCTTTGCGTCTTCGGCTCGGAGATCGGCGAGTAGCTGAAGGTCACTTCGATTCATGTCTGCGACGAAATCGTAGCAGCGTTCGCCCACACGGATCGCCCGGAACAGGCGGGGACGGGCCCCGCCTCTCGCCGCCAGACCGGTCGTCGGCAGAATCTGCTCAAAACTTGGCCATATCAGGCAAGGATCGCGCACCGGCAGGCCGACAGGAGAACAACCTTTGTACAACGCCAAAGCCTACTCGGCCGTCAGTGCCACCGCGCCGCTCGCCCTCACCACCATCCCGCGCCGCGAGCCGGCCGAGACCGACGTCCGGATCGAGATCCTCTTCTGCGGCATCTGCCACTCCGACCTGCACCAGGTGCGGAACGAGTGGACCGCCATTCCGACCGTCTACCCGATTGTCCCCGGTCACGAGATCGTCGGCCGCGTCGCCGCCGTTGGCTCGGCCGTGAAAAAGTTCAAGGAGGGCGACCTGGTCGGCGTCGGCTGCCTGGTCGACTCCGACGGCACCTGCCAGATCTGCCAGGCGGACCTCGAGCAGTTCTGCCCGAACGCCACCTACACCTACGGCGCGCCCGACAAGCACCTCGGCGGCGTCACCTACGGCGGCTACTCCGACAGCGTCGTAGTCGACGAACGCTTCGTGCTGCGCGTCCCCGACCACCTCGATCCCGCCGGGGCCGCGCCGCTCCTCTGCGCCGGCATCACCACCTACTCGCCGATGCGCCGCCAGGGCGTGAAGAAAGGTCAGAAGGTCGGGGTGATCGGCCTCGGCGGCCTCGGGCACATGGGGGTAAAGTTCGCCCGCGCCTTCGGAGCCCACGTGGTCGTCTTCACCACCTCGCCCGGCAAGAGGGAAGACGCCCTCCGCCTCGGCGCCGACGAAGTGGTCGTCTCCCGCAACGCCAACGAAATGCAGAAGCACGCCGCCAGCTTCGACTTCATCCTCGACACCGTCTCCGCCGACCACAGCATCGACAGCTATCTCAGCCTGCTCCGCATCGGCGGCAACCTCACCCTGGTCGGCGCCCCGCCGCAGCCGCTGGCCGTCTCCGCCTTCAGCCTGATCATGGGCAACCGCACCCTCTCCGGCTCCAACATCGGCGGCATCGCCGAGACCCAGGAGATGCTCGACTTTTGCGGGAAACATGACATCACGTCCGACGTCGAAGTGATCCCCGCGCAGCAGATCAACGAAGCCTACGAACGGCTGCTGAAGTCGGACGTCAAGTACCGCTTCTCGATCGACATCGCCTCGCTGAAGTAGGGGAGGGGAGTTACTCGGGTTCCTCGGGTTCCTCGGTTCCTCGGAGTTCCTCGGGGTTCCTCGGCAAACAGTCGCCCGCCCCCCCGAGGAACTCCGAGGACCCGAGGAACCGAGGAACCAAAAAAAAAGCGGCGAACCTGGATCCCGGTTCGCCGCCGTCATGTGGATAGAGAGGTCACTGCGTGGACGCAACCGGCGTCGGCGCGTCCGTCGTTTTCCGACGGCCGCCGGAGCGGCCGAGGGCACGGCGCAGGGCGGCGACGTTGGAGACGGTCGGCTTGCGGTTCGGGCGGTTCGCGCTTTTCACCGTGCCGTAGACTCCGAGGGCGCGCTGACCGACGTCATACCGGCGCTCCGTCACCACACCCATCACCGAATGACCGAGCTGCACGAGCTGCTCCCCGGCCGCGTTGAATACGCGGCTGAAGACGATCATGTCGCGCGCCTCGGCCGCCGTGAGGTTGTGGATCGAGCCCACACCCGGCGATTGGTCGACCGAAACCGCGATCTGCTCGAGGAACTCGTCCGGAATCGCCGCGACGCTTGCCAGCCGCCGCCGCTGTCCCTTACTCATCCCCGCGAGCTCCGGCAGGTGCTCGACGACGATCGCCATGATTTTGGCGACCATCTCGCGCGCCGCGTCCTCGTGAGAGAGGGTGGTTTGATTTTTTTCTGCCATCTTGCTTCACCTCCTTTCTGTTCAATGTCGCCCCCGCCGTGCGCACAACCGAGGCGGTCTTAGCCATTGAGACGCAGCAGAAAGGAAAAGAGTCACAAGTTGTAACATCCACGCCGCTTCCGCATAGTTTTTAACCAAAATCAGCGGAAACGCGGGTCGATTTGGGTCGAATGACCCCATGATTCGGGTTGGGTGACCCCGTTAACGGAGTCGGCTAACCCCGTTACCGGAGTCGAGTGACCCCGTGAACGGAGTCGAGTGACCCAATTAACGGAGTCGAGTGACCCCGTTAACGGAGTCGAGTGACCCAATTCACTGGGTTGTTGACCCCGTGAACGGAGTCGAGTGACCCAGTTCACTGGGTTGTCGTCCCCGTTAACGGAGTCGGGTCACCCAATTCACAGGGTCGTTGACCCCGTGAACGGAGTCGAGTGACCCAATTCACAGGGTCGTCGACCCCGTGAACGGAGTCGGGTGACCCAATTCACTGGGTCGTTGTCCCCGTGAACGGAGTCGGGTGACCCCATTCACAGGGTCGTTGACCCCGTGAATGGAGTCGAGTGACCCCATTCACAGCATCCATCGACTTCATGAATGGGTCAGGTGACCCCGTTCTTTGCGCCATCGAGGCGGCAAATCGCTGTCTCAAACCTCAAAAGATGGCTTTGCCCCGTGTGGTGTGGGCTTGGTTCAACCCGGAGACATAGTTGACACGCAGTTCTAGGGACATTCTTGACAGGTCGTCACCCTTGGAACGCAGATGTCGGTATGGCTTTACGGGTGAAGACGATGGCGGGACAGAGGTTGGAGGCGATCGAGCTGATCGCGGCGGGGATCACGGTCCAGGAGGTGGCCGAACGGCTCGGTGTGAGCCGGCAGGCGATCTACGACTGGCAACAGCGGCACCGAGACGATCCGGAGTCGGGTCTGAACGACCGATCGCGCCGGCCGCATACCTCG
>DASWOB010000070.1:0-29579 GCA_036398925.1 Thermoanaerobaculia bacterium
GAACGACGGGAGGCCTCCGGCGGCCGGGCCGCGGGCCCGGACCCGTTGGTTGGCCTAGCCTCCGCGACACAGCCTCGGATCTCTCGACAGAGAGTCGCGGAGGCTAGGCCAACCAATGGGGGTCCGGGGCCCCTGGCCCCGCCCGCCGGAGGCCCCCCCGTCGTTCCCTCATCTGTTGGTGAAGTGAGAGCATTCTGCTTAGCCACGATCAGTATTTTCTCGGCATCTCAGCGTGATCTGAGTTTTCCCGCAGGTCTCGGGAGGGCCCCCGGCGCGACGCTCGGGGCATGCTCGCGCTGCTCCTGGCCGCCCTCCCGATCCTGGTCGTCCCGACCGACGCGATCCGGCAGAGCCCCGACGCGCAGCGCTGTTTCGCGCAGCTCCTCGAGCTGAGCGGCCATGGCCGGCGGAACGACGAGCGGGCGGCGTTCCTGACGTGGGAGGGGTCGGGTCGGGTCGGCTGTGTGGTCTGGCCGGCCACGAATCAGCACCGGCGCGCCTCGTATCGGGGAAAATGGCCGGAGAATACGGCCGCCATCGCCCATACCCATCCGCGCTCGCAGCCGGAGCCGTCGGTGCAGGACCGGGCGGAGGCGCGGCGGATCGGGATTCCGATCTTCGTCGTGACGCCGGAGCGGATCGCGATCGCGGAATAAGCCGAGCGGCCGAACTGCTTTGCGTACACTTGCCGGTCCGTCCGCGGCCCGGAAAAATTCTTTCACAATCTGTCCAGCTCCTTGGGCCCGACCAGGATCGGGCTCCGCATGGCCAGAAGGAGGTTTCGATGAGGACTTATGAAGTCCTGTTTATCCTTTCTCCGCAAGTTACGGAGGAAGAGGCGACGACCCTGATCACCGATTTCAAGGGCATCGCCGAGAAGAACGGCGCCACGCTCAAGAATGAAGAAGCGTGGGGACGTCGCCGGCTCGCGTATCCCATCCAGAAATTCAACGACGGTATCTACCACCTCTTCGTGCTGGAGAGCGATTCCTCGCTTTCCGAGCTCGATCGGCGCATGAAGAACGTCGACCGCGTGATCCGTCACGTGATCGTGCGCACCGATCTCGAGCATAAGCGGGCCGACAAGCTCGCCAAGCGCAATCCGAAGAAAGAACGCCTCCGCCCGGCCGCCGCGGCTCCTGTCGCGCCGGTTGAGCCGAGCGTGGAAGCCGAAATGGCCGCGCCCGCCGAAGACGCGGCGCCGCAGGCGTAAGGAGGAGACACGAACATGGCCACGATGGCACCCAGAAAAGCTCCGACCGGCGACCGTGGAGACCGCGGACCCGGTGGTCCCGGTGGACAGCAGGGCGGCAAGAAGAAGTTCTTCTATCGCCGCAAGCGCGTCTGCAAATTCTGCGTCGAGAAGATCGAGTACATCGACTTCAAGGACGTGAAGACGCTCCAGCAGTTCATCCCCGAGCGCGGCAAGATCCTTCCGCGCCGCATCTCCGGCACCTGCGCGCTGCACCAGCGCAAGCTGCAGAACGCGATCAAGCGCGCCCGTATCGCCGCGCTGCTCCCGTTCACGGCCGACTGATCTCTTTACCGATTCTGCAATGGTCGAATCGTCCCTCCACCAGAGCGAGCCGGTGATGCTGCCGGGTCCGTCCTTCGGGCGGATGCTGCGCGGCGTCGTCGGCTACGGGCTGATGACCTGGCTGATGATCGTCACCCCGCTGATCGTCTTCCTTCCGGCCGCGCTGATGCACTGCGCGCTGCGGAACGGACGGCGTATCGCCTGGGCGGCGCTCATCGTCGCGGCCAGTCTGGCCGCGGTCTACATCATCGGCCGTCCGGGCAACCCGCCGGTGGATGCGAGTATGACGTGGGGCCACGTCGCGGGCGTGCTGCTCGCGGTGGCACTGCCGGCAATGGCCGCGCTGCCGATGGTCGAGCGCGGCGATCCGTTCGGCCGCGTGCTGATGTTCCTCCTGATCGGCTCGATCGTCGGCCTCGCGGTCACCGAGACCGGCTCGCGCGCCCTGTTCGACTACTCGCCGTACGCGGGACAGGTCGCGCAGGCGGAGCAGTCGAGCGCCAAGATCGTCGGCCTCTACCGCACCAGCGGGATGCCGGCGGAGATGGTGCGCTTCGCCGAACGGTGGGCGCGCTACAGCACCTTCGTGCTGCCGGCCGCGCTGCTGGTCAACATCACCCTCGTCTTCGTTCTCAGTCTGCTGATGATCGGCCGGCTGAAGACGTGGCGCGAGTTCGTGGCCCAGCGCTTCGAGCCGGGCGCCGCGGCGGCGCTGCTCTTCCGCAACCTCTCCCTTCCCGACTGGCTGCTCTTCGCGTTCGTCCTCGGTGGACTGACGCCGATCGCCACCGGGCTGCTGCAGAAGGTCGCGGCGAACACGCTGGCGATGGTGGTGTTCCTCTACATCCTGCAGGGGCTGGCGATCTTTCGCTTCCTCCTCGCGGCGATGGGGGCCGGTCTCATCGGCACGATGCTCGGCTGGCTGCTGCTGGTGTTCCTGACGCTCACCGGCGTCGGACCGCTGCTGCTCGCCCTCGCGGGACTATTCGACTCATTCTTTGATTTCCGACATTTCAAGAAGCGAAAGGACGACTCTCATGAAGGTCATACTGACTGAGGAGATCCGCGGTCTCGGAACGCGCGGCGACGTCGTGACCGTCAAGGACGGCTACGCGCGCAACTACCTCATCCCGAAAAACCTCGCCCGCGAGGCGACGACCACCAATATGAAGGCGATCGAGCACGAGCGCCGGAAGTGGGCGCTGCTCGCGCAGGAAGAAAAAGACGCGGCCCAGAAGTCCGCCAATGCGGTCAAGGGTCTCAAGATCCAGCTCCACAAGCGTGTGGGCGACCAGGGGCACCTCTTCGGCTCCGTGACGGCGAACGAAATCGCCGACGCGCTGGCCGCGAAGGGTGTCGACGTCGACAAGCGCCGCATCGAGCTGGCCTCGCCGATCAAGAGCGTCGGCCTGCACGACGTCGAGGTGCGCCTGCACCGCGAAGTCTCGGCCACCATCCAGGTGGAAGTGCTCGCTATCGGCGCCGAAGCGGTCGAAGCCGCGGCGGAACAGCCGGCTGCCGAGAACGCGTAGTCACTCCCGAACGAATCTCCAAAACGAATCTCCGAGACGCCGCCGCACTCCGGCGGCGTTTCTTTTTGTGTATCCTCGCGCCGCGTGAGCGACCGCTACATCGATACGCCGCCGGAAGGAAGCGAAGGGTGGCGCGAGGTCTGGCAGGACGACCGGCGCTACCGTCCCTCCCGCGGGCTGGGCGGCTTCATCCAGCGCCTCATCCGCCGCTTCACCGCCAGCGACACCGAGCGGCAGCGGAACTTCAACCTGGTGCTGCTCGACCTGCTCCGCGACGCGCGCAACGACGCGGAGGCGATCCGCCGCGACCTGCGCGGTGACGTCGAGGCGGTGCAGCGCGATGCACGCGCCGCCGATGAAGCGCTCGCCGGCGAGATGGAGAAGATCCGGGAGCTGATCCCGGTCGCCGCCCGCCGGAATGACGCGCTGATCGCGGCGCTCGATCAGAAGATCGAAACGCTGGCCGTACGCGTTCGCGATGTCGTGAATCCGGTCGTCACCTCGGCAGGCTCCGGAGATTTTCTCTATCGCCGGCTCGAGGATGCGCTGCGCGGGCCGGAGTCGCACGTGCGGATCGACGTCGCCCCGTACGTCCGGCTCGCACAGGCGCCGGTGCTCGACGTCGGCTGCGGGCGAGGGGAGTTCCTCGCCGCCTGCCATGAGGCGGCGATCGAGGCACGCGGCTTCGACACGAACGAGCGCTCCGTGGCCGACCTGCGCGCGCGTGGACTCGATGCGGTGCTCGCCGGCGTGCCGGAGTGCTTCGGCCCGATCGAGAGCGGCTCGGTCGGATCGATCCTGGCGATGCATGTCGTTGAACATCTGCCGGCCGAGGTCTTGTTCGCGCTGTTTCGCGAAGCGGCGCGCGTGCTGCGGCCGGGCGGCCTGCTGATGATCGAGACGCCGAATGCGGAATCGATGCTGGTCAGCGCCTCGGAGTTCTGGCGCGATCCGACCCATCTCGCCCCGCGCCATCCCGCGGCACTGACGGTGCTCGCGCGCGAGCATGGGTTCGCGATCGAGGAACTGCGCGCGGTGCACGAACTGCCGGAGGGGACGAAGATTCCGATCCTGCCGACGGACGCACCGGAACTGCAGCGGGTCATTCACGCGATCAACGACCGCTTGTTTGCGGCGCAGGACTTGCGGCTCATCGCGCGGAAGTGACCGTGTGGTGTCGGCTTCCAGCCCACCGGATCAGTCGTACGGCTGCACGTCGATCACGGCCTCACCGGGCGTCGGTGGCGGTGGTGGCCGGTGCGGCAGCAGTGCGCCGAGGAGCAGGCCCGCAAGCAGGCCGCCCGCGTGGGCAAAATGATCGATGCCCTGCATCTGTGAGGCGATGGCGACGTTCACGATGATCCAGAAAACGCATTGACCGACCAGGCCGCGCGCGGCTTTGTTGTGCCGGAACTTCGGGGAACGAAAGATGGAGGAGATGAGGGCGCCGAGGATGCCGGCGATGGCGCCGCTGGCGCCGACGGACGAACCGTAAAGATCGAGGTTCAGCGCGCTGGTGATCGACGCGATGATCCCGGCCGCGAAGTAGATGATGACGAAGCGGCGGCTGCCGAACATCATCTCGTAGATCGTGCCGAGCTGGAAAAGGGCCACCAGGTTCACCGCGAGATGCAGCAGCGTCCCGGCGGGGGTGCCGTCGCCGTGCAGGAACATGCTGGTCAGGAGCCGCCAGTACTCGCCCGATGCCTGGAGCACGGCCATCGGCAGGTTCGCACCGAAGATGCGCAGAAGCTGTGGACTGCTCCACGCCGCGGTCAGGATCTCGACGGCCAGACCGGCGAAGATCGCGATGATGATGGCTTTCGTGGCCGGGGTGGCGGGCCTTCGTGGCCGCCGCTCTTCGTTCATCGACGCTCCAGCAGAGCGGACGTCTTGCGCATCATCAGGTGCGCAAAGCGGGGGAAGAGCTCTTTCATCCGCATGTATACGGCGGCGAACAGCGGGAGGATGCGGCGGTACGCGGCGTCCTCCGCGGAGTTGCAGACCGCGCGCGCGACCTGCTCCGCGGTGACGCTCGGCAGCAGGCGGGCGGCCCCGGGCATCTTTTTGCGATCGGCGCTGTCGAAGAACGCTGTCTCCGTGGTGCCGGGGCAGACCATCGCTACCCGAATCCCACGGCCGGCCACTTCGTCGCGCAGCGCCTCGGTGAGGCCGATCAGGGCGAACTTCGTCGCACAGTAGCCACCCATCCGCGCGTAGCCCATGATGCCGGCGATCGAGGCGACGTTGACGATCGTGCCGGCGCGGCGCTCGAGCATCTGCGGCAGCACGGCACGGGTGCAATGCAGCGCGCCGAAGTAGTTCGTCTCCATCATGCCGCGCAGGTCTTCTTCCTTCGCCTCGGCGATCCGGTCGAAGATCGCGTAGCCGGCGTTGTTGACCAGCACGTCGACCGCTCCGGCCTCGGAGATGAGGCGACGGCAGTCCTCCGGTTTCGTCACGTCGGTCGCCACGGCGGTGGCTCGGACACCGATGGCCTGACAGGCGCCGGCGACGTCGGCCAGCAGTTCCGTACGCCGTGCGGCGAGGACGAGGTTTGCGCCGCGGCGCGCGAATTCCACCGCGGCAGCCTTTCCAATTCCGCTCGACGCGCCGGTGAGCACTACAGTTTTCCCGCGCAGATCCATCGCTTTCGTCCTCAGCCTCGATCGCCTCGAAAGGGGGCGCGGCGGATTCTAACTCACGAATTTTCCAGTAGTTTTCAGGCAACGTTCTCGCATTTGACACCTCAAAACAGCGCCACCTATACTCCGCCCGAAGTCTCGCCTCTAACTCCCTCAGCGACAGCTCGCAGCAACCACCGAGGAGGTCCCCTGATGCCGTTCGAAGAAGTAAAGAAGATCTGGATGAACGGACGGCTCGTCGACTTTGCCGACGCGAAGATCCACGTGCTGACCCATGCCATTCACTACGGCTCCGGCCTCTTCGAGGGGATCCGCTGCTACGACACGAAGCGGGGGCCCGCGATCTTCCGCCTGGACGAGCACACCCGCCGCCTGTTCGACAGCGCCAAGATTTACCGGATGGAGCTGCCGTTCACGATGGAGGAGATCAACCGCGCCTGCATCGAAACGGTCGCGGCGAACGACTTCACCGACTGCTATCTGCGGCCGATCGTCTATCGCGGATTCCACTCCCTGGGCGTCTTCCCCGGCTCCTGCCCGGTCGACGTCACCATTGCGGCGTGGCGCTGGGGCAAGTACCTCGGACCGGAGGCGATCGAGCAGGGCGTCGACGTCCGCGTCTCGTCGTGGAATCGCATGGCTCCGAATACGTTCCCGGCGCTGGCCAAGGCCACCGGCAACTACATGAACTCGATCCTCATCCGTCAGGAGGCGGCCGTCGACGGCTACGCCGAGGGGATCGCCCTCGACGTGAACGGCTACGTGAGCGAAGGCTCGGGCGAGAACATCTTCGTGATCCGCGACGGCAAGATCTTCACGCCGCCACTCGGGTCGTCGATTCTCGGCGGCATCACGCGCGCCAGCATCCTGCGCATCGCGCGCGAATTCGGCTACGAAGTCGTCGAGACGCTGATTCCGCGCGAGATGCTCTACATCGCGGACGAGGTTTTCTTCACCGGTACCGCGGCGGAGGTCACGCCGATCCGCTCGATCGACAAGATCAAGGTCGGCAGCGGCAAGCGCGGTCCGATCACGGAGCGGCTCCAGAAGGAGTTCTTCGCGTACATCGGCGGTGAGATTCCGGATCGCTACAACTGGCTGACGCCGGTCTACAGCGATGCCGAGCTCGCGGCGCGGAAACCGGCTCTGGCGGCGACGTAGATCAGTCATTGAAGTAGCCGCAGTCCTTCATCGAGCAGTAGCCGAACGGGCCGACGATGAGGTGATCGACCAGATCGATGTCGATGTATCCGAGCGAGGTCCGGAGCTTCGCCGTGAACTCTCTGTCCTCCTGCGAGGGGCTGGCCGTGCCTGATGGATGGTTGTGGTAGAGGATCAGCGCGGTCGCGTTGTCTTCGAGCGCAAAGCGGATGATGTCGCGCGTCGAGACCAGCGCGTTGTCGATCGTGCCGACGTAGATGTCGTTGCGCTGCTTGAGCACGCGGTGGCGTGAGTCGAGAAAGACCGCGCCGAGCCGCTCCTGCGACTGCTGACCGATCAGGTTGACGAGCTGCGGCCCGAGCACGCTGAGGCAGAGCGGCGGCGGCTCCTGCGGGCGGTTCGAGGCAATCCGGCGCCCGATTTCCAGCGCGACGTGAATGCGCGCCGCCTTGGCCGGCCCGAGGCCGGGCATACGAGCGAGGGCGTTGATGTCGCGGTCGCGCAGCCTGGCCCAGCGGTTCTGCACGAGCTCCCGCGCGATCTGCAGCGCGTTTTTGCCGCGCATGCCGGAGCCGATCAGGATCGCGATGAGCTCCGAGTCGGAGAGCGTCTCGGCCCCGTGGGCGATCAGCCGCTCGCGGGGACGGTCGTCAGGGGGAAGATCACAGATCTTGTCGGTCATACACGTACCTCGAGGATGGCGTCGACGATGGGCGGGGTGGCGTCGGCGGCGGTCATCTGCACCAGGAGCTGACACGACGTGCCGGCGTTCTCCGGGTCGGGATTGATCTCGATGGAAAGGCCGCGGTGCAGCCGGACGAAGCCTGCGGCTGGATAGACCATGCCCGAGGTGCCGATGACGAGCAGCAGGTCGGACTTGCGGATGAGGCTCGTCGCGCGGACCACCGCATCGTCCGGCAGCATCTCGCCGAACCAGACCACGTCGGGGCGGAGCAGCGCCCCGCAGGCGCAGCGGGGAGGGACGTCGGGAAAGGCGTCGAGCCGAAGCTGCACCGTTCCTTCCTCCGTGCAGCGGACGCGGAAGATGTTGCCGTGCAGCTCGACGACGTCGGGGGCGCCGGCGCGCTGGTGGAGGTTGTCGACGTTCTGCGTGACGACGACCGCGTCGGGGAGGCGCGCGATGGCCTCGTGGGCCGCGTTCGGCGTTGCGTCGCGGATCAGCCCCCGGCGCCACTCGTACCACTCCCAGACCAGCGCCGGATCGCGCGCGAAGGCTTCGGGGGTGGCGAGATCCTCCGAACGGAAGTCGCGCCAGAGGCCGCCGCGTCCGCGGAAGGTCGGGATGCCGCTGTCGGCGGAGACGCCGGCCCCGGTGAAGACGACCACGCGGCGGGGGCGCGCGTTGCGGATGGCGGCGAGGGCGACATCGAGGCTGCTCATGCGGAGCAGCTTAATTCCGGATGTCAAGCGGACCCCCGGAATCTACGCGGGAGGGGGTGAATGGCTTTTCCGAGGGAGGGAAAAGTCTACGTGGATGAGAACGGGATCGATCCCGAAGCCGATTACGACTTCGGGATCATCTCTTCGTTGATCTGGATGAACGCGTCCTTGCGGAGCGAGTCGACGTAGGCTTTGAAGTCGCGCTGGAACGTCTCTTCGCTCGCTTCCTTGCGGAGGCGGTCCTTGATCGACTCGAACGCCGGCACTTCGGACGGCAGGCGCTGCTCGACCTTGACGATGTGCCAGGCGGAGCGGGTCTCGATCGGGCCGATGATCGTGCCCTGGGCGGCGTTGAAGACGGCCTTGTCGAGCTCGGGGAGGAGCTCGCCGCGAGCCACTTCGCCGACCTCGCCGCCGCGCTCTTTCGAGCCCGATTCGGACATGGTCGAGGCGAGGCTCGCGAAGTCGGTGCCCGGCTTCTGTGCCGCCGCCAGGAGGTCGGCCGCGCGCTGGCGGGCGTCATCCATCCGCATCGTGTCTTCCGGCTTGAGGACGACGATCTCGCGGAGGAAGGCGCGCTCGGGAAGGCGATACTGATCTTTCTCGCGGTTGTATCGCTCGCGGAGCTCGGGGTCGCTGAGCTCCTCGCGGCTGCGCAGCTCGCGGCTGAACACCTTGTTGGTGATCAGCGTCTCGCGGAGGCGTGCTTCCATCTCCGGACGGGTGAGGCCGGAGGCTTTGAGCGACTCGTCGAACTGCGCGTCGTTCTGGATGTTGTACTGGTTCTTGAGGCGCCCCACCGCTTCCTGGACTTCGGCGTCGGTGACGGTGATACCGAGGCGGTCGGCGCGGTCGCGGATGAGCAGCTCGCTCACCAGCTCGTTCGCCAGGTTCTTGCGCACGAACTCGCGGCGCGCGGACGCCTCGGCGGCTGCGGTGCCCTGGTCGACCTCGGCGAGTGCATCGCGGAGGCGACGCTCGTACTGGGTGCGGGTGATGATGCGATCGCCGACGCGGATCACGATGCCCTGGAGGACTTCGGCCGCGTTCGCGGTGACTGCGGTCAGCGCAACGGTGATTGCGAGAATGGTCTTCTTCATAGATTGCCCCTTCAGACGTGCCACAGAGACAACAAGTTACAGCGCGGTTTATTCGTCGGCGGATGCCGGGAAGCCGCCCGAGTAGCGGAACGGGAGCCGTCGGGTGAGGACGGCGATCTGCGTCTCGCGTCGTCCTTTCGCCACGAGCTGAGCCATCCGCTCACGGAGTGCATCTTCTTTCAAACGCAGGCGGATGAGCGGCTCGGCGGCCGCCAGGTCGAGCATCCCCGGGGCACGGCGCTCATCCACCTGAAAGATGTGGAAGGTCGAATCGGTACGGATGACGTCGCTGACTTCCCCCTGTTTGAGGGAGAAGATCGCCTCCTCGAACATCTTCGGCAGGTCTCCGCGGCTGACGAAACCGATCTCACCGCCGCGCTTGGCATTTGCCGCGAGCGAATGACGGCTGGAGAGGTCGGCGAAGGCGGCGCCGCCCCGCAGCTGTTTGACCAGATCGTGTGCGAGCGCTTCATCGCGGACGAGGATCTGCCGCACGCGGACGCTCTCCGCGGCGCGGAAGTCGTTCTGATGCGCGTCGTAGTAGGCGCGGATGGCGATGTCGCTCGGCTCGGGGAGCTCGGCAGCGATGTCTGCAAGGAGCTTCTCGCGGCGCATGTCGTCGCGTTTCTCGATGACCGTCGCGCCCGCCTCATTGCGCACGGCGGCGGCGATCTTCTCGGCCGGAACCTCGACGCCGTGGGTGGCGGCGTACTCGGAGACGATCACCTCTTCGATGAACTGGTCGAGCAAGGCGCTGGTGACCTCGGGGGTGAGCTGCGCGAGATCGGCGCCGCCGTTGCGCTCGAGGTAACGCTTGAAGTCGGCGAGTGTCAGCATCCGTTCGCCGACCCGCACGACGACGTCCGGGGGGATCTCCGGCTTCCGTTTGCACGCGGCAGCCGCGAGGATGCACGTCACGAGAATGAGGAAAGCAATACGGCGGGAGCGCATGCAGGCGAAGGGCTGGCGGAGTGTAGCAGAGAAGACGGCTCCTTATTTGCAAAACCGCGCGACATGAAACCGACCCTGATTCTCGTTGCTTCACTGCTTGCCACGTCAGCGTTTGCCGCGCCGGCGCAGTTGCAATATCGCCCCGGTTCGGAGGCCCAGGTCGTTCGCCTGCAGAGCGATCCGGAGCGCTTCCCGCGCATGATGGCCGAGGCAAAAGCGTATGCCGAGGCGCGCCGGGCGAATGCGATTGCCGATGTCCGCGCGGTCGGTCTGATGGTCTTTCCCGCGGCCGGCAGCGTGCCGGGATCGGCGGGGACGTTCTTCCGCTCCGACGTGACGCTGATCAACTACGACAGCGCCTCGCAGGACGTCATCTTCTACTGGATGGCGAACAACTCCACGAGCCGCGACCTGCCGGCGCTGCGGGTGACGCTCGCACCGTCCACGGTCTACACCTTCGAAGACTTCGTCGGCACACAGTTCGAGCTGCAGGGCCTCGGCGCGATGTACGCGATTCCGGTGAACGGGGACACGACCGACCTCAACGCGTCGGTGGACGGCTTCTCGCGCATCTGGACCAATCAGCCGAATGCCACCGGTACGGTATCTCAGCCGTTCCCGGCCACCGATCCGTTCAGCTTCTACATCCTCCGGTCAGCGGCGATCCTCGGCCTGCGCCACGATCCGTCGTACCGCACGAACTTCGGGCTGCTGAACCTCGACGATGAGCCGCATCGTTTCCGCGTCGAGTTCATCGGCAGCAAAGGGCTCACCAACCAGATCGAACTGACGCTGCAGCCGCAGACGATGACGCAGCAGGGCATTCCGGCCGGCGATTACGGCCACCTGATCATCCGCGTCTCGAGCGACGACACCGAGGCGTGGTGGCTGACGTACGCGAGCTCGACGGACAACATCACCGGCGATGGGTGGGTCTCGGTCGGCTCCGGCATTCTGACGCCGGCGGAGCTCGACGCCATCGAAAGGTAATGAGTCGGAGTGCGGCAGCACGTTGACGCTGCCGCACTCGTCGTCATCAGAGAAGACCGGTATCGACCGCGAGGCGAACGGACGTCTCGAGCATGGGCATCCTCAGTAGAGGTTGAGACCGGTGACCGTCAGCGGAACGTTCGCGGTTCGGTTCATGATCACTTCGACGAAGTACTCGTAGTTCGAGAAGTCGACCGGCGTGGCGAAGGTGCAGACCGGGCACTGCGTACCGGGGAGGTCGCTGCTGCCGAGGACGCAGAGCGTCACTTCCTGGTTCTGGCAGTGCTTCACTTCGACCAGCCGCACGCGGACGTTACCGGCGACGGAGTTGTCGTCGATCGACGCGCGCAGCGTCGTCCACGGCATCACCGACGAGCTGGCGGAGCCGAACGTGTTGGTGACGTTGTAGCGCGTGACGATCTGGCCGGTCGAGGCGCCGGCGAAGCTGATGCTGGGGCCGATCCAGGTGTGCGGAGCCGATCCGGGGCGGACGACGCCCGTCGTGGCGTTCGCGGTCCAGTCGGACTGGGCCAATGCAGCGGGGGCGAGGACGAGAACGACGGCAAGGGCGGTCAGAGATACGAGAGTCTTCATTGTGGTTTCCTTCCTCCATCAAGCGGATTCACACGCGTGGCCAGTCATCGGATGAGACCCGTAACGACCGAGAGGCGAACGGACGTCTCGAGGATGGGCGTCCTCAGAAGAGGTTGAGACCGGTGACCGTGAGCGGGACGTTCATGTTCCGGTTCATGGTCACTTCGACGTAGTACTCGTGCGTCGAGAAGTCGAGCTGGTACGGCAGCTTGCAGACCGGGCACTGCGTTCCCGGCACGTCGGCGCTGACGATTTCGCACATCAGCACTGCCTGGTTCGAACAGTGGCGCACTTCGAAGAGGCGCACGCTCACGAAGCCGCTGGCCGTCGAGTCATCGATCGAGGCGCGGAGCCACGTCCAGGGCGGGATCGGGCCGCCGGCGGCCGTGCCCCACGTGTTGGTCACGTTGTAACGGGAGACGATGGTGCCGAGGCTCGCGCCAGAGAAGCCGAGGCTGGGGCCGAACCAGGCCTGCGGAGCGGAACCGGGACGGATCGCGCCGGTGGTGGCGTTGGCCGTCCAGTCGGACTGGGCGAATGCGGTGGGGGCGAGGACGAGGACGAGGGCGAGGGCGGAGAGAGAGACGAGAGTTTTCATTGGGCTTCCTTCCTTCCATCAAAGCTGAGTTACGCGCGTTGGGAGACGATAGCGACGTTTCGGGCGCGCGACTAGAGACATTTTTTGATGGAAGGAAGGCGTTGGCGCGACTGCTTCAGAATCAGGCGGCGATGGTCTGCAGCACTTCCTCGATCACGTCGATGATCTCCACGCTCTGATTGCGCAGCGGGAACGACAGCACGCCGTTCGGCGAGAACTTGGCCATCGGATTGGCGCCGATGAAGTGCAGCAGTTTGTTCGGGTCGATTTTGGCGTTGGGGGTGAGCTTGACCACCGCCCGGGCGCCCTCACGCACGACCGAGATCACGCCGATGCGCTGGGCGAAGTGCTTGACCTTGACGAAGCGGAAGAGCGCGTCGACGTTCGCCGGGAGTGCGCCGAAGCGGTCGCGCATTTCGTTGCGGATGTCCTCGAGACGCACGTCGGTGGTGGCCGAGGCGATCTTCTTGTAGAAGGTCATCCGGAGGTTCTCGTCGGAGATGTAGTTCTTCGGGATGTAGATGTCGACGCCGAGGTTCATCGACGTCTGCACCTCCTCCTCGATGATCTCCCCCTTCATCTCGCGGACCGTCTCCTCGAGCAGTTTCGTGTACATCTCGAAGCCGACCGCGGCGATCTGTCCGGACTGCTCGCCGCCGAGGATGTTGCCGGCGCCGCGGATCTCGAGATCGCGCGCGGCAATGCGGAAGCCTGCACCAAGGTCGGAGAACTCCTGAATGGCTGCGAGCCGCTTCCGCGCATCGCTGGTCAGCACGCGATCGGAGGGGACGAGCAGATAGCAGAACGCCAGCCGGTCGCTGCGGCCGACGCGTCCTCGGAGCTGATAGAGCTGCGAGAGGCCGAAGCGTTCCGCGTGATTGATGAGGATCGTGTTGCAGGCCGGGATGTCGATGCCGTTTTCGATGATGGTGGTGGCGAGCAGCACGTCGTACTCGCGGTTGATGAAGGCGAGCATGGCCCGCTCCAGCTCGCGCTCGTCCATCTGTCCGTGGCCGACGATGACCTTGAGACCGGGGACGGTCTTCTCGAGGTACTCCTTCATCGCGTAGATCGACTCGACGCGGTTGTGCACGAAGAAGACCTGTCCGCCGCGGCCGACCTCGAACTCGATCGCTTCGCGAATCAGCTCGTCGCCGAACGGCACTACCGCCGTCTGAATGGCGAGACGATCCTTCGGCGGGGTCTCGATGACCGAGATGTCGCGGATGCCGACCAGCGACATGTGCAGCGTGCGCGGAATCGGCGTGGCCGACATCGCCAGCACGTCCACCGATTTCTTGATCTGCTTCAGCTTCTCTTTCTGGCCGACGCCGAAACGCTGCTCTTCGTCGATGATCAGGAGGCCGATGTCTTTCCAGGCGACGTCTTTCGAGAGCAGGCGGTGCGTGCCGATGAGGATGTCGATCTCGCCCGCTTCGACCTTGCGCAGAATCTCCTTCTGGTCCTTCGCCCCGTAGTAGCGCGACATCAGCTCGATCGTCACCGGAAACGAGGCAAACCGCCTCAGGAACGTGTGGTAGTGCTGGAAGGCAAGCACGGTCGTCGGCGCGAGCACCGCCACCTGCTTGCCGTCCATCACCGACTTGAACGCGGCGCGCATGGCCACTTCGGTCTTGCCGTATCCGACGTCGCCGCAGAGCAGGCGATCCATCGGCCGCCGCGATTCCATGTCCGACTTCACGTCGGAGATCGCATCGAGCTGGTCTTCGGTCTCGTCGAACTCGAAGGCGTCTTCGAAGTCGAACTGCCAGGGGGAGTCTTTGCCGAAGGCGTGGCCGTGCACCATGCGGCGTGTGGCGTAGAGCTTGAGCAGCTCGTCGGCCATGTCGCGCATGGCCTTCTTGACTGAGGCCTTGGTGCGGGCCCACGACGTGCCGCCGAGTTTGTCGAGCTTCGGCTGCGCTTCCTCACCCGCGGTGTAGCGCTGGATGAGGTTGAGGTTCTCCATCGGCATCAGCAGCTTGCCGCCGCCGGAGTACTCGATCTCCATCACCTCGCGTTCGGTATCGCCGAACGGGATGCGCTGCAGGCCGACGAAGCGGCCCACGCCGTGATCGACGTGCACGATGTGATCGCCCGATTTGAGGTCGCGCAGATCGCTGAGGAACGCGTCGGTCTTCTTCTTGCGGCTGCCGATGCGCGTGGAGGTGGGCGGCTCGAAGAGATCCCACTCCGACCACGCCACGAGGCCGAGCTCGTCGAAGGTGAAGCCGCGCGCGAGATGGCCGTTCGTCACCGTCAGCGCGTCACCGGGCTTGTCGTCGGTGAACGGGACGTCGAATTCTTTGAGGAGGCGCTCGATCTTCTCGCGGCCGCCCTTGGTCGCGGCGAAGAAGAGCTGTTGCCGCTCTTCCTGTCTGGTGTCGTTCGCGAACTCGCTGAGGCGATTGTTGTAGCGGTCGGTGCTGCCGGCCTTCAGGCGCAGCTCGAAGACGCCGCGGCCGCCGAGGTGGACCTCCGAAAAGGAGATCCGCGCCGTGCCGAGAAAGTTCAGGATGTCGACGCCCGAGGCAACCAGTTTCTCCGGGCTGTAGACCGCGCGGCCTTTCTCCGCCGCCGCGTCGTACTCGTTCCGGAGGAGCGATTCGTATTTGGAGATGGTGGTCGTGATCTGGTCGGGCTCGACCAGGATGACGTCGAAGTCCTGGATGTACTCGGCAAAGGTCGCGCTCTCCACCGCCACCGGCACGTAGTGCTCGATGCCGGGAAACGTACCGTTCTCCGCGAGCCGCTCGATCTTTTCGGCCAGGTCGCGTTTGAAGAGCGGGTGCATGAAGTCGAGCGAGAGCCGCCGGGACAGCGCGCTGCGCACCTCTTTCGTGAGCGGGTACTGCGTAATCGGGTAGATCGTGACCGGTCCGGAGGGATCGTCGGAGCGCTGCGTCTCGACGTCGAACCAGCGCAGTGAGTCGATGGTGTCGCCGAACAGCTCCACGCGCACCGGCCGCGCGGTGTTGGGCGGGAAGAGGTCGAGGATGCCGCCGCGAAACGCGAACTCGCCCGCCTCGCCGACGAGGTCCGTCCGCGCGAAGCCGTTCTCGACGAGCTGCTGCATCAGCGTGCGCAGGTCGACGTCTTCCCCTTCCGTCAGGCGGATGATCCGCGCGCGGAAGTTCTCCGGGAGAGGCAAGCGCTGGAAGAGCGCGCGTGCCGGCACCACCAGCACGTCGGCGGCGTCGTCGATGAGCATGCCGAGCGCGCGGATCTCCTCGCGCACGACGCCGAGAGATGGTGCGACGTCCTGATACGGCGAGAGCGCCGGAGCGGGGTAGACGCTGACGCACGAGGGATCGCGGTGGAAGAGCCGCAGCGCGGTCTCGAAATCGGCGACCGCGGCGTCGCCCGGCGTGATGATCGCGACGCGGCGGCGACGCACATCCTGCATCGCCGCGATGACGAGCGCGCGCGCCTCCACCGACGCGCCGGTGAGCTCGTACCGGCGCGATTCGTCGGCGAGCTGCGCGAAGAACGGAGCATTGGTGACGCGCGCGCGGAGGTGCTGGATCAGGTTGGAGTTACGGTCCACGGGGAGATTATGGATTGAGGATTGAGGATTGAGGATTGAGGATTGAGGAAGTGCTTCGCTCGGCCGCGTCCCCTTCCTCAATCCTTCATCCTCAATCCTCAATCCGCGCCGTCAAGGCGCGAAATACCCCTTGATCGTCCTCGCCTCCAGCTTCGGCGAGCTGAGGACCACGCGCACGTTGCGCCACTGGTTCGGTTTGTCGAGATCGCTGATCTGGTACTTGATGGCGAACTGCGCGCGGAGGTCTTTCTCGATGTCCTGGTAACGGGCCATCAGGTTCTGCTGCGTGGCGGTGGCGACGAAGCCGCCCGTCTCGGCGGCGAGGAAACGGAGGCGATCGAGATCGCGGGCCTGGTCCTCGCTCCCTTCGTAGGCGATGAAGTAGATCGGGATGCCGGCCTCGCGCGCGGTCTTCTGGATCTCGCTGTAGTCGGTCATGGAGGTGGTGTCGCCGCCGTCCGTGAGGACGACGATCGCGCGGCGGTTCTTCTCGTCACGCAGCTCGCGGATGGCGCTGTCGAGCGCGTCGTAGAGCGCGGTGCGGCCGCCGGTCTTGATTCCTTCGAGCGACTTCGCCACGAGCTGGATGTCGTCCGTCAGCGGCTGCTTGCGGCGCGGCACGTCCTGCACCGCGGTGACGCTGCAGCGGTCGCCGGTCCGCAGCGCGCGCTGCACGAAATCGTGAGCGGCCTTCGCGGCGTGCTCCATCGAATAGGTCATGCTGGTCGAAGCGTCGATGAGAAGGGAGATCGAGATCGGCTGGTCGAAGGCCTTGCCGAACTCGATGATCTTCGCTTCCGCGCCGTTGTCGAGGATGCGGAACTGCGAACGGTCGACGTCATCGCGCGTGTTGCCGTTGCGATCGACCACCGAGACGAAGATCGGCACGGTGCGGATCTGCAATTCGGCGACGTGCACGCTGCCGGCCGCGCTCCAGAAGTCGGCCGCTTCATCGCCCGACGTTGTCTTCGCCGTCACCTGCACGAAGCCGCTCGCGAGCAGCTGTTCCGGCACCGTGAAGCGATACGGTTCTTCCTTCGCTTCGGAGACGAGCTGGCCGTTGTCCCATAGCTGCACGACTTCGATCGGATCGTCTTTCGGTGCGGTGGTCTTCGCTTCGAAGAGACCGCTGGCGAGATCGACCGGTTTGAGGGAAACGCCAAGCGGCAGCAGCCCGCGGTTGATCGTCTCGTGCCACTGCACGCGCTTCTTGTTCGGCGAGACGGCCGTGATCGTGATTTTGCGCTGGAGCGGCGTCGGGCCGAGGTCGACGTCGAGGTGATACGGCGAGCGCAGCGAATCAGTCAGCTTCTCGCCGTCGACCGCGACCGTGACCCTCGCGTTCTCGAAACCGGGATCGATCGTGAGGCGGATGACGCCGGTGTACTCGCCGTCGTGCGCGGACGCATCGCCTCGCTTGAGGAGGAGCTGCGTGTTCGCGCTGATCGTGGTCGTGACGAAGAACGAGAGGAGGGAGGCGAGAAGGACGCTATTGCGTCGGCTGGCTTGTGCTCGTTGCTGCTTCATAGATCCGCCGGTATTCATGCCGATTCCGACTGACCGTTTTCACGTATAACCGTGTCTCCGCGTACGGAATCGCCTCTACGAATAAGTCGATGTCATCGATCGGCGTCTTCTCAAGCCATGTGCCAACTGCCGTCTCGCCGGCGTTGTAAGCGGCGATCGCGAGGATCGGATGTCCCTGCGTTCTCTTCAGCTTCTGACCATATTCAGCGGCTCCGACAGCGATGTTGCGGGCCGGATCGAAGAGGTCGTTGCGCGTCAGCGGGCCGAGCCCGCCCTCTTCGGCAATGCGCGACGCTTCCTCCGGCATGATCTGCATCAGGCCGACTGCACCGGCATTCGAGACCGTGGTTGGCTCGAAGGCGCTCTCCTGCCGGATGATCGACGCGATCAGATACGGATCGTGTCCGCGCCGCGCCGCCTCCGCCTGAATCGTCTCCCAGTAGGCGAGCGGGTAGAGGATCTGCCAGAAGCGTTGCGGGATGTTCGTCCCGCCGTGCCGGATGAACTGCCGGAACTGCCGCTGCAGCACACCGTTCGCGCGGAACGGCTCGCCACCGCGCACGTAGACGTCGGCGAGCAGGAACTGCACGCCCGGATTGGTCTCGTGTCGCGCGGCGAGCACTTTCATCTCGCGGGTGGCGGCGCGATTGAGCTCGATCTCGAGCAGCTCGTTGACGGTGTTGAAGCGCGGGTCGCTCGAGACCTGGGCGAGGTGCGCGTCGAGGTCGGGGAAGGCGTTGCTCGCCACCGGCTGGTTGCCGAGGCCCCACAGCTCCTTCGCGCGATACGCGTAGTAGCTGAACGGATACTCCGCGATGATCTGCCGCGCGGCGGCGTCGCGCTCGGCGGTGCGTCCGTGCTTCGCGTGGATCTTGGCCGTCCAGAAGAGGGAGTTCGTCTTCCAGTCTCCATCCGGGTAGGACGCGATGTAGCGCGCGAACGTCTTCAGCGCTTCCGCCTCTTTGCCCGCCAGGAACTGCGTCCAGCCGACGTTCCAGAGGTTCTCGCCGTCGCTGCCGACGTTGCCGGCCGAGATCGCGCGCTGGAGGTTGTCGATCGATTTCGCGTAGTCGACCACGTCGGTGACGTAGTACTTCGCGCGGATGACCTTCGCCTCCGCCGCTTCTTTGCTGGCCGGCCACTGTTTCTCGATCAGGTCGAGTCCGGAGAGCAGTTCCTCCGGACGCCCGGCCCGCCACGCCGCGCGTGCGCGCAGCAGCACCAGCGACGGATCGCCGAAGTCGAGGTCTTTCGTCTCCTCGAGCAGCCGCGTGTAGTTGCGCGAGTTGAACTGCGCGCGCATCCGTGCGGCGCGCGCTTCGCCGGCGCTTTCCGGAATCTCGGCGAAGAGCGCCAGCGCCTGGTCGTAGCGGTTCGCGCGCGAGAGCTTGGTCGCCAGCGCGAGCTTCTCGGAGTTCGGTAACGTGGCGATCTCCCCCTTCACGAAATCGAAGGTCTGCTCGGTGAACCGCCCCGAGGTGTAATCGTTGAGGAGGCGCATCCGCAGGCGGGTGGCCAGGTCGTTGCGATTCGTCTTCGCCAGCCGCTTCGCCAGCTCGACGAAATCGCTCTCCGTCAGCTCGTCGATGCCGACGCGCATGGCCTGCTCGAACGCGGCGCCGGTCGACGCGGCGTCGTTCATCGAGGCATAGATGGAGGGGAGGCGCAGCCGCGCCACCGTCACCGCGGTGCTGTCGCCGAGGGCGATGATCTCGCTGGCCAGGGCGGCGGCGCTCGCAAAGTTGCCGCGCGCTTCTTCCGCTTCCACGATCCGGAGCCGCAGGAACGGTGCAACCTCAGGGTATGTGCTCGCGACCCGGGTCAGCACGGGGATCGCTTCGTCGTATCGCTTCTGGTCGAAGAGGAAGAGGCCGAGCAGCGCCTGCGCGCGGCGGTCGTCCTTCAACGATCGCAGCGCCGCTTCGTACTCCGGCTTGCCGCGCAGCGTCCGCGCTTCCGAGAGCGTCGTCACGCTCGGCGCCGGCGCGGTCATCGCCACCGGGGCCGGTTCGGGCTCCGCGCGCTGCTCCGTCACCTGTTTCGCCGGCGGTGCGCTGCACGCGATCGCCACCGCACCCGTCACCACTGCCACCACCACCCGCTTCACCGCAGCGTACGAACCCATTGTTTTCCCTCGTTCACGAACCCGACGCGGCGGAAGAACTCCGCCACGCCTCGATCATCGTCGACCACCAGAATGGGCCGTTCGAGCTTGAGCGCGAGCTGTTCGAGCTCGCGAAGCATCACCCGTCCGATCCACTTGCGGCGCAGCTCGCGGGCGACGAAAAGGTCGTCGATGCGGAGCGCATCGGCCGTCACCTCGAACGCCACCGTCGCCACGATCTCGCCGAGGAGCTTGCCGAGCAGGCCACATGCCGGGATCGCGGCCGGCGCCCCTTCCTTCTCGTAAAAGGCCGCGAGAGCATCGCGGTCGGAGGGCTCGACAGGGCGTACAAAGAGACGTAATCCGCGCAAGAGGTGGTCCTAAGTGGCAGAGTTTAATGCTTTTGCAGCATAGGGCCGCGACAAATAATTTGTTGACAAAAACGGCACCGCGCGTATCCTTCGAATCGGTCCGCCCAAATAAAATTTCAGCGTCCGAATTCCAAATAAAGAGAAGTCACTATGAACGTGCAGCAGGCCATTGCCGATTTCCTTCAGCACGGGCAGATGGTCAGGAATCTCTCTGACCGGACGCTCCGGGCCTATCAGTCGGACCTCGCCCAGTTCCACATCCACATCAACGACACCACCGCGGTGGAGATCACGCCGGAGGATCTCGAGACGTATCTCGTGAAGCTCGGCGACGGACCCTATCGTGACACGTCGATCCGGCGGAAAGTGGCGGCGCTGAAAGTCTTCTTCCGCTACCTGGAAGAGCAGGGCGTCGTCCCCGAGTCGCCCGCCCGCAAGCTGAAGATCAAGAAACCGGTCGAAAACCGCGTTCCGACGGTCCTCTCGAATCGCGAAGTGCGGGCCCTGCTCGCCGCGCCGAAAGAGCAGATCGCCGAGCTGCTGGCCGTCCGCGATCACTCGCCCGGCAGCCGCAACCGCTACTTCTGCGCCGTGCGCGACAACGTCATCCTCGAGCTGCTCTTCTCCACCGGCATCCGCATCGGCGAGCTGGTGGCGCTGAACGTCTCCGACGTCGACCTCGACAAGCAGCAGATCCAGATCACCGGCCGGGCCACCCGCGGCCGCCTCGTGAGCGTCAGCTCGCAGGACGTCAGCGACGCGCTCGCGCAGTACCTCGAGCAGCGCGCCGAGCGGAGCCTGACCACCCCGGCCCTCTTCGTCGGCCGCTCCGGAACGCGCCTGACCATCTACTCGATCGAGAACATCTTCAAAAAGCACGTCCGCCTCGCGGAGATCAAACGCCACGTCACGCCACATTCGCTGCGCCACACCATGGCCGCGCTGCTGGTCTCGTCCGGCACCGACATCCGCGAAGTGCAGGAGATCCTCGGACACGCGTCGATCCTGTCGACGCAGGTCTACACGAAGCTCCCCATCTCCAAGACACGCAGCCGCGGCAGCAGCCACAACATGCCGGTACTGGCACGTTCCGCGGGCGCCGCGAGTGGTGCGGGCGACGCGCGGTTACCGATCAAGAAGTAACGGCGACCGCTCGTGACTTCGGAGCCGCGCCGCGGCTCCGCTTCCGCGATCATGGCGGCGATGAAAGAACAGTTCCTCTACTTCGTCCGCCCCACCCGTCTGGCCATGCTCACCGAAGGTCCGACCGAGGAAGAGATGGCCGCGCTGATGGGCCACGTCGCGTACTTTGATCGCCTCGTCGCCGAGGGGCAGGTCATCGTCTACGGCCGCACGCAGAACAACGACGAAAAGACCATGGGCATCGCCATCTTCGAGGCGAACGACGCGGCGGAGGCGCAGCAGCTGCTGGAAGCCGACCCCGCCGTCGCGCAGGGTGTCTTCGCGGGTGAAGTGCTGCCGTACAAGATCGCCGGCATGCGGAAGGCGTAGAGCCGAGGGCCGAGGGCTGAGGGCCTCCGGCGCCCGCCGCAACATGCGTCACGGCACGCCGTATACACGCCCCATGTTGCAGATCGACTCGCTCTCCAAGCGTTTCCGCGGCGGTAATTACGGCGTCCGCGATCTTTCCCTCTCCGTCGGCTCCGGCGTCCTGGGGCTCCTCGGACCGAACGGCGCGGGGAAGACGACGCTGATGCAGATGATCGCCACGGTCACCAGGCCGACCGCGGGGGCGATCCGCTTCCAGGGGAGCGACGTCGTCGCGAAGCCGGACGAGCTGCGGCGCAAGCTCGGTTACCTGCCGCAGGACTTTGGCGTCTACGACAACCTCACCGCGTTCGAGTTCCTCTCGTATTTCGCCGCGCTCAAAGGGGTGCACTCGCGCGCCAGAGTGCTGGAGATGCTCGAGACCGTGAACCTTCACCACGTCGCCAACCGCCCCGTCGGCGGATTCTCCGGCGGCATGAAACAGCGCCTCGGTATCGCGCAGGCGCTGATCAACGATCCGGAGCTGGTCATCGTCGACGAGCCGACCGCCGGTCTCGATCCCGAGGAGCGCGTCCGCTTCCGCAACGTCCTCTCCGACATCGGCTTCGGAAAGCTGGTCATCCTCTCGACGCACATCGTCTCCGACGTCGAATCGATCGCCACCGACATCGCCATCATGCGCCAGGGCTCGCTCGTTGCCCTGGCCACGCCGGAGGAGCTGATGCGCTCTGCGATGGGCAACGTCTGGGAGCTGGTCGTCACCTCCGAAGAATTCGACGGCCTTCGCCGGACCATGGCCATCAGCAGCGCGGTGCGTAAGTCCGACGGCGTGCACGCGCGCATCGTCGCGCCGGAGCGGCCGGTGCCGCATGCAGTCGCGGTCGAAGCGAATCTCGAGGATGCGTTCCTGTTCACGATGAGGAACGGCGCGCCGCCGGACGCGGCCAAGGCGGTCGCGTGAACGAACGGCTCGCGCGCTTGGTCGCGGTCGTGCGCGCGGACTTTCTGATCCGCCTGCGCCGGCCATCGACGGCCATCGTCTTCCTGCTGCTTTCAGCGGTCCCGTACCTCTGGATTCCGGATCCGGCCAGCGGCCGGGCGCTGATCGTCATCAACGGTAAGCGGGCGATCTACAACTCCGCCGCAATCGGGATGGGCACCGCCTCGATCGGCACGCTGCTGATCGGCCTCTTCGGCTTCTACGTCATCTCGAACGCCATCCGCCGCGACGTCCTGACGCGCTGCGGCTTCGTCATCGCCTCGACCACGATGCGCGGCAGCGAATACATCATCGGCAAGTTCGCCGGCAACGTGGTCTTCCTGACCGTCTTCACGCTCGGCTTCATGACCACCTCCATGGCGATGGTACTGGTGCGCGGGGAGAGTGCGCTCGAGCCGCTCGTCTTCGCCAGGCAATACCTGCTGCTCCTGCCGCCGGCGATCATGTTCGTCTCCGCCCTGGCCATCCTCTTCGAATCGGTCAAGTGGCTCTCCGGCAAGTTCGGCGACGTCCTCTACTTCTTCGTCTGGCTGGCCGCCATCGGCGGAGTCGTGGCCACGCTCGAGCAGAACCCGTCCGCGCAGTGGGCGACCTGGTTCGACGTCTCCGGTATGGGGGTCGTCATGCACCAGATGCGCGCCTACTACGCGACCAACTCTCTCTCCATCGGCGCGAGCAATTTCGACGCGGCGAAGGGGACGATGATCTTCCCCGGCCTGCGCCTCGGCGTCGAATGGATCCTCCCGCGCCTCGGCGCCTCGCTCTGGCCGGTCGCCCTGCTCGGCGTGGCGCGCCTCTTCTTCCACCGCTTCGATCCCGCCCGCGTGCGCGCCGCCGCCACGACGGCGAAAGGAACGTGGCTCGGCCGCTTCAACGCGATGGCCAAGCCGTTCGCGCGGCTCTTCCTCGCGCCGGTACGCGTGGTCGTCAACATTCTGCCGCGTACGTCGCTCGCCGCCACTGCTGCCGCCGACGCGCTCACCTCGTTCGCCGCGTTTCCGCTGGCGGTGGTCGGGGTGATCGTCTTCGCGATCATGGCGCTCAGCTCCAGCTCCACGGAGCTCTTCACCGGCGCGCTGCCGATCGCCTTCGCCGGTGTGGCGGTGACGATCGCCGATGTCGCCTCGCGTGAGAAGCGCGCCGGCACGACCGCGCTCGTTTTCGCCACCCCACACCTCCGCACGCGCTTCGTCTTCTGGAAGTTCGCCTCCGCGCTGCTGCTGGCGACGCTCTTCCTCGCCATCCCGCTCGCCCGCGCCATCGCCATCCGCCCCACGGCTTCGCCGGCGCTCCTGGTCGGCCTCCTCTTCACCTGCGCCGCCGCGACCGCCCTCGGCGTCGTCAGCGGCAACCCGAAGACCTTCATCGTCGGCTTCCTGTCGTTCTGGTACCTCGTCACCAACGACCGCGGACACACCCCGACCTTCGACTTTGCCGGTTTCTACGGCGCCGCCACACCGGCCATTACAGCGGCCTACGCGGCAGCGGCCCTCGCGCTGCTGGCCGCCGCCCACCTGTATCACGCGCGCGAATTGCGCACGCGCTGGTAAGAGAGCGCAACCTCTGAAGGCCTGTCCCTCACGGGTGACAAAGTCACGCGTGTTGCCGGCGAAATCATCGTACTGACGGCCGGCCTTTTCCTCTTCCTCTCGTCCTGCAGCGTGCTCCGCTGCGTCTTCACGAAGCACAGCACCGATCACCCTCGCCAGGATCACGTCCAGGAGAGCTGCGCCGGCTGGAAGGAAGACGTTCCGCGCGAAATTGCCCCAGCGTGAACGGCTCGGTCGTTCCACAGAGGGGGCACGCGATGTCACAGGGCGCAGTACGCTGGCTCGGGTTGCCTAACGAGTGATGCACCCGCTCTTCAGCGCTGCGAGCACGCCGGGCAACGGATCGTATGCGCGTACGCGCGCGGCGCGTTACTTCAACTGCTCGGGTCTGTTGTCCGCGAGACGATCCGAATTGCGGTCGTTCTTCGGCGCGGAATCGGCGTCCTGGCCGGAGTGCTCGCCGCGCGCCGTTCCTTCGTAGCCGAGCGCTTCCTCGGCGTCGATCGCTTCGATCTTCTCGTTCTGTTCTTCGGTCGAGGGGGGCTGACTGTCATTGGGCTGGATGTCGTTGCTCATGACCCGTTTACTGAGCAAGCGGCGCTCCACCTGCCCGCAACTGCGGCGCGGCATCCCGTTCCTTCAGGCCGGGGTACGTGCGTCGCTGCGCCGCGCCCAGACCGAGGATCTGCAGGATCGGCTCCGTGTTGCTGAGCGTCCCGACGATGCGGTGGCCGGGGTACGGCGAGTCGCAGATGAGCGTCGGCGTCATGAAGATCGATTCGGTGAGCGCACGCTTCGGATCGAGCAGGACGTCCACGATCTCGATGGTGTGCCGGTCGGCCAGGTGCGTCTCGCACAGACGCGCGAGGTTGACCATCGCCTGCATCGAATGCGGTGCGCCCCCCGCGACGTACAGCCGGAAGGCGAAGACTTCGCCGTTCATCGGGTCACGCTCACGTCCTCCGCCTTCGCATCCGACCCTCGCAGCTCGCGCATCCGGTCGCGCGCCAGCGACAGCTCCTTCTCACGAAGCTCGGCACTGCGGGTCACGACAGCTTTTTCCGTCAGTTTGGCGGCGAGCTCCACCTGCAACGATCTGACCCGCGCCTCGAGCTCCGCCTCCTCCGCCTCGAGCTTGACGCTGCGCAGTTTGGCGGCGACGGTGGCGAGCTCGCTGGCGTGACGCTCGGCGCTCTCTTTCTCCCAACGCATCGTCCCCATCAGCACCTCGCCGCCCGCGGTATACGCATCGGTCACGGTGATCCCGGAGTCGCTCAGAATCAGCTCGCGTACCTGATTGGAGTGCGCGGTGCCGCGCGATTTGATGATCGACATGCCGCGATTCCGCTCGCCGGCCTGAACGAGGTAGTTGAGATGAATCCAGGTGTCGGCCAGCGTCGAGATCTGCAGCGGCGAGCCGGCCTCCGACTGACTCGACATTTCATCGAGGAGACTCGTGCAGACCAGGGTGATGCCTTCGGCCTTCGACCAGTCGATCAACCGCTCGGCCACGCTGTGCGCGGTCAGCTCATTGCCCGTTTTGGACAATGTCGAGACCGGATCGACCACCAGGCAGCGCGCCTGATGCTCGCGTGCCAGCGTCTTGATGCGTACGAGGTACGTCTCGGCGCTGCCGGTGATCGTGCGCGCCGACACCATCTGCAGCGATCCGTCTTCGATGAAGCGATCGAGATGGATGCCGACCGAGCCGAGGTTGCGAACGACTTCATTGGAATCGGAGTCGAAGCTGACGAACATCGTCCGCTCTCCGCGCCCGCAGGCCGCTTCGGCGAACGCCCCGCTGAGCGTCGTCTTCGCCGTACCGGGAAAGCCGGTGATCAGCACGCTCGCCCCGCGGTAATAGCCGCCGCCGAGCATCGTGTCGATCCGCTCGACGCCGCTGCTCACCCGCTCGTTCGTCACCTCGACCTCACCACGTCCGAGCGTGCGGCTGACCGCCACTTCGAATCCCCCTTTGCCGATCAGGAACGGCGATTCGTTCTCGTCGAAGCTCGAGCCGCGATACTTCTGGACCCGCAGATTGCGCTGGGAGACGCCGAGGACGACCTTGTGATTGAGGACGATCGCGCAGTCGACCATGAACTGCATGAAGCCGAAAGGGTGGCCGGCCGATCCCCCCTCTTCGCTGTCGGCTTTGAGCGTGATGACGCCGGTCAGCTCGTGCTCGAGCAGCCACGAGTGCAATCGATACATCTCGCGTCGTTGCGAGACTGAGTCCGGCAGTAGCGCCAGCACGATGTCGAGAGCGTCGAAGACGATCCGTCCGGCGCGCATCTCCTGGACTTTCGCACCGAGGGCCGCGAGCATTCCGCTCAGATCGAACGTCCCGGATTGAACGAGATCGGGCATCGGCTGCGCGTCCATGAAATAGAGCTTGCTTCGCTGCAGCTCCGGCAGATCCCAGCCGAACGTTTCAGCGTTCGCTACGATGCGCGACGGGGTCTCCTCGAAGGCGACGAAGATGCCGGCCTCATCGCACTTTCGGACGCCATTCACCAGGAACTGCAGCGCGAGGATGGTCTTGCCGGAGCCCGAGCCGCCCACGAGCAAGGTCGTGCGGCCACGCGGCAACCCGCCGCCGGTGATCTCGTCCAGTCCGTCAATGCCACTCGGTGCCTTGGTGGGCACGTGGGTCTGGGTCGATCGAGCGGATTTCATCAGAAAGTCTCCTTCACTCGCAGCGGTTGTGTTCGGTGGTAGGGTGGTGTAGGTGAAGGACGAGAATGGTTTAGCGGGCTGGCCCACCGTTTGCGGGCCTCAGAAGGCGTAAGGGTTGACTCTGCTGCATGCTGCTTCACTGCCACATCGGCGATCACCTCGTTCCGCGGAGCGGGCCTGACCGTAAACGGTCGAACGTCGGAAACTGATCTGCAGTCGGTGAAGCGCTGCGCGGGAGGCCCAGAATGGAGAAGCGATGACTGTACCCGCACCGTTACGAGCTCCATCCGACCGACGATCGAGACGGGCTGAAAAAGCGCTCCTCAAGACCGGGGCGCTCCAGAACGCGATCCTCAACAGCGCCAACTTTTCGAGCATCGCCACCGACGAAAAAGGCGTCATTCAGCTCTTCAACGTCGGCGCCGAACGGATGCTCGGATACTCCGCGGCCGAAGTCATCGACCGGATCACGCCGGCCGAGATATCTGATCCCAATGAAGTGATTGCCCGCGCCGCTGCCCTCAGCATCGAGCTCGGAACGACCATCACCCCCGGATTCGAAGCGCTCGCCTTCAAGGCCTCGCGCGGCATTGAAGACATTTACGAGCTGACCTACATCCGCAAAGACGGGACCCGTTTTCCGGCGATGGTCTCGGTGACCGCGCTGCGCGACAACGAGCTGACGGTCATCGGCTACCTCCTGATCGGCACCGACAACAGCGCGCGCAAGCACATTGAAGAAAAGCTGCGCTGGACCGAGCAAAGCTTCCGGCTGATGGTCGAAAGCGTCTCCGACTACGCCATCGTGATGCTCGATCCCGACGGGGGCGTCGTCAGCTGGAACACCGGAGCCCAACGCATCAAGGGCTACCACGCCGACGAAATCCTCGGGCGCCATTTCTCTACCTTCTATCCGGAGGACGACGTCGCCAGCGGTAAGCCGCAGCGTGACCTCGAGTACGCCGCCGCCAGCGGACGCTACGAAGACGAAGGGTGGCGCATCCGCAAGGACGGCTCGCTCTTCTGGGCGAACATCGTCTACACCGCCATCCGCGATCAGGCTGGCAATCTGCGCGGGTTCGCCAAGCTGACGCGCGATCTCACGGAGCGGAGAAAAGTCGAATCGATCCTGACCGATGCCAAGGCCGCGGCCGAAACCGCCAACCAGGCCAAATCCGATTTCCTCTCCAGCATGAGCCACGAGCTTCGCTCGCCGCTCAACGCCATCCTCGGCTTCGCGCAATTGATGGAATCGGATTCACCGCCGCCGTCGCCCGCACAGGGCGAAAGCATCATCCAGATCCTCAACGCCGGCTGGTACCTGCTGGAGCTGATCAACGAGGTCCTCGACCTGGCCACGATCGAATCGGGCAAGCTGTCGATGTCGCTCGAGCCGGTCTCGCTGAGCGAATTGCTGCTCGAATGCCATTCGATGGTCGAGCCGCTGGCGCAGCGCCGCGGTCTTCGGATGAGCTTTCCCCAGAGTGACGCCTCGTACTGCGTGCACGCCGACCGGACGCGCATCAAGCAGGTTCTGATCAACCTTCTCTCCAACGCGATCAAATACAACACTCCCAAAGGGTCTGTGGCCGTCGAGTGCACCGCGAATCCCGGCAGCGGGCGCGTTCGCATTACGGTCACGGACACGGGCGCGGGATTGCCGCCCGACAAGGTGGGGCAGCTCTTCCAGCCCTTCAACCGCCTCGGGCAGGAAGTGAACGGTGAAGAGGGGACCGGCATCGGCCTCGTGGTCAGCAAGCGCCTGGTCGAACTGATGAACGGCGTCATTGGCGTCGAGAGCACCGTCGGCCGCGGGAGCGTTTTCTGGATCGAGCTGCCGTCGACCGCACCGCTCACCCTTCCGGCGTCGGTCGACACGATTGCAGCCCCCGATTCGGGTGCTGCAGCCGGCGCGCGGGTGCGCACCCTTCTCTACGTCGAAGACAATCCGGCCAACCTGAAACTGGTCGAGAAGCTCATCAGCCGCCGGAATGACCTCCGTCTCCTGAGCGCCGTGGACGGCAACCGCGGTGTCGAGCTGGCCCGCAAATGCCTGCCCGACGTCATCCTCATGGACATCAACCTCCCCGGGATCAGCGGCATCGAAGCGTTGAGGATCCTCCGGGAAGACAAAGCGACGGCGCACATCCCGATCCTTGCGCTGAGCGCCAATGCCATGGCCCGCGACATCCAGAAAGGGCTCGACGCCGGTTTTTTCCGCTATTTGACCAAACCGATCAAAGTCGGCGAATTCATGGACGCCTTGAACGTAGCGCTGGCCTTCGCGGAAGAAAACGATGGCCGCGCCGACTGACCCCGCCGTGCCCAGAATCCTCCTCGTCGACGACCAGCGGTCGAATCTCCGTCTGCTCGAACAGACCCTCCGCCGCGCCGGATTCGCCGAAGTCTCGACCACCATCGACCCCCGCGAAGTCACCGCCCTTCACCTGGAGAACGATTACCACCTGATCGTGCTCGACCTCCAGATGCCGGAGATGAACGGCTTCGAGGTCCTCGAACAGTTGCAGCCGATCCGCCCCGAGCACCCCGTCTCCATCCTCATCCTCTCCGCCGACGCCTCCCAGACGAAACAGGCGTTGGCGAAGGGAGCCGACAGCTTCCTCGGCAAGCCGTTCCGTCTGCCCGAAGTCGTCGAGCGGGTGCAGGGGATGTTGAAGGAGGCGGGGGCCTAAGCAGAACGCACGCACTCGACCCACGGATGAGGGAACGACGGGGGGGGCCTCCGGCGGCCGGGCCGCGGGCCCGGACCCGTTGGTTGGCCT
>DASWOB010000071.1:0-99650 GCA_036398925.1 Thermoanaerobaculia bacterium
CGCCCCCGGTTTGCGGCGGCGGAAAGGGCTGACGCTCACGCGTCGTTGTTACCGAGCATCCCACCCCGGGCGCTCCGCCGTTGTCAAATATGTCCCTAGACACGAATGTCAGGAATGTCCCCGGTCATACCCTTCCAGCCCCCCCCGTTCCCCTGGGCCCCAAGCGCGCCTCCCTTGGAGGCGAACCGCCAGCGACGGCACCGCCTTCGCGAGCTCCTCCGCATGCGGCGCAGGCCACATTCCTCGCCCAAGGGCCGCCAGCTTGCAAGATGTATCAGAGCGACCGCGCTCACCGTTGCGGCGCGAACGCGATCGTCACGACTTCCGATAAGACCAGAATTGCGGCGGCATATAGAAGGGGTACCACCGTTAATGTCCTGCCGGATAACCAGCAACAGGCAAGCACTACGGCGCACACAGGGGGGCCCCAATACCTCCTCGGTGTCTCCGTGTCGAGGCTGTATAGCCGGTGGCATGCTCGGCATCGCACTGGGTAGGACCATCGAGCGAGACATCGCTTCCAGAGCGTCACGGACCGGTGGCCGCAGAAGCGGCAACGGAACGCCAGCAGGCGAGAGAAACCCATTAGCCGTGCCACGTGTTCCGGAGCGAGTCCGCCATTCACGAGCCGTCGCGTTTTCGTCGCCTTGAGGTGCAACGCACCATCGGTGCCTGCCTCACCATAGGATGACACGCCGTAAAGCAGTTGTTCCCGTTCTGCCTCGCCGCACTCGTCCGGGTTGCGTGCCGGGCGATGCAGACCGATCATCAAGTCGTGCACGAGGTAAACTGCATAGCCATGACGACGAATCGATTCTAGCCCGTCATTCGCCGTCACCGACGACTCGATCGTTTCCCTGACGGTCTCCTCAATCCGCCGCAGATCATCAAGGAGCGAGCCTCGCGCTTGGACGCTTTGCCGCGCCTCCGCGTCGGTCGGCAGCACACCCCAACGCCGCGTCATCAGGAGTTGTGGGCTGCGGCGATCCTTCCGCATGCGTGCCCCCCGAGAAACAGCAACCCCGTCCCGCCGCGGTGTTTCACGGCTGCGCCTCCGGCCTCGCGGCGGCGTCAAACATGGCATCGGTGTCACCCTGAATTGTTACGGTAGACGGTACGAGCTCCGTCGGCCGGCCGCCACAAACAGCGATGGCGAGCCACGTTCCAGGCGCGAGGTCGCCGATGAAATACGTCCCGTCGGCGGCCAACGGTGTCTTCCGCAGCTCAGTGAAACGGAGCGCGCGCGGCTGCCCATCGGCTAAGGGATGCGGTGCGAGACGTAGTTCACCGCTGGCGCATTGCTGGATCGTCCCGCGGAGCGACGCGGCGCGCGTCAGGACAATATCACCTACATCGAGAAACCTCTGTCCGGCATCAAGGGTGAACGTACGCTCTGCGATCCCGCCTCCCCACCGTGCCGACAGCACGTAGCTCCCGGCGGTACGCACTGCGAGAGAAAACCGTCCGGTGGAATCGCCTTCAACGCTATTCGCCCAATCGCTTAGATCAATATTTGTTGCTGTGGTGGCGTCGTCCCGCCGGATGACTGAGATTCGCGGCCCGCCAGCGATTGCACCGCCGACTGTCGCCTTCACCTTACCGACGATCTCGCGGCCGGCCGGAAAGCGCACGATCGTGACGTCACCGACGGCAAGCGACGCCTCCACCGGTAGGCCGTCGCTCATCGCGCTCGCCAGTTTGACTGCGTATGTCCCACCAGGCACTCCCGACTCGCGAAAGACGCCCGACTCGTCAGCCGTGAGAGTGGCCACCGGAATCCGCGCGGCTGCACCGGTTAATCCTGTAAAGATGTGGATTGTGGCGGTCGGCTCGACGGGTAAGGTTCCGTGCCGTCCGAGTTGAGGCCTGACGGCAATACCAAATGCGTGCGGCGTGTTAATTTGAGCGAAGCTAGGCGGTGCGTCCAATGCGGACGCAAGAAAACGCTGCAGAAAAAATTGCCCTGATATTGCGTCTACCACGATCTCGTCGTCGCGCGGCAGGCGTAACGCGATCCACTCGCCGGCGCGCGTGGCCTCCGCTGCTACTCGGTTCGGCCGAAAACTCGACCGGCTCGGGCGCTGGACCCGCAGATCGACGGCCGCCCCATCGTAATAAAAAACGTGAGCCGTCTCGCCGTCAAGAACGCTTTCGAAAGCGTGCGCCGTGGAGTGCCGGCCGACCGTCGCGCAGTGGCTCGCTCCCGCGTTCGTCTCGCAGACGATAGCGTCGCGGGTCGGGAGCATTGTAACGGCTGCGCTGCGATCAAGTGGCGTCACGACGCGAGGCGTGATCTCACCTGCCACGAATAGAGTGAGATTTGTACGAAGCGTCGACCGTGTCAGGCGCAGCGTTTTCATTCGGGTCAGCGCGATAGTGCGCGCAGGCTGCTCGCCCTCGCCCCAAGAATAGAGCGGCGATGCAGCGTATCTGACGAGGACGCCGATGCGTGCCGCTTCGGGCAGTGCGACCGCGTGGTCGGCTGTGAGGCGGAAGGCACTCGTCCACTCCCACAGGCCTTCGCGCCGAATAAATATGTCTACACGCGCGGGCAACTGCACGATGCCTTGTAGCCGGGCCGGACCGCGCGCTTCTGGTAAGGACGACCCGTCTAGGTCATACCAGTTTCTTGCAACCGAAGGCGGCATTCGGCCGTGTAGCGGATCGTCAATGTCAACGTGATCCGCGTGCATTGATGCAGCGATCAGAAGTGTAAGGCCGATCCAGCAAGTCAGCCTCAATTCGCGCCTCGCAGTTTTCTCATAATGTCGTCCCACTGAATACCTGCGGAACTCAGTTCCTCAGCGCGCCACCAGTGCACCTCGCCATTGAAGAGAAGCATTAGATCGTCGGCTACGCGACGCACCTCATCGAGATCGTGCGACGAACAGATGACGGCAGCGCCGTTACGAGCGCTTGATTGCAGCGTGTGATTCAATGTCTCGCGGGCAGCAGGTTCGAGCGCGGTCCACGGCTCGTCGAGCAGGAGCACGCTCCGGGTCAAGTCTAGCGCAATGGTGAGGCCGACGCGGTGCAACTCACCCCGTGAGAGCGATCTCAGCGACCTGTTCTGGGCTTTCGGAACGGTCGGCAAGCCTAAAGCAGTGCGCAACCCGTTGATGCGACCGCCGACCGGCACCGAGTCGAACCCGCCGTAGTAAATCGGGTCGTGCGAAACGATCGTACCGCGATCAGGCTGCTGCAACCCCGCGGCCATACGTAGAAGCGTAGTCTTACCCGCGCCGTTGGGTCCGACCACACCCGTCACCCGTCCCGCGCGGAACACGCCGGTAAGCGACTCAAAGACGTGGCGAGTGCCGTACGACTTGAAGACATTCTCAAATTCGAGATCGAACATACGTGTCAATTAGCCCTATGGCCACCGAAATCGCTGTGTGCAAATAGTCGCCACGAGAGCACTAGCGCCGCCCCGGCCAGAAGGGTAATCCCGGCGTAGGTCAGCGACGGCAAAGTTTTCCCGAGAAGCACTTCCGGCACGGCAAGAGCCACGGCGTTCAGAGTGAGGATCTGCGGCTCTGCAGTTCCCGCTTCTACCGCTTTCGCGTGTGCATACGCGGTGCGGCCGTACGGCGAGTACATGAAAGCGAGACGTGCTACGATCCAGAGAACCCCGGCAGCGTCACGTCCACGAAACACGCCGAAGCCGAAGCCGATCGAGCCGGTCGCTAACGTCGTGAGAAAGACCCCGCTTACAAATCGGACGTCGAGCATCGGCGACAAAAGCACAGCCAAGGCTGCCGCACTGAGCGATGGCAACAGAACGGCGCGTGTCCAGGCGGCGGTCCAAGTAAACCGCCGCCCGACTCCGGACCCAATGAGCAGGTCAAGTTTTCCTTCACGTCCGGTGTGAACGATGCCTGTACCGGCCGCGGCCGGAATCAAGATCAGGTAGAGGTAAAGCGCACTCGACGCGACCCCCCCCATGCGGGTGACCGACGCGCCATAAACCCCAAAGGTAATGAACGCGACGGGAAGCCACTTTGGAAAGGCGCGCACCAGCGCTAGATAGCGGACTGTTCGAATGAAGGTAGCCATGGCTCAATCAGTTGATCACACCGCCTGGAATCGGCTTCCCGAACGCGCCACGCACCAACATGCCGTCAGGCGTGATCGCGACCACGGCGCCTGGAGCTTCACTGAGCACCCAAAGTGTGCTCACCGTAAGAACGGCGGTCCCGACATGCTTACCATCCGTCGTATAGCGATCGACGCGCCGCCCCTGCTCTTCGCGAATCCGTCCGGACGCGTCGCGAACGTCCTCCCGGTTACGCACAACGAGGATGTCCCCATTGGCGCCGACAGCAACATGTCGCACAGGGGTCGAGTACATGGAAGGATCCGTGGCTTCGCTGACAACACGCACGAGTGCGGCGCGCCGCGCGCTACGGGTATACGCCAGCGAGATCCGTTTTGCGTCACCGTTGACCTTTACGCGCGTCAGCGCCGGCGGACCGACCAGATGCGCGTAGAGCAAATCACCGTTCGGTGCGCCGACGAGCGCAAGCTGCGTTTGCAGAACTCGCTCACGCGGAGGGATGTCCGCGTCGCCGATCGAAGCTGCCGTGGGCCTGAACTCATCAGCGGTTGCTGATGTCCAGAAGCGCGGTCCATTGTGGCGCGGTAGGGAGTTATAGATCCACAGAATATGACCCGCCGTCACGATATCGGTGGCCGCAACTGGCAAACGACGTGGCGGTAGTGCCGCTCCCTTGCTGGTGAACCGGTGCAGCGTGGTTGTTCCATCTACGAACAGCCACTCGTCGCGCCATCGTGTGAACCCGAACGGCGGACGTCGCCATTTGGCAGCCAGCACCACGGCGCGCTGCGGCTGTCCGGAGCCGCGCTGCACGTATAGCGCCGTTCCGCTGCTATTAAGAAGCCACGCTTCATTCGCAACACGACAGACGGCAACATATGGCCGCTCTGGAGTTGGGCGAGACTCGTTGGCCGCTTCGGTCGAAGCGGCCAACAGGAGAACGACAGTGTAGAGAAACGCCTTCACGGTTGGGCTAGATCAGGATCTTTGTTTTGATGCACCCGATGTAGTCGAGGTCAGCGTCGAAGAAGCACACCGTCTGATCGCCGAAGTCACGCGTGTGGTAGCAGCGCTCGAGATCATTCATGTAACTGAGCATGCAGCCGGCGTAGGTCGTCGTCGGGAGGAGCACAGTGGCGATGATGACGATGTATAGCGCAAAGGTTCTGAATCTGGTCATGACAAATCCCCTCGTGTTTCCAATCTGTTGTTGATGAGAATCGAGAAGCGCGCCGCGCCGCCCGAGGTTCGTTCCGTTGTGATCTAACGTGCTGTTGTCCGGCGAAGTCGCGCAGTGTATGTCAAGAAGTGGCTGCCGGCTATTCAGGCGCTGGGGCGCTACTACATGTTTGAGAACCATGCCGGTTGCCGCACTTCGTTTTCGCCTCCTTCCCTCTTTCCGGTTTTTGGATGGCTGGATGGAAACACGCCAGAGTAACTACTGTCAACGACCCTAAAAGTTGTCAGCGATCTTCGCCAACATCGGCAATGTCAGAGGCCGTTACGGGATATCCACACCGTCTTAGTGTACGGACGAGTCGTGCGACGACTCTTACGTTCGGTGAGGCACCCTTGCGTATTGCAAGGATCGTTTGTCGGCTCACACCGTCATCATCATCAGCGCTGAGAACGTGATGTGAGGCGTCGGCAAGTCTGTCAATTGCGATGTCGTACGTCTCCAGCGTCTCATCGAGAGGTGTCCCGAAGCGTCCGGGATGGCTGAAGGCACTCGCGAGCGAGATTCGGTGCGATGCCACCGGCTCCTCTTCTCCGAGGTCGTACATTTCCGAGGCGCGAACTGGCCGCGCAAGGAGACGCGAGGCCGCGCGCACCAGCCGCGCCAAGCTGTCCACACGTGGGAGCCCCCCGGCCGCTCCGGTAGCGGGTCAGCCGGGTGCGCGAAAGTCCGGCTTCATCCGCCCACTCATCGTTGCCGACGCGATTTCGGCGGCGGAATTCGTCGATGCGAGAGTTGTAGTCTCGCGCTTGATAGGTCACGGTAGCGCCCCGGAAGAGTGACGGAGGAGCGGAAGCCGTTCGGAGGGAACTCGACATCCTTCCGCGTCGAGTTTTTCTAGCGGCGTGCGGCGGCGATCGGTGTGCAAACCCGGACGAGAGGCCGGCTTGGCCGCTGCTATCGCGTCGATCAATGGGTCTTGGGTAGGGACGTCCGCCCCTCCGTCACTCCTCAGGTGGGTCATGACTGATGTAACGGATTCTCCCATCGGTGGGCGTGCCGGTGTCAAGGGTATACTTCCGCGCATCCGCCTAAACGGCACGCGTCGGAGGTCAACACATGCAGAAGCCGAAGCCTGATCTCGTCTGCGGAGGCGCTCTTGAAGCGGCTCGAGTAGCTCAGAACGTCACGAAACTACGTCTTTCCAAGCTGTCCGGGGTGAGTCGCAAACACATCACCGACGCTGAGGCAGGCCTGAACATCACGCGCGACGTGCTCAAGAAACTTATGCGAGCGCTGAATCTGCGGCAAATCCGTTTCGATGATGGGAGCGTCGCGGAGTTGGGCAGAGACGCCACCGCGACCGATCCGGCGACAGCGGTGGCTTTAGCTGAAGGTTTGGCACAACTGCAACAAGCAATTGAACTGATGCAGCACGGCGTCGACACGATCCGTCAAACGATGCTCGGATCTGTTCCGAAACAAGATGTGGCGATGAATCAGCGTGCAACCACGCTCATTCACGATTTCACCCGTGTGGTAAAGGATTCTCGCACGTCCGATGAACTCGAGGCGGTGGAACGCACGGTTGCAGGTCTCGCGCGTGCGCCGAAACGAACGAGACGAAAAGTGACTAGCAATGCACGGTGATGAAACTATCGCTCAGCTGGCGGCGGATCTACTAGCGTGGTGCCTCTCGAAAGACGGTTCGCTGCTCCCGTCACTAGTGGAACTGTCATCGCATTCCGCTGAAGAGGAAGGTTGGGAGACCGTGAGGCGCACCATGAACGAGCTCTTGACACCGCCGCTCATCGCGGAACTGACGCGTGCTGCCGAGGACTATTACGGCAAAGACAACGTGGTGGCGGGTGGTTTGGTGCGTCTGGCGACCCGGCTGGTTGATCTTGTGCACGTTCGCAACGCGAGGGAGGCGACCGAGCTAGCGCGAAACGCCGGCTGCGCATGGATGGGCCTCGCGCATGTTCTCGAGCGGAGCGACGAGTTCAAACGCGCACTGGATGCGTGCCACCTCGCAAGAGCGTTCTTCGACGTAGACTTGGCTGGTTGCGCGTTCGAGTCTGCACGACTGTCGATCGTAGAGGCGAAAGTACAGCACGAGTGCGGCCACTCAGCGGAAGCGCTGGAGATGCTCGATGTCGCGGCGTCATCGCTGCTCTCGTTTGGGAAGAAGAAAGAGTACATCCGTGCGTTGACAACGCGAGCCTCGATTCTCATAGATGTTGATCGAGTACATGAAGCATCGGACGTCTATAGCGAAGCGAGCGCATTAGCAAGTGATATGGGCGACACGAAAGCTCTGGCGTACCTCGTAAGCAATGTCGGCGTATGCCACAGCAGGTTAGCGCATTATTCGGAGGCCGAGGCGTGCCTCACAACCGCTATGGACATGTTCAGAAGTCTTGAACTCTGGAATGAAATTCCGCGGGCGCGTGCGACGCTGGCGCGCGTTTATCTCGCAAAAGGAATGCGTCAGCTTGCTTTCTCAGAGCTGTACAAATGCCGTGCTGAGTTCATAGCCGCTGGAGCGCCGATTGTAGCGGCGCAGGTCTCACTGTGGATCGTAGAAGACAAGTTCCTCTACGAGCCGCAGAGCGACGTTGTATGGCTATGTAGCGAAATGATCAAAACGTTCGAGGTAGCTGGCCTGCCGTTGCAGGGAATGAAGGCGCTCGCGTACCTAAATGAATCGATGCGCCAACGTAGCGGATTGGTGAACTTTGCCGCCGCAGACGACTCGGGCGACGTCATCCGGCGAAACATCTCATTCGTACGGCAGTTCATCGACCAGTTGGAGCATCGGCCGGAGTCCACCTTTGTGCCTCCCATGAACTGAATCGCGACCGACCGAGCGCGCTACTCCGCGCTCGGCGGCCGCGATCTTTCGACGTTGCGGGTTCTAACCAGGCCAGGGAACGACGATTTCCGGGCCTAAACTTTTGACGGGCATGAGTGCCTTGATGATTTTGGCGATGCGATCGATGGGCCGCTCGCGCTTTTGCTGAGGCTGATGTCGCTCCGCAAATGCGGGCGCGGCGAACAAACAGATGAGCAGGCCGATGGCTAAAGTCTTCTTCATTTCTCCTCCGTATGACGGTCTCGTGTCGAGTCGGAGGAGGCCTCCTCGCTGCCTTCAGGAGTGACGGGCAGCGACGAATCCCTACGTGCGGCTTTCTCCCCACCGGTGGGGGTAGTCGGCTCGGCCGACAAGAATTCGGGTCCTGGCGCGGTCGGCGCGTACCTCGCTACCATGCGACACCGTGGGAAGCCTGACGTACCCGTACGAAGCAGAACCGGAACTCGACGCTCTGATTCGCCTCGTTAGTGACAAACTGGCGGAAAATGCTGGGCAGCGGACTGGCCCCGAACGCGAGCGTTACCTGGGCGCGATCGAGCAGCTAGCGGCGCCGTACGTCCTTAGTTTCCACGAGGAGATTCTGCGGCTTCGGGAAGCATCCAAGCGGCTAAACCGGCTGCGGAGCCGGCTGCTCCTCATGATGAGGGTAACCGCGCAGCTGCGCCCAACGCGCCGGTCGATCATTTCGACCATGCCGCCGACGCGTGCGGACGCCGGGCGGTCACAACCCGACATCAGTTCTGTTCCCGGGGCGGAAACCGCGCGGTCGAAGGCCCGAAAGCAGTAGGCGCGCGGGCAAGCTCGCGAATAGCCCGCTCAGCGAACCCACCGCCGCACCCGTCATCGCCCGGCAGGATCGAGTAAAAACTTGGGCGATTTGGGCAAGGATTCGCGGCGGCCGAAACCTAGATTGATCACCGCGACCGAGGCGATGAGGCATCTCGCGTCGATTCAGGCTGGCCACATGCATGGACACCGCGACGTGGTGTTCGAGAAGAACTAGCCAGGAGGACGCGATGAGCGACGAGCTCGACGACAACGATCTGGATGTCGATCTGACAAAAGACGAAGAGGCTCTCCTCGCGGAGATGCCCGAGCTGACCGGCGTCGGCGGGCACACGCGCCGGATGTTCCTCGGGACGACGATCGCTGGCGGGCTGGGGCTGTTCGCGCTCGATCTGCTGGCGCAGCAGGAGGCGCTGGCGGCACTCGCTCCTGCCTCTGATGCGGTCACGGCGGCGGGGGCGGCGGGGCAGAACGTGGTCAAAGTCGCGTTCAAGGTGAACGGGGCGGTGAGGACGCTCGAGCTCGATTCGCGGGTGGTGCTGCTGGATGCGCTGCGGGAGCGGCTGGAGCTGACCGGGTCGAAGAAGGGGTGCGATCAGGGGCAGTGCGGGGCGTGCACGGTGATCGTCGACGGCCGGCGCGTGCTGTCGTGCCTGACGCTCGCCGCGACCGTCGAGGGGAAGGAGGTCACGACGATCGAGGGGCTGGCGAAGAACGATCAGCTCCACCCGATGCAGGCGGCGTTCATCAAATACGACGCGTTCCAGTGCGGCTACTGCACGCCGGGGCAGATCTGTTCGGCGGTGGCGCTGCTGGACGAGGCGCGCCGAGGCGAGGTCAGTCACGTGACGGAAGACGTCGGCGCGACGACGACGCAGCTCACCGACGATCAGATCCGCGAGCGGATGAGCGGCAACATCTGCCGCTGCGGCGCCTATCCGGGGATCGTCGCGGCCATCCAGGAAGTGCATTCGGGGCGGCAGACGCAGCACACGTGGCGCTTCGTCGATGAGGAGCAGCTCGCTCGTGTCCGGCAGATGGACGGCAGGGAGGATGGCTATGAGACCGTTTGATTACGTGCGCGCCAGCGATGCGAGCGCCGCGGCCCGCGCGGTCGGCGCGAACGCGCAGGCGAAGTTTCTCGCGGGCGGGACGAACATCCTCGATCTGATGAAGGAGGACGTCGAGCGGCCGAATCAGCTGGTCGACGTGACCCGGCTGCAGCTCGCGGAGATCAAGCCGTTACGCGGCGGGGTCTCCATCGGCGCGCTGGCAACGAACAGCATCACCGCGAACCATCCGCTCATCCGCAACCACTATCCGCTGCTGTCGCAGGCGATCGTGGCCGGCGCCTCCGCGCAGCTGCGCAACATGGCCACGAACGGCGGCAATCTCCTGCAGCGGACGCGCTGTCAGTACTTTTATGACGTGGCAATGCCGTGCAATAAGCGCGAACCAGGCAGCGGCTGCGGCGCGCGCGAGGGGCTCAACCGCATTCACGCGATCTTCGGCTGGAGCGAGGCGTGCGTAGCCACCTATCCGGGCGACATGGCCAATGCGCTCTATGCGTACGAAGCGGTCGTGCGCGTCCGCGCCGCGAATGGAAGGGAGCGGACGATCCCAATCGACGAGTTCCACCGCCTCCCTGGCACGACGCCACAGAAGGACACAAACCTCGAGCACGGCGAGCTCATTGTGGCGATCGAGCTGCCAAAGTCGAATTTCGCCAAGAACGCGTATTACCTGAAGGTACGCGACCGCGCGTCGTACGCATTTGCGCTCGTCGCCGTTGCCGCCGCTCTGGAGCTCGACCGCGGAACGATCCGCAACGCGCGCGTGGTCCTCGGCAGCGTGGCCCACAAGCCATGGCGCAGCCGGGAAGCGGAGGCGGCTCTGGCCGGACAACCGGCGTCACCGGAGAGCTTCCAGCGCGCGGCCGAAGCGGCAATGCGCGATGCGAAGCCACTCGCACACAACGCGTACAAAGTGGAGCTGGGCAAACGAGCCATCGTGCGGGCGCTCCTGCGCGCGAGCGGGGCTGCGTCGTGAGCCGGGGGAACGACGGGAGGCCTCCGGCGGCCGGGGCCGCGGGCCCCGGACCCCGCTGGCAGGCCAAGCCTCCGCGTTACAGAGTCTTGTTTTGCACGCGTGTCGTCGCGGAGGCTTGGCCTGCCAGACGGGTCCGGGCCCGTGGGCCCGGCCGCCGGAGGCCCCTCGTGGTTCTCCCGGTCTGCTAAGGAGGCATCGATGCCGAGATACATTGGGAAAGAGATGAGCCGCGTCGATGGCGTGGCGAAAGTGACGGGCAAGGCCAAATATGCGGCCGAGTTCCGTGCGCCAAACCTGGCGTACGGATTCGTGGTGACGGGAAGCATCGCCAAAGGCTCGATCAAATCGATCGATACGCGCGAGGCCGAGAAGGCAGCCGGCGTGGTGCGCGTCTTCACGCACCTCAATACACCGAAGTTCGGACCGAAACCGCCGGTCGAAGAAGCACCGCCGCGCGGTACGCAGCCGGAAGAGGACAAGTCGTTCCGCGCCCTGCAATCGGACCGGATCCTCTTCAACGCCCAGCCGGTGGCGCTGGTGGTGGCCGAGACGTACGAGCAGGCGCGGTTCGCGGCGCGCCTGGTCAAAGTGGCCTACAACGCGGAGAAGCACGTCACCGACACCGAGGCGGTCCGAGGGGCCGCACGCATCCCGCCGCGTGTTCCTGATGTGCGGCGTGGCAACCCCGAGGAGGCGATGCGGAACGCGGCGGTCAAGGTGGAGGCCGAGTACCGCATCCCGATCGAGCATCACAATCCGATGGAGCCGCACGCCGCGGTCGCCGTCTGGCAGGGCGACAAACTGACGATCTTCGACAAGACCCAGAACGTCTACGGCGTGCGGGAGCACCTCGCGGCCAGCTTCGGGATCGCGCCGGAAAACGTCAACGTCGTCTCGCCCTTCGTCGGCGGTGCCTTCGGAGCTTCGCTGCGTCCCAACTATTACCCCGCGCTGACTGCAATGGCGGCGCGCGAGCTGAAACGGCCGGTGAAGCTGGTCTACACGCGCACGCAGATGTTCACCGGCCACGGCTATCGTCCTTACACGATCCAGAAGATCGCCCTCGGCGCCGATTCGTCGGGGAAGCTCTCCTCGATGATCCACGAAGCGGTGCACAACACGTCGTCGTTCGAGATGTTCAATGACGGCACGACCAACTTCACGCGCCAGGTGTACGCCTGCCCGAATCTCTACGCGCCGGTGAAGGTCTCGCACACCGACCTCAATACACCGACCTGGATGCGTGCGCCGGGCGCCGTCAGCGGGATGTTCGCGCTCGAATGCGCGATGGACGAGCTGGCGTATTCGCTGAAGATCGACCCGCTCGAACTGCGCCTCATCAACTACGCGGAGCTCGATCCGGAGAGCGGCAAGCCGTGGTCGAGCAAAGCGCTCCGCGAGTGCTATCGCGTCGGCGCCGAGAAGTTCGGCTGGAAGAACCGCAAGTTCGAGCCGCGCTCGATGCGCGATGGGCGACTGCTGGTCGGCTGGGGCACGGCCACCGGCGTCTGGGGTGCCTTCCAGCGCGAGGCCACCGCGAAGATCACGCTTCGCGCCGACGGTACCGCCCACGTCGCCAGCGCGACCAGCGACATCGGCCCCGGTACGTACACGGTGATGACGATGATCGCCGCCGAGTACCTCGGCCTGCCCCCGGACAAAGTGCAGTTCGAACTCGGCGACACGAAGTTCCCGCGGGCACCGTCGCAGGGAGGCTCGCAGACCACGTCGAGTGTCGGCTCGGCAGTGATGGGGGCAGCGCAGGCGGTCGGCGCGAAGCTGCTGTCGCTCGCCAGAAAGGATCTGAATTCGCCGCTGAGCGGAGCGATCGGCGCGGACGTGGAGATGCTCGACGGCCGGCTGCGGCTCAAGGCCGACCCGTCACGCTTCGTCGACATCGCCGAGGTCATGCGCCGCAACGGCTTGACCGAGATCACCGAGACCTACACCTCGCGCCCCTCTCCCGAGCGACAGAACTACGCCTCACTCGCCCACGGCGCGCAGTTCATCGAAGTCAAAGTCGATCCCGACCTCGGCACGGTCCGTGTCACGCGGGCCATCGAAGTCTCGGCCTGCGGCAAGATCATCAACCCCAAGGCCTCGCACAGCCAGGAGATCGGCGGTATCGTCTGGGGCATCGGCATGGCCCTGCAGGAAGCCACCGAGATCGACCACCGCTTCGGCCGGATCATGAACCCCAACCTCCAGCACTACCACGTCCCGGTCAACGCCGACATCCACCAGATCCACACCGAGTTCATCGAAGAGGACGACCGCATCGTCAACCCCCTCGGCGTCAAGGGAATGGGGGAGCTGGGGATGGTGGGCATCCCGGCGGCCATCGCGAATGCGGTGTTTCACGCGACCGGGCGGCGGGTGAGGGATTTGCCGATTACGCCGGACAAGTTGTTGTGAGAGCTGAATACGGCCAAGCGGCGCGACTTCGCCTGCGTGTGTGACCAGGTTTCGGACTGCACTGTGGGGAGCGGGCGTCTCGCCGCGGGACGCCCGCTCCCCGTTACTGGTTCTGACGCCACTGCGCCGGTTTTGAGACTGAACGGTGTGGTGAGAGGCGCCCGCCCCCCGGAATCGAGAGGCGGGCAGGGTCCGCTCAGTAGCTGATCTTGAGTTGATAGGTGGTACGCGTCGACGAGTAGCGCCAGACGAGCACGTGGACGTTGACGGCCGAGGAGCTGGTGTTGGTCCAGGAGACCTGGTCGGGCGTCGTGCCGCCGTTGGTCGCGCTCGCCAGTTCGGTGCCGGCGGCGTTGTAGAGATAGAGGTCGTAGTCGACCGACAGGCCGTTGAGCAGCGCGGTCACGGTGGCACCCGCGGGGAGGCTCAAGCGGAAGAAGTCGTTCTGCTGCGAGCTCGAGTCGTTGAGGAACGTGCCGGAGATCTGGTTGCAGCTTCCGGAGATCGCCTGCGGTGCGGAGATGCTGTTGTTCGGCTCCACGTCGGAGATGGAGTTGCAGACCGGTGCGGTCTGGTAGCTGCCGACGAGCGACGCGCCCGAATACGAGCCGTAGCCGTAGACCATCACGTGCCACGTACCGGCGGCCGGCGAGGCGAACGAGCAGGTCTCGTTGTTGTCGCTGGTGACGGGGCCGCAGTCGTAGGTGGAGGTCGTCGGCGCTGAGCCGTAGCGCACGTACAGATCGGCGTCGCCGCTGCCGCCCGAGGTCTGGAAGACGAGGTTCGTGGCGCCGGCGGGGACGCTCATCGTCCAGAACTGCTCGCTGCCGGATGCTCCCGAGAGTCCCGACACCGGAACGGCGTTCTGCAGCGTGGCCGGGCCGGTGGGGCCGGTCTGGTAGCTGCCGACGAGCGTCGCGCCCGAATAGGCGCCGTAGCCGTCGATCATCACGTGCCACGTACCGGCGGCCGGGGAGGCGAAGGAGCAGAGCTCGTTGTTGTCGCTGGTGACGGGGCCGCAGTCGTACGTGGAGGTGGTCGGCGCGGAGCCGAACCGCACGTACAGGTCGGCGTCACCGCTGCCGCCCGAGGTCTGGAACTGCAGGTTCGTCGCCCCGGCGGGGACGCTCATCGTCCAGAAGCGCTGGCTGCCGGCCGCGCCGGAGAGCCCGGTCACCGGGACGCCGTTCTGCAGCACGCTGCTGCCGGGCGTCGTGGCCGGCTCCGGCTTGATCGCGTGCGCCAGCGTCCAGCCGGGGTTCACGCCGTCGCCGGAGTAGGCACCGCGATAGGTGGCGATCCGCGGCCGGCTGTTGAAGTCGCGGTCGTACTCGAGAAAGCTGGTGAAGGGGGAGTAGTCGATGGCGGTGCCCTGAAGCTGGCCGCTCTTGGGGTAGAGGTCGAGGCCCGATCCGAGTGTCGCGGTCGGGTTGTTGAGATAGGTCGAAGCGGCGGCCATCGTGCCGGTGACGTTGTTGCTCTGCTGCCCGCCGGTCAGCGGCGTACCGGCGAAGACGGCGTTGCCGACGACGCGCTGCGTGTACGCCGGGTCGGCGCTCGCGATCCGGATGCCGTTCCCGCTCGCAATGATGGTGTTGTTGAAGATGTCGATCTTCCTCGGCACGCTGTTGTGCGCCTGAATTCGCACTCCCTCGTTGGTCCGATTCACGAGCAGGTTGTCGTGGAAGGCGATGTTGCCCTCACCCTGGAAGAGGCTCTCGTAGGGGTTCTCGTAAAGGAGGTTCCCGTAGATCTGGTAGGTGTCGGTGGAGCCGGGGCCGGAGAGCGGCCAGTGCCCGACCAGGAGGTTCGGCCGCGCGCCGGAGCCGGAGAGCGAACCGGTGGCCTTGATGAAGGTGTTGTGGCGGATGATGGTCGTGCCGCTGGAGGGAACGCCGATCGAGGTGCTGCGGGTGATCTGGTGCTTGAACTGGGCGTTGTAGTCGAGCGTGTCGAAGACGAGGTTGTGCTCGACCAGCGAGTTGACGAATTCGTCCTCGCCATTGGAGTTGCCGAAGTACATCCCGGTTCCGGTGCTCTGGATCGTGTTGTGGCGGACGGCCCAGTTCCAGGCCGGACACTTGGTGCTGATGCCGACGGTGAGATACGTCTGGTTGAAGTTCCTGAAGTTGAGTCGTTCGATCAGGATGTGGTGCACGGAAACGGCGGGTGCCTCCGCTTTGACGCCGTCGCCCGCTTTACTGAGGCCATCGAGGGAGAGGTTGCGGAAGGCGAGGTAGCTCGAGTCTTTGAGGCTGATGACGTTCCAGCTGTCGCTGCCGGTGAAGAGAGCGGGGGAGCCGCTGGCGGGCCCTTCGAAGACGATGCACTTGCCCGGCTCGCCGTGCTTGTTCACGATGGGGAGGCCTTGGGTGTAGGTGCCGGCGGCGAGCAGGAGCCGATCGCCCGGGATGAGCCCCGCGATCAGCGAGCGGTAGTTGGAGGGGGTGGCCTGGATGGTCCGGAGCGGGGCCGCGCCGTTGCAGCCGCTGAGGGTGTCGGCGAGCGTCTGGGCGTGGACGGCGGAGGTGGCGACGACGAAAAGCGTGGCGATGGCGGTGCGGAGAAGCGCGTTCCTCAGCATGGAGTCTTCCTCTCAGGTTGCCTGCGGATGGAGTGGTATGGGCGAGGTGCGCCCGCCCCGCTTGCGAGGGGCGGGCGCGCGCCGGTCAGTAGCTGACTCTCAACTGATAGGTCGTTTGCGTCGATGCGTAGCGCCAGACGAGGACAGTGACGTCGACGGCCGAGCTGCTGGTGTTGGTCCAGGAGGCCTGGTCCGCGGTCGTGCCGCCGTTCTCCGAGCTCGCCACCTCCGTTCCGGCCGCGTTGTAGATGTAAAGGTCGTAGTCCACCGAGAGGCCGTTGAGCAGCGCGGTTACCGTGGCGCCGGCGGGGAGGCTCACGCGGAAGAAGTCGTTCTTCTGCGTGCTCGCGTCGTTGAGGAAGGTGCCGGAGATCTGGTTGCAGCTCCCCGAGATCGCCTGCGCCCCGGCGATGCTGTTGTTCGGCTCCACGTCCGAGGTCGAATTGCAGCTCGCCGCGGAGTGGGTGACCCTCAATTGATACGTCGTGCGCGCAAACGAGGGGCTACGGAAGACGAGGACGTAGACGTCGATCGCCGAGGAGGTGGTGTTGGTCCAGGAGGCCTGGTCCGGGGTCGTGCCGCCGTTGTAGGAGGAACCGACCCAGTTCCCCGCGCCGTCGTAGATCTCCAGGTCGTAGTCCACCGTGAGGCCGTCGAGCAGTGCCGTCACCGCGTGGCCGGCTGGCAGGTTGAGGCGGAAGTAGTCGTACTCCTCCTGCAGCGGGGTCGCATCGTTGGCGAACGTCCCGGAGATCTGGTTGCAGCTCCCCGAGATCGCCTGCGGCGCGCTCATGCTGTCGTTCGGCTCCACGTCCGAGATTGGATTGCAGGCTGGGGGCGGCGTGGACGGCTCCGGCTTGATGGTCAGCGCCGGCGTCCATCCAGGGTTCACGCCACTGCCCGAGTAGGCACCGCGAAAGGTGGTGACCCGCGACGTGCCGTTGAAGTCACGGTTGTAGTCCAGCAGCGACGAGAAGTTGGAGTAGTCGATGGCGGTGCCCTGGAGCTGACCGCTCTTCGGGTAGAGGTCGAGGCCCGATCCCAATGCGGCCATCGGGTTGTTGAGGTACGTCGAGGCCGCGCTGTAGCTTCCCGTCACGTTGTTGCTCTGTGTGCCGCCGGTCAGCGGCGTGGAGGCGAAGACGGCGTTGCCGACGACGCGCTGCGGGTAGGCGGGATCGGCGCTCGTGATGGAGATGCCGGTGTTCGTGGCCACGATTGTGTTGTTGAAGACCTCGAGCCGCCTCGGCACGCTGTTCTGCGCCTGGAAACGCACGGCCGTGCCGGCGCGCTGCACGAAGAGATTGTCGTGGAGGGCGACGTTGCCTTCCCCCTGGAAGAGCGATTCGTAGGGATTCATGTAGAAGACGTTCCCGTAGACCTGGTAGATGTCGGTGGAGCCGGCGCCGGAGAGCGGCCAGTGGCCGACCAGGACGTTCGGCCGCACGTCGGGCCCTGAGACCGAGCCGGTCTCCTTGCTGAAGACGTTGTGGCGGATGATGGTCGTGCCGCTCGACGGCGCGCCGACGGCGGTGCTGCGGCTGAGCTGGTGCTTGAACTGGGCGTTGTAGCCGATCGTGTTGTAGACGAGGTTGTGCTCGACCAGCGAGTTCGAGAACTCGTAGCCGCCGGAGGAGTCGCCCAGGTACATTCCCGTCCCCGTGGCGTTGATCGTGTTGAGGCGGATGACCCAGTTCCAGGCGGGGCACTTGGTGCTGATGCCGACGCGCTGTTGATTGGGGTTGAAGTTCGTGATGTTCAGCCTCTCGAGCAGGATGTGATGCACGGACACCGCGCTCGCTTCGGCCTTGACGCCGTCGCCCGCCTTGTCCAGGCCGTCGAGCGAGAGGTTGCGCACGGCGATGTAGCTCGAGTCCTTGAGACTCACGGTGTTCCAGCTGTCGCTTCCCGTGAACAGCGCGGGCGAGCCGCTGGCCGGCCCCTCGAAGACGATGCACTTGCCCGCCTGGCCGTGCTTGTTGTGGATGGGAAGACCCTGGGTGTAGGTGCCGGCGGCGAGCTGCAGCCGGTCGCCTGGGATCAGCCCCGCGATCAGTGAGCGGTAGTTGGACGGAGTGGCCTGGATGGTCCGGAGCGGAGCTGCGCCGTTGCAGCCGCTCACGGTATCGGCGAGAGTCTGGGCGTGGGTGGCCGAGGCGGCGAGAAGGATGGCGACGATGGCGGTCGCGAGAAAGGCTTTCCTCAGCATGGAGTCGTTCCTCTAAATAGTTGCGGTGTTGAACGGTGTGGTCGAGGAGCGCCCGCCCCCTCCAGCAGGGGCGGGCCTGGTCAGGTCAGTAGCTGATCTTTAGCTGATAGGTCGTGCGCGTTGACGCGTAACGCCAGACGAGGACGGAGACGTTGACGGCCGAGGAGCCGGTGTTGGTCCAGGACGCCTGATCCGCGGTCGTCCCGCCATTCTCGGAGCTCGCCACCTCCGTCCCCGCCGCGTTGTAGAGATAGAGGTCGTAGTCCACCGAGAGGCCGTTGAGCAGCGCGGTGACCGTTCGCCCCGCCGGCACGCTCAGAACGAAGAAGTCGTTCTTCTGCGTACTCGAGTCGTTGAGGAACGTCCCAGAGATCTGGTTGCAGCTCCCCGAGATCGCCTGCGCCCCGGCGATGCTGTTGTTCGGCTCCACGTCCGAGATCGAATTGCAGCTTGCCGCCGCGTAGGTGACTTTCAGTTGATACGTCGTGCGAGCATGCTGGGTCTCACGGAAGACGAGGACGTAGACGTCGATCGCCGAGGCGCCGTTGTTGGTCCAGGACGCCTGGTCGGGGGTCGTGCCGCCGTTGTAGGAGGAACCGACCCAGTTTCCGAAGGCGTCGTAGATCTCCAGGTCGTAGTCCGCCGTGAGGCCGTCGAGCAGTGCCGTCACCGCGTGGCCGGCCGGCAGGTTCAGGCGGAAGTAGTCGTACTCCTCCTGCAGCGGGGTCGCGTCGTTGGTGAAGGTTCCGGAGATCTGATTGCAGGTTCCCGAGATCACCTGCGCCGTGGCCCCGCTGTCGTTCGGCTCCGCGTCCGAAATGGAATTGCAGGCCGGGGGCGGCGGCCCCGAGACTGCCGGCCGGATGGCCAGCGCCGGCGTCCACCCGGGGTTCGTGCCACTGCCGGAGTAGGCACCGCGGAAGGTCGCGTCCCGCGACGTGCCGTTGAAGTCACGGTTGTAGTCCAGCAGCGACGTGAACGGGGTGTAGTCGATGGCGGTGCCCTGGAGCTGTCCGCTCTTCGGGAAGAGGTCGAGGCCCGATCCGAGAGCCGCCATCGGGTTGTTGAGGTAGGTCGAGGCCTGGGAGTAGGTACCGGTCACGTTGTTGCTCTGCTGCCCGCCGGTCAGCGGGGTGCCGGCGAACACGGCGTTGCCGACCACGCGCTGCGGGTAGGCGGGGTCGGCGCCCGAGATCCGGATCCCGTTCAGGCCGGCGACGATGGTGTTGTTGAAGACTTCGATGCGCCTGGGGACGCTGTTGTGCGCCTGGATCCGGATTGCGTCGCTGTTGCGATTCACCAGCAGGTTGTCGTGGAAGGCGAGGTTGCCTTCCCCCTGGAACAGCGACTCGGTGGGGTTCTGATAGAAGAGGTTCCCGTAGATCTGGTAGATATCCGTGGAGCCGGCGCCCGAGAGCGGCCAGTGGCCGACCAGGAGGTTCGGCGCGCTGCCGCCCGCCTCGTTGGCGAAGGTGTTGTAGCGGATGATCGTCGTGCCGCTCGAGGGCGCACCGACGCCCGTGCTGCGGGCGAGCTGGTGCTTGAACTGCGCGTTGTAATCGAGGGTGTCGTAGATCAGGTTGTACTCGACCAGCGAGTTGGAGATCTCGTAGTAGCCGGAGGAGTCGCCGAGATACATCCCGGTGCCGGTGGCGCTGATCGTGGTGTGGCGGATGACCCAGTTCCAGGCCGGGCACTTGGTGCTGATGCCGACCCGGAGATAGTTCGGGTTGAAGTTGGTGATGTTCAGCCGCTCGATCAGGATGTGATGCACGGAGACAGCGGTGGCCTCGGCTTTGACGCCGTCTCCCGCCTTATCGAGACCGTCGAGCGACAGGTTCCGCACGGCGATGTAGCTCGAGTCCTTGAGGCTGATGACGTTCCAGCTGTCGCTGCCGGTGAAGAGGGCGGGGGAGCCGCTGGCCGGACCCTCGAAGACGATGCACTTACCCGGCTCCCCGTGCTTGTTCACGATCGGGAGGCCCTGGGTGTAGGTGCCGGCGGCGAACTGGAGCCGGTCACCCGGGATCAGCCCCGCGATCAGCGAGCGGTAGTTGGAAGGAGTGGCCTGGATGGTTCGGAGAGGGGCTGCGCCGTTGCAGCCGCTCAAGGTGTCGGCGAGAGTCTGGGCGTGGGTGGGCGCGGCGGCGAGGACGAAAAGTGTGGCGATCGCGGTCCGGAGAAGGGCCTTCCTCAACATGGAGTTGTTTCCTCTCGGTATGTAGGTGCGGCGTTGTACGGCACAACGAACGACGCTGAAGCGGATTTCAGCGCACAGCCTTAAGGACGGACGTATGCAACGCTGGAGCCGGAGATCGCGGGACCGGCACTTGCAGCGACATTGACGTGCCGACACGTGAGGCCCGCTACAGGTTTTCCGACGATGTGCGGGCCACGACCCGCGCCATTGCCCTGCGCATGATTCACGCGGGAGCGGTGGCCGCCTCGCCGGAGGAGCTCGAGGCGTGGATCGCCCGAACCGACGACGTGCGCGAGAGGCTGACCAAGGGCGGTTACGGCTCCAGGTTCGCGGCGGGCGATCTCTTTCCGCTTTTTCAGGGTTTCGTCGCGAAGGCGACGGCTGCGAAGGCGACGGCGAGTGCGGCCGCGGCTCCGCGTGGAGCGCGGCCGGGGAGGTGGGTGTGGATCGGGGCGATCGTCGTGGTGGCGATCGTGGTGATCATTGTCGTGGCGCGTGGTGTGGGCTTTTAGAGCGCTGGTGGTGTCGGGGACGAGGGGTGGGCTGGAAGCCCACACCACACGGGGGGCGAGCTCTTGAGGGAGCCATTGAGCTATTGAGCTGTTGAGCGAGGAAGTGATTGGTTGATCAAATACTTCATCGCTTAACAGCTCAACCGCTCAATAGCTGAACGTCGACATGACGAATCGCGGGTGGCGCGGATGACGACAGGAGCGATTGCGTAGCCGAACCCGGCACACGCTTGTAGGATGGCCTCCGTGACGTTCGTTCGTGCCCTGCGCCATCTCGCCGTGATCGAGGGAATCTCGACGCTGGTCCTGTTCGGGATCGCGATGCCGCTGAAGTATTTTGCCGGGATGCCGCTGGCGGTGCGGATCGTCGGGTCGGTTCACGGGGCGCTGTTCGTCGCGCTGGTGGTGATGCTGCTCGTGGCGATCCGGAAGGTGCCGATCTCGCTTGGGCTCGCGGCAGCGGGCATCGCGGCGGCGGTCGTTCCGGGTGGGCCGTTTCTTCTCGACCGGCACCTGGCCAGACTCGACGCACGCGGCTGAATGCCAGCAACCGTGCTTCAGCCGCCCGAAACCGCCGTTCGTCGCATTCAGCTGGTCCGCTGACCCGCGGCGACCGATCCTTCGTATATGAACATCTTCAAACCGGATTACGAGCGATACGAGGGCGTCCGCCCGATCAACATCTATCTCCTGCGGCTGCTGTTTCTGCTCATGGCGGTGTTCGTCCTCTCCGACGCGGGGTTGGCGATCGTGAAGCACCAGGGGGAGTGGCAGCCGGTGCGGGCGGCGGCGCTCTGCATGTGGGCGGCGTATTCGCTGGTTTCGATCCTTGGGATCTTTCATCCGCTGCGGCTGATTCCGATCGTGCTCTTCGAGATCGTCTACAAGATCATCTGGCTGGCGGTCGTGGCGTGGCCGCTCTGGTCGACGAACCGGCTCGTGGGCTCGCCGGCCGAGGAGATGACCTACGCGTTCCTCTGGGTGGTGCTGCCGATCGTGGCGATGCCGTGGGGATATGCGTTCCGGACACTGGTGCTGAACCGGAAGGTGCAGGAGCAACGTATCCTCGTCGCATGACCGAACGGAGGGTCGCGGAACCGCAGCCGTTCCCGTTCGCCACGATGTGGCGGCGGATCGGGCTCGCGCTGCTGCTGTCGACTGGCTTCGGTCTGCTCCTCGGCCTCGAATGGCAGTCGGGCCTCGTCTCTCTTTTGACCCGCACGACGATCCTCGGCCTCGTCGCGACCGCGGTGTTCGGCGTCTTCGAGCGCTGGCCGAGGAGGTTGCCGGGATGGATCGCGCGCTGGGCGCTGCAGGTTGCGGCGGTCGGTGTGGCGATGCCGGCCGCGACGTTCCTGATCTACATCATCACCACGCCCGACGGTGCTCCTCCTTTCTGGCGCGATCCGGACCGGAGGAACGGTTTCATCGGCCTGGCCGGCCTCGGCGTGCTGGCCGCGCCATGGATCGCGCTGGCCGCGCTCGTCCGTCAGAAGGAGGCGCTGGCGCGGCATCAGGCGCTGGAGTTCGAGCTCGAGCGGAGTGAGCTCGAACGGCAGGCGCTCGATGCGCGGCTGCATCTGCTGCAGGCGCAGGTGGCGCCGCATTTCCTCTTCAACACGCTGGCGAACATCCAGGCGCTCGTCGACGCCGGCTCGCCGCAGGCGTCGGCCCTCCTCCGCAGTCTGATCGCCTACCTGCGCGCCGCCGTGCCGCTGCTGAACGAGCCGGTGGCGACGCTGGCGCAGGAAGTCGATCTCGCCCGCGCGTATCTCGAGCTGATGCACATGCGCATCCCCGATCGGCTGCGGTTCGCGCTGCACGTCGATCCTGCGGCGCTGTCGCTGCGCTGCCCGCCGACGGCGCTGCTGACGCTCGTCGAGAACGCCGTCCGCCACGGCATCGATCCGAGTGAGGAAGGGGGCAGCATCGAGATTCGCATCGAACGGCGCGGGGATCGCGTGGCGATCCGCGTCAGCGACAGCGGTATCGGTTTTCGCGCCGCCAACCGGGGGCTCGGCACCGGGCTCGCGACCTTGCACGAGCGCCTGCAGTTGATGTTCGGCGGCGAAGCGCAGCTGAACGTCGTGGCCGGTGAACCGAACGGCGTCCGAGCGGAGCTGGAGATGCCGGCCTGGGGAGGGGCGAGATGATCGACGGCCGTCCGACCGCACTGATCGCGGACGACGAGCCGCTGCTGCGCGACGCGCTAAGGCGCCAGCTCGCACGCGTCTGGCCGGAGCTGGAGGTGGTGGCCGAGGCGCGAAACGGGCGGGAGGCCGTCGACCTGTTCGAAGCGCAGCGGCCGGACGTCTGTTTCCTGGATGTCCACATGCCGGGTCTCTCGGGAGTCGAGGCGGCGAACCAGATCGGGCGGCGTGCCCACGTCGTGTTCGTGACCGCGTACGACCACTACGCGGTGCAGGCGTTCGCGCAGGGGGCGCTCGATTACCTGCTGAAGCCGGTGGAGGAGGCGCGTCTGCGGGAAACCGTCGCGCGGCTCAGCGAGCGCCTGCAGGCAGCGACGCCGGCGTTGAACACGGAGCTGTTGCTGCAGCAGCTCACGGCGCAGCTGGCGCGGCTGCAAGGTGGTGGTGCAGCGGCGCCGTTGCGCTGGATCCGCGCGCAGGTGGGGCAGACGCTGCGGCTCATCGACGTCGATGCGATCGACTACATCCGCTCCGACGCCAAGTACACGGTCGTGGCCTGGCGCAACGACGGCCAGCCGGCGGAGGCGGTCGTGCGGACGCCACTCAAGGAGCTGCTCACGCAGCTCGACCCCGAGCAGTTCGTGCAGGTACACCGTTCCGTGGTCGTGAACCTGCGAGCCGTCCGTCACGTGAAACGGCACGACAACGAGACCGCCGAGATCCACCTCAAAGGGCGCGGCGAGGTGCTGCCGGTCAGCCGCAGCTATCTGCATCACTTCCGGCAGATGTGAATCCGTTCGCTGCACAAGCACGCTGCACGCACCGCCGTTCGTCGGCGCATACCGCCGCTCGTCGCACGCGCGTGGCCGGCGCGGCGAGCGGTCGCGATACTCGGCAGCAAGGAGGATCGCGATGAAAAGCTCACGAATGATGCTGCTGGCTGTTCTGGTGTCGTGCGCGGTGACTGCCTTCGGGCAATCGGAGACGCAGAAGGCGTTCGAGAGGCTGAAGAGCCTGGAGGGATCGTGGGAAGGGACGATGACCACCCACCCGAAGTTCGAAGGCGTCGACGGCACGAGAACGAAGGTGACGTTCCGGGTGACGTCGATGGGGCACACACTGATGCACGAGATGACGGGGGAGGGCCGCCCCGATGACCCAATCACGATGCTGTACCTCGAGGAGGGCGAACTGGCGCTGACGCACTACTGCGACGCCGGCAACCGGCCGCGCATGGTGGGCAAGGTGTCGCCCGACGGCAAGACGGTGACGTTCGCCTTCACCGCCCTCACCGGCAGCACCGAGCACGGCCACATGCACGGCGCCGTCTTCACGTTTCTCGACGCCGACCGTCACTCGGAGGAGTGGACGTTCATGACGCCCGACGGGAAGCCGATGCACGCGCGCATCGAGCTGCGCAGGACGACGACTAAGTAGAATGCACGCACTTGACCCACGGATGAGGAGACGACGGGGGGCCTCCAGCGGGTCCGGGCCCGCGGCCCGGCCGCCGGAGGCCTCCCGTCGTTCCTGATCTGTTGGTGAAGTGGGAGCATCTGCTTAGCCTCACCCGCGGTACGCCTCGTCCTGCTCGATCCGCGACAGCACCCACGGAAAGTCGCCGCTGACGATCGTGCCGCCGCAGTATTCGCAGACGGCGGTCTGACCTTCGGAGCGGTCCGCGCCGCAGTTCGGGCAGAGAGGGGCGTCGGCGGCGGCGGCGCGGCCGCGGACGAAGGTCCAGTACTCGCTCCATTGCTTGCGGAACTGGCTCGAGCCGCCGATGAGGTTGCCCGCGGCGTCGACGGTGGAGTCGCGGCCGGAGGCGTAGAGGCGAACGGTGATGACGTCGTAGAACGCGTCGCTCGTCACCTTCGCCACTTCGACCTGGTCGATCTGATAGTCATCGACACGATTGACGACTCCCTGCCGCAGGTATTCGTCGATCCAGTAGCGATGCATCTGGAAGAGCGCGCCGGTCTCGAGCGGCCGCGCGCGGCGCCAGTCGCGTGCCGTCCAGGCGTCCTGCAGCTCCTTCGCCACGAAGCGCACCCGCGCGTCGAACGCCTCCCAGCTGAACCCTGGATGCTTCTCCTTGTATGTCTTCATGTTGCGGGCGATCCACGGCTGCACGACGGTGGCGCGATCGAGCCCCGGCTCCGGTCCGGAGCCACCGCCGCCGAGCTGCGGCGGGCGTTCGTCTTTCTTCACGCCGCGAATCGATTGCACGAACCAGTGGAACGAGCCATCGCGCACCGCGGTGCGGCAATAGAGGCAGGTGCCGTCGGTGCGCGTCTCCAGCGGCGCGCCGCATTTCGGGCAATGCTCCGCGCGCGCTTTATCCGGCGGCGGGGAGAGGAGGTCGCGCGTCCGGGTGAGCGTCCAGACCTCGCTCACGTACCAGCGTCGCGTGCCGGCCGCCGTCACCTCGGAGTAGTTGGCCTCGAATTCGACGTCGACCTCGACCCTCGGCTGGTCGAGAGCGCGGATCGCGGCGACGCTGAAGCTGCCGATGACGACTCCGTCGATGGCGGTGAGTCCCGCCGGTGCCTGCTGCTTCAGTCCTTCGCGCACCGGCGCGCTGACGTACGGCGCAAACGCGTCGACGCGACCCTGTCCGAGGGCCTCGTAGACACGGGCGAAGAGGCTGTAGCAAAAGTCGGTGAAGACGATCTCCGAGAAGTTGGGATCGAACCCGCGCAGAGCGTCGAGACTGACCGGCGCCGGGTGCGTCGGCGCCACGCTGAGGATGATGTTCCTCGGCGGCTTGGCGGCACTTCCAAGGCCCGCGAAGACGAAGAAGGCCATGAAGATCATGATCACGACGGCCATCCCTCCGTCGTCGCCGCCGGACGAGGATCCGCTGCTGCTGGAGCCGCTCGGGCCGCTGTAGGAGTCGCTCGAGTCGCTGTAGCTGCTGCTCGAATCGGAGGAGGAGGAGGAGGACGAAGAGTCGCCGGAGTACGACTCGCCGCCGCCGATGCGCGCCTGCGCGGTCGTTGCCAGAAGGAGGAGAGCGAGAACGAGTGCGATCCGTTTCATGCGAGCTGCATCTCCGGGGCGTTGCTCAGATCATCGGGATTGACGTCATCCGCCGGCAGGTCGCGCTCCAGCACCACGCCGAGGGCACGGATGGCGCCGAGAACGGCCTCGGGGCCGATGGCCTCATCGCCGTGCAGTTCCATCAGCGCCGCGTTCCAGTCATTCGCATTCACCCGCCGGAGCAGCCCGCGATCGGCGAGGACTTCCATCCGCCGCTCCAGCAGCGAGACATAGAGGAGCACGCCGGTCTCGCTCGTGGTGTTGCCGATGCCGCGATCGTGAAACAGCGCCGCTGCGTGCGTGCGCACCGCCTCCAGCCGCTCCCGCTGCCGCGTGAAGAGCCGCCGCAGTGCGCTGCTGCGCCGGGCGATGACGATACCGACGGCGTAGAAAGCGATCGCGTCGAGGAGGACCGTGACCGGCGGGACGACCCACGGCATGAAGACGATCCCCGCCAGCGACGCCAGTACGAGCGCCGCCGCGAACCGGCCGTCGGCGTGGGCATACGAGCCGGAGCGCGCGCGAACTTCGACCACCAGCTCGGCCGCCGAGCGGTTTTCCAGCTCCCGCACGGCGTCGCCGATCGCTCGCGCCGCGGCGTCATCGAACTTGTCGGGCATGGCCGAATTGTAAAGGCGGAGTGTTCGAATTTCAGCCGCGGCACGGGGTACAGAGCACCTCACGCGCTCTTCTCCATATAAACCCCACAATAGGTCAACAACTCACGGTGACACCGGACCGATCGTGAACGGAAAGGAGACGCACTGTGAAGAAGACATTCATCATTACGCTGCTGTTGGTTTCCATCGCGATGCAGGCCCGTGCCGGGAAGTTCCTGCATGCGCAGGAGGGCAAGCAGATCAAGGGGCGCTACATCGTCCTGCTGAAAGACTCCGTCGGCGCCGATCAGGTGGAAGCGATCGCGCGCGGCCTCGGCCGGGAACACGCGGGCCGTCTCGTCGCCATCATGAAGGACGGGATCCGCGGCTTCGGCATTGAATTGCCGGAGGGGCGGGCGCGTGCACTGGCCCGTCATCCGCTCGTCGAACAGGTCGAGGAGGACGAAGAGATTGAACTGGCCGCACCTCTCGCCCCCTTCGACTTCGCCAGCACTCTCGCACGCGGCGGTCCCGAGCGCGTGAAGAGCGAGTGGAACAACTGCGGCTGGGCCGGCTCGTACTACCTCTGCAATTTCGCCGACGATACGTACTGGCACCTGGACCGGATCGATAACAGCGGCCTGATTTACCCCTACAAGGCATACGCGTACGTGTCGACGGGCGCGAACGTTCGTGCCTACGTGGTGGACACCGGCGTCTGGTACGACCACCAGGAATTCGGACAGAGCCCGCGGCAGGTCGGCGTCGATACAGGCAACCCGGCCACGACCGACGCGGCGAACATGATGGTCGATCCCGACCTCGACGACGCGCCGCGTCCCGGCGAGGAGCCGTCCGTCGCCCAGGATTACACGCCAGCCGATTATCCGTGCGGCGCCTATCAGTACACCAACGCCTCGCATGGGACCGCGGTGGCATCAGTTCTGGCCGGAAAGTACACCGGTGTGGCGAAGGACGCGAAGATTATCCCGGTCAAGATCTTTAACTGCGCCGGTCAGGGATCGAAACTGGCGATGGCGCGCGGCCTCGACTGGATCCGGCAGGACATGGCTCGGCACTCCACGCAACGCGGTGTCGTGAGCATGAGCACCTTCATCAACGTGCCGACCGAAGGAAGTCACCTGTGTGAGGCGGGCGATGAGAATGCCCCGCTCGTCAACTGCGTGAGCGCGGTGGAAAGTGCGATCAACCAATTGATCGCGGCCAACGTGCCGGTGGTCGTCTCGGCGAACAATCAGAGCAACGGCAATTGCAGCACATCGCCGGCACGGCTCGGCTACGGCAACGAGAGCGCCGTACCGTCGTTCCATCGCACCATCACCGTCGGCGGCACGATGGCGCTCTCCACGAACAACTATGCGGACCAGCGGTGGACCTGCACGCTGACACCGGGAGGATGCACCGGCTATCCGCTTTCGGGCCGCGGCTCCAACTATGGCCCGTGTGTCAGCATCTATGCCCCCGCCTACAACATCAGGGTGGCTGGCGGTACCGGCCCGACCTCTTATCGGCCGGCCGGGCAGAACAGCAGCGGCACATCCTTCTCGGCGCCGATCGTGGCCGGTCTCATCGCGCGGCTCCTGAGCACGCCGGCCTACAGCACGCTGACCCCGCATCAACTCTGGCTCGAGGTGCGAAATCGCGCCATCGGACGGAACGTGCAGCCGGCCGACTTCGATCCCAGCGCGGTGACGAACACCTGGCTGGCCTACATGTCCGCCCTGGAGTAACGCCGTTTCGGGCTGCGCGGTCGCTGCGAATGTGACCGCGCAGCAGCTCCGTGAGATCGGTTGCCCGTGTGGTGTGCCACCCCCGTTCCCTGGAGACGAGGGGGTGGGCGGAAGCCCACACCACACGTGTGAGGCTCGCGGTCGGGCGCCTGCGCGGATACGATGCGCGCATGCACGCGATCCGACTCGTCGAGCCCGGCCAGCCCCTCCAGTTCATCGACCTTCCCGATCCTTCCCCTGCCGCCGGCGAGATCGTTGTCGACGTCGAGCGCGCCGGCATCTGCCACACGGACGCGCACTATCGCGCCGGCACGGCGACGATGGAGCTGCCGGTCACGCTCGGACACGAGGTCGCGGGTGTCGTCTCCGCGGTGGGCGACGGCGTGTCGGACCTCCGGGAAGGGGAGCGCGTGGCGTTGCACTACCTCACCAGTTGCGGCGAGTGCCCGCGCTGCAAGCGTCACGGCGAGCAGTTCTGTCCCACCGGGCAGATGCTCGGCAAAGATCGCGACGGCGGCTACGCGGGACGGATCGTCATTCCGGCCTTCAATGCCATCCCGATTCCGGACGAAGTGAGCTCCGACGTCGCCGCGATCATGATGTGCTCGACCGCGACCGCGTACCACGCGCTCCGCCTCGGCAACATTCAGAAGGGCGACTCGGTGGCCGTCCTCGGTTTCGGAGGACTGGGCGTCTCCGCCGCGCAGCTGGCGCGGGCGCTCGGTGCGTCCGAGGTCTTCGCGGTCGATGTCGTGCCGGAGAAGCTCGAGCTGGCGGCGAAGTTCGGCGCCACGCCGCTCGACGCGCGGGAGACGCCGGTACACAAGGCCATTCTCGGCGCGACGGACGGCAAAGGGGTCGACATCGCGGTCGAGTTCACCGGCAACGAGAAGGTCGCCCACGGCGCACTGCGGTCGCTCTCGCCGGGAGGGCGCCTGATGATCGTGGCGATCAACCTCCGCAAGCTCGAGTTCAACCCCTTCACCGACCTCCTCGTGCGCGAGCGCCACATCATCGGCTGCTCCGACCATACCCGCGCCGAACTGGTGGAGCTGATGGAGCTCGCGCGCAGGGGGCAGATCGACATGTCGCGCGCGATCACGCGCACCGTGCCCTTCGAAGCCGGCGCGGTCAACGGCGCACTGGACGATCTGGAAAAGGGAAGCGGGCACCTGCGGACGGTGATCGCGGTGCGCTAAGCAGAGTGCTCTCACTTCACCAACAGATCAGGGAACGACGGGAGGCCTCCGGCGGCCGGGCCATCAGCCCCGGACAACCAGCGGGTCCGGGCCCGCGGCCCGGCCGCCGGAGGCCCCCGTCGTTCCCTCATCCGTGGGTCAAGTGCGTGCGTTCTGCTCAGGCGCGCGCGCTCCCCGTTCAGGAAACTTACGGCGTGGCGTTCGACGCCGGCTTGATGGTGGCGTCTTTCGCCGCGGACGGCGTGCAGCCGTTGGCGAGCATCGTGGCCGGCATGGCCATCGAGTAGCGGCCTTCGGCGGTCATCATCGGCAGGATCCACGACTGGCCGGGGCGCGGGCCGTGCTTCGTGGAAGAGCCGCTGCTCATGTCGCGGGAGGAGTGGTAGCTCTCCGAGCCGCCGTTGTCGGCGTTGAGGTAGATCCAGCCGTGGACGTCGCCGGTGGTGAGGGCGGGGAGATAGTCGCTGAGCGTGGAGAGGCGCGCCGCGGCGGGGAGGTAATTGCCGCCGGTGGCGAACGGGACGGAGGTCATGGGGTTCTCGCGCTCGTCGAAGCGCACCACCTCGGCCAACTGCGTCTCGATGCCCTTCTGCACCGTGTCGCAGGTCGCGCTCGCGGCGGCGGTCGCTTCGCGCCACAGGAGCAGGTCGGTCTGGAAGCCGCCGGTGCTGCCCTGGATGTAGCGCGCGGCCCAGGCGGAGGGAAGCGGCTGGCGTCGGTCGGAGAATGCTTTCGCTCTCGGGAGGAAGCGGTCGTAGAAGGTGTACGGCAGCGAGGTGGCGACCATTGCTCCCGCCCGGCCGCCTTCCGGAACGGCGCGGATGTGCACCAGCGATTCGCCGCCGGCGAAGTTGCCGATGAGCGGGTTCGGGAGGACGAACTGGTAGTCGCCGGTGAGGACGTTGTCATAGAGGAGCTGATCGAAGTACCTGGCGTCGTTCGGCAGCAGGGACGAGCAGGTGGCGACGAGGTCGATGGTGATGAAGCCGGTGGCCATCAGATGCTGCCCGCCGACACGCGCGTTCGCGCCGCAGCCGGTCTTCGTGCCGAGGGTCAGCACCTGGCGCAGCTCAGCCAGGAGCTCGGGAGAGAGCGGGGGAGGCGGCGCGGAGCAGGCCTCGAGCGCGGTGTTGAGAAAGTTCGGGTTGTCGTCGTTCTGCTGCGAGTAGCCGCCGCGTGCGCTTTTGGCCGAGCCGGCGTGGATCGTCCCGCGCACGAGCACGTCGCGCAGGTTGATCGACTGCGCGTCGTAGCCGGTCAGGAAGACGTCGAACGACAGCACCGGGTAGGCCCAGTCGGTCCAGAGCGTCACGTTGGCGATCTGCGGACGGCTGGTCACATTGGTCACGGTGAAGAGCGTCGTCTGCGCGTCCTTGTCGGCGGCGTGCAGGTCGACCTCGAAGTACGGCAGCAGCAGCGTGGCCGCCGGAAGGGTGGCGATGTCGCAGGTGTCGTCATTGTTCGTCGACGGCCCGGCAAAGGCCGGCAATGCGAGCAGGAGGAGGAGTGCGAGCGGCTTCCTCATGGTGTTTCGTTTCCTCCCGGGCCGATGGCGGCGCTGGCGTTCGAGCCGCTTTTGGCCGGCGCGATCGAGCAGCCGTTGGCGAGCATCGTCGCGTCGAAGAGCGCCGAGTAGCGCGACTCCGCGTACATCGACAGCGACAGCCAGTTCTGGCTCTGCCGCCGGCCGACGGTGGTGCTGGAGTTGCTCGTGAAGTCGCGTCCCGGCGCGGTGCTGTAGCTCATCGAGCCGCCGTTGTTCGCGTTCACGTAGAGCCATCCCGCCACTTCGCCGGGAACGCTCGGTGGGAAGAGCTCGGAGGTCGTCGGGATGCGCGCCGCGGACGGCACGGCGGCGATGGCGTTGCTGATGGCGGTCGGATTCTCGCGCTCATCGAAGCGGACGATCTCCGTCACGTCCATGGCCCCGTTCGGCGCGAGGCCGCACGCGTCGCCGCGTCCCATGGCCGGCTCGCGCCAGAACTGAAGCTCGGTCTTGAACTGGCCGGCGCCCCCTTCGACGTAGCGCGTGGCGAACGTCGAGGGGAGCGGCTGGCGGCGATCCTTCCGCCGCGCGTCGTCGGGTGTGTAGAGGTCGTAGAAGGTGTACGGCAGCGTCGACTCCACCTCGGCGCCGGCGCGTCCCCCTTCCGGCACCGCGCGCAGATGCACCATGGCCGCGCCGCCCGCGTAGTTGCCGACGTTCGGATCGGGCGAAAGGTGCTGGTAATCGCCCGTCAGCACGTTGTCGTAGAGGATCTCGTCGTAGTACCCCGGGTCGGCCGGCGTGCGGCTGTTGCAGGTGGAGACGACGTCGATGGTGATGTAGCCGGTGGCGTTGGCGTGCGTACCGCCGACGCGTTTCGCTCCGCAGCTGCTGATCACGCCGGTGGTCAGCGCGCTGCGAACGTCCTGCAGCAGCGCCTCCGGCACACGCTGCGCCTGGAACGGGCAGCTCTGCGCCGCGTCGGAGCGGAAATGCGGATTGGCGTGATTCGGCAGCGAGCGCGCGCCCGGGATCTTCGCCGTCGACCACTGCTGCATCAGGATGCCGCGCGCCAGGACGTCGAACAGGTTGATCGACTCCACGTCGTAGCCGGTGAGGAGGAGGTTGTACGAGAGAACCGGATAGCCCCAGTCGGTCCAGATGGTCACGTGCGCGATCTGCGGCTCCGGCACGGTGTTGACGATGGTGAAGAGGGTGGTCTTCGCGCGGATGATCGACGCGTCGAGCTGCACTTCGAAGTAGGGGAGCAGCAGCGTCGCGGCCGGCATGACCGCGACGTCGCAGGTGTCATCGTTGTTCGTGCTGTGGGGACGGGAGGTCGGGAACGTCGCGGCGAGCGCCGAGACGGTGAGGAGTGATGACAGCAACAGGACCAGGGAACCGTGAGTGCGAGGGAACCGGAACATCTGGCGCAGCCTCCCGACCGGTTATGGTCTCACGCCATAACTAGGTGAGCACTCTATGCTGGGGAGGCATGCCGTTACAAGAGTTATTCGTGTAACGGTTCAGTGAAGCCTTACTTGTCGCCGCTGGTCGTGACGCTGAGCTTCGCCCGCTCCCGCTCGGTCCGCTCGATCCGCCGGATCTCGGCGTTGATTGCCCGGCGCTGCTGTCGTGCGACGCGCGGCGGCGTGGCCATCACCGTGCGGGTGATGAGGAAGGGATCAGGCATCTCCTGCGAAGTGCGGGGCGTCGTTCCGTGCAGCGGCGCGAGGAACGGCAGGTAGGCGAAGTTCCACCGCGTGCCGAGGGCGTTGAACTGCACCGTGCCGACATGGAAAGTAATGGGCGGGCGCTCCTCGCGGGGGGCTTCCGCGACGAAGATGCGCATCAGCGTGTCGCGCGAATAATCGACGTCGTCGTCGGACTCCTGGGCGAAAGCCGGCAGGGCGAAGAGGAGGAGAAGCGGCAGGATCAAAGTCGCGTTCGGTTTCATCGCATCACCTGAGACGGACACCATGCAAGAGTGTTACTCATTTGGCAATGGGAGAGGCGGTTCCTCGGGTTCCTCGGCAGGTCTGTCGGTCCTGCCGAGGAACTCCGAGGAACCGCCTTACTACGGTTGAATGGGATTCGTGACGCTGTCTTCGCTCGTCGTTCCTCGGACCTGCGAGCAGCCGTTACCCAGCGACGTGGCGTCCGCTCCAACGGCGTAGCGTCCCTCGGCCGACATGGCTGTGACGACCCAGGCCTGGGCGGCGGAGATCTGGTTGTTGCTTTCGGGCCGGGCGAGATTCAGGTACATCCATCCCGCGACGTCACCACTCTGCAGCGGCGGGAAATATTCGTCCGATGACGGCAGCCGCGATGACGACGCGAGCAGCTGGGGCGCCTCCGGGAAGCCGATGGTCACGTCGGGCCGGGCGACCGTGGTTGGATTCTCCCGCTCATCGAAGCGGACGGCCTCGACGTACGCCGTCAGGTTCTCGTCGTAGTTCGAGCAGATCGCATCCGCCGCGCGGGCCGGCTCGCGCCAGATCAGGAAGTCGGTGAGGAAGGACGTGCCGCCGCCCTCGATGTAACGTCCGGCGAAGCGCGTCGGCAGCGGCTGGCGGCGATCGCGGTGCGTACCGCCGTAGAAGCCGTCGTAGAACGTGCGGTTGAGATTGGTCGCCACCTGCGAGCCGGCCGCGCCCCCTTCACCGATCGCGCGGATGTGCACGAGCGGGCTGCCGAGGGCGAAGTTGCCGCTGGCGGAGTTCGGCGTGACGAACTGATAGTCGCCGGTCAGGACGTTGTCGAAGAGCAGCTCGCCGATCGCTCCGGCGTCTTTCGGCGACTTGCCGGAGCAGGTCGCGACGACGTCGATCGTGACGTAGCCGATGGCGTTCGCATGCGCGCCGCCGACGCGGTCCGAGCTGCACGACTGCGGGATGGTGCCCTGCGTCAGCGCACGGCGTATGGCCTCAGTGATGGTCGCCGGCAGCACGCGCGGCAGGTTCGCGCAAGCGGTGGCGGCATTCGCAAGGAAGCGGTCGTTGCCGGCCAGCGAGCGCGAGCCGCGCGTGGCGTTCGAGCTCGTCCCCGGCAGGACGCCGCTCATGAGGATGTCGCGGATGTTGATGGCCTGGACGTCGTAGCCGGTCAGGAAGATGTCGAAGCTGATGACCGGGAACGACCAGTCGGTCCAGATCGTGGCGCGCGCGATCTGCGGCTGGTTGGTGGTGTTGACGACGGTGAAGAGCGTCGTCTGCGAGCTGCTCACGTCCGAATTGACGTCGACTTCAAAGTACGGCAGCAGCAGCGTCGCGGCCGGAAGCTGGGCGACGTCGCACGAGTCATCGTTGCGATGGGTGACGGCCGGCGAGGCGGGGAGCGCGTCATTGAGGGTGGTGCGCGCCGGACCGATCGGACGGACTGTCGCGTTCGAGGCGGCCATGGTCGGCGAAGCGGGTGCGGTGCCGCAGCCGTTGCCGAGGGCAGTCACCTCGATGCCGGTGGCGTAGCGGCCCTCCGCGGCCATGCGCGTCACCACCCAGGCCTGGCTCTGGCGGAGGCCGCGGACCGTGCTCGAGTCGGTGACCAGATCGAAGTTGTTCGACGCGCTGTAGGCGCTCGACCCGCCGTTGTTCAAATTGAGGTACATCCAGCCGGCGACGTCATTCGACAGCGGCGGGAAGAGCTCCGACGCGGTGCGGACGCTGGAGCTGACCGGCAGCGACGACTCGCTCGTTTTGACAGTCGGATTCTCCCGCTCGTCGAAGCGGACGATCTCCGCCAGCGGGGCGTTGTTCGACGCGACGTCGCCGCACTGGCGCGGCCCGCCGGTCATCGATTCCCGCCAGACGATGAACTGCGTGTCGAACGAGGCGTTGCTGCCTTCGATGAAGCGAGCGGCGAAGGTCGTCGGCAGCGGCTGGCGGCGATCGGTGCGCCGCTTGCCGGCGGGCGTGAGGCGATCGTAGAAGGTGAAGGGGAGCGGAGAGACGGTGCTCGATCCGGCCGAACCACCTTCCGGCACGGCGCGGATGTGGACGGCCGGTGCCCCCTCCGCGTAATTGCCGGTGGTGCCGCTCGGCGCGATGATCTGCCAGTCGCCGGTCAGCACGTTGTCGAACAGCAGCTGATCCCAGTACGACTCCCGCAGCGGATGGTCGCTCGTGCAGGTGGCCATCAGGTCGATGGTGATGTAGCCGGTGGCGAGGTTCGCGTTCGGAATGGCCACCGGCTGCGAGCAGATGCTCGTTCGCCCGGTCTTGAAGGCGTTCTCGACGTCCAAGAGCAGCCCCGAAGGAAGGTTCGTCGGGATGCGCTCGCAGTTCGTGGCCGCCGAGGGGAGGAAGTTCGGGTTGTTCATGTTGGGCTGCGAACGACGGCCGGGGGTGGTCCTGCTGGTCGTCCCGCTCGGCGGTGCGATCAGGCCGCGTACGAGCACGTCGTATAGATTGATGGCCTGCACGTCGTAGCCGGTCAGGAAGACCGGGAAGTTCATCACCGGATGGTCGAGGTTCGTCCAGATGGTGACGCTCGCGATCTGTGGACGGCTGGTCACATTGGTGATCGTGAAGAGCGTCGTCCGCGCCGTGGAGGCAGGACCGTACTCGAGCTCAAAGTACGGGATCAGCAGCGTCGCCGCCGGCTGGGTGGAGATATCGCAGCTCGAATCCGTGGCGTTGGTGAAAGGACGGGTGTCCTGGGCGAAGACGGGCAAAGCGAGAACGAGCAGCACCGGCAGTAGCTTTCGCATTCCATGTTCTCCTGCTACAGCGAAACGAGATTTCGTGCGCCGTCCGCGGCGCGGGGAACAATGCCATGCGCCGTCCGCGGCGCGGGGGATTTAACGCAAAGGTCCGATGGTGGTCTCAGGTATGGCGGAGCAGCCGTTGCCGAGTGCAGCGGCGTCGAACGCGGCGGCATAACGCCCTTCCGCGAACATCGAAGAGATGACCCAGCCCTGGTTCGCGGTTTTCTCGCGGGTCTGAACCGAGAGATCCAGGTACATCCAGCCGGCCACGTCGCCCGACTGTAGCGGCGGGAAGAAGTCGGCCTGTGAGGCGATCCGCCCCGTCACCGGCAGCGTGTACTCGCGCGGCACGCCCGGGAAGTGGGTCTGCGGGATGTGGACGGTCGGATTCTCGCGCTCATCGAAGCGTACGAGCTCGCCCACCCTGGTCCGGCCGTTCTCGGCGTACGACGCGCACGCGCCGCGGGCCGGCGTCGTCGGCTCGTGCCACACCAGAAAGTCGGTGAGGAATCCTGACGTGCCCCCCTGAATGTAGCGCGCCGCAAAGGATGATGGCAGCGGCTGGCGCCGATCGCGTCCCGTCCCGCCGTAGAAGCGGCTGTAGAACGTGCGCGGCAGTGCCCCTTCAGCGTTCGCGCGGATGTGCACCATCGCATTGCCGGCCGCGTAATTGCCGAGGGCCGGATTCGGCTGCACGTGCTGCCAGTCGCCGGTCAGGACGTTGTCGAAGCGGAGGTCGGCCAGCGCCTCGAGCTCGTTCGGCGATCGGCCGGAGCAGTTGCCGACCACGTCGATCGTCGCATAGCCGATGGCGTACGCGTGCGCATTACCGATGCTCTCGCTCCCGCAGGCGCCGGCGAAGCGGCCGGTCGTCAGCGCGCTGCGAACGTCGTTCAGCAGCGACGCCGGAATGGTCCGCGGTAGCCCGTCGCACTCGCCGGGCAAGCGCCCACCGGTCAGCAGCTCGCGCAGGTTGATCGGCTCCGCGTCGTAACCGGAGAGCAGCATGTCGAAAGTCAGCACCGGATAGGCGCGGTCGGTCCAGAGGGTCACCCGGGCGATGCGCGACTCATTGCTGGTATTGATGACCGTGAAGAGCGTCGTCGGCGCCACCGTCGGCGGCGCTGTGACATCGGCTTCGAAGAAGGGGAGCAGGAGCGTCGCCGCCGGAAGCTGGGCGACGTCGCACGAATCGTCGGCGCGGACGGGGCCGATCGGCGCGGGCTCTCGCGGCGCGCAGCCGTTGCCGAGCGGCGTGGCGTCGATGCCGGTCGCATAGCGGCCCTCCGCGCTCATCCGTGTCACCACCCATCCCTGACGGCCGAGGTCGAGGTACATCCAGCCGCCGACCTCGTTGCCACGCGGCGGAAAGAGCTCGCTGGCCGTGTGCACGCTGGCAGCGACCGGAAGCGAGACCGTGGAGAGTTGCTCGGTCGCATCACCCTCCTCGTCGAAACGGACCACATCGCCGAGTGGGCCGGCCTCTTCGCGCCAGACGATCAACTCCGTGTCGAAGGAGGCTGCCCCTCCTTCCGTGAAGCGCGCGGCGAAGCTCGACGGCAGCGGCTGCCGGCGATCGGTGCCGCGTCTTCCTTCCGGCAGGAGGCGGTCGTAGAAGGTGAGCGGCAGCGACGAGACGGTGGCGGCTCCGGCAGGACCACCCTCCGGAATGGCGCGCAGATGAACGGCCGCACTGCCGCCGGCGTAATTACCGGCAGGCGGATTCGGCGAGATGATCTGCCAGTCGCCGATCAGCACGTTGTCGTACAGCAGCCCATCCCAATACCCTTCCTCGGCTGGTGTCCGCGCGGTGCAGGTGGCGCTGACGTCGATAGTGACGTAGCCGGTCAGATGACGTCCGTCCCTCAACGCGGTCTGCAGTTCCGCCAGCAGCGCCGGCGGCAGGTTCACCGGCACCACCCCGCGTGCGCAGTTCGCCGCGGCGGAGGGGAGGAATCGCGGATTGGCGCTGTTTGCGAGCGATCGCGACCCGGGCGTGGTCGCATTCGACGTTCCGAAGTCGGGAGCGATGATGCCGCGCCGGAGGACGTCCAACAGGTTGATGGCCTGCACGTCGTAGCCGGTCAGAAAGATCGGGAAGGTCAGCAGCGGCCGGCCGCTGCTCGTCCAGATGGTCACGCTCGCGATCTGCGGTGTGTTGGTGACGTTCGTGACCGTGAAGACCGTCGTCCGCGCGTTGATGAGGCGCTCGGTGGCGTCCACCTCGAAGTACGGCACCAGCAACGTCGCTGCCGGCATGACCGCGATCTCGCAGCTCGTGTCGTTCTCCGTCTGGGCGAAGAGCGGAAGCGCGAGCGCGAGGACGATCAGCAGTCGTTTCATCTCAGTGTGGTCCGATCGGGTTCTGTGCGTCGCTCTTGGGCCGCAGTGGCGCGCAACCATTGCCGAGCGAGGTCGCGTCGAACGCCACCGCGTACCGTCCCTCGGCGTGCATCGTCGTCACCACCCAACCCTGCGACGGGCCGGCCTGCTGGTCGAGGCGCGCCAGGTTGATGTACATCCATCCCGCCACGTCTCCTGATTCGAGGAGAGGAAAGAGGCTGTCGGACGTCCGCACGCGCGTCGTGGCGGCGAGTTTGGGATGATGGTATTCGGGCGGCAGCGGGACAATGATCGACGGTGACCAGGTGGTCGGGTTCTCGCGCTCGTCGAAGCGGACGTTCTCGATGTACGGCATCGCGCTGTTCTTCGCGAAATCGCGACAGCTGGCGCTGCTCCCCGTCGTCCCGTCCATCCAGATCACGAAGTCGGTGAGGAATCCCGCCGAGCCTCCCTGGATGTAGCGGGCGGCGAACGCGGCCGGCAGTGGCTGCCGCCGATCGCGCCGGTGGCCGGTGAGGCGCTCGTAGAACGTGTGCGGAAGGTCTGCGGCCGTCTGGCCGCTCACCGCCCGGATGTGCACGAGCGGACTGCCGTACGCCTGGTTGCCGGTGGCCGGATTCGGGTCGACGTACTGGTAATCGCCGGTCAGAACGTTGTCGAACGCCAGCTCGTCGTGCGTGCCCGGCGCCTTCGCCGAGCAGGTCGAGACGAGGTCGATCGTCACATAGCCGGCCGCTTTGAGGTGCGTTCCGCCGATGCGCGTCGTTCCGCAGGATCCCGTCAGTCCCATGCGCAGCGCGCGCGTCACGTCCTCCCGCGCCGCCGGCGGCAGCGAAGCGGGGAGGCTCTCGCAGCCGCCGATCTCGCCGAACGAGCGCACGCCCCGCGGCGAGACCGCCGAGCCGGTCGCAGGGAGGCGGCCATCCACCAGCACGTCGCGCAGGTTGATGGCCTGCACGTCGTAGCCGGTCAGGTAGATGTCGAACGTCAGCAGCGGATACGACCAGTCGGTCCAGACGGTCGCGCGTGCGATGCGCGGTGCGTTGGTGGTGTTCGTGACGGTGAAGAGGGTCGTCGCGGCGACGTTCGGCGGCGCGTCGACGTCGACCTCGAAGCGGGGGAGCAGCAACGTCGCCGCGGGAAGGAGCGCGATGTCGCACGAGTCGTCGGACGGCGTCGGCGCGATCGGCCGGATCTGCGCACCGACGGTCTGCATGGCCGGACTGGGCGGCGCGGGCGTGCAGCCGTTGCCCATGGCCGTCACCTCGATGCCGGTGGAGTAACGCCCCTCCGCCTTCATCCGGCTCATCATCCAGGCCTGGCTCTGACGCCGGCCGCGCACGCTGCTCGAATCGCTGATCAGGTCGACGCCCGGAGCCACGCCGTACGCGGGCGAGCCGCCGTTGTTGAGATTGACGTACATCCACCCGCCGACGTCGTTCGTCAGCGGCGGAAAGATGTCCGCTGCCGTGCGGACACTGGCGACGACCGGCAGCGAGCTCACATGCGTCTGTACGGTAGGATTTTCCCGTTCGTCTAGTCGCACCACTTCGGCGAAGACCGTCTCGTTCGTCTCCAGCTCACTGCAGTTGCGCGGCGCGCCGCTCATCCCCTCGCGCCAGATCACGAGCTCGGTCTCGAACGCCCCTCCCTCGATGTAGCGCGCGGCGAACGTCGACGGCAGCGGCTGGCGGCGATCGCGGCGTCCGCTCAGCCGGTCGTAAAACGTGAACGGCAGCGTCGTCTCGGCCGGCATCGCCCGCAGATGCACCATCGGAACGCCGGCCGCGTAATTTCCGGTGACCGGATTCGGCGAGATGAGCGCCCAATCGCCGGTCAGCACGTTGTCATGGAGCAGTTGATCCCAGTAGTAGCCGGGGTCGATCGGCGACAGCAGGAGGCACGTCGACACGACGTCGATGGTGATGTAGCCGATGGTCAGGCCGTTGCTCGCCGGGATCGCCACCGCATGATCACCGCATCCCGTGACCCGCCCCTTCTCGAATCCATTGCGCACGTCGCCGAGCAGCGACGGCGGAATGGTGAGCGGCATCGACGTGCGCGAGCACGACTCCTGCGCCGACAGCAGAAACTTCGGATTGGCGCTGTTCGCCAGCGAGCGCGATCCCGGCGTCGTCGCGTTCGACGTGCCGAGGGTGGGCGCGATCAGGCCGCCCACCAGAATGTCGTACACGTTCAGCGCCTGCACGTCGTAGCCGGTCAGGAAAACCGGAAAGTTCAGCAGGGGATGATCGAGATTCGTCCAGAGCGTCACGTTCGCGATCTGCGGCGACTGGGAGACGTTCACGATCGTGAAGACCGTCGTCCTGGCCTGTGTGATCGGACGCCCGAGCTCCACCTCGAAGTACGGCACCAGCAGCGTCGCCGCCGGCTGCATCGCGATGTCGCAGACGTCCTGGGCAAAGGTGGGCACCGCGAGGAGAAGGAGCAGTAGCGCGACGATCCGCATGTCACCGCAATCTATGTTGCGATGGCATAAAGATCAAGGTTTCGGGGAGCTCGGATACGCATTGTACGTGATGGTCCCCGGTGCGCTGCAGCCGTTGCCGGCAGCGGAGAGCCGGCGGGTATGCCTTTACACCATGATCCGTAAAGGTCATCAGTGACCTCTGAAGCTCTGTCCCCCACCTGCGATCTGGTTCGTTTCGAATCCGGGCGTCCTTCGAAAAGGACACCGCCCTCGTAAATCATCAGAGCTGTGTCCTTCGAGAGAGACACCGCCTGTTGAATCACAACGGCTGCCTCGTTCGAGAAGGAGACCGTCCTCGTAAATCATCAGGGCTGCCTCGTTCGAGAAGGAGACCGCCCTCGTAAATCACCAGGGCTGCCTCGTTCGAGAAGGACACCACCCCGTAAATCATCAGGGCTGCCTCGTTCGAGAAGGACACCGTCCTCGTAAATCATCAGGGCTGCCTCGTTCGAGAAGGAGCCCGTCCTCGTAAATCATCAGGGCTGCCTCGTTCGAGAAGGACACCGCCCTTGTAAATCATCAGGGCTGCCTCGTTCGAGAAGGACACCGTTCTCGTAAATCATCAGGGCTGCCTCGTTCGAGAAGGACACCGCCCTCGTAAATCATCAGAGCGGTCTCGTTCACCCGCGAGCGGTGACATCGAAAAGCCCTGTCCCCCAGCAGTCCCAGCCACTCCGTTTGTCATCCTGAACGAAGTGAAGGACCCCCTCCCCACAGGCGAATACGCATGGTGCATCGCTCATGGGGAGGGGGTCCTTCACTTCGTTCAGGATGACAAAGCGGGGGGGAGGGAGGACGCGTGAAGGGGACGACACTCCAGGTCGCGCTGCTGCCAAACCGCCTCACCGCTGCCGCACGACCGCAACGTCCGGACCTCGGAAGACTTCCGGCCAATTCCGGCCAATTCCAAACTTCCGCACCCTCACATCAGGGTGGGGTGGAAGCCCACACCATACGGCGGAGCAGTTCGGATCGGATCAGGGCGTGAAAATGCCGACGTCGTTCGTCACGCTGGTCGACGACAGCACCGCCCACCAACGCAGCGCATCCGAATCGGGCTCGATCTCGATGCGCAGCGAGGTCTCGCCGCCGCCGATGAAATCGAAAAGCTGCGCCGTGGCCGGCAGGTAGCCGGCCGCTGGAAGATCGCAGCCGCCGAAGCAGGGCGCGACCGCTCCGGTGGGCGGGTCGAGCGTGAGCGTGGTCGTCGACAGCAGCGTCTCTTCGGCCGTTTGCCGCGCCGAGCGGATGTCGTACACCCGCACCGTCACCCGCGCCCCTTGCGCCGTTTCCGGCAGGGCGTAGATCCGCAGCGCGTAGCGCGAGCCGCTCACCTTCGGCACCGACAGGATGCTGCGCGTGCCGCGAAGGAACTCCCCCTCCGGCACCGCACGCAACTGCGCGGGCGCCGCCGCCTTCGGCGATCCGAACGTCACCCAGTTCAACGACCCGCCGATCGTCACCTGGTCGATCGCCGCCGTCTCGACGTAGAGGAACGCCCCCGGCCTGTCGCTGACGATCGGAACCGATGGCGGCACCAGAGGCGACGGAATCACGTCACCGGCGTGACAGAGCATCGTCCGCTCCGGCGGCAGCGCCGGCTTCCCGATGATCGACACGCCCGGTCCGGGGAGCGGCAGTCCGCACATCCAGGCCAGCGGAAAAACGTCGGCCGCGCTCTTTCCCTCATTGCGGAAATGCCACTGCACCGTCCAGCCACCATACGACGCGCTGACCGATCGATGCACCGGCAGCAGCACGCGCGTGTAGTCGGCCGGATTGCGTTGGGCGAACGCGTTGACCGCGAAGAGCATCACCAGCAGCATGCGTTTCATCATCGATGTCCCCTCGGCTCCGGATCGACCAGATACAGATCCGACAGCAGCCGAGTGTAGCTGTAAACCAGCGTCTGCCCGTCCGCCGTCGGCCAGACCGGGCCGACGTTGATCAGCCCCGCCGCTTCGGCCGGCATGACCTCGCGCCAGAGCGTCCGCTCGCCGGTCATGAGGTCGACCTTCGTCAGTTGCGCCGGGATCTTGCCGAAGGTGGCCACGAAGACCGACTGCCCGTCGGCGGTGAAGCGCATCGGGACGTCGCCCGACTGCAGGGCGGGAACGGCGATCGGTTCGCCGCCGGCAATGGGAAAGAAGAACCACTTTCGCTCGCGGTTGCGGCCGAGGAAGCGGGTGCCGTCGGCGGTGACGAGCGTGCCGGTCACGTTCTCCGGCGTGATAGGGCGCGGTGCGCCGCCCTTCCGTGAAAACACGTCCGGCTGCACGTAGACGCGCGGCGGGTTGTCGCCTTCGCTGCCCTGAAAGAGGATGCTCTGGCCGTCGGGCAGCCAGCGTGCGTTGCGGTGATTGAGCCGGTCGTTGGTGATCCTGCGCGGCTGTCCGGCGCCGGTGGGCAGGGCGAGGATCGGGGCCGGTTTCTGATTGCGAGGAATCGACAGCACCCACTTGCCATCCGGCGAGAGCGCCTCGGTGGTGCCGTCGCCGAGGCGCACCGGCGGCGCGCCGTCGATCGAGCGGAGATAGACGCCGTAGATCTCGCCGCCGGCCTGGCCCGACTCGGAGAACGCGATGGTCTTTCCGTCGGCGGAGAGGTCGCGCACGATCGAGAAGTCGAGCCACGACAGGTCGCGTTCCATCCGCTCGCCGGGGAGGATGGCGAAGATGCCGGCGCGGATGTTCTGCAGCGAGACGAGCAGGCGTCCGTCCGCGTTGACGTCGTGCAGCCAGAGCCAGCCGGCGTTGGTCAGCACGGTGCTCATCCTGCCGCGGCGCGTGACCGACATCAGCGAGCGTCCGCGCGCTCCTTCCAACTCGGCCGCGTACCAGAGCGCGCGGCCGTCGGGGCGCCAGTCGACGCCCTGCACGCTCTGATACTCCGGCGTCAGCGCGCTGTACTTGCGGTCGGCGATCGTTACCGTCGCCACGACGCCGCGGTCGTCGTTCACGATCGGATGATCGATGAACGCAATGGCGTCGCCGTCGGGACTGAAACGCGGCCGGCTGATCCAGCCGATGGTGTCGTACAGCACCGTGCCGATCGGATACTCGAGCCGGCACTTGCCGTCGATCGTGCGCACGATGGCCAGCGCTTTTCCGTCCGGTGTCCAGTCAGCCGCTTCGACGTCTTCGGCGATCGGACGCGGCGTTCCGCCGCCGATGGCCACCTGTGCGAGCGTCCCCGCGTCGCGCAGGTAGCCGACCGGCCGGCGGCCGGTGGCGATGGCGAGCTGGCCGGTCGACGAGACGGCCAGGATGTCGGTCGATGTGTAGCCGAGGTTGCGTGACTCCGGCGAATCGGCCCGGGCAGCGAAGACCGCCACCGGATTGCCGGCCCAGCGCGCGCCGTAGAAGAACGTCTCCCCGTCGGGAGAAAAATGCGCGCTCAGCACGGTGCCGCTGCGGAAGGTGAGGCGCTGGAACGTCGCCGGCACGCGCGTGCCGCGCATCGTGCCGAGCCAGTACGCCACCGCACCGATCACCGCGAGCACGGCCAGCGCGAGCAGCGGCCGCACCAGTCTCTTCCAGCGGATGCGCGGCCGCGGCGCGAACGCCAGTGCCTGGCTGGTAAGCCCCGACATCGAGCCGAGGCCGAAGGCGAGGTCGCGCGCCGACTGAAAGCGCTCGTCCGGACTCTTTTCCAGGCAATGCCGCACCACGCGATCGAGGCCGGCCGGCGCGCGGTCGGGCTCGAGATCGGCCGGCTCGTCTTTGAGGATGGCGTTCAGCGTCTCGATCGGCGAGTCGCCGCGGAACGGCTGCCGTCCGGCCAGCATCTCGTAGAGGATCACGCCGAACGAAAAGATGTCGGAGCGATGGTCGCCCGTCTCGCCGCGCACCTGCTCCGGCGCCATGTAGCCGACCGTGCCGAGAATGCGGCCCGGCTCGGTCGGCGTGACGGGGAGGGTCGGCGCGTGCTCGTCGACACCTACCTGCTCGCCGCCGGGCATGCGGGGGTGCATCAGCTTGACGAGGCCGAAGTCGAGGATCTTCACGTGCCCGTCGCGCGTGAGGAAGAGGTTCTCCGGTTTCAGGTCGCGGTGGACGATCCCTTTCTCGTGCGCCGCCGCCAGCCCGCGCGCGATCTGCACCGCGTAGTCGGTGGCCTTGCGCGGATGGATCGTGCCGTGCCGCAGCCGCGAACGGAGCGACTCTCCTTCGAGCAGCTCCGAGACGATGTAGGGCCGGTCGTCGTAGACACCGATGTCGTAGATGGCGAGGATGTTCGGATGGTTGAGCATCCCCGCGGCGCGCGCCTCCTGCTCGAAGCGGCGCAGCGCCTCCTCATCGTGCGAGAGGGTCTTCGACAGCACCTTGACCGCCACCTCGCGTCCGAGGCGCGTGTCGACCGCGCGATAAACCTCGCCCATGCCGCCCGCACCGACCGGCGCGAGGAGCTTGTACGGGCCGAGGAGCGTCTCGGGAGCGAGCATCTGACGCGCGCAGGGTATTACAGGAGGAGACGGTTCCTCGGGTTCCTCGGTTCCTCGGAGTTCCTCGGGTGGTCACAGGCAGCGGCGTCCGGCCGCTCCGCGGCGGACCCGAGGAACCCCGAGGATCCGCCCTCTACCGCACCCCCAGCTCCTTCAGCAACCCCTCCGCCTTCTCCACCCGCTCCAGGATCCAGAGCATGTAGCGGACGTCCGCGTTGATGTTGCGGCCCACCAGCGGGAGATAGGCAAAGTCGTTCGAGACGTTCTCCCAGACCCGGTCGAAGTTCACGCCCACCAGCTCGCCGCGGCCGTTGATGGTCGGGCTGCCGGAGTTGCCGCCGGTGGTGTCGGCGTCGGAGAGGAAGGCCACCGGCACGTCCTTGAGCCGCGGGTCGCGCCACGGGCCGTCGAAGCGCGTGGCGGCGGCGGTGAGGATCGCGTCCGGCACGTCGAACGGCTCGGCGTTGGTGTGCTTCTCGAGCACGCCGTCGAGCGTCGTCTGCGGGTTGAACCAGACCCCGTCGCGCGGCTGGTAGCCCTTCACGTGCGCGAACGAAACGCGCAGGGTGGAGTTGGCGTCGGGGGCGATCGGACGGCCGGCGTGGGCGATGGCGGCGCGGCGCCACTCCGGGCGGAGGCGGGAGATCGCTCCTTCCCAGCCGTCGCGCCGCTCGTTCATCGCGCTGATCTCGGTGCTTAGGGCGAAGCCGAGGTCGACCAGCGGATCGCGCCGCGCCTGGAGCTGCGCGGCGGTCATGTCGAACATCGCCAGGCGATCGCTGAGGTTCAGCAGCTTCGAGTTGGCGTACAGCTGGTCGATGCGGGCGTTGACGTCGGTGTTCGCGAAGACGCGATCGATGGCCGCGATGCGCTGTCCCTGCGGCAGGGCGAGGGCCATCTTCACGAAGGAGGCGAGGTGCGCCTTGTCGGCCGGTGCGTAGAAGCTCTTCTGCTCCCGCTCGATCCGGTCGCGCACGCGGGTGATGTTGCGCGCGGCGAAGACGTCGTCGCGCTCGGTGTCGGCCTTCGCCCGCTCGGTCGCGGCGCGCGCCACGGCCACCGCCCAGATCAGCGACTTGGGGCCGGTCAGCGCCAGCGAGTTGCCGGTCATCCGCACGTGATCGAGGAGAAAGTCGTGATCGAACGCGGCGATCTTTTCGTTCGCCACGGTCTGCAAGCCGGCCAGGGCCGGCGTCTTGATCTGTGCCTCCAGGGCGCGCTGCTTGCTAATGGTCGACCAGCGCGCGAAGCCGGCCAGCTGCCCCTCCGCGTTCTTCTGCCGGTTGGCGAGCGTCTTCGAGAGGTCGGCGACCGCGATCGCCCCTTCGGGCGATCCGGCGGTGGTCCGCTCCATCAAGGAAATCCACTCGCGATAGACGTTCGCACGGCGCTCGAACCAGATCCGCCGCTCTTCCATCTCCGCCGCCGTGAGGGCTCGATAGGTGACGCCGGGATAGCCGAGGACCATCACGAAGTCGTCGGGCTTCACCCCTTCTTTGGCGATGGGGAAGAAGAAGTCGGGCTTGTACGGCGCGCCGTTGAAGTAGACCCGGCCGATGGCAAAGTCACCGGTGTGGCGCGGCCACATCCAGTTGTCGACCTCGCCGCCGAACTCGCCGACCGCACGCGGCGGCGCGTAGACCAGGCGGACATCGTCGAACTCCGTCATCTCCTGCAGGACGTACTGCAGGCCGCCGTCATGCGCCGCGACCCTGCAGCGCGTCCGCGCCTGCTTCTCGCAGCTGGCCACGATCGCGGCCGACTTACGCTCGATGGCGCGGGAACGCTGCGCGTCGGTGGCGTTCTTCGGCACCGCGGCCAGCACGTCTGTGGTGACGTCCGTGAATCGGCGCGGCATGGTCACGCGCAGGGTCTTGCTCCGCAGCTCCTCGCCGCGCGCACGGGCCACGAAGCCTTTGGCGATGAGGTCGTTCTGCGGAGTGGCGTGCTCCTGCAGCACGCCGAAGAGGCAGTGGTGATTGGTCACGAACAGCCCCTCGGCCGAAACGAACCCGCCGGAGCAGCCGCCGGTGCTGATCGTGGCCGAGAACAGTCCGGTGCCGCTGCGCGGATCCCACAGACGCTCCGGCGGCAGCTCCAGTCCCTCTTCCTTGAGCCAGGCGCGATCGAGCTCGAGCACCTGCTGCGGCGTCCATTTCCCCTCGGCCGCCGTCATCGAGAGGGCGGCTGAGACGAGCACGACAACGAGTAGAAAGTTCTTCATGGTCTCCCATCAACTGGCGGCGGCGGAGCCGCTCGCAGTTCGAAATTGACAAACGGCGCGAATCGTCGCACGTTGTCTGCCATCGTCCAAAACCCCCGTGCAGTCGACTTCAGAATCGAAGGAGAATCAATGACACGGATCCGGATCAGCAGCAGGTACGTACGCCTCATCATGACGTTCACGGCCGGCCTGTTGCTCGCCACCGGCGCGCTCGCGCAGACCTACACCGGCAACATCCTCGGTACCGTCACCGATTCGAGCGGGATGAGCCTTCCGGGCGTCACCGTCACCGTGACCGGTGCTCAGGCTCCGCAGACCGCGGTCACCGACAGCGACGGCGCCTACCGCTTCCTCCGGCTCGAGCCGGGCCGCTACACCGTCCGCGCTGAGCTCGACGGCATGGGCCGCACCGAGCGCGCGGTCGATGTCCGGGTGGGCGTCAACGTCGACGTGAATCTGCGCCTGGCGCAAACGGTCTCGGAGGTGCTGACGGTCACGGCCGCGACGCCGGTCATCGACCGCCGCAGCGTCGGCACGGGCGAGAACCTGCAGCTCGTCGAGCTGACCCAGGTGCCGAGCGCGCGCGATCCGTGGGTCATGCTGCAGACCATACCGGGCGTGCTCGTCGACCGGGTGAACGTCGGCGGCAACAAGAGCGGCTCGCAGAGCTACTTCGTCGGCAAAGGCGTGGAGCGCCACCAGACCTCGTGGAACGTCGACGGCGTCAACGTCACCGACATGGCCGCGACCGGCGCGTCGGGCTTCTACTACGACTTCGATTCGTTCGAGGAGATGCAGGTCGCGACCAGCGGCACCGACCCGCGCGTGCAGACTCCCGGCGTGCAGATCAACCTGGTCGCCAAGCGCGGCACGAACGAGCTCCGCGGCTCCGGCCGCTGGTTCTGGACCGACAAGCAGTTCCAGTCGGACCCGGAAGTCCCGGCGGAAGCGGCCGACTACCTGACGGTGGTGAACTCGATCGACAAGATCACCGACTACGGCGTCGAGGCGGGCGGTCCGCTCGTGCGCGACCGGCTCTGGCTATGGGGCGCGTACTCGCGTAACGACATCGATCTGGTGCCGGCAGGGGAGGGCGACTCATCGACGACGACGCTCGACAACTGGAACGGCAAGATCAACGCGCAGCTGACCGCCTCGAACCAGGCCAACCTCTATTACATGCGCAACAACAAGACCCAGTTCGGCCGCGGCCTCGGGCCCGATCGTCCCATCGAGACCGCGCACGCGCAGTCGGGTCCGGGCTACGTGCTGAAGGTCGAGGACACGCACGCCTTCAGCTCCCGTTTCTTCTCCACGGTCACGCTGGCCAAGATCAACAACGGCTACATCCTCGACCCGATCGGCGGCTTCGGCACCGACATGTATTGGGATCAGGACGGCGGCCGGCCGCAGCGCTCGTACTACCGCTACGAGCAGCAGATGCCACAGAAGCAAATCCGCAACGACAACTCCACCTTCATCAAGCTCGGCGGCATCGACCACGAGCTGAAATTCGGCTTCGGCTATCGCCAGACGCCGGTCAACTCGATGAGCGCCTGGCCGGGCACCGGCAACTGGGGGGCGATCTTCGAGGACGATCCGGACGAGAACTACGCCGCCATCACCCGCCCCGCCGTCGTCGATTACGGCACCGACTACACCGATCTTTACCTCGGCGACACGATGACCTTCGGCAGGGTCACGGTCATGGCCGGCCTGCGCTACGACTCACAGCGCGCCTCGAACGATCCGAGCGAGGTCCCCGCCAATCCGGTCTTCCCCGAGCTGCTGCCAGGCGTCCGGTACGAGGGTGACGAGCAGACGTTGAAGGTCAGCTCACTCTCCCCGCGCCTCGGCGCGACCTGGAGCCTCAACGAGAAGAACATCGTCCGCGCCAGCTACGCCCGCTACGTCGACCAGCTCGGCGCCGGCGACGTCGGCGCGAACAATCCGTTCTATCGGATCCAGTACCTCTACTACTACTGGAACGACGTCAACGCCGACAAACTGGTGCAGCGCGGCGAGCTGGGCGACCTCTTCGACTCCGCGAACATCGATCCGGACAACCCGGCCGCCGGCTACTCCATCGGCCGCGTCGATTACGACATGGAGATGACCAAGACCGACGAATTCGTGCTCGGCTATCAGCGCGAGATCGGCGCCGCCTTCTCCGTCGCCGCGAACTACTCGTACCGCAAGCGGACGGACTTCATCTGGACGACCTACGAGAAGACCCGCGGCGGAAACGACTTCTACACGCCCGACGACTACCAGTTGAACGGCACGCAGACCGGGACGCTGCCCGACGGCACCGCGTATACCGCGCCGTATTACAAGCTGAAGGCGGGCGTTCCGGCCCCGTTCTACCAGGTCACGACCAACCGTCCCGACTACAGTCAGACCTACAACGGTCTCGAGCTGAGCGCCACGCGGCGGATGATCGACCGCTGGATGCTGCGCGCGAACCTGACCCTCACCGACTGGAAGCAGCAGGTGGGGGAGCGCGGCTTCGAGCGCGGCGATCCGACCCGCATGGTCATCGGCGACAGCTGCTCGAACTGCGACGGCGCGACCGTGGCGTCGAACGGCGGCGCGGACGGCTACATCAACTCGCGCTGGTCGTTCAGCCTGAGCGGCGTCTATCAGCTGCCGTACCGGATCAACTTCGGCGCCGCGGTCATGGCGCGCGAGGGCTACGTCATCCCGTACTACTGGCGCCGCAACGTGCGCGACGGCTTCGGCAACAAGAGCATCCTCCTGACCGACGACTTCGACACCAACCGCCTGGACGACATGCTGAACGTCGATCTCCGGATCGGCAAGGAGTTCGCGCTGCCGGGCGGACTCGGACTTGACGTCGGACTCGATCTCTTCAACGCCACCGACGAGCGGACCGTGCTCTGGCGCGACAACCGGATGTACGCCGGCGCCGGCAACGATCCGGACAACAACTGGATCGAGGAGTTGCAGAGCCCCCGCGTCTGGCGCCTCGGCGCACGCCTCTCGTTCTAACGGCGAATCTCGCCTTCAATCACATCCAGCCGCTGGCCGCCCTTGCGCGGCCAGCGGCGCAGATCGAACGTACCGCCCGCCGGGATCTCCCACATCCGCAGGCCGCGAAAGGTGAGCGGCTTCCCCGGCTCGAGCGCTTCGGCCGCTCCGTCGGCGCGGACGAGGTGCACCGGCCCCTTCCCATACACCTTCGCTTTGCCCCGTCTATCGACGACGACCGCGGTGGCTTCGGATACGCCGATCCCGAGCTGCATCTCGCCGCGTGCGAGGAAGACCAGCAGCCGCCCGAGGCGCTCGCGCTGCATGAAGTGGGTGTCGGTGATCGTGCCGCGCATCACCGTCCAGTCGAAGAAACCGCGCGAGAGACTGACGTCGGCGTGAAACGGATCGCGCAGCACCTCCGCCGATTTCGCGCTCTGCGAAGGACAGGCGTCGTACGCCACCTCGCTCTGGATGGCCAGACCGGCGCTCGTCCCGCCGATCACACCGCCGCGACGATGGACCTCTTTCACCGCATCGGTGGTCCTGGTCCCTTTGATCCAGCGGATGTAGTTGCACTGATCGCCGCCGGCGAAGAAGACCACCTCCGCGTTGCGCACCCGCGCGACGACGTCGTCGCGCCCGGCCGACTCGCGATCAGTGATCACGAACGTCGCGATGGAATCGACGCCGCGCAGCTTCATGAACCACTCGTTGTAGCCATCCGCGCCCGAGGCGCGCAGCACGACCACGTCGAGCTTCGTCGCGCAGCTCGTACAACCGCGCGCCGCGTCGATCGCCGCCTGCATCGCGTCGGCGATGTCGCCTCCGCCGCCCGCCAGCACGAGCAGCGGGCCGCGCAGGCGAGGGGCGACATCGCGCGGATCGCCAGCGTCGAAGCGGGTGAGGGCAAAGAGAAGAAGCAGCAGCTTCATTTCAGGTGCCTGTCCAGAAACGACCAGATCTCCGCGCGCGAGTCTCTGGCCAGCTTCGTGTCGATCCGGTTGAAGCGATGCGCTCCCGGGGCGTTCTCGTAGATCTTGTACTCGAACTTCTTGCCGGCCGCCTTCAGGGCGGCGATGAGGTGCTCGACCTCCAGCACGTTCACGTCTTCGTCGTTGGTGGTGGTGTGGATGAGGAGCGGCGTGCGCAGTTTGTCGGCGTGGTAGACCGGCGAGCGTTTCCGGTACTCCATCACATTGTCCGCGGCCTGCTTGCCGACGAACTCCTCGAACAGCGCGCGGTAGCCGCTCGACTTATAGCCCATCCGCTGCACGAGATCGCTGACCGGCACGCCGGCGTACGCGACCTGATAGTCGTCCGGCCAGCGGAAGATGTTCATCAGGGTCTGGAACCCGCCGTGACTCCAGCCGATGATGCCGACGCGCTTCGGGTCGACGTTGGGCAGGTTCTCGACCGCCCAGTTCCGCGCGTCGTGGACGTCGTCGACCTCCGTGCCGCCGTAGTCGATCTGGTCGTAGAGATCGCCGCCGTGACCGATCGAGCCGCGGTACTCCGGCGAGACGATCACGTATCCGTGCGAGAGGAGCTCGCGGAACAGATTCGCGTAGTTGGAGGTCAGGCGCCCATGCACGCCGCCGTGCACGAACACGATCATCGGCGCGCGGCCTTTCAGCCCTTTCGGCGCGAAGACGTAGAGCGGGAAGATGATCCGGTTGCCGGCGTTCTGGCCGGTGGCGTTCTTCTCGCGGCGCGGCGTGGAGGAGGCGATCTCGTACTTGCTGATGTCGGCCGCGTCGCCGAGCCTGAAGTACCAAGCCACGTCGTCGATGGCGCGGTCGGTGTCCTCGAAGGCTCGATCGGTCGACTGATCGTGCCGCTCGATCGCCTTCACGGCCGCATCCGGTTGCTGCGCAAAAATCGCGGATGTGAGAAAAAGGAACAGCAACGTCACGAGCGTTCTCATGGCGGAGATTCTAAGCAGAACGCCCGCACTTGACCCACGGATGAGGAGACGACGGGGGGGGGGCCTCCGGCGTCTCCTCATCTGTTGGTGAAGTGACAGCATTCTGCTTAGTGGTAGAGTCGGCACCATGAGCAATGGGAATCGCGTTACCATCGACCGGGTTGGCCGGCTGGTAATTCCGAAGGAAATCCGTGACGAAGCGGGCATCGAGCCCGGTATGCCGCTGAGCATCGTCTGCCGTGAGGGCCGCATCGAGATCGAGCCGGAGCGCCGGCCGATCCGCATCGTCAAACGAGGCCGCCTTCAGGTCGCCGAGTCGGTCGAAGAACTGTCCGAGCCGCTGACCGCCGACACCGTCCGCCGCACGCAGGCCCGGGTCCGGAGTGAGGAAGAGTAGTGGCCGCCAGTCCGATCGCTGCCGATTCGTCCGTGATCATCGCCGGCCTCGTCGCCTGGCACGAGCGCCACACCCCCTGCGCGGCCGCGCTCGAAGGAGCGCTCGCCCGCAAGGCGCTGGTGATCCCGGTGCCGGCGCTCATCGAAAGCTACGCCGTGCTCACCAAGCTCCCCGCGCAGCACCGCCTCGCGCACGCCGACGCCTTTCACCTCCTGCGCAGCAGCTTCAGCACCGCCAGGACCGCCGCACCGCGCACGCGCGACACCTGGTCGATGCTCCGCCGCTTGTCGGTCGCCCCGACCGGCGGCAACGACGTCTACGACGCGGTGATGATGCAGGTGGTCGTCGAGTCGGGGGCGAAGACGCTGCTGACGCTGCGGCGGCGGGAACTGGAGCGACTGGGAGTGACGGGGGTGGAGTTGCTCGAGCCGGTTTAGGTTCGGCCGCGCGTCTCGTCGTCAATGCAGAAACATCGGCATGCCCATCACTTCCGCCACCTTCGGGCGAAAGTTCGCGGCGTCGTAGAACCGCGGGACATCCACGCGTTTGTCCGACTGGCCTGTGACCGGGATCGGCACGGCGGTGTAGCGGCCATCGACCACCGCCACCATGTGCGCGGGGCCGCCGCGCCGGACCAGGTCGGCCGCGAGGGTGCCGAAGTTCTTCGCCACGATGAGGTCGAGGGAATCGGGCGCGCCGGAACGCATCAGGTACGCCAGGCGCTGGTAGATGACTTTTTCGCTGGCCCGCTCCTCGAGATGCTCCGCGAGCATGCCGCCGATGCCGCCCAGGCGACGCTGGCCGGCTTCGTTGGCGATGCCGGTGGCGACGACCTGGCCGGTGGTCGTGCGTGCCCCCTCGGAGATCGCCACGATCGCGTAGTTGCTCGGGTTCTCGGCCTTGTCGCGGGCCAGCATCTCGAAGATCTGGTCGGGATCGAACGGCACCTCCGCGATGATGGCCCGGTCGACGCCGGAGAGGTACGACGCGAGCAGGCAGGTCTCGCCGGAGTTGCGGCCGAAGAGCTCGACGACCAGGAAGCGCTCGTGCGAGCCGGCGGTGGTGCGGAGGTCGTTGATGAACTGCACCGAGCGCGTCACCGCCGTCGAAAAGCCGAGGCAGTAGTCGGTGCCGAAGACGTCGTTGTCCATCGTCTTCGGGATGGCTACGACCGGGACGCCTTCCGCGTGCAGGCGGCGGGCGAAGTTGAGCGTGCCGTCACCGCCGAGCGCCACCAGCGCGTCGAGGCGCAGGTACTCGATGACCCGCAGCGCGGCGCGGGTCAGGTCATAGCGTTCGCGGTCGTCGGGCGCGCCTTTTTCGGGGAGGAGGTGCTCCGGGATGTGCTCGAGCCGGCTGATGGCGGGATTGATGCGCGAGGTGTGGAGGATCGTCCCGCCGGCGCGATCGATGGGGCGCGTGTTGATCCGGTTCAGCGGCAGGATCCACGGCGTATTGTCGGCCTCGGGATCCGGGACGATGTTCAGCAGGGAGGCCCAGCCGCGGCGCAGTCCGAGAATCTCGCAGGGCTCTTCGAGCATCCGGGCAACGAATGCTTTGATGGCCGCGTTGAGGCCGGGGACGTCGCCCCCGCCGGTGAGGATTCCAACTCGTTTCATGAGCGCAGTCGCGCTTGCGCCGCTTGTTCGCCCTCGGGGAAGAAAACGACCTTCAGCGCCTCATGGCGATCGAAGCGGCCCATCCCTTCGTGGAAGTCGTGCAACGAATCGTACGTCGCCTGCACGACCCACTCCACGTCGAGACCCGCGCGCAACAACGAGAGCATTCGCTGCCAGGTTGAATACATCCGCCGGCCGATGATCCCGTGCATCGTCACTCCTTTAAAGATGACGTTGCGGGTGTAGTCGTCGATCGTCACCGCGTTGCCGGCCGGCAGCCCGAGGAGGGAGAGCGTGCCGCCCATGCGAACGATGTCGAGGCCGAAGTTGATCGCCGCCGACGAACCCGACATCTCGCAGACCAGGTCGACGCCGACACCGTCGGTGATCGCGTCGATGGCCTTCTTCACTTCCTTCGGAGCGACCGAGCGCACGTTGAAGGTATGGATGTTGGCGAAGCCACGGCCGGCCGCCCAGCGGCGGGCGGTCTCGAGCTGGTGATCGCTGACGTCGGTGACGATCACGGTCGACGCACCGCTGTGCTCCGCGATCGCGGCCGACATCGCCCCGATCGGACCGAAGCCAGTGATGGCCACGCTTTTGCCGGCGAGGTCGAGGATCTGCGTCGTGTGCACGGCATTGCCGAGGGCGTCGAGGAACGCGCCGACGCGCAGGGGGACCGTGGCCGGGAGCTTGATGACGTTCGACGACGGCACCTTCACGAACTCCGCGAACGCGCCGTCCTCGTGAAGGCCGTAGATCTTCGTCCGGATGCAGATGTGTCCCTGGCCCGAGCGGCACTGCGGGCATTCGTCGCAGATGATGTGCATCTCCGCCGAGACGTAGTCGCCGACGGAGAGACGTCCCTCGTGCGCGCGCTCGGCGCCTTCGCCGATCTCCTCGACGAAGCCGCAGAACTCGTGACCGTAGATGCGCGGCGGGGTGACGGACGGCTGGATCGACGGATCCCAGTGATAGATGTGCTTGTCGGTGCCGCAGACGGCCGCCGCGGCGACGCGGATCAGCACTTCGCCGGGCCCCGGTTTCGGGACCGGACATTCACTGACGATGGTCCCGCCGGGACCGTCCTGGGGCGCTGATTTGACGACGGCTAGCATGGCGGCGGCGGATGCTATCACGCGCGTTCCAGCGTTCTTTTCCGGAACGCTTTGCGTAACGAACGCAGCGCCGTATCGGTCCACTGCTCGAGCAGCGGATCCTCCGCGACCGAGTACGTGCGCGTCCCTTTCGGCAGCTCCGCGATGAACTGCGAGATCATCCAGATCAGCGTGTCGGGGTCGCGGACGAAGAGGTCCTTGTGCAGGCCTCCCTCGACGCAGTGGATGCGCTTCGAGCCGTGGCCGCACGTTTCGACGATCTCGTGGGCCATGAAGCAGGGGATGACCTCGTCGTCCGTGCCGTGGATGACGAGTAGCGGCACTTCCAGCCGCTTGATCACCGAAAGCGTGTCGAAAAGGTCGCCAGCGAAGTAATGCATCGGCAGGCGGGGGAAGAGCACGCGCGTGATCCGCGGCAGGCTGGTGAACGTCGACTGCAGGATCAGCCCGTCGAACGGATGCCGGCGGATCACCTGCGCTGCGACGGCCCCTCCCAGCGAGAAGCCATAGAGCACGGACGGCAGATCCTTCGGCCGGATGCGGTCGTGGAAGCGGGCCGCGGTGATTCCATCGGCCAGGACGCCGCGATAGGTCGGCGTGCCGCTGCTCTTGCCGAAGCCGCGGTAGTCGAAGAAGAGGACGTTGAAGCCGGCGTTCAGCAGGTGAGGGATGACCGCCGCGCTGATGGTGAGGTTGCCGGTGTTGCCGTGGCAGAAGAGCCCCGAGGCGATCGGCTTTTCGGCGCGGCAGTACCAGCCGTGCAGCAGTTCGCCATCGGGCGTCTCGATCCACTTCTCCTCGACCGCCCCTTCCGGAATGCCGTAATCCTTCGGATCCCAGGAGATGACCGGGTCGGGCGAGGGGCAGAAGATCTGGGTGTGGCGATAGATGCGCCGGCCGATGTCGACCGCGGCGGCAAACGCGGCGGCGCCCAGCAACAGCGGTAGTGCCGTGTCGGTCCAGGCGGTCGAGCGTTTCTTCATGATGGTTCCTCGGGTTCCTCGGTTCCTCGGGTTCCTCGGGGGGAACTCCCTCGAAGCGCCGAGGAACTCCGAGGAACCCGAGGAACCGAGGAACCGCCTCTACCGGCTGAGCAAGAGTTTTGCCGTGCTACATTTCGCGCAAGGTGCGCTACCACGAGTCGCGGGCGCGTGTGCGCTACAAGGAAACGGACCAGATGGGCATCGCCCATCACTCCAATTACGTGGTCTGGTTCGAGATCGGCCGCACGGACCTCTGCCGCGCCGCCGGGTTTCCGTACACCGACATTGAATCGCGTGGATTCCTGCTGGTGGTGACGGAGATCGGCTGCCGCTACCGCAGCTCCTTCCGCTACGACGACGAAGTGCTGATCCGCACCCGCATCGCCGACTCCGGCAGCCGCGCCATCCGCTTCGCCTACGAGCTGTACGACGCCACCGGCACCGAACTGCGCGCCGACGGCTTCAGCGCCCACGTCTGGGTCAGCGGCGCCACACGGCGGCCGGTGCGGGCAGATGCCGATGTGACGACGGCGTTTGCAGCGTGGGGGACGGCGGGGTAGCTGCTCAGCTATTCAGCTCCTCAGCTGTTCAGCTATTCAGCTCCTCAGCTGTTCAGCTATTCAGGCCTCTACACGTGCACTCGCCGCCTGAACAGCTGTGTAGCTGAACAGCTGAGCAGCTCCGCGAAGCGCCCCTACAGCCGCATCATCGGACTCTTCAGATACTGATCCGGGCTGGCCATGAACGTCCGCCGGTTCTCCTCGGACGAAAAGTAGAAGATCCGCCCCTTGTACTCGAAGGTCGGGGTGGTGGCGCGGATCGAGATCTTGTCGCCGTTGATCGGGTCCATGGCGATCGCGGGGGTGAAGGGGAGGTTGGAGCGGAGCTTGTCATCCTCGGGGGTGAAGATGATCGGCTTCGGCGTCTCCCACGGCAGCGCTTTCGGTTTCGGCGGCGGCGCTTCGTCGACCAGCATCGGCGGGGGATCGAGCGGGGCCGGTTGCGGCGGCACGGTGTGGATCGAGCGCATCTCCGCGGCGGCAATGGTGTTATCCGGCGGAGCGTCGCTGCAGCCGAGCGGCGCGAGTGCGAGTACCAACAGAGCGATACGCCTCATCTGGAAGGACTTCACTGCGAACAGCACGCCAGCGCGTCGAGGAAGGATTTGTTGGTGCCCGGGACTGGAATCGAACCAGCACCCTCTAATGAGGACAGGCTTCTGAGACCTGCGCGTCTACCAATTCCGCCACCCGGGCAAGAGGGACCGCGATTGTATTGGCAACCGGAGGAATGTCAATTGCCTGAGTGAAATTCCAGAATGCTTCCCTCGCCCGGACGAAACGAATATCCTGAGTCGCGGAACGAAATGTCCGTAGCGACCCCTGTGGAACGCGCCCACGCAGTGCGACGAAATCCTTCGAACGAAATCTGGAATCTGCCGAACGCGCTCACGCTGTTCCGCATCTTTCTGGTCCCCTTCCTGGTGGTCGTGCTGCTCACCAAATTCACCGGCCGCGAGTTCGTCGGCCTGGCGATCTTCCTCATCGCTGCGATCACCGACTTTTTCGACGGCTGGATCGCCCGCCGCCGCAACCAGACCACGCGCATGGGCGCCCTGCTCGACCCGATCGCCGACAAGCTGCTGATGTCCGCCGCCTTCATCTCCCTCGTGGAGATGGATCCGGTCCACGTCCCGGCCTGGATGGTGGTGATCATCATCGGCCGCGAGTTCGCCGTTTCCGGACTGCGCTCGATTGCCGCGCAGCAGGGGGTGACGATCGCCGCGTCACCGCTCGGCAAGGGGAAGATGGTCTCGCAGGTCGTGGCCATCTCACTGCTGATCCTCGGCTATCAGCTCGGCCAGTTGCGCGTGACCGGCAAGTTCGCGCTCTGGGCGGTGATGTTCTTCGCCCTGGCCTCGGGCGTCGATTACTTCATCAAGTTCGCCCGGGCGATCCTGTTGGATCACTCCAGTAAGAGCCGGTAGACGTCGTTCTTCCGCAGCCCGAACTTTTCGGCCACCGCCTTCACCGCGTCGTTGCGCCGCATCCCGCTCTCGCGCAGGCGGTCGAACTCCGCGCGGATGGTCTCCGGTGACGTCTCCTCTTCGACTTTCGCCGGCGCGGCGAGCACCATCGTGATCTCGCCGTGCACCCGGTCGCGTTCTTTGAGCGTGGCCAGCACCTCGGAGATCCGGCCGTGGACGAGCTCCTCGTGCATCTTGGTCATCTCGCGCGCCACGGTCACTTCGGTGTCGCCGAGGACCTCCAGCGCGTCCTCGAGCGACGCCACCACCCGCTCGGGTGATTCATAGAGCACGGTGGTGTGGCCGAGCTCCGCGGCACGACGGTAAAAATCGAGCCGCTCCCCCTGACGGTGCGGGGTGAAGCCGAGGAAGGTGAAGGGGAGGGGAGCGATCCCGCTGCTGGCGAGCGCCAGGACGCCGGCGAACGGGCCGGGAATCGGCTCGATGGCCAGCCCGCGCTCCCGCGCCAGGCGGACGATGCGATAGCCGGGATCGGAGATCACCGGCATCCCGGCGTCGCTGACCAGCGCCAGCGTCTCCCCCCGCTCGACCCGGTCGGCCAGCAGCGTCGCCTTCGCATCCTCGTTGTGCTCGTGATAGCTGTCGGTGGGGCGGTCGATGCCGAAATGCGTCAGCAGCTTCCGGGTGTGCCGCGTATCTTCGCAGAGGATCAGGTCCGCCGACTTGAGCGCATCGACCGCCCGCGGCGGAAAGTCGCCGAGGTTGCCGAGAGGGGTGCCGACGATCAGGAGCTTGCCCACGCGCGCAGTGTAATCGGGGCTCGTCTGGTGTGGGCTTCCAGCCCGTGCCCCGTTACCGCGTCGCGCGCTGCGCAAAACTGCGAGACAGCAGGATCGCCGCCGACGAAGCTACATTCAGCGACTCCACCCGCCCCGACATCGGGATGGAGAGCAGCGCCGAATGCCGCAGCAACTCCTCCGAGACGCCCGCCCCCTCATTACCGAACAGCAGAATCGCCTCGCGCGCCGGCGGATCGGCGGGGGAGCCGTGCATGGCGGTGGCGAAGAGCGGAAGACCGCTTGCGATCAGCTCCGTGGCCGTGACGTTCGCGATCGGCACGTTCAGCACCGCGCCGACCGAGGAGCGGATCGCCTTCGGACCGAACGGATCGGCGCAGCTGGGGAGGAGCAGCACGCCCGACGCGTCGAAGGCCGCCGCGAGCCGGACGATCGTCCCGACGTTGCCGGGATCCTGCACGCCATCGAGTGCCACCGCCACGCTGTCGCAGCGGGCGAAGATCTCCGCCGCGTTGCCCGACTTGCGCGAGAAGAGGCCGATCACGCTCTGCGGCGAACGGGTCTCCGCCAGCGAATCGAAGAGCTCGTGCGAGAAGGCCACCGCATCGCGGCGCTCGCTTTCGCCCCGGGTGACGATGGCCAGCGGACGCCACCCGGCAGCGATGGCATCGGCCACCGGCTTCGGCCCCTCGATGACGATCTCCGAGTCGTGCTCGCGAATTGCTTCGCGGATCCGTTTGTAGAGCGTGTTCTGCCGGCTGCTGATCGACTTCATGAATACGCCCGCGATGATAGATGCGGTTCCTCGGAGTTCCTCGGAGTTCCTCGGGTTCCTCGGCCCAACTCCGCACTCCCCCGAGGAACCGAGGAACCCGAGGAACTCCGAGGAACCCGAGGAACTCCGAGGTGATATAACGACAAAAGATGACGACGATGACTCGAACGTCCATCCGTTTCTCACCGCGCGTGACGGCCATGCAGGAATCGCCGACCCTCGCGGTGTTGAACCGGGCGACGAACCTCGTCGCGCAGGGTGTGGACATCGTCGACTTCGGCCCCGGTGAGCCCGACTTTGCGACACCGCGCAACGTCGCCGCCGCGGGACAGAAAGCGATCGCGGATGGCTTCACCAAGTACACCAATGCCAGCGGCACGAAAGCGCTGCGCGACGCGATTGCCGATCGCTACAACCGGCGCTACGGCATGAGCCTCACCGCCGCGCACGTGATCGCCGGCAACGGCGGCAAGCAGGAGCTGTTCAACGTCATGCTGGCGCTGATCCAGGAAGGCGACGAGGTGATCATCCCCGCGCCGTACTGGGTCAGCTTCCCCGATCAGGTCGCGTTCGCCGGCGGCAAACCGGTCTTCGCCGAGCTCGATGCGGCGACCGGCTTCCGGGCCACCTTCGCCGACGTCGAAGCGCGCATCTCCGACCGCACCCGCGGGGTCATCCTCAACTCACCGAACAACCCTACGGGTGCGGTCATCCGCGCCAGCGAGCTCGAAAAGATCGTCGAGCTCTGCGTCGCGCGCGACCTCTTCCTCGTCTTCGACGAGACCTACGAGCTGTTCGTCTACCAGGACAACGAGCACGCCTCCGCCATCAAGTGGTTCGAGCGCTATCCGGAGACGATCATCATCGTGAACTCGATGTCGAAGACGTTCGCGATGACCGGCTGGCGCCTCGGCTACGCCATCGCCCATCCCGACATCATCGCCGCCCTCGGCAAGATCCAGAGCCACTCCACCTCCAATCCCAGCTCCATCGCCCAGGTGGCCGCCCTCGAAGCGCTCCGCGGCGCCGACGAAGACGTCCAGCGGATGTACGAGGCCTACTGCGAGCGCCGCTCGTTTCTCATCCCCGCCCTCAACGCCATCGAAGGGATCTGCTGCACCGACCCCGACGGCGCCTTCTACGTCTTCCCCGACGTCTCCAAATTCTTCGGCCGCCGCGGCATCAAAGACTCGCAGTCGTTCGCCGACTACCTCCTCGACGAAGCCCGCGTCGCCGTCGTCCCCGGCGCCTCCTTCGGCAACGACAATTTCGTACGAATCAGCTACGCGACGTCGATGGAGCGCATTCGTGAGGGCGTGACGAGAATCGAGGAAGCGCTGGGGAAGGTGTAACGAGTCTGGCTGTTGGCTGTTGGCTCTTGGCTGTTGGGGGCGGCGCCACGGCTCATCGTGAAAGCGAACTGTTGGTATCCGCCGGCCAGCCGCGGCGCCCCCTTTCTCGTTCGAACGAGCTGTTCCCCACCCCGCCACGAGCCGTGGCGCCGCCCCCTAAGAGCGAAGAGCCAACAGCTAAGAGCTAGTGTTGGAATCCTCCTTCCTTCCGTCCGGTTCCCAATCCACGTCCCACACAGCTAGAAGGAGATCTCGTGAAAAAGACCATCTCGACATTTGCCGCCCTCGCGATTGCCGCGACCGTGGCGGTGGCGCAGGACAAGCCGGCGCAACCCGCAACCGCTCAGCCGGCGGCCGCCCAGCAGGCCGGCGACCCGATCATCGTCGCCGCGGGTGACGTGGCCATCCGCCAGTCGGAGTTCGAAGGGGCGCTGCAGACGCTTCCGCCCGAGTACCAGCAGTACGCCCAGGGCCCTGGCAAGCGCCAGTTCGCCGAAGACTTCCTGCGCATGAAGATGCTCGCGAAGGAAGGGATGAAGAACGGCCTCGACAAGGATCCGGACGTCATCAAGCAGCTCGCTCTGATGCGCGAGAACCTCGTCGCCAACGCGCAGCTCCAGCGCATCGAGAAGGGCATCACCGTCAGTGACGCCGACCTCAAGAAGGTCTACGACACCAAGAAGAACGACTACGAGCAGGTCAAGGCCCGGCACATCCTGATCGCCTTCAAGGGCAGCCCTGCCGCGCAGGAAGGGAAGCCGGAGCTGACCGAAGAGCAGGCCAAGGCCAAGGCCGAGGATCTGCGCAAGCAGCTCGTGGGCGGCGCTTCGTTCGAAGAGCTGGCCAAGAAGGAATCGGACGACCTCGGCTCGGGCAGCCGCGGCGGTGACCTCGGCGCGTTCGGCCGTGGCCAGATGGTTCCGGAGTTCGAGAAGGCCGCGTTCGAAGGAAAGGCTGGCCAGGTTTCGCCGGTCATCCGCACGCAGTACGGCTACCACATCATCAAGGTCGACGAGCATGTCACGACGCCGTTCGAGCAGGTCAAGGCCAACCTCGAGCGCGAAGCGCGTCAGGAGCGCCTGCAGGCCCGTCTCGAAGAGATGAAGACCGCCGCCAAGGTGACGTTCAATGACGCCTACTTCGGTCCCGCCACGCCGCCGCCGGCCACCCCGCAGACTCCTCCGCCGGCGCCGCCGTCGAGCCAGAACCAGTAACCAGACGCAGATCGACAACGAAGAGGCCGGCGATTCGCCGGCCTTTTTTGTTATCGTTCGCCGCCATGGAGATTCCGTCGAAAGTATCGATCTTCAACCGCACGCTCGAGATCAAGGGGAAGGCCGGCACCCTCATCGCCATCAGCGAAGAGGGGGGCTACTACGAGGTCGTGCTCGAGGTGCAGCAGCGGAATCACACGGTGCTCTTTCCGATCGCCGAAACAGTGCTGATCTTCAACGAAGCGCTGCCGACGATCGCGGCCGACTTTGAAGTCGAGCGGTAGCACGCGATGCGGGTCGTCATCCCGGACGACTACCAGGATGCCGTACGCGACCTGGCGTGCTTCCGGAAGCTCGCCGGGCATGACGTGACGGTGCTGCCGCACACCGTCTCCTCCGGCGACGCGGAAGCGCTCGTGCTGATCCGCGAGCGCACCGCGATCACCGAGGAGCTGCTCGATGGCTTTCCGCGCCTCCGCCTCATCGCGCAGACTGGCCGCGGCACCGCGCACATCGACATGGAGGCGTGCGCCAGGCGCGGTGTGGAGGTGGCGGTCGGAACCGGCTCGCCGCACGCGCCGGCGGAGCTCACGTTCGCCCTGATCCTGGCCGCCTCCCGCCGCATCTGCACCGAGGCCGCATCGCTGCGCAACGGCGGCTGGCAGACCGCCCTCGGGCGCACGCTGCGTGGCCGCACCCTCGGCATCTGGGGCTACGGCAAGATCGGCACGCTCGTGGCCGGGTTCGGGCGGGCGTTCGGGATGAACATCCTCGCGCACGGCCGCTCCGCGCCGGCGGATGGAACAGCGTTCGAGCCTGATCGGGCCGGCTTCCTCACGCGGTGCGATGTGCTCTCGCTGCATCTCCGCCTGGTCGAAGAAACGCGCGGCATCATGACCGCGGACGATCTCGCGCGAATGAAACCGGAGGCCCTGCTGGTCAACACCGCGCGAGCGGAGCTGATCGAGCCGGGCGCTCTCGTGGCCGCGCTGCGTAACGGCCGCCCCGCCTTCGCCGCCGTCGACGTCTTCGAGCACGAGCCCGCCGTGAACGACCCGCTCCTCGCCCTCGACAACGTCCTCGCCACCCCGCATCTCGGCTACGTCGAAAAGGACAGCTACGAGCTCTACTTCGGCCAGGCCTTCGACGCCGTCAACGCCTTCGCCGCGCGCTGAAAGCACGGTCATTCGGACGCGCATCGGTAGCTTTGCAGGGGGGGGTGCGGACTTTCGCCGCCCTCGTCCCGCGATACGAGCGGCAGGTGGGACGCCCACACCGGGCGGTCGCCGGACCGGAATCGTCCCAACGATCGTGCAGTCAACACGTTACGCCGACCGAGCCGGTGTGGTGATGCGACCAGGTGGGCGAGGTCGGCGACCACGTCGATGTGGTGCGACCACCACGTCGATGTAGTGCGGCCACCACGTCGATGTAGTGCGCGACCACGTCGATGTGGTGCGCGACCACGTCGATGTGGTGCGAGCAGCAGGTGGATGCGTTAAGGAAACGTCAACGCGTGGTCCTCGGGCAACGCGACGCGTCCCTCCTGCCGCACCCGTGACGGAGCCGCGCTGCTCTCGGTCTGAGGGTGATCTGAGCAGCCGGTTACCTCACCGGCTTCGCGAACAGATACGCCACGCCGACGCCGATCAGGTACAGCAGGATCATCGGCACCGCGAGCGCGGCCTGGGTGACCATGTCGGGAGTGGGGGTGATCACGGCTGACACGATGAACGCCAGCACGACCGCGAACTTGAACTTCTGCATCAGGAACGCCGGCGTGACGATACCGAGGCGGGCCAGGAAGAAGATCAGGATCGGGGTCTCGAAGACGGCGCCGCAGGCGAGGATGATCACGCTGGCGAACGAAAAGTAGTCGTCCACCGTGACCATCTGCTTGAACTCGCGGCCGGTCTCGACGAAGAAGCTGCAGGTTGCCGGCAGGAGATAGCGATAGCCGAAGTATCCGCCGGCGATGAAGAAGAGGGAGCCGAAGATGATGAACGGCGCGGCCAGGCGGCGTTCCTTCTTGTAGAGGCCGGGGGCGATGAAGAGCCAGACCTGCAGCAGGATGACCGGCGCCGCGACGAAGAGGCCGGCGAAGAACGCCACCTTCATGTAGAGGAAGAACGGCGCGGTCAGCCTCGTGTACGCCAGCTTGTCGCCCGGCGCGAGGAACTGCGAGAGCGGCTGCTGCAAGTAGAGGAAGATCTCCTCGGCGAAGCCCCAGCAGATGAAGAAACCGACCGCGGCGGCGATGAACGAGACCACGATCCGCTTGCGCAGCTCCTCGAGGTGATCGAGGAAGCCCATCTTCGGCAGCTCTGCTTCGGGGTCGTGAATCGGATCGGCCGACATCTAGGACTCGGCCTTCCGGGGGAGCGGTTCCTCGGTTCCTCGCGGTTCCTCGGTTCCTCGGAAGTCGGCAGGCGTTTCGAACGCTGTCGGAGTTTCGACGGCTGTCGCTGTTTCGACACCTGCCGCTGCTTCGGCGATCTCGGTGGCGGGCGACGCTGGCTCACTCCTTGATACGGTCTCGAAGTCGAACGGCGTAACTACCGGGGTCGCAATCTTTTTCAGCTCTTCGAGACGAACTTCCCGCTCGATCGTGTTCTTGATGTCGTCCGTCGCCTTACGGAACTCGCCGAGCGCTTTTCCGAGCATGCGTCCGATCTCCGGAATCCGGCGGGGGCCGAAGACGACCAGTACGACGACGAAGATCAGCAGGATCTCAGGTACGCCTAACGAACCGAACATATCTTTGCGAGGGGCCTCAGAAGTGACGAGCGGGTAACAGCCGGGCCGGCTTGAATACTCCGCTGATGGAATCGCGTTACTCTGTCCACAGTGTATCCCGAGCGCGATGCGAGAGAAGTGATAAACGCCATGGCTAAACTCAAGAAAAACGAGAAGTGGAGCTTCACGCTGACTCTGCTGGTGGTGATCGCCGGAGCGACGTTGTTCGGCGGCTTCTACGGCAACTACCTGTTCGGCGCCCCGATGCAGAACAGCGAGCTGCAGAAGCGGCTGAAGGAGTACACCGACCTCCTCAATGCCGTCACCGCGAACGCGCCGGAGCCGACCGAGTCCGACAAGTTCGTCTACGCCTCCATCGACGGGATGCTGCGCGTCCTCGATCCGCACACCTCCTTCCTCGAACCGAAGGAATACGCGGACATGCAGGATCGCCAGAAGGGGACGTTCTACGGCCTCGGCATCCTGGTGACGAAGCGCAACGATCAGGTCACCGTCATTACGCCGCTCGAGGGCACCCCCGCGGCTCGCCTCGGCGTGCGTGCCGGCGACGTGATCACCGAGGTCGAGGGCGAGTCGACCGAAGACCTCGCGCTCGATGAGGTGGTCAAGAAGCTGAAGGGGCCGAAAGGCACCACCGTCCACATCAAGATCCAGCGCGTCGGGATGAAAGAGCCGATTCCGCTCACCATCACCCGCGCCGCCATTCCGACGAACTCCATCAGCAACGTGCTGATGATCCGTCCGGGCATCGGCTACGTGCGCATCAAAGACTTCACCGGCACGACCGTGCGCGAGCTCGACGACGCCATCGACAAGCTCAAAGCGCAGGGCATGCAGAAGCTGGTCCTCGATCTGCGCATGAATCCGGGCGGTCTGCTCGACGCCGCCGTCGGCGTCTCCGATCACTTCCTCGAGAAGGGGCAGATGATCGTCTACACGAAGGGCCGCACCCCCGATTCGGCGCAGGAGTACACCGCCCCGGGCAAGCACGAGAAGTTCGAAATGCCGGTGGTGGTCCTCGTCAACCGCGGCAGCGCCTCCGCCTCGGAGATCGTGGCCGGCGCGATTCAGGATCACGATCGTGGCCTGGTGGTCGGTGAGACCAGCTGGGGCAAGGGCCTCGTGCAGAGCGTCTACACGCTCAACTACGGCGCCGGCCTCGCGCTCACCACGTCGAAGTACTTCACCCCGGCGGGGCGCAACATCCAGCGCGACTACACCTCGTTCTACGACTACTATGTCGCCGACGAGACGGAGAACGGCCCCGAGGTTCCGCTGTCGCAGCGCAAGCAGTTCAAGACGTCGACCGGACGCATCGTCTACGGCGGCGGCGGCATCACCCCCGACTACATCGTCAAGCAGCCGCAGCTCGCGCGCACGACGCAGCTGCTCGAAGTGCGCAGCGCGATCTTCAACTACGCCGTCGAGTACGCGGCCAAGCATCCGAACCTGACCAAAGACGTGGCGGTGACGCCCGCCGTCATTGAAGACTTCATCAACTTCGCCGCATCGAAAGAGATCGCCACCGAGGCCGACATCCGCGATGCGCTGAAGAACGACGCCGACCGCAAGTTCGTCGAGCGCGCGCTGAAGGCGGAGATCGTCGCCGCCAAGTACGGCTTCGATCAGTCGTATCCGTTCCGTCTGCAGGGCGACGCGCAGGTGGAGAAGGCGCTGGAGGTCTTCCCGGAAGCGCAGAAGCTGGCGACGGTGGCAGCCGGATCGCGCGGTGGAACGTTCCCCCCGGCCGATGCCGGAACGCGCGCGGCGGAAGCAACTCCGCGCAACAAAACGCAGTAAACGGTCCTCGCAGTTCCTCGGGTTCCTCGGTTCCTCGGCGGAACCGCCGCACATCCGAGGAACCGAGCAACCGAGGAACTCCGAGCAACCGAAACGGCGGTTGGCGTGTCTCACGTCGGCCGCCTTTTGTTTTTCTGATGAACCTTTGTTAACGTGTCGCCGCTTTTTGGGAGACGCTACAAGACATGCCCGAGCTCGGAAAGAAGTACAACTGCTATAGCTGCCACACCAAGTTTTATGACCTCGGCAAGCCGGTGCCGCTCTGCCCGAAGTGCGGTGCGGATCAGCGCGATGCCGAAGAAGCGCCGCTCTACACGACCAGCCGCAGCCGGCGCGTCGTCGAGGAGCCGGTGGAGGATGACGATTTCACGGCCACGCCGGAGCCCGGTGCCGTTGCTGCCGATAGCGAGGAAGAAGAAGACTTCGCTGGTGGCGCGGAGCGTGAAGAAGAGCCCGAGGAAGAGGAAGAAGAGTACTAATCTTCTTGCTCGCAGCGGAGGTAAAGCATGCGGAACCTCGGACTCCTGGGGTGTGTCGGTGCACTGATCGTGGCGTTGCTCATCGGCGGCGCCTACTTCGTCAGTGTCCGGAACAACATCGTCGGGCTCGAAGAAGGCGTCAATCAACAGTGGGCACAGGTCGAGAGTCAGTATCAGCGGCGCTATGACCTCATCCCGAACCTCGTGCGGACCGTACAGGGTGCGGCCAACTTCGAGAAAGCAACGCTCGAAGCGGTCGTCAATGCACGGTCGCGCGTCGGACAGGTGCAGGCTCCGGCCGGACCTCCCGGCGCGGCGGGGGCGATCACCACGGATCCGAATGCGATGCAGCAGTTCGCCGACGCCCAGCAGGGCCTCTCGAACGCGCTGTCGCGCCTTCTGGTAGTCGTGGAGCGCTATCCGGAACTGAAGGCCAATCAGGGCTTCCTCGAGCTGCAGTCGCAGCTCGAAGGGACGGAAAACCGCATTGCCGTCGAACGTGGGCGCTACAACCAGGCGGCGCAGGGCTACAACACTGCCATCCGCCGCTTCCCGGCCAGCCTGGTCGCGTCGATGAGCGGCTTCAAACCGAAGGCGTACTTCAAAGGCGTGGCGGGCAGCAGCCAGGCGCCGAACGTCGACTTCAAGTTCTAGAGGCGCACGGACGGTGCGCCTTCTTCGTTTTCTGCCGTTTGTTTTCCTGCTGCTGACGGTGGCGGCGCGCGCGCTCGACGTGCCGCCGCCACCGACGCGCTGGGTCACCGACCGCGCGAGCATCCTCAGCACCACCGAACTGGCCACGCTCGACACGAAGCTCGAAAACTTCGAGCAGCAGAGCGGCGCCCAGTTCCTGATCTACATCTTCCCGTCGATCGAGAATGAATCGATCGAAGACTTCACCATCCGCGCGGCGGAGAAGTGGAAGGTCGGTCAGAAAAAGTACGACAACGGTCTGATCCTCTTCATCTTCTTCAACGAAAAGAAGGCGCGGATCGAGACCGGCTACGGGCTGGAAGGCTCGATCACCGATGCCTTCGCATCGCGCGTCATTCGCGAGCAGCTCGCGCCGCGCTTTCAGCAGAACGACTACGCCGGCGGCCTCAATGCGGCGGCCGACGCGATCATGCAGAAGATCCGCACGGGAGAGGAGCCGGTGGCTCCGCTCAATCCGCGCGGTTCGCAACAGCAGCAGCCCGCGCCACAGCCGTCCGGCATCGACCTCGGCACGATCGTCTTCTTCGTCATCATCTTCATCTTCTTCATCCTGCCGGTCATGTCACGCGGACGGCGCGGGGGCGGCGGCTGCGGCGGATGTCTCCTCCCGTTCCTCTTCTCCGGCGGGCGCGGCATCACCTTCGGCGGCGGAGGAGGCTTCGGGGGTGGTGGCGGCTTCGGCGGAGGCGGAGGATTCTCGGGTGGCGGCGGGAGTTTTGGTGGTGGTGGTGCAACCGGAGGCTGGTGATGCATCAGAAGGACTTCCTCGAAAAACTCGATCAGCAGCGCATCGTCGACGCCATCCACGCGGCCGAGCTGCGCACCTCAGGCGAGATCCGCGTGCACGTGCAGCCGCGCGCGACCGGCGGTGAGATCCGCGAGGTGGCCGAGCGGACGTTCGAGCGCCTCGGCATGACCAAAACGGAGCTGCGCAACGGCGTGCTGCTCTTCATCGCCTGCGAGGAGCAGCGTTTCGTGATCCTCGGCGACCAGGGACTCAACGAGCGCGTGCCGGCCGGCTTCTGGGACGAAATCGCGGCGCGCCTGACCATCCGCTTCAAGGCAGGGGAGTACACCGATGGCATCGTCGAAGCGATCCACTCCGCGGGCGAAGAGCTCCTCCACTACTTCCCTCGCAACGAAGCCGACGTCAACGAGCTCCCGAACGAAATCAACATCGAGCACCATCACTAGCGTCGTCATCGCCTTCGGCTCGAACCTCGGCGACCGCGCGTATCACCTGCGTCGCGCGCTGCACGAGCTGTCGCCGTTCGTACGTCTGGTGCGCGTCAGCTCCGTGCACGAGACCGCGGCCGTCGACTCACCGGCCGGATCGCCCGATTACCTGAACCTGGTGGCGGTCGGATACACCACGCTGCCGCCGCTGACGTTGCTGCGGGAGATGCAGTCGATCGAAGCAAAGCTGGGCCGCGTGCGCACGCGAGTGCGCAACGAGCCGCGGGTGATCGACCTCGACCTGATCTTCTATGGCGCGCTGCGGATGAACACACGCGAGCTGACGCTGCCGCATCCCCGGTGGAGTCAGCGGGAGTTCGTGGTGAAGCCGCTGCGCGAGGTGTGGAGGCATTCAACCCCGAGCGTAGTCGAGGGGTCCATCAAGGCGCGGCGCCTCCGTTGACAGGCAGCTGAAGCGCGGCGCCTTGGTTGACCCTTCGACTCGCTTCGCTCGCTCAGGGTGGTGAGGGGGTTACCGCGTGCCGAGCGCCGCGCTGCTCTCGGTTCCCACCCGCGCCGTGCGCACGTAGCTCGCCTTCGTCAGCACCGGATACGGATTCACCATCTCGTCGTCCTGGTTGATGCCGAAGTGGAGGTGCGGCGGGGTGCTGCGGGCGTTGCCGGTCTGGCCGACGTAGCCGAGGAGATCGCCGGTGCGGACTTCCATCCCTTCGTAAAGGCCGGGAGCCCAGCGGTCGAGGTGTGCGTAGTAGAACGACGTGCCGGCTTCGGTGGTCAGCCAGAGGCAGAGACCGCCCTTCGGCTGCTCGCCGATGTAGCTGAGGATGCCGTCGGTCACGGCGACGATCGGCGTGCCCTTCGGCGCGAAGATGTCGATGCCGCGGTGCTTCCGGCGGCCACCGTCGCGCGGGTAGCCCCAGCTGTCGGAGATGTCGGAGGTGCGTACGCCGACCACTGGCATCAGCATCGCAGAGCCGGAGAGGGGAGCAAACAGCGCTTTCGCGCGATTGGCGAACTCTTTGTCGCGCGCTTTCGCGTTCGCGGCGGTACCGGTGGTCGTCGAGCCCGACTTCGCCAGGTCACGGCTCTTGTTGCGCGTGAGATCGGCGCTGAGCTGCGCTATCAGCTGGCTGAAGTCGTCATCCTCGGAAGCGGTGACGGCAGCGGAGCTGAGAGCCGGCGGCGCGGTCGTGACCGTGGTCGTCGAACAAGCCGTCAGGGACATGAGCACGAGCGGTCCCAGCAGCGCTGTCCATCTGCCGACCCACCCACCGCGAGCGTTGAGAGCGTTCATCGTGCTACCGACCTTTTTGGGTTATTGGAAACCGGTACGACGGACGGGAGTGTAGAGTCGAATCAGCGGAGTTGTAAAGGTCTGGTTTCAGCCGAGGCCGCTGAGTCGCTCTCAAAGGTTGCGCAGGACTGACACGGCCGGGCTGAAAAAGAACATACCGCCCGTGGGAGTGATCCACTCGTTCGCCGCGGTGGTCTCAAGCACTCGTTCCCCCTTGATCTCACCGAAACGGGGCTGGCCGCTCTGCCCCACCAGGAGGTCGTGCCCGAAGCCCTCCGGCGCGTCTGGAGCATTCATCCAGGTGGACACCAGCGTCATGAACTGGGGATCGAGGACGCGTTGATAGGAGACGAACAGCAGGCCGCGGTCGACGGGCGCTTCCTCACCTTCGGCGAAGGGGGGACCGAAGGTAATCCCGCGGCGCAGGACGCGGAAGCGATGCGAAGGCCCCTGGTCGGTGTTCTTGTCGCGCGGATTGACCTTGCGGACGTGCGCAAAGTGCGGACAGCGCGCACCGTTGTCGTCGGCGACGGCCCCCGGAACCGTGCGCCTCACCCCGAGGTCAGCCACCAGCGCATCCGCTTCATCGCTCGCAAAGCCGAAGAAGTTGACCTGATCGTCATCATCCGCCATCAATGGATCGGGGCCGTGCGGCGAGCGAACGAGGGGCGTTCCATCCGGCCACCGCCCGACGAGCAGCGCCTCCACCTCGGCGGGCGTAACCTCGCGCCCGAGCTTCGCAGAAATGCCGGGCGCCTGAGCGGCGGCGAAGTGACGGAAGCGGTCGACGTGCTGCTGGAGGCGGCGGTACACCATGAACGAGCCGTTCTGCATCCACGGCGCCGGCGGTTTCGCCACCGGGCCGGGGACGGTTGGATCATCGTCGAGCTGCGTCGGGTAGCCGAACAGGAACTGTCCCGGCCAGAGGAGCGGCTGCCCCGGGCGGGAGAATGACATGGCGCGCGGATCGGCGGCATCGAAGTAACGCCGGGTGAGCACCTGATCGGGACGCTCGGAGAGTCGGCCGCGCACCCCGGGTTGCGAGATGCCGTCACGAAAACCAAAGTGCTCGATTTCGCCCGGCAATCGCACTCCCGCTTCGACGTACGTAACACGTACGCCGTCGTGCGCGGGATCGACCGCTTGCAGCGCCGCGGTCCGCGCCGTTACGGTTGCCTCCACGTCGCTGGCGAGGATGAGGAGAATGTCGGGCGATTTTTCTTCCGTGTCGCCGACTCGCCAGCCGATCGGTCCCGATGTGTCGCGCGGATCGCGGAACGCGGCCCCCTTCATCCCCGCTTTGAACGTGGGTTCGATACGCGCGTCGTCGAGCGCGAACGCACGAATCGCCGCATGCGCGAGGACGATGTTCAGGAGTAGGTCGGGCTCGACCGGACGTTTGCCGACGACGCGTGCAACAGCGCGGCGAACCTCACGTACCGTATGCATCTGCCCGAGCGTCGTGATCTCGCGCGACAGATTACTCAACCATTGCCGCGCGGCCGCCTCTCCTCCGGCGACGATCTTCAGGCCGACGAAGGTGATGAAACCTGCCGCGAATCCCGGCAGTACATTGCCCTGAATCTCGTCAACAGCCAAGAGCGGTTCATTCGATGCGTCCGGTCCGGTGGCGAGAATGGCATCGGGATGGAGCGCCACTACCGTAGTCCCTTGAGCGGATTCCGGAGCGCCTCAGTCGGCGGCAGTTCCTCATCGAGATCGACTGTCTTCGTGGGTTCGATGGACGCCAGCACCTTTCCGGCGACGTTGCCCACGAGTTCCTTCAATCCGCCGGCGCCGGGAACCTGATCGTGCTCCGTCCATGGCGCGTCGAGCTTGAAGTCTTCGTCCTTGAGCTTCGCGCACTCCGTTGCCAGAGCGACTGTCATGCGGAAATTCCGCGCAGTCGGTTTGGAGCAGCACTTCGACGCGCATGCTTCTGACGCCGGCTGACGGCTGGGCACCGTTTTTTTCTTCACAAGACCGAACAGGCGCATTGTGATCTTGCGCGCGATGACACCGCCGGTGGTGAGCTCCCGTCCCCCGAGGGTGCATTGGTCGAGCGTGAAGGTTGCGTTGTCCGGCGCCTTGATCTCCGCGCGGAGAATCATCTCGCCGTCGGCGCTCTTGCGAGGCGTCGAGAGCACCTGGTCGCCGATTGGATTGCCGTCCGGGTCGAGGAGATTGTCGATATCAATCGTGCCGATGTAGAGACCCACCGGGTTCGCCAGCGTCACCGGCAGTCCCTTACGGGCCGCTCCATTGACCCCGTTTCCGATCAGCGGATCGCTCGAACGATTCTCGCCGCCATATTGCGCGCAGCAGATGAGGCGCGTCGGCAGAGTGTCGGCCGGCTGCTCAGCGACGGACGGGTAGATGACAGTAGCATCGGCAGCGAGGTTGATCTCCGCGCCGAGGGTGTTCGCCGGATGAGTAAGGTGCATCACGCCGTGCGTCGTGTTCCATTTATTGTACGGGTTGTAGTCGCCCTTTCGGATCACGAGGTGGAAGTTGTTCGACTGGTCCTGTGCCGCAACGGGGTGCTGCCAGAACAGATCCTCCATCACGACCTCGGCGCTAATGAGGCGTTTGTAAGACGCCAGGAGGAGATCACGATCGAACCGCGCGATCTCGCGCCAATATTCGGGTCCCTCCGCAGTGAACGAGATGCGCTGGATGCCCTTCGCATCGCGATCGACATGCCACTCGCAGTACTCGTCCTGCTGCCGATGGAGGGGCACGATCTCCTCCGCCGCCGCGCCGTTGCGGACCGCACGCAGCAACGGAAGACCAGGCCTCCACGAGACGGTACGTGCACCCCTGGGAGTAATGACGATCGTGAGGGGCCGCAAGATCTCAGAGGTCTTCAGCGCCGCGTCAAGACCGTCTGCGTCAGAGTCGGCGTTGAACCACGCGGAAATCGAGCGGGGAAAGCCGTTCCATGGAATGGGAACCCGGTCGACGCCGATCTCCGGCGCCGGATCGTGTTTCGCGTCGTAGAAGAGGTTTTCATCACGGTCGGCGATCCTTCCGCCGATGTAATTGTCCCAGTTCTGCCGCAACGCATCGGGATTCCTGCTCGCCGCGAAATCGCCGTCGAATGCCGCGGGGGGGAGATAAAAGATCGCCATCAGTCCTCCTGCGGCGGATCCACCGCATTCATTAGGAGAGACGCGGCGCGCCATTTCCTGTGAACAACACCCCAGCGACATCTTCCACCCGTTTCACCGGGATGACTTCGATGTCGGCGCGGATCTCGGCGGCGTTCGAGTGCGGAACGATGATGCGCCGGAAGCCGAGCGCGGCCGCCTCGCGAGCGCGCAGGTCGGGCTGCGAAACGCTGCGGATCTCGCCGAGCAGGCCGACCTCGCCGAAGAGCACTAAGTCGTGCGCGACCGGGACGTTGCGCTGCGAGGAGAGGATTGCCGCGACGACGCCGAGGTCCTGGGCCGGCTCGTCGATCTGCAGGCCGCCGGCGAGGTTGACGTAGATGTCGTGCTGGACGAACGTCCCCGCCCCTTTGCGCTCCAGGACCGCCAGGAGGAGCGAGACGCGGTTCGAGTCGATGCCCATCGCCATCCGGCGGGGCGACGGAAAGTGGGTGGGGGAGACGAGTGCCTGCACCTCGATGAGCAGCGGACGCGTGCCTTCGAGCGCGGCGAGGATGGCAGAGCCGGCGGCGTGGCTGCGCTGCGAGATGAGCGCCGCGGACGGGTTCGGCACTTCCTCGAGCCCGTCGTCGTGCATCTCGAAGATGGCCACTTCGTTCACCGGCCCGAAGCGGTTCTTGTAGGCCCGGACCACGCGGTAGTTCTGAAACTTCTCCCCTTCGAAGTAGAGCACGGTGTCGACGATGTGCTCGAGCGACTTCGGGCCGGCAATGGTCCCTTCCTTGGTGATGTGGCCGATGAGGAAGATCGGGATGTTGAGCCGTTTGGCGGCGGTCATGAGCATCCCGGCGGAGTCGCGTACCTGGCCGACACTACCGGGTGTAGAACCGTTCGACGCGGTGTAGACCGTCTGAATCGAGTCGATGATGGCCGCGGCGGGGTGGAGCTTCTCGATCTCGGCCAGGATCCGCTCGACCGAGGTCTCGGTGTAGACGCGGATGTTCTCGCTCATCGTGCCGAGCCGCCGCGCGCGCATGGCGATCTGCCGCGGCGACTCCTCGCCGGAGACATAGAGCACCGTGCCATGCGTCGCCAGCTCCTGCGCGGCCTGCAAAAGCAGCGTCGACTTGCCGATGCCCGGCTCGCCGCCAACCAGCGTCACACCGCCGATGACCAGCCCTCCGCCGAGCACGCGGTCGAGGCTGGGGAGGTTCGTGGAGATGCGTGGCGCGACGTCGGCATCGATCGCGCCGATCGGCTGTGGCGCCGTTGCGGCACTGAGGCCGGTGGCCTTGCCGGCCGGCGGCGCGAGCTCCTCCTGCGCGTACGAGTTCCACGCGTTGCACTCGGGGCAGCGGCCGAGCCACTTCGATGCCTGGGCGCCGCAGTCGGTGCAGGAGTAGATGATGCTCTTCTTCGCCACGGGAAGATGATAACGGCCTCGCCACCACTCCGCGGCACCTCTACACTGTGTAGCGTGACTTCTTCGCGCGGCAGGCTTTACGCCGCCATCGCGCGCCTCTCCGCGCACCTCCCGCCCTTCCGCGGCCGCACGCGCGTCTTCCTCGCGCTCTACCGCGCGCTGCGGCTCGAGCAGCAGCACGTGATCGTCCGGGCGAGCCTCAAACAGCCGGTGCCATACGAGGCCACGCTCGATCTGCACGCGTGGGCGCAACGCGTGGCGTATCTCACCGGCGGATACGAGGCGAAGACCACCCGTTTTCTGATGGAGTTGCGCAAGGGAGAGGGCTACCTGCTCGACGTCGGCGCGAACGTCGGCCTGATCGCCATTCCGTTCGCCCGGGCCACCGGCGCCCGCGTCTTCGCCGTCGAGGCGGTGCCGGACAACGCCGCGGTGTTGCGCGCGAACGTCGAAGCGAACCAGCTCGCCGGACAGATCACGGTGCTCGAGCTGGGGCTCGGCGACGAGGGGAAGCTGGTCGACATCCAGATCGAGGGCGATCTGCGTGCTGGCGAGGGGACCGGCACGGCCAACATTCTCCCGGACGGCTCACAGTACGAATGCGTACGGCAGACGCTGCGCATCGAGCGGCTGGACGACCTCGAGCTGCCGCGCGGCTGCAGCGTGATCAAGATCGACACCGACGGCTACGACCTCAAGGTTCTGCAGGGCGGCCGCGCGTTCCTGGAGCGCGAGCGGCCGGCGATCCTCGGCGAGTTCTCGGCGCACTGCCTGGCCTGGCACGGGCAGACGCTCGACGACGTGATCGCGTTCGCGAAAGAGCTCCGGTACGACGTCCTGGCGACGAGCCATCGCGCCGCATTCGTGGAGGATCTGCTGCTGATTCCTGTCGAGACGCGCGAGCGTTTCACGTTGCCTCCCGGCTTCTCGTCTCTTACGTAGAAGACGGTTCCTCGGAGTTCCTCGGTTCCTCGGGTTCCTTGGGGGGAACGCCAAGGAGCTCCGAGGAACCGAGGAACCAACCATGCCCGAAAAGTTCGTCGCGGACCTCGAGCACGTCCGTGAAGTGACGGTTTCCGGAACTGCCGATCTCCATTACTGGCGCAAACGGCTGCAGGAGGAAGGTCTGACCCCGTCCGAAACCGACGGTGCGGCGCGGATTCTCCTCACCGCCGCCGACGCGCGATTCCGCGGCGTGCACTTTCGGGAGCTGAGTGTCTGCGTCTTCGCCGGCGACGGCGCGTTCCTCGTGCAGGCCTTCAATTCGGTCCGTTTCTTCGCCTGGGTGGAGCGGGTGATCTTCAAGACGCCGTACACCTTCGCGCGTGTGGCCATCGACGCCGCGGCCATCCGCAGTGAGATGGTGGAGGCGCACTGCGGCCCGCGCAAGGCAGGCCCGACGGAGGTGGACGGCTTCGACGGTCCGGTCTATCTGCCGAACGGCCGCTGGTTCCGCGCGCACATCGCCGGGCTGACCGAGCGCATCGCCTTCGACCCCGCGCGCGACACCTTCCAGACCACGCTCGCGCCGCTCCTCGAATCGCGCTTCACCCCGCGAGAATGGCACCTGCGCCGCGACGCGCGGCACGCAAAAGGGAACACTTTGCCGCGGCGTGCGTAAGATCAGGCTATGCACGCACGCCGGTTGTTTCTCGCGCTCGTCCTGATTCTCGCGCTGCCGCTGACCGCGCAACAGAAATATGCGGCCGAGGTGCAGCAACTCGAACGGTTCATCGAACAGAAGATGCGGGACATGCGCATGCCCGGACTCTCCGTCGCCATCCGCAAGGATGATTTCGTCTACGCGAAAGGCTTCGGCTTCGCCGACGTGGAGAACGGCGTCAAAGCTACCGAGGAGTCGTCGTACCGGATGGCCTCCGTCACCAAGCCGATGACCGCGGTGGCGGTGATGAAGCTGGTCGAGCAGGGGAAGATCAATCTCGACGCCGAAGTGCAGACCTACGTGCCGTACTTTCCGAAGAAGGCGCACCCGGTCACGATCCGCCAGCTGCTCCAGCACCTCGGCGGCATCAGTCACTACAAGAACTACGACGCGGAAGGGCACATCCGCGATCCGAAGAACACGAAGGAAGCGCTGGCGGTGTTTCAGGACTTCGATCTCATCGCGGAGCCGGGCACGCGCTACTCGTACTCGAGCTACGGCTACAACCTGCTCGGTGCGGTGATCGAGGGCGCCTCGGGCCGTTCGTACGGCGACTACATGCGCGACGAGATCTGGAAGCCGCTCGGCATGAACGCCACGCGCATGGACGATCCACGGGCGATTATCCCCAATCGCGCGCGCGGCTACATCCTCGAGAACGGGCAGCTCCGCAATTCGGAGTACGTCGACATCAGCAGCCGTTTCGCCGCGGGCGGGACGCGTTCCACCGTGCGCGACATGCTCGCCTTCGCGATGAACCTGGAGCGCGTGCTGAAGCCGGAGACGATCGAGGAGATGTGGACCGGCGGCGTGACGCGCGGCGGCGAGGCCACGCGCTACGGCCTCGGCTTCTCCGTCATTCCGCGCAACGGCCGGTTCATCATCAGCCACAACGGCGCGCAGCAGGAGACGCGTACGACGCTCGATTTCGCTCCGCATGCGAAGTTCGCCGTTGCGCTGGCGTCGAACTTCGAAAACGCCGATCTCGACATGATCGCCAGCCGGATCGCCACGCTCTTCCTCGGCGACCGGTGGTACGTCACGAACTACGTCCCGGCCAAAGCCGATCAGCAGGCACTCTGGGCGCTCGGTTTGACGTGGAACAACGGCCTTGGGTACTACGACCGCTACCACAAGCTCCGCGCCACGGACGCGAAGGAGCTGGCCGAGGCCTTCCGCTACTTCAACGACGCGTTGCGCACGGCCGATCCGAAGAAGATCGGCGCGGGACGCCATCCTTCGGCGAAGGAAGCCTTCATCAAAGTCGGCGCGTACATGGCGGAGCAGCTCGCGAAGAGCGGCGCCGACCTTTCGCGCTATCACGCCGCGGGCGAGCTGGCGTTCTTCGACGACTACATGAAGCTCTATCGCACCTCGAAGGCCATCCCGTCCCCCCATCGTTTCGAGCCCGCCCTCGATACGCGCGTCGGCAAGTGGCGCGGCGACTGGCAGCGCGTCTGGACCGCCGATGCGCAGGCGTTCGTGCTGAGCGGACCGGGCGATCTCGCGCACCTCGAAGAGCTGGCGAAGACGTTCCGCGGCTCGTCGATCGTGCCCAATTACGCCGACGCGCTGGTGAACCTCGGCGAGAACGCCGCGCAGGGCGGCGACTTTGCGACGGCCATGCGCGCGGCGAAGCTCGGCGTGTCGATCTATCCCGACGTCGAAAACACCAACGGCTTCGCCGGCGTGATGACGGTGCTGGCGGGTGACGTCGAGGGCGGCAAAGCGCTGCTGCTCAAGTCGCGCGCGATCATGGAAGACGGCTACGCCGGAAAGAAGAACCTGACGGCGATCGCCTCGATCGTCGAGCGGATGGGGAACAAGAAGGCGGCCGAGTTCTTCCGGACGTTCGCCGGAGACGCCAGCGTCAAGCCGTGACCACGACCATCACCATCGACACCTTCATCGCCGCGCCGCCGGAAGTCTGCTTCGATCTCGCGCGCGACGTCGAAGCGCACCGGCGCAGCGCGGCGTTCTCGAACGAGCAGCTCGTCGCGCCGGGGAAGCTATCGGGGCTGCTGGAGGCGGGCGACCTGGTGGCGTTCCAAGGGCGGCATTTCGGCGTGAAGCAGACCTTCATCGCGCGCATCACCCTCGTCGAGCGCCCGCACCGCTTCGACGACGAGATGGTGAAGGGGATCTTCCGCTGGCTGAAGCACGTGCACGAGTTTCACGCGCGCGACGGCGGCACGCTGATGCGCGACGTCCTGACGTGGGAGGCGCCGCTCGGCGTGGTGGGACGGATCGCCGACGCGCTCTTTCTGCGACGGCACATGCAGTGGTTCGTCCGGACGAAGCAGCGGCACCTCAAACAGGAAGCGGAGTCACTTCACCGCGCAGATCCTGCTGCATCTCCTTCTTCACCCGGGCCGGCGAGAAGCCGCGGCTGAAGAGGTAGTAGAGCTTGGCCAGTGCCGCCTCCGCGGTCATGTCGAAGCCGCTGATGACCCCCGCACGCGCGAGTGCCGCACCGGCCGCGTACTCGCCGAGGTGCACGGTCCCTTCGAGGCACTGGGTGCAGTCGACGATCACCACGCCACGCTCCGTGGCCTCGGTCAGCACGGCCAGAAACTCCGCATCCTGATCCGGACCGTTGCCGACACCGTACGTCTCGAGGACGAGCCCCTGCAGCGGCGGCTGGAGGACGTTGCGCACCAGCTCCGGCGTGATGCCGGGGAAGAGCCGCAGCGCGCTGACGACGGGGCGCGCCAGCTGCTGCACGGAGAGCTTCGCCGAGCCGCGCGGCTTGCGCACCAGGTCCCAGTTCACCGCGATGTCCATCCCCACCTCGCCGAGGGGCGGAAAGTTCGGTGAATCGAACGCGGCGAAGCCGTCGGCACTGACTTTCGTCGAGCGGCAGCCGCGCAGCAGCTTGCCGCCGAAGTAGAGGCAGACCTCGGGAATGGCGTAGTTCGCGGCCAGCATCAGCGAGGTGATGAGGTTCTCGCGCGCGTCGTTGCGGATCTCGCAGAGAGGGATCTGCGAGCCGGTGAGGATGACCGGCTTGCGCAGGCTGCTGAGCATGAACGGCAGCGCGGAGGCGGTGTAGGCCATCGTGTCGGTGCCGTGCAGGACGATGAAGCCGTCGTAGCGGTCGTAGTTCTCGGCGATATCGCGGGCGATGTTCATCCACTCGCGCGGGGTCATGTTCGAGGAGTCGAGCAGCGGGTCGTACTCGTTGATGGTGTACGAGGGCATCGACGGATGCCGCAGCTCCGGCATGTCGCGCATCTGCTCCTGCAGGGAGCCGGCAGCGGGGCGGTAGCCGCCCTTCGTCCGCTGCATTCCGATGGTCCCGCCGGTGTACGCGATGTAGACCCGTTTGCGCATGCGCGCGAATCATAGCGTCGCGAGCAATGGTCAGAGCATCGACAGGAATACTCCGACTGCCGAGAGGAACGCTGCGAGTATCGAGAGGAATGCTCGCGGGTATCAAAAGGAATGCTCGGAGTTACGAAAGGAATGCTCCGAGTTACGAAAGGAATGCTCGGAGTCACGAAAGGAATGCTCGGAGTCACGAAAGGAATGCTCCGAGTTACGAAAGGAATGCTCCGAGTTACGAAAGGAATGCTCGGAGTTACGCGAGGAATGCTCCCGAGTTACGAAAGGAATGCTCTGAGTTACGCGAGGAATGCTCCCGAGTCTCGAAAGGAATGCTCGGAGTTACGAAAGGAATGCTCCCGAGTATCGAAAGGAATGCTCGGAGTTACGCGAGGAATGCTCCGAGCGATCCTCTCGATACCCGCTCCATATCCTTTCGATAGAACCGTCCCTTGAAGTGGACAGGTGGAGCGCGCGCTCCATCACGAGGGGCGAACGATCCCGACCGCGGTGCCAAAGCCACCGGCTCGGCGGCTTACGGCGCCCCGAGCACCACGAACGGCGCCCAGTAGAACGGATGGGCGTAGCGCGGATCTTTGCGCAATCTGAGCTGGGCGCGATGCAACGCCTCCGGCTTCGAGGCACCGTTCACCAGCTGGCGATGGAACTCCACCATCAGGTCCGCCGTCGCTGCCGACTGTGCTTTCCACTGACTGACGACCGTGGTGCGGCATCCGGCCGCGAGCAGGGCCCAGGAGAGGCCGATCACGCCGCTGCCGTACGTCGAGTTCACCCGTCCGGTCTCGCAGGCGGAGAGCACCGCCAGGTCGGCGCCGAGCTGAATGTTCACGATCTCGCGCGCTTCCAGCAGGCCGTCTTCCGCGCCGCCGCCCGACGCAGCGAGGACGAGCGAGGAGAACATCGGCGCCGATTCATCGATCACGCCGTGCGTGGCGATGTGCAGGATGTCGTAGCCCGACGCTTCATTCTTGATGATCGTCTCGCGCGCTTCGTCGCCGATCAGGATCCGGCTGCGGTCCTTGCCGTAGATCCGGGCGATGTTCCGCACCTCGGTCTCCGTCTCCGGGATCGCGCCGAGCTGGCCATCGCGATAGATGGAGCGGTAGAGCGTGGCCGTGCGCGCGCTGACCATCGGGTTCGCGAGCGCCAGCAGCGCCGGCTTTTCGGTGCTCTTCGGACGCGAGGCAGAGGCGGCCAGGACAGCGATCGACGGCGCGTAGAAGACCGGCACGCGGTCGACCAGCAGCTTGCCGCCTTTCGGGCCGAGGGCGTGGAACGGGACGCGCCAGAGATCGTCGTGCGGGATGACGCAGAGCGACCTAGCGTTGGCGAGCGACGGCGCCAGCGGCTCGAGGATCAGGCGATAGAGCGCATCGCCGGCGTCCGCGAAACGGAGGCTGCGCGACTCGACGGCACTGGTGAAACGCTCCACGGCCAGGCGCAGCTCGCGCGCCGGCACCGGCACGATCTGCACGTTGATGTGGCGCTCACCGTTGCGCCGCGGCTCGAGGATGAAGACGTACGTGGCGTGATCGAGGACGATGTATTCGATGACCGTGACGTCATCGAGGACGCCCGGCACCTCGACGAGCAGGTTGTTGTCGGACTGCTGGGCGCGCAGCTCGGGACGGCGGACGAACAGGCGCTGCCGGAAGTCGGCGAGATCGGCGCGCGCGTCGGCCAGCTGCACCTTCGCCGCTTCGAGCGCGTCGCCCTGCATCTTTCCGACGGCGTTCTGCAGATCCGAGACGCGCTTGTTCAGTACGCGGTCATGGGTGAGGTCGTGGCCCGTCAGCGACGCCGTCGCGCCCGCACCGTGCGAGACGGCCCGGCGCAGCGTGCGCGCTTTCATCTGCTCCGCGACTTCGAGCGCCCGCCCGCTCTGTCCCTGCTCGACGAGGATGTCCAGCAGATGGCGATGCAGGTCGGAGCGGCGGTCGCCGAAAAACACCTTGCGATCGGGATCGCTCATGGCGCTCTGCGCCGCATTGGCGGTGGCCACCAGCTCCTCGAACCGCGCCAGCGATTCGTCGTTCCGTCCCATGCAGCGCAGGGCGAGCGCCTGGACGTAACGCGGTCCGTCGTTTCTGTACGTCGACTGCATCGCCGTTTCCGCGATCCGGAATGCCTCCTCGTACTGGCCGCGGCCGAGGGCGAGGTGCGACCGGAACAGGCGATTGTCGGCCAGGTAGACCGGATCGTTGTTGCCGTCGATCTCGATGGAGCGGTCGAGATCGCGTTCGGCGGCGTCGAACTGTTGCAGCTCGACGTTGATGAGGAACCGCCGGCGGAGCATGTCCACGAGCGCGCGTCGCGCGGCCGGAACTTTCTCCATGCGTGCGATCGAGTCGTTGATGTGCGCGAGGGCTTCGCGCGGCTCGCGCTCGCTCATGACCGACGCGCTGACGCCGAGGCACGCCGCCACCATGTTCATGTAGCCGGCGGCCGCCGCTTCGTCGGCAGCGCGCGCCCAGTAGCGCAGCGACAGATCGACGTCGCCGGTATACGCGTACGCGGCGCCGAGATTCATGGTCGCGCCGACGATGGCGGTCGGATCGCCGCTGATGCCGGCGTAGCGGCTGGCCATCTCGCTGTAGATGAAGGCCTGGCGATGCTGCCCGCGCTGATCGAGATAGCGGGCGATGTGCGTGGCCGCCTGCGCGACGATGGACGTATCCTCGATCGCCTCCGCCTGATTGGTCGCGTGCTGGAGGAGCTCGCTGCCGGGGAACTCCTTGCGGTCCTCGAGCACGCGTGCATGCCGGACCCGCACGCGGGCGGAGATGTCGGCATCGCGGAGTTTCTCCGCGAAGGCCATCGCTTCGTCGCTGTAGGTGAGTGCGAGATCGAGCGCACGGGGACGCCGGATGCGCGCGCAGGTGGCGAGCGTCGACAGGGCGCTCGCCCGCGAGTACGGGTCGGCCACCTGATCGGCGATCTGCAGCGACCACGCCGCGAAGTTCTCGCCGATGTCGTATTTCGATTGATTGACCAGCTGGCCGACGCGGGTGGCGAATGCATCGACGAGCGCCGTCGTCTGCAGCTCCGGCGACGCGGCAAAGAGCGCGGCCCGCTCCGCCGCGTCTTTCGCGGCGATGAGGCGATCGGCCAATTCGGCCTCGCGCGACTCCCACTTGCTGATTTTGCCGCCCGCGAGGGTGATGCGCGAATGCGCCTCTTCGATGCGCGGCGCCGCTCCCGGCAGGGAGCTCCACGTCGTATACACCTCGGTCGTCTCGTAAACCGTGGGGGAGACGGCGGTGAGGTCGAGCCGCTCGAGGACGCGACAGCGCTTCTGCATGCGCCGCTCGTACGCCGCGACGCTCTTCGGGTCGGTCATCAGCGCCGCCAGACCGGCCACGTCACCCGCGGCGTATCGGGCGAGAAAGGAGCGTACGACTTCGGCCGCATCCACCGTTTTTGCCGCAACGGGAAGCGCCGGGACAACGAGTAGCAGAAGGATGGCGACGATGGACCTTCGACGCATGACGAAAGGATCACCGGATCGACACAGAAAATTCCGTTGCCTAAGGGACGACCAGCCGATTCCGTAACGCGTTGTTCACGGCGGCATCGGGATTGAGCATGTTGAAGTCGACTCCACCCTCGAAAAGACAGTCAATGGCGAACTGCCAGATCATGATCGGGCAGGGGAGAGCGACCTTCGGCGTGAGGAAGGCGGCGTCCCAGCTGCCGATCGGGGCGGTGCAGGCGCCGGTGCGCATCCGGAAGATCCAGGCGCCGGCGCAGGGATGACCCAGCTGATCCGCCCGCGCGATCGCCTCCCAGGTGGTGGCCTGATTCTGCCGGCAGTAGATACCGGGCACGATCGTGTAGCGGCGGCCGCTCGACCGATGGCTGTAGTTGACGAGCGCGGACGACCAGCCGATCCAGTAATCGAGCGAGAGATTGGGGTGCCTCGCGCTGGTCCCCTCGACATCGAGGAACATGATCATCTCGCCGCCGATGGAGGCGAGATAGTCGTCGCCGAGCGACTGCACGTAGGCATCGACGTTGAGGACCGCATCTTCGGCGCCGTCGGTGGCAGTACCGGCCACCCGGGTGGTCTGCCGCGCGATCGGCAGCAGCTGGATGTTGTTGTCGCGGAAGACCGCGCGCTCGGTGCGCGGCTGAAAATCCTCGGCGAAGTCGGGCTTCTTGAAGTACCGCCCCCAGAAGAGCGGCGTGGCCCCGTCGTACCGCTTGCGAACCATATCGACGATCTTTTGCGTGACCGGAACGAGCGTGTCGGCACCGAGGAGCGTGGGCATTGCAGACCTCCACCAGTATTATGCGCCGTATGCCGAAGAAGACCGTGGAGTCCCTCGAGCTCGAACTGCGCGACTACGCGATGGGCTTCCCCGAGGCGACGGAAGAGCATCCGTGGGGCCACCGGGCCATCAAAGTGAAGAACAAGACCTTCGTCTTCCTCGGCGGCGAGAAAGACACCGCGGAGCTGAGCCTCTCGGTCAAGCTCCCCAGCTCCCGCGACCTCGCCCTCGACCTCCCCTTCGCCGCGCCGACCGGCTACGGCCTCGGCAAAAGCGGCTGGGTCACCGCGCGCTTCCCGAAGGTCAGCGACGTCCCGCTCGACCTGCTGAAGGGGTGGATCGAGGAGAGCTACCGCGCGATCGCACCGAAGAAGCTGTCGAAGATGCTGGGGTGAGTGGCGTCGAGTCAAAGACGTGGCTTGCCCGTGTGGTGGGGCTTCCAGCCCAGCTCCAGTTCCAGGGATAGGGATGGCCTGGAAGCCCACACACACGGGTGAACAGGTCACGCTCAAGGGACATCTGAAGCTCTGTCCCCATCTCACCATCTCACCGCACAGTACTTGCGAATATGTCGACTCTGACATACGTTAGCGGGTGATGACGAGTGGGAAACCGCTTGTGTGGCTGCACGGCGAAGTGAAGACGCCGCCCTTCTCTCGTGCCGCGCGTGTGGAAGCAGGCTTTCTTCTTCGGCGGCTGCAGACGGGCGAGATGATTGGTATGCCGGATTCGAGACCGATGCCCGCTATAGGAGGCAGTTGCCACGAGTTGCGCGTTGGTGATGGGTCGACGACGTGGAGGATCATCTACGCGATTCAGCCGGATGCCGTGGTCATACTCGAAGTGTTTCAAAAGAAGACTCGCACCACTCCGCCGCAGATTCTCGAGACGGCGCGTAAGCGCCTCCGCGCTTATCAGCGCGCAGCAAAAGGAGCTTGAGCGTGAAAGCTGAAAAACGTAAGAACCTGGAGGCGGCCGGTTGGCGCGTGGGCGATGCGAAAGACTTTCTCGAGCTCACTCCCGGCGAGGCTGAGTTCGTCGAGATCAAGCTCGCGCTAGCGCGTCACCTGAAAGAGGTTCGCGAACAGAAGAAGTGGACCCAGGCTGAGCTGGCGGAACGCGTCGGATCCAGTCAGTCCCGGATTGCGAAGATGGAATCGGCAGATCCGACCGTGAGTGTCGATTTGCTCGTGCGGTCGTTGTTGGCGGTGGGTGCCGACAGGCGTGAGCTGGGCCGCGTTGTAGCCGCTCGCCGGAAGCCGTGACTGGCGGTGTGGTGTGAGCTTCCAGCCCACCTTCGTTTGGAGGGAACGGGGGGTGGGCTGGAAGCGCACACTACACGGGCTACCACGCCCCTTACGGATTGGCCGGCATCAGCCGAGGTTTCATCTCCACGCCCTGCAGCGTCTCGTGCAGTTCGATGAGGAAGAGCGCCATGCCGGCGCCGCTGTACCAGCCGGTGTCGTAGCGTGGGGTGACGCTGGTGTCGGCGCGATTCAGCCAGCGGGTCAGGCCGGATTGCGGGTGGTCGGCGATCGCGAGAAGGTATTCGGCGGCGGTGATCGCTCGCGTGGACGCCCACAGCACACGGATCAGAAGGGGCAGTCGCTGCAGCCGGAGCCGCAGCAGGTCGGCTCGGCCGCGGGACGCCAGCGGGGAGCGACCGGCTTTGCTTCCTCTTCGCAACCCGGACGAGGGAGTGGCGCCGGCTGCTGCTGCTCGATCTCTTCTTCGCGGGTCGGCTCGTTCATAAAAAAGGGCAGGCGCTCCGAGGAGACGCCTGCCCGCCGTTGCCGGTTGATTATGCAGTTCGATCGGGAGTCGGAGCGGTCACCGGCGTGGTCACGTCGGTGGACGGGCCGCTGCCGGGCGCGATGGTCATCGCCTCGCCGGGGCCGCTCTGCTCGGGGTAATACTCCTTGAGCTTGATGTAGTCGGTCCCGGTCTCCTCTTTGAGGATCTCGTTGACTTCCCACCCCTCGAGCGTCTCGCGCTCGAGCAGCTTGCGCGCGATGCGGTCGAGGGCGTTCTTGTTGCCGGTGATGATGTCCTGCGCGGTCTTGTACGCCTTGTCGAGGATCCGGCGCACTTCGCGGTCGATCTCGACGGCGGTCGCCTCGGAGAAGTCGCCGTGCTGCGCGAACTCGCGTCCGAGGAAGATCTCCTGCTCCTTCTTACCGAAGGTGACCGGGCCGAGGTCCGACATGCCCCACTCGCAGACCATCTTGCGAGCCATACCGGTAGCGCGCTCGATGTCGTTGCCGGCGCCGGTGGTCAGCTCGTTGAGGAAGACCTCCTCCGCGATCCGGCCACCCATGAACACCGCCAGCAGCGCCTCGAGGTAGCGCTTCGAGTACGAGTACTTGTCCTCGGTCGGCAACTGCTGCGTGAGGCCGAGGGCCCGGCCGCGCGGGATGATCGTCACCTTGTGGAGCGGATCGGCCGCCGGCAGCATCGCCGCGACGATGGTGTGACCCGACTCGTGATAGGCGGTGTTCCGCTTCTCGCGATCCGACATGACCATCGATTTCCGCTCGACGCCCATGATGACCTTGTCCTTCGCGAACTCGAAGTCGACCATCTGGACTTTCTTCTTGTCGTAGCGCGCCGCGTTGAGCGCCGCCTCGTTGACGAGGTTGGCGAGATCGGCGCCGGAGAATCCGGGCGTGCCGCGGGCGATCACCGACGCGTCGACGTCTTCGGCCAGCGGGATGTTGCGGGTGTGCACGCGGAGGATGCCCTCGCGCCCCTTGAGGTCCGGCAGGTCGACCACCACGCGGCGGTCGAAGCGGCCCGGTCGGAGCAGCGCGGGATCGAGAACGTCGGGACGGTTGGTGCCGGCGATGAGGATGACCCCGTCGTTCGACTCGAAACCGTCCATCTCCACGAGCAGCTGGTTGAGGGTCTGCTCGCGCTCGTCGTGACCGCCGCCGAGGCCGGCGCCGCGATGACGGCCGACCGCGTCGATCTCATCGATGAAGATGATGCAGGGGGCGTTCTTCTTCCCCTGCTCGAAGAGGTCGCGGACGCGTGAAGCGCCGACGCCGACGAACATCTCGACGAAGTCGGAGCCGGAGATCGAGAAGAACGGCACATTGGCTTCACCCGCGATCGCTCGCGCGAGGAGGGTCTTGCCGGTGCCTGGGGGGCCCATCAGGAGGACGCCCTTCGGGATCTTGCCGCCGAGCTTGGTGAACTTCTGCGGCTCCTTGAGAAACTCGATGATCTCGTGGAGCTCGACCTTGGCTTCGTCGACGCCGGCCACGTCTTTGAACGTGACCTTCTTGGCGTTGCCCGACAGCAGCTTCGCCTTCGACTTGCCGAACGAAAGGGCCTTGTTGCCGCCCGCCTGCATCTGGCGCATGAAGAAGATCCAGAGGCCGATCAGGAAGAGGAACGGGGCCCAGGTGATGAGCGCGGTGATGAACGGAGCTTCGCGCTGCGGCTCGACCTCGACGTTGATGCCCTTCTTGATCAGAAGGTCGTACATGGCGGGGTAGTTGGATGGCGCGTTCACGTGGAACTCGCGCTTGCCGCCCGGCGCGGCTGTTTTGGTTTCGCCGCGGATCTCTTCGCCGCGTACGGTGACCTTGTCGACCTGTCCAGTGTTCACACGGTCGAGGAACGTGCTGAACGTGATCTGCTCACTCGCACCCTTGGCCGTGTTGAAAAGGCTCCAGAGAAGGAACACCAACACGATGATCACGACCCACAGGAGTGCGGTTTTCACGGTGGAATTCAAAGATTTGCCTCCCGATGTACCACGGGCAAACGGCGTGATGCTTCCGCCGTGCCACGCGTACACTATCGCGAGATCGGAACGGAAGGCGAGTGGGGGATATTCTTAGCCGGTCGTCCGGCCGATATACGGCAGGTTCCCGAACCGGGCACTCTTCTCCAGACCGTAACCGGCGTAGGTCGCGCCGTCGGTGATTTCGAAGGCCCGGAAGTCGGTCTCCAGGTCGGTCGTCCGTGCTTCCCGTTTGTCCAGCAGCGCCACCAGCCGCAGCGATCTGGGGTGATGCATCCGCAGCTGGCCGAGGAGATAGGTTTCGATGATGCCGCTCGTGACCACGTCTTTCAGGACGTAGACGTTCCGGCCGCGGATGTCGGTGAAGCTGAGGAAATCGATCTCCAGCGCGTCGGCGGTGGTGTTGTCGGCCATGTCCCGGATGACGTCGATGAAGCCATATCCGACATCGCCGGGCGTCGCACGGAGGAGGTCGGCCAGAAAGAGGGCGGAGCCTTTGAGGATGCCGAGATAGAAGATCTCGCCAGGACCGGCGTCAGTCCGGATCTCGCCGGCGAGCGCGCGGACGCGGCTCGCGATCTCCTCGGCCGTGAAGAGGGGAGTGATCTCCTGCGCGTGCTCCACCTGATGTTCCAGCCGATTCCTCCAACCACACCTGGTAGATCGAGCCCCCCGGCGGGTCCGTGACCTTGAAGCGCTCCGAGACTTCGACGCCCGCGACCCAGACGATCTCGCCGTTCCAGACCAGGAGCGGCAGGCGGTCCCGAGCGCCGGCGGCGATTTTACGATCAATCAGGAAGTCTTTCAGCTTTTTCGAGTTGCGCATGCCGAGGGGCTGAAAGCGATCGCCCGGACGCCGGCTGCGGACGACGAAGCGCGGCTCAGCGCCGTCCGGCAGCTGGATCCGCTGGGCGCCTGGCCTGCTGCCGACGTGCACCGTCAAGTCATCGAGTCGTGCCGGCTCGTCAGGTGTGAGCGGGACCTCGAACGGCTTCGCGACTTCCGGGAGGCGCTGCAGCGTGTCGCCGACCAGTTCCAGGTGCTTCGTCACGCTGACGCGCGTGACCTCCCGCAGTTGCCGGGCAAGCCGCTCCAGATCCTTCGCGCCGACGTCGCGGGCGTCGGGATCGAGCCGGCGGATGTGGCGATGGAGGAGCGCCTGCGCGAGCCACGGCTCGGGGACGCTGGCGAAGCGGATGGCGTCGGCGGTGACGATGCAGAGACGCTCCGCCTCATCAATGGCCCGCTCGAGAATCTGCCACTGCGCGCGCGCCTGGTCGCTGATGTTGGCCAGGACGCTGGCCAGGTGCTCGGTCGCGCCGAGCTCACGCACGAGCAGACGGACGCGATTGCGGAGGAAGCGGGGATCGTCGTTCGAGCGATCGTGGCGCGGCGTGATCCCTTCGGCGATCAGGAACGCGTCGACCTCGGTGCGCGTGACGTCGAGCAGCGGACGGATGATCCGGTCGTCGCGCACGGGACGGATGCCCTGCAGCGCCTCGATTCCGCTGCCGGTCAGAAGGCGCATCAGCACTGTCTCGGCCTGATCGTTCTTCTGGTGCGCGGTGGCGAGATAGTGCGCGCCCGCCGCGTCGCGCATCGCCAGCAGCTTCGCGTAGCGCACCTCGCGCGCTGCTGCTTCGACGCCGCGCGCGCGGACCGCCGCCGGGTCGAGCGTACCGTCCGCCACGTCCAGCGCGATGCCGAGCCGCTCGCAGAGCGCACGCACGAACCGTTCGTCCTCATCGGAGTCGCTGCCGCGGAGGTGATGATTCACATGCGCCGCGGTGACCTCGAGTCCCTCCTGCGCGAGCGCGAGCAGCAGCGCGGTCGAGTCGGCGCCGCCCGAAACCGCCACCGTCACGCGGCAGGCAGCGAGTCCATGTTTCACGAAAAAGTGACGTACCGCCTCGCGCAGCATCGTGCGCGCAAGCTTACGCTGCGGGGGCATGCATCGAGACAAGTCGTCGCGCGGATTCACTCTCGTCGAGATTCTGGTCGTGATCGCCATCATCGGCATCCTGGCCATTGCCGGGATCTACAACTACATGAGCGCCATCACCCGCACCCGTCAGAAGCGGACCATGGCCGACATACGCGTCATCGCCCTGGCGTGGGAACAGCGCGCCATCGAAGCGCGCAGCTACGCCGTCTCCGGCTTCACCTATCCGACCACGAACGTGCCGTACGCCAGCCTGCAGGGCATCCTCCGTCCGACGTACGCCAAAGAGCTCCCGAGCCTCGACGGCTGGGGCAAGCCGCTGCAGTTCGCCATCGACGCGCAGGGCGACACCTACGCGATCCGTTCGTCGGGACGCGACGGCGTGTTCGAGACGGAGTATCCGGACGTGGTGACCGATGATCCGGATTGCGACATCGTCTATTCGGCGGGCAATTTCGTGGTGTATCCGGACACCATGCAGAAGGACTGAGTGCGTGGTGTGAGCTACAGTTCCAGCTGATGGCATCCGTCAACGAAACGTCTCGAGTCGCGGGCTTCGATGTGCCTGTCATCTGCACAGCAGCCGTCCGACCGGCGTAAGGTTCGTAGCCGCGCTGCGGCGAAGCGCCCGCGCAAGTGAGGAGTGTGGTGGCGGTGACTGGAGTCGAACCAGTGACCTAGCGCTTATGAGACGCCCGCTCTAACCATCTGAGCTACACCGCCGAGGTGGGGGCCGGATTGTAGGGGTCAACGTCCCGACCGTCAAGGATGACCCGCACCACCTTCGGTGCGGTCCGGGCTACACTCCAACACGGAAGCAGGCAGGATATTTCGAGGCCGGATGAGCGAAGAACAGCGGGTTTGCGTCGGTTGTGGCGACTCCGAGGAGATGTCGCGGCTGGAGACGTGCAGCATCTGCCGGAAGGCGTTTTGCCCCGACTGCGCGCATCGCGGCGCTCATGGCCGCCGCTTCTGTTCGAGCGAGTGCGCTCGCAACTACTACTTTTCCGGAGAGATCGATGACAACGAAGACGCGGAGCTCCACGACTGATGCCGCCCTCCTCACCAATACCGCCCACGCCAACCTGACGCGGCGGCCGCGGCGTCTCCGCCGGACCGAGGGCATCCGCGCCCTGGTGCGCGAGACCATCGTCGCGCCGGAAGACCTGATCTATCCACTCTTCCTCGTCCCGAACGCGCGTCCGCGCGTCGAGATCGGCTCGATGCCGGGCGTCTTCCAGTTGCGCGTACGCGAATCGGTCGAAGAGGCGAAGCGCGCCTACGACCTCGGCGTGCGCGCGGTGCTGCTCTTCGGGCTGCCGGAGTACAAGGATGCGATCGGATCGTCGTCGTGGGATCCGTCCGGACCGGTGCAGAGCGCCATCGAGGCCATCAAGCGCAACGTCCCCGACATGACGGTCATGGCCGACGTCTGTCTCTGCGAATACACCGATCACGGCCACTGCGGCGTGATCGTCGATCGCAACGGCACGAAGGACGTCGACAACGATCAGACCCTGCCGCTGCTCATGAAGCAGGCCATCTCCTTCGCCGCGGCGGGAGCCGACTTCGTCGCGCCGTCCGACATGATGGACGGTCGCATCGGCGCGATCCGCCGCGCGCTCGATGACCGGGCACTGACGGAAGTGGGGATCATGGCGTATTCGGCAAAGTTCGCGTCGGGCTTCTACGGGCCGTTCCGCGAGGCGGCGGAGTCGGCGCCGCAGTTCGGCGATCGCCGCACCTATCAGATGGATCCGGCCAACGTGCGGGAAGCGATTCGCGAGATGGAGCTCGACGTCGCCGAGGGGGCCGACATGATCATGGTCAAGCCGGCCCTGAGCTACCTCGACGTCATCGCGCAGGCGAGGGCGCGGTTCGGCCTTCCGGTGGCGGCGTACAACGTCAGCGGCGAGTACGCGATGGTCAAGGCGGCGGCGGAGCGCGGGTGGATCGACGGCCCGCGTGTGATGAACGAGATCCTGACCTCGATCAAGCGCGCCGGCGCCGACCTGATCATCACCTATCACGCCATGGAGTTTGCCGAGAGCTACCGCGGATGATGTGTGAAGGGAGCCGGCGGCGAGGCCGGCTCGCTTCGTTCATCCGCACCAGACGGCCGTCACCGCATCGGGGTGATCGAGCAGGTAGCCGTCTTCTTCGGAGTCGTAGTTGATCACCGCGCCGTCGAGCCGCGACGCCGACATGTCGTCGAGCGCCACCTTCACCGCATCGACCTCCACGATCCGGTCGCCGTCCATCGGCTCGGAGGCGTAGCTCAGACGATAGCCGGAGCCGCCGCAGCCGGTGGTGAAGGCGATGCGCAGGATGCGGCCGTCGAGATCGTGGTGCAGATGCTCGGCGGCTTCGGGGGAGAGTGACAGGTTCATGGCTCGGCCTCAGGTCAGGCGCGGACCGTTGACGATCAGTGACTGGGCATCTTCGCGCTTCCACCAGTCGGCGTCGCCTCGGATCAGCTCCAGCTCGCGCTCGAGCTCGACGATGTGCGAGCGCTTGACAGTCTCGACGTAGATCAGGAAGTTGCGGTCGCCCGCGTTCGCACCGGCGATCAGCTCGCGCAGGCGCTTCTGCATCGTCTTCTCGCGCGCGATCAGGAACTCCGACGCTTCGCGATAGGAGAGCTCGCCCTCGAGGATCTCCTGGAAGATCTGGTCGGCGCCGAGGGTCGCCTTGACGCGGCCCTTCGAGCCACCGGCGGTGATCTTCATCTCGATCAGGTCGCGGTTCTCGCGCTCGTCGATGGCGAACTGCTTGAACATGTTCGCGGTCATCGGGTTCGGCAGGCTCTCGGCCAGCTTCTCGAAGGTCTTGTAGGCCTCGACGGTGTACTGATAGAGCAGACCGAGCTGCTGCTCGCTCACGGGGACGACGGTAGGTGCTTCGACTGCTGCGGTCATTCTTTCCTCACTCGACTTTTGCGACTTTCACGATGACGTCGCCGATCAGCCTGGCCTGACAGCTCAGCCGGTACGGCGCCTCGAGCTCTTTGTACGTTTCGTCCGGCGTCGGCGGCGTGAGCTGTTCCCACCCCTCGACGACCGAGATCCTGCAAGTCCCGCACGCGCCGTCGCCGCCGCAGACGCTGCCGACGCGAACGCCGAGCTCGCGAGCGATGGCCAGGAGCGTCTTCCCCGCGGGAAATTCGCCTGTCGTTTCGGCATCAGCGAAGGTCACGCGGGGCATAGGGATGGCGATTCTACTTGCCGACGGCGCGATGCGCCATGTACGAGCTGCGCACGAGCGGTGCCGACTCGACATGGTGGAATCCGAGCGCCCGCGCGGCGTTGCCGAGGGCCTCGAACTCGCCGGGCGTGTAGTACTTGCGCACCGGGTGGTTCTTCTCGCTCGGGGCGAGATACTGCCCCATCGTGAAAATGTCGACGCCCGCCTCGCGGAGGTTGCGGGCCACCTCGAGGATCTCGTCGTCGCTCTCGCCGAGGCCGAGCATGATCGACGATTTGGTGAGCATCCCCGGCGTCCTCTCTTCATGCGCCCAGCGCAGCACGTCGAGCGACTGCCGGTACTTCGCGACCGGCCGTACCTGGGCGTAGAGCCGCGGCACGGTCTCGACGTTGTGCGCGAGTACCTCGGGCTGCGAGGCCAGCACGACCCGCAGCGCCTCGCGATTGCCGTCAAAGTCGGAGACCAGCACTTCCACGGCCGCGCCCGTGCGCTCGCGGACCGAGGTCACCGTGCGCGCGACGTGATCGGCTCCACCGTCCTGCATGTCGTCACGATTGACCATGGTGATGACGGCGTGCTTGACGCCCATCGTCGCCACCGCTTCGGCCACGCGGCGCGGCTCGTCGTTGTCGGCGACCAGTGGATTGCCGCGGCCGACCGCGCAGAACGTACAGCGGCGGGTGCAGATCTCGCCGAGGACCATGAACGTCGCGGTGCCGGCATTCCAGCACTCGAAGATGTTCGGGCAGCGCGCTTCCTGACAGACGGTGTTCAGCCGCTGGTCGCGGATCAGCTGCGAGACGGGGAGGTTCTGCAGATCGCCCGGGACCCGGATCTTGAGCCACTCGGGGCGGACACCTGCGCGTTTGTTGATCGGAGTCATATACGTCAGCGCGCATCCTATAGCGCGGAGGTGCGGGAGTGCATTCCCGCCCCCCGACTGCCATGCGGACTTGCTCAGGCCGATCGTGTGAGCGGCTGCGGCGTCGCCAGCAGCAGTTGCAGCCGCTCCAGCGCCTCGCGATCGTCGGTCCAGCGGATCCGTTCATACGCCTCGGCGAAGGTGAACCAGCCGTACGTGTCGTGCTCGAGCGGGTCGAGCTTCACCGGCGCGGTGGAGGCGATGCGCGCGGCGAACAGCACCTCGCTGGCGATGATCGGCGCGGGGTAGCGCGCCTCGAGGTACTGCGATTCGATGAGGAACGACTGCGTCATGCCGAGGTCGTCCGGCTCCGCGGTCTGGCTGGTTTCCTCGATGATCTCGCGGCGCGCGGTCTCGAGCGGCGTCTCGCCGGTCTCGATCGAGCCGGTGATCGGTTGCCAGAAGTTGCCGCGCTCCGGCTTGCGGTGCAGCAGCAGCACCCGCTCGCCGTCGTGTACGACCACTTTGACGAGACGGATCGTCTCCGCGCGCGGGACGAGCTCGCGCTCGAAGATCTCGGCGAAGTGCTTCGCCAGCAGCTCGCGCACCTCGGTCATGTCGACCGGCCGTCCCAGCTCGCGGGCGATCGAGGTCACGCCGGTGCCTTGCAGGCCGCAGGGGGTGATCAGGCGAAAGTGCTCGAGGTTCGTGTTCACGTTGAGCGCCCAGCCGTGCGAGGTCACCCACCTGGCGATGCGCACCCCGATGGCCGCGATCTTGTCGTTGCCGACCCAGATCCCGCGCTTGCCGTCGACGCGCTCCGCGTTGATGCCGTAGTGCGCCACGGTGCGGATCAGCACCTCTTCGAGGTTGGTCACGTACTTGCGGACGTCGCGACGCCCCTCGCCGAGGTGCACGATCGGATAGCCGACCACCTGGCCAGGACCGTGATAGGTGATGTCGCCGCCGCGGGTCGTTTCGAAGAAGCGGACGCGCTCCGCCGCGAGCCTCTCCGGCGACGCCAGCAGGTTGGCGGTGTCACCGCCGCGGCCGAGGGTGATGACCGGCGGATGCTCGAGCAGGAGCAGCTGATCGTCCAGCTCCTCGCGCTGCCGCATCTCGACGAGCTTCTGCTGCAGCTTCATCCCGTTCTCGTAGGTGACGACGTGCAGCTGATGGAGAGAGCAGGTCCGCATTCGCAAAGGCGTATATCACAGGAGGGGAGGGCTCGATTCCCTCCCTCGCGCTACTTTCGCTTCACCAGCTCGCTCCGCAACTTCTTCGCGTCGCGAATGACCAGATGATCGGTCGCCACGGCCAGCAACGCGTCGAGGACCTTGATGGCCTCGCGGCTCTTGCCGGTGTTCGACAGCGCCACCGCCTGGTTGTACTGCTTGATGTGCTCGTTGACGTTGTTGACCGTCTCGAGCTCGGTGGCCTGGCGCTCCAGCTCGCGCCTGGAGAACGCGTCCGGCGTCTGCGCCGCCAGCTCCCGCACCACCCTGGCCGCCTCGGCGTACTTGCCGGTGCGGGCCAGGTCGTTCGCACGTTGCGCCTCGACCTGCAAGAGGGCGTTCTTCGCGGCGAAGACCACCTGCTTGTCGCGGGCACGGGCGAAGGCGCGCTCGTACAGCGCGTCCGCTTTCGCGCGCTGCCCCGTGCGCAGCAGCATCACATAGAGATGCAGCGCAAAATCGACGCGCGCCGGGAGCAGTTCGTGCGCACGCTCGAGCGGCGCGATGCCGGGGGAAAAGTCATTCTCGACGGTGTACGTCACGCCGAGCAGACCGCGCGCGCGCCCTTCTTCCACGTTCGGCAGCGTGAGGGCGCGTTCCAGCAGCCCGCGGGCCTTGCGGAACTTCGGCGTGTCTTCGTCTTCCGGCTCGAACACCGACGCGAACGGTCCGACGGCCGTGGTCATCAGCGTCTCCGCGTAATCGAGGAGCACCTCGGCATTGGTCGGATCGGCGGCGGCCGCCCCTTCGAAGTCGCCCGTGGCCGCCAGCGCGCGTGCGTGCCGTGGATTGGCGGCGAGCGCGCCGCGATAGTGGCGATCGCGCTCCGTCTCCGCGCCGGCGATGTGCGAGAGAAAGCGGCCCAGCTCGAAGAGGATGTCGGCGCGCGAGAGCGTGACCGCTTCCGACTTCAGCTCCACCTTCGGCACCTTGATCCGGATCAGCTCATCGCCGCCGGCATTCTTGATGGCGTGGTCGAGGTCCTTCAGCGTGCGGCGGTAGTGCGTCTGCAGCGCGTGCTCGACGCTGGTGCCCTGTTCGAGATCGCGCAGAAAGTCGTAGAACTTGTCGCGGTCGACCCCCATCAGCCAGTGCACCGCGGCCCAGCTCTGCGCGTAAAAGTAGGGTGTGGTCGCCCCCTCGTTCTCGATGCGCATGTTCAGCATCTCGTCGAGCGGAATGACCATCCGGCCGCGCATCACCTTCGCGTGCTCGGGGATGCGCGTACCGGTGCGCACTTCGTCCTGCAGGATGACGGTATTGCTGAAGTACTCCGCCAGTCCCTCTTCGATCCAGAGCGGCGGCACGACGTCGGCCTGCCGGAGCAGGTCGTGGACGAGCTCGTGCAGCGGCGTGCGGTCGCCTTTCCAGCGGCGCTCGCTGTCGATGATCATCGTTCCGCCGCCGTCGTAGCGGATGAAGAGCCCGGTCACCGGCGTCTTCTCCCGGCCGATCAGCAGGTCGAAGTACGGCTGACTCTCCTTCCGCCGTTCGAACACAAAAACCTTCGTCGGCACCGGCGAGCGCCGGAAGCGCGAGCTGGTCTGCGTCAGCGCCGCGGTCAGCTTCTCCAGATCCTCCGCGATCGCCCGCGTCCGCGACTCGCTCGCGCTGCTGATGATGTCAAAGTACGTCGAGCGCACCCGGATCCAGCTCTCATCCTCCGCCGGAAACGGAATCGGCCGGGGCTTCCGCGCCACACCATCCCCCTTGATGCCGATCGGCACCGGCGGCACGTACTGCGCGGCGAGCGGAAACGCGAGCGCGAGCGTAAGAAGGATGGGGCGGATCACCGCATGGTGAAACGAGCGGCAGGCGTCGAATTCATCCCACGTGTCCTCGGCAGCGGGTGTCTGCCCGGCGCTGAAGAGTGTGGTGCCGCTCGAGGTTGCCACCGGCGAGACGCCCGGCGGTAGCGGGAGGGGATGACACTGGGGCTGTTGAGCGATTGAGCTGTTGAGCGATTGAGCTGTTGAGCGAGGAGTGTTTTGAAGCACAACATACTTCCTCGCTCAACAGCTCAATCGCTCAACAGCCAAACGGCCAACAGGTCAGACCCCGTAGTCGCGCCGCACGCGGGCGTCGCCCGCTCCCCGAAAGTCAAAGGCAAACTACATCGTGAACTGGCCGGCTTCGATGATCTGTTTGATGCGGGCCATGAACTGGTCGGCGATTGCGCCGTCGATGAGGCGGTGGTCGAAGCCGAGGGAGAAGTAGCACATGGAGCGGATGGCGATGAAGTCGCCTTCTTTCGTCTCCACGACCACGGGGCGTTTCTTGATGCCGCCGACGCCGAGGATGGCCACCTGCGGCTGGTTGATGATCGGCAGGCCGAAGAGGCCGCCGTAGATGCCGGGGTTGGTGATGGTGAAGGTTCCGCCCTGCACTTCATCGGGGGAGAGCTTCTTGGTCCGGGCGCGGTCGCCGAGGTCGTTGATCGCGCGGGAGGCGCCGAGGATGTTCAGCTCGTCGGCGCGCTTGAGCACCGGGACGATCAGGCCCCAGTCGAGGGCCACGGCGATGCCGATGTTGATGTCGCGGTGATAGACGGTGTTGGTCTCGTCCATCGAGGCATTGAGGATCGGGAACTCGCGCAGACCGGCGATGACCGCCTGCACGATGAACGGCATGTAGGTCAGCTTTACGCCGCGCTCGGCGTAGGCGTCCTTGTGCTGTTTGCGGAGCCTCTCGACGTTGGTGAAGTCGATCTCGAAGACGGTGTGCACGTGGGCCGAGGTCTGCTTCGACTGGACCATGTGCTGGGCGATCTTCTTGCGCATCACCGAGAGCGGCTCGAGCCTGGTCGCCTCGCCGGCGGCGAACTGCTGGCGCGGCGGCTGCGGCGCGGAGTACGCCTGAGGAGCGGGCTGCGGAGCGGCGGCCGGCTTCGCGGCGGGAGCGGCAGCGGGTGCAGGAGCCGACGACGCCGCAGCGGCCGGCTTCGGGTTCTGCAGAAAGTCGAGGATGTCGGTCTTGGTCACCCGGCCGGAGACGCCGGTGCCTTCGATCTGGGAGATGTCGACGTTGTTCTCCGCGGCGATCTTGCGGACCAGCGGGGAGGACTTGGTGCGGCGGCGCTCATCGAGCGAGGTGACGTTCTCGTCGCCACCGCTCGGCTCATCGCCACCAGCCGGCTCGGGAGCACCGGTGGTTTCGGCGTCGGTCGCTCCGACCGGCTGCGCCTGCGGGGCGGTGACGGCGGGCGCTTCCTGCTGCATCTCCTCGGTGGTCGCTTCGTTGGCTGCCTGCTGCTCCGGATCGGCGGCAGCGGGGGCCGCGGCCGGTTCGGCAGCCGGTTGGTCCGTCGGTTGGCTGGGAGCGGCCGCTTCGCCTTCAGCGGCGATGCGCGCCACCACCGCATTCACGGCCACGGTCTGCCCTTCCTGCACGACGATCTCGACGAGCGTGCCGGCGGCAGGGGAAGGGATTTCGGCGTCGACCTTGTCGGTGGAGATCTCGAGCAGCGGCTCGTCGCGATCGACTTGATCGCCGACCTTCTTCAGCCACTTCGAGACCGTACCTTCGGCGATCGATTCGCCCATCTGGGGCATTACGACGTCATGTGCCATTGGATTCTCAGCTCCTGAAACTTCGCGACGCGCTTTTTACATGCAAACGAAGCGCGCGGCAAGGAGCTCGGCTCGGCGCCTGTCGTGCCACAGGGCGCGAGCTGTGCCGTCACAAGGTGGGCGCTGCCGGCGAGGGGGCCGAGGTTGTGGTCCGACCAGGTGGGAGTCGCCGGCGACCAGCTGGGTGTGGCGCGACGACCAGATCGATGTGGTCCGAGCAATGGTCGACCTGGCGCGGGCAGCAGGTGGATGCAGCGCTCGCGCTGGGTCGACCTATTCGCGCACTAGGTGGATGTAGCGCTCGCGCTAGGTCGGCCGATTCACGCAATCGGTGGATGCAGCGCTCGCGCTAGGTCGGCCTACTCGCGCACTAGGTGGATGTAGCGCTCGCGCTAGGTCGGCCTATTCGCGCAATAGGTGGATGTAGCGCTCGCGCTAGGAGTCTGCGCGCCGGAAAATTTCGACGCGCTACGATTCGATATGAGGCTCGATTTTTTCGATCGAGGGGTTTCCTTCGCGGACAGCTCCGATTGCCGCGTGAAGACGCTCGCAGGCAATTGCACGTGAGCGGAAACG